>CBFIDD010000001.1:0-340752 GCA_965661285.1 Candidatus Poseidonia sp.
TCAAGCTGTTGCCGTCTCAACAATCGTGCCAACGGCTGAAACAGCAGCTCAGCGCTCGGATGAGAACGGCTACGAGTGGTTCACCACGGATGACGGGACCAACTTCTACCGAACCGAGGGCAGCGGTGCTGAATGGGTCAAGTTTGAGAATTGAGTTCTTGCTCAATGAGGACCATCGCCAAATCGGGCCGCCGCGCCTCGATCAGCATGGCAATCGCATGCAGAATGGAGCCACAGTTGCACGCATGTGCGACTCCCAGCGTATGAACCTCGTAAGGTTCGGACGACATGGGATTTGGAAACAAGTGACTGAGACCATCCTCAAGCAACAGTGTTGAGGGTTCGGTCGGTCTCTTCAGGGTCAATGAACAACGCAGCGAGCACCACGAAGGTCTCGAGCACGGCAGCGATGTAGAAGAGCGTCTGGTAGTTGTAGCGCTCGGCAAAGATGGGCGCCAACTGATAGCCGATGATGGCGGAGAGGTTCATCATCGCCATGTAGCCGGTAAACTGGGTTCCGCCCACCTCGGCCCAGGTGACCCGCATCATGAGCGAGTAAGCGCAGATGGAGACGATGGCCCAAAGGAAGGTGTGGATGACCCACACGAGCATCATGAACCAAACCTCGCTCCACATCGAATCAACCATGCCCCACACCAACGTGGTCAAGGATGCGCCAAGTGCAGCAAACATCAGCATGGATTTGCCTCCGAAACGACGCCCGAGTTCCCCACCTGCCATGGCCCCCAGCATGGTGACAACGAGGATGATGCCACCCTTGGTCGCGTTGAATTCTTCCTGGCTCCACCCGAGTTCTTGAAGGAACAGCAGCGGCAGTATCGGAATGAGGATGAAGGCCAGGGAGATCGTGAGGCTGACCACAACACCGAGTTGAGCCGAGCGCACGGAGAACGCGGTGCGAATGTTCGCGAGAATGGTCTTGAAATCGCGAACCTCATCTTGCGGCCCTTCCTCTTGCTCGACCACCTCTCCCTCATCCCACGGAAAGCGCTTCTCACCGGGACGCTCACGCATGAACAAGGGCACCATCATGATGACGACGAGAATGGGGATTTGGATAAGGAAGGCACCACGGATACCGACGATACCGATGATGGTCCCAAGACCGGCACCGCCAATGGCACCGCCCAAGGACTTGGCCGTGAACATGTAGCTGTTGACCCGTTCGAATTCATGGGGCTGAAGGACGTCAACGGCGAGGGCGTCGGTTGACACGTCTTGCAGGGCCGTGAACACATTGTAGACGAAAAAGAGGGCCCCGAGCAAGGTGATGTTAGTGGTCAAATCGGGCACCAACAGCATCGTGACAAGAAGCGCCACCATGCCGGTTTGGGCGATGAGAATCCAAGGCCGGCGACGTCCCAATTCGGGCATTTGGAAGCGGTCGATGATGGGGCCCCAGAGGAACTTGAACGACCACGGAAGGGTGCCGAGCGTGAGCAAGTAGGCGAGGTCGCCAGCATCCGCTCCTTCGGCGGCGAGGAAGGTCACCATCGTGACGGTGATGAAGCCCCAGGGAACACCTTGGGCGACATAGAGGGCTGAGAGGGTGATGACACGAGCCCGATAACTGTCCACCAGCGTCTCGCCGTCAGAAGTTGACTCGCCTTCAACGGCCTCAACCGCCTCGGTTTCCGGCTCATTCAAATCAAGGTCGAGGTGGAAACGGTCTCGCTGCTTGACCGAGACATAACCGATGAGAAAAACCACCGGGAAAATCCAGCCTGCAAAGAGAACCACCGGCAAGGACCCGCTCCCGACCGCCAGCGTTGCTGCTTCCTCGCCGTCCTCGTTGAGAATGGTGAAATCCAACACCAGCAGACTGACCACACTGGCGACCTCTTCGCCGTCGTCGTTGTTCGAACAAAGGGCACCGTTGAAGGCTTCTGCATCAACGGTCAGCGCAAGGTTGTACGTGCCCCGAGCCGCTTCACCAAAAGCCAGTTGAGCCTCGATGTCGCTCTTGGTCATCCCTTCGATAACCCCTGAAAGCAGGGACTGGTTGTGCCATGTGAGGTTCACATCGTGCGAACCGGGATTCTGGCCCGAAGCCGTGAGCGTCCATTCGCCTTTGGTCGTCGTGGCCTCAATCGTGTCGGGCTCGTTGGCTTCCCCACCCGTACAAAGCGGGCCACCCGAGGTTTCGTCTTCACCATAGGTGAGTGAGAACAGAACGCCGACGACGTTACCACCTGCGGCCTCGATGGCGTCATCGAATGAGGAGGAATCAACGCTCCATTCAACCGTTGCTTCATCTTGATAGTAGGCCGATTTGGCCTCCAATTCAACGGCACTCATGGTGGATTCAACGATGTAGGCGCCCGTGACTTCAGCCCCGTCGCCGCCGCTTCCAAGACATCCGGTGAGTGGAGCCAAAAGGACCAGCATCAACAAAAGATGAACCGGTCGCATGGGTTGAGGGCCCCTCGGCTTCCCTTCAAGATTGTTCAAGGATGATTCAGCCGATAACCAGCGGTCAATCCCAGATGCCCATGTCCATGCGAGCGTCTTCGCTGGCGTGGATTTTCGGGTCCCAGCGAGGCGTCCAGACGAGGTTGATGTGAACCGAGGCAAGACCGTCGGTCTGAAGCGCAGCGCGGTGAGCCGCCGCCATGATCTCCGGGGCGGCAGGACAACCGGGCGAGGTCAGTGTCAAGTCCACCTCAGCGTGGAGGCCCTCGTCTTTGTCCTCAAAGCGAACGTCGTACACCAGGCCCAACTCCACAATGGAGAGTTCCAGCTCTGGGTCCTCCACGTCGTCGAGGTTGTCCATCACCGCTTCCTTGGTCGTCATGTGGCTCACTCCACGCTCGCACGAATCTCGTTCATGACCTTGTCGTACATGTTTCGAAAGCCGTTGGAGCGGCTTGGGGTCAAGGTGTTGGTCAAGCCCATGTCTTGGGCGAAATCAACCGGAATGAGCACGGCTTGGGCAGGCGTCAAACCCTCGATGGCGATGCTTAACACGCCCATGAGGCCTTGGACCAATTTTGCATCCGCCGCTCCCAGTACGTGCACGAGACCGTCGTTAATCGCCACGCGAACGTGGGCTTCGGATTGGCATCCACGGACCCGCGTCTCGTCTGACCATTGTGAGGTGGGCAATTCGACGACCTCTTCGGCCAACTCAAACAGCATCTCCAAGCGTTCTCGCTTGTCGTCCACTTCTTGAAATTCTTCGACCAGTTCTTGCAGGGCCTCAGGGTAGAACGTCATGCAAACTTCTCCGTGATTTCTTTGAGTTCGCTCACCAATCCTTCGGCTTCTTCACGGGTGTTGTAGACATAGAACGAGGCCCGGACCGTTCCGGTGATACCGAGGCGGTGAAGCAGCGGTTGAGCGCAGTGGTGGCCGGTTCGTACGGCGAAGCCGCGTGAATCAAGCAGATGGGCCATGTCCTCGCTGTTGATGGTGGGATGCAGGAACGAGACAACGGCGGCGTCGTGTTCATCGTGGCGACCGTAAACGCTCATGCCCATCCCTCGAAGTTCTTCGGCAACCCAGGAGGCGATCTCGATCAGGCGTGCATGTTCGGCGTCCAAATCAAAGGTGTCCATCCAGTCAAGGGCCGCCGACCAGCCGATGGCCTCGGCGATGCGCGGGGTTCCGGCCTCGAATTTGTGCTCATTGGTCTGGTAGGTTGAGCCCTCGGTGGTGACGGTTTCAATCATATCGCCCCCACCCATGAAGGGCTCCATCTGTTCAAACGCGTCGGGTTGGACCAGAAGGGCACCGATGCCGGTTGGGCCGCACATCTTGTGCGCGGAAAAGGCCATGAAGTCCGCTCCAAACTCAGCGAAGTCAACCGTTGAGTGCGGCACACCCTGAGCAGCGTCGATGAGCACCTTGGCACCGACATCGTGTGAAGCAGTGATGATGTCTTCAAGCGGGTTGCGAACACCCAACACGTTTGAGGTGTGGACGACGCAAACGAGTTTCGCCCCGTCGAGGGCGTGGTGAAACGCGTCCATGTCAAGAGTGAAGTGTTGGGTCACTGGAACGTAGCGCAGTTCGACCCCCCGTTCCTCGGCCAGCATCTGCCACGGGACGATATCGGAATGGTGTTCCATCTCCGTCAGGACGATGGCGTCGCCTTTGGTGAGGTTCGCACGCCCCCACGCGTGGGCGACGAGGTTGATGGCTTCGGTGGTGCCGCTGGTGATGATGACTTTGTCCGCATTGAAGCGAGCCTTCAGCTTGCGACGACACGATTCGTAGCCTTCGGTGGCCTCACCGGCGAGGGTGTGGACCGAGCGGTGGACGTTGGCATTGGACTTGGAGTAGTAATCGTTCATGGCGTCGAGGACCACTTGCGGTTTTTGCGTGGTGGCGGCGTTGTCCAGATAGACGAGCGGATGGCCGTTGACCTTACGCTGAAGGATGGGGAACTGGTCTCGCAACGCCACATGTTCACCTCTTCAATTCGCATTCCAAGTGCACGGTCAATCGGGTGCGCATTTCGTCAACCAAAGCAGCGTGTTGAAGCGAAGAAAAACCGTCGTGCATGAAACCCTCGATGAGCAAAGCCACGGCCGTCTCTTCGTCCAAGCCTCTGCTCATGAGGTAGTGAAGTTGGTCGCGGTCAACCGGAGCACTGGCGGCGCCGTGGGCGGCTGCAACTTCGTCGGCGAGCACTTCCAATTCGGGTATGGATTCCGCCCGTGCTTTTTCTGAGAGCAGGAGATTCTTGAACACTTGACCGGCATCGCAGTGGTTGGCGTTGTTGGCGATGGTCAGGAGGCCGGTCCCGATGGCGTGGCTCTGGTCGTCGCAGGCGGCGTGAATGTTGAGAGAGGAATCGGTGTGGGGCACATCGTGATGAATCTCGACGTGGTGGTCAACGTGCCGCTGCTGGGTGCCATGGGCCGAAATGGCTTGGGTCAACGCTGCCCCGCTTCCTGTAAACCGGCTACGAATATCGCTCTTGCATCGGAATCCGCCGATGGAGAGTCCGGCCAGTTCAAGGGTAGCGTCACGAGCGATGCTCCAATCTTCGCAACGAAGCAGTTTTCCATTGGCCGACAATTCGTTCACGAAACCAAAACCGGCTCGGACGTTTGCAGCGATTTCACCCGTGATGTGCAGCCCTGTCCAATCGGCTTCACCCGAAAGGTGGAGGATCACGGCGACATCGTGGTTCAACGAGAGATGGAGGTGACCAACGGCCACGTGGCCCGAGGCGACGGCCTGAAGGTGGACGACGTCGTGCTGACCCGTGCTTTCGAAGGTCATGGCCGTGCCGCCAAGTTCGCTCAGGAAGACGCGACCGATCTCCTCGGCATTCACGATGCGAGGGGCGCCGTCGACGAGTTCACCGCCCTCGACGACCTTGAAACGAACACCGTTGGCGTCGGGAACTTCGTCAACTTTGGACGGATGAATGCGCGCCCAAGGAGTGTATCGCCACAGATGAAGAGCACGGGAGGGAACGGCCATGTCGGCATACTTCATCCGATGGAACCCTCCATTTCCAACTCGAGCAACTTGTTGAGTTCCACGGCGTATTCCATCGGGAGTTCACGTGTGAACGGTTCAAAGAACCCGTTCACGATGAGTCCCATGGCTTCTTCTTCCGAAAAGCCACGACTCATGAGGTAGAAGAGTTGGTCGCCGGACACCTTGGAAACACTGGCTTCGTGCTCGAGGTCGGCGGTGGAATTTCCAATCTCCATCGTGGGATAGGTGTCCGATCGAGAGTCGCTGTCGAGCATCAGCGCATCGCAGACGATCTTTGAGCGGCAGCCGTGGGATTTTGGCGTGACCTGCAACATGCCTCGATAGGACGAGCGCCCACCGTTCTTGGAAATGGATTTCGACAGGATGTTGGAGGTGGTGTTGGGCGCAAGGTGGTGGACCTTGGCGCCGGCGTCCTGGTGTTGTCCAGCACCAGCATAGGCCACGGAAATGACCTCGGCGTGGGCGCCTTCGCCCTTGAGCAGAACAGCTGGATACTTCATCGTCAATTTGGACCCGATGTTGCCATCAACCCATTCGACGGTGGCGTTTTCGTGAGCCACACCTCGCTTGGTGACGAGGTTGTACACGTTGGCCGACCAGTTCTGAATGGTGGAGTATCGAATCTTGGCGTCCTTCATCGCGATGAGTTCAACCACGGCGGAGTGAAGTGAATCGGTGGAGTAGGTTGGAGCGGTGCAGCCTTCGACATAGTGGATGCTGCTGCCCTCGTCGGCGATGATGAGGGTGCGCTCAAACTGACCCATGTTCTTGGCGTTGATTCGGAAGTAGGCTTGGACGGGCATCTCAACATGGACGCCCTTGGGCACATAGATGAACGACCCACCCGACCAAACGGCCGTGTTCAGCGCCGAGAATTTGTTATCGCTGTAGGGAATGACCGTCCCAAAGAACTTCTTGACGATGTCCGGGTGCTCTTTGAGGCCGCTGTCCATGTCGAGGAACAGGACGCCCTGCTCTTCGAGGTCCTCGCGGATGGAGTGATACACGGCCTCCGATTCGTACTGGGCGGTCACGCCGCCAAGCCATTTTTGCTCGGCTTCGGGAATACCTAACCGGTCGAAGGTGTTCTTGATGTCATCGGGCACGTCGTCCCAGTCCTTCTCGGTGGCATCCGAAGAGCGGAGGAAGTAAGTTACGTTGTCAAAGTCGATGTTGTTGAGTTCACCGCAGTTGCCCCAATCAGGCATCTCGCGTTCCATGAAGTGGTGGTAGGCTTTGACACGGATCTCGGTCATCCACTCCGGCTCGTCTTTGAGGGCGGAGATGTCCCGAACCACCTGTTCTGACAGACCCTTGTCAAACCGAATGGTGGCGTTTTCCGGGTCGTGGAAACCAAACTGGTACTCGCCCACCGCCTCTCGTGCTTCGTCGCTCATGCTCAAGCCTCCTTTAGTGCTTCCAGCCAGTCATAGCCTTGCGCCTCAAGCTTCATGGCCAACTCAGGGCCGCCGGATTCAACGATAGCACCGTCGATCATCACGTGGACAAAGTGCGGCTGAACATGGTCAAGCAGACGCTGGTAGTGGGTGATGATGAGACAGCCGGCTTCGGAAGCCACGCTGTTGATGCCTTTGGCGACGATGCGCAAAGCATCGATGTCGAGACCCGAATCGGTTTCATCAAGCAGGGCCAGGGTGGGCTTGAGGAGCAACATTTGGAGAATCTCAAGGCGCTTCTTCTCGCCGCCACTGAAGCCGTCGTTTACGTAGCGAGAAAGGACCGTTTTCTCCATTTCCAGCGTTTGCATGGCTGCGTTGAGTTCCTTTCGGAACGCACGGCCCTTCATCGGGTCGTCTCGAACCGATTGGACGGATTTTTTGAGGAACGTTCCGACCTGCACGCCGGGGATCACAGCAGGGTATTGGAACGAGAGGAACATTCCCGCCCGTGCTCGCTCGAACACGCTCATCTCATCGATGTTCGTGCCCATGTAGTGGATGCTTCCTTGGGTGATTTCGTAGGCAGGATGGCCCATGATGACACTGGCGAGCGTGGATTTACCGGCCCCGTTTCGGCCCATGACGACGTGAATTTCGCCACGATTGATGGTTAAACTCATGCCGTTGAGGATGGGCGTATCGTCTACGCTCACATGAAGGTCCTCAACCCGCAAGATTTCATCGCCCATGGTCATCCCTGCATCGGGGTCTCATCTGTCCTATATCAAGGGATGTAGTGGCCAAAGGGGCACCAGTTTCCGGCAGAAGACCCCGCCAACAACAACCGCTGGCCATACGAGGGTTGAAGTTTGCCAGCCCAAGGGGGGAGGCATGGATGACGATTTGGTGGCGAAGTATGCCGCTGAGGCCAGGGCGGCCATGGAGGCCGAGGCCGCTCGTCGAGTGGCGGAAACCACGGACCCCGAAGAGGAGGAACGATTGCGAAACACATCGCTGTTTGATGTCCTCAATACCGACCACTTCATCGCCGCTCTTCTGGCCCGCCTCGGCACGGTCAGGGCTGCTTTGGACGGACACGGAGGAGGCATCGCCGCCTCTCAAGTTGACCATGCCAACGATGCATTCGACCTCGTTCTGGATTTGACGGGCGCTTGTTTGTCGTGCGGTGCTGCCCCCGGAACACTCGAAGGGGTGAAAACCGACCTCGAAGCGGACAAGGAAATTCAGCGGGTGCGATTTTCCTCCGCCCTTCTCGACACCTTTGATGACCTTGGCCGCGAGTTTATCCTGGCGCACGGTGCCGTGGAATTCGTTGACCCGCCGTCTGCCGGAGACGACGAGTAAACAGCCGAGCCTTTGAAAAAAGGCGCACATGAGGCGTCGTCATGACCGCTTGGCGTGATGACAGGCGGGACGACCCTCAACCGTGCCGAGACCAAGACCACGGGAAATTCGAAATCACGCAGCGGGACGGCCGTGCTCGATTGGGTCGCCTCCACACCCGTCACGGTATCCTCGAGACGCCGGCGCTCCTCCCGGTGGTCAATCCGAACATCCGCACCGTTGAACCAAGGGTGATGTGGGACAAGTACGGCATTCAGGCGCTGATTACGAATTCCTACATCATGTGGAAGCACGATGATCTTCGCACCGTTGCCCAAAACGACGGCGTGCACAAACTGCTCGATTTTCCCGGCGTGATCATGACCGACTCTGGAACCTTCCAGTCCTATGTCTACGGGGATGTTGAGGTCGGCGTGGATGAAATCGTTGCCTTTCAACGCTCCATCGGTGTCGACATCGCCACGATGTTGGATGTTTTCTCCCGACCCGACATGAAGGTGAGTGAGGTCGAGCACGCCGTTCGTGAGACCGAAGCACGGGCGGCGCAAAGCCTTGAGGCAGCAGAAACCACCATGCTCAACGGCCCGATTCAAGGCGGAATTTACCGTGAATTGCGCCAAATTTCAGCCCAACTGATGGGGGAGCACGACTTCGCTGTTCACCCCATTGGCGGCATCGTTCCCGTGATGGAGCAACAGCGCTACAAGGACTACGCGAAAATCATGTTGTCCAGCTTGCCCCTGCTCCCACCTAATCGCCCCGTTCACATGTTCGGGTGCGGCCACCCGATGCTCTTCCCGATGTCCATTGCACTGGGTGCCGACCTCTTCGATTCCGCTGCTTATGCGTTGTTTGCAAGGGACGGACGTCTGCTCACACCGTGGGGCACTGAACGCATCGACGACCTCGTCGATTGGCCGCTGTTGATGCCCTGTGTGGCGCAAACGACGCCAGAGGACGTGCGAACATTGAGCCCGAAGAAGCAGGAGGAACTGTTGGCCCACTACAATCTCGAAGTGACCCTGGCCGAACTGGCCCGATGCAAGCAAGCGGTGCGTGAGGGCAAAATTTGGCAACTCGCAGAACAACGAAGCCACCAACACCCCGCCCTCAGAGAAGCCTTCCTTTGGCTGACCACCCCGCCGAACATGGACCGCCACGCGCGCCCCGACCGGTTCTACACGGACCGAGATGCTGCTCGAGACCGAGACCGAGACCAAGGCATGTGGGAGGACGCCTGGGACTGGGTGGTGTGGAGTCAATTAACGCCGCGAACAGGTGGCGTGATGTGGGGCGGCGACGACACCTTTGGACGGCCCCATGTCGCCAAGGCACGACGCACCCTTCACCTCCGATGGCAGTGCCGTCAAGATACCGAACATGTCGTGGTCTTCCACGGCATTCGAGGACCGTTTCGTGAGCGCATCAACGAGGTGTTGGAATGGCTCAAAGCGAACCACCCCCGCCTCCAACCCGTCATCTTGACCCCGCTCGGACTGGTGCCAGCCTCGCTTGAAGACCTCAATCCCTTTGCCCACCTCGACGCACCGCCCTGGGTGCTTCGCCATCAACCGGAAGAGGATTGGATTCGCAGGGAGCTCGACCGCTTGGGTCTCCACGACCGTCCGTTCGCCACGGTGGACGTCCACGGCGACGGAATGAAACAGCGTATGGCGGAAGCCCTCGAGACGCTGAGCCTCGGAAATGATGTTCACAAGCCACTGAGCGAGGATGACCGGAACAACGCACGAGCATCCCTTCGGTTTGACCAAGGCGTGGACAAACAATCCGTGCTTCTCAACATGAACCGCGGCGATGCAGAGCAGGTGATGAACGGTGCGACCTACGTCGTGAATCGAGAAGGGCGTATGAAGAACATCAACGACGCCAACGGCGCCCATCTGTTCAGCCCACGTTTGCGGGACGGCGGGCTTTCCCTTGCAACGGCCGGTGCGCTCGCGCTCCTGGAGACTCGCCGTGAATCGCTACCAACAACGCTTCCTCACACCGAATGGTGGGGGCACGGCTCCAAGGGACCGGCCATCGTCGTGGTCAACGAAGACGCCGAGCCCTTTGTTCGAAAAGGACGCAATGTCTTCCACGGCTTCGTGCTCGCTTGCGACCCATGGTTGGCGCCTGGAGAGGCGTGCATCATCACCGACCAAAGCGGCGCCCTGTTGGGTCATGGCCTGGCGCAGTGCACCTCCACCGAGATGGCCGTGTTCGCCAAAGGCATCGCTGTGAAAACCCGAGGCGGCTACAAAGGTTGAACTTTCACAGTACATCAAACGAAAGCCTTCATGGGTCGTCGTCCATCACAGTGAGCCGGAGAGACCCATGGCGGATGAACCGATCATCCAAACCACGTCGCTCACCAAGGCTTACGGCCCGCATGTGGCCCTTGACAACCTCAACATCAACATCCCACGAGGCGCTACCGGTCTGCTGGGCCAAAACGGGGCAGGGAAATCGACGTTCCTGAAAACCATCCTTGGCCTCATTCAAGCGACGTCCGGAGAAGGCACGGTACTTGGCTACGACATCCGCAACCAAGGCGTTGAGATTCGGCAGCGAATCGGCTACATGCCCGAATACGACGCCCTCAATCCCGACATGGACGCCATCCATCAGGTCCGATACTCTGGCGAACTGCTGGGAATGAACCCGGTCGTTGCGATGAACCGAGCCCATGAAGCCCTGCAATTCGTCGGCATGGGCGAACAGCGCTACCGTGAAATCGGCAGTTTCTCCACGGGGATGAAGCAAGCGACGAAACTGGCCTGCGCCATCATCCACGACCCCGACCTGCTCATCGCCGATGAGCCGTCAAACGGGTTGGACACCAAAGCCAGAGAATTCATGATTTCAACCCTCAACACCATGGTCAACGATGCCAACCGCTCCATCCTCATGGCGAGCCACCTGATGGACGATGTCGAGCGCGTGTGCGAGAACATCATCCTGCTGCACAAAGGCACGCTCGCAGCCCAAGGGAAAATCGAGGATTTGAAAGCCATTGACCGAGAAATCGAAATCCACGTGTGGGGCGGTGCTACGCCGCTTGAGGAGCGCTTGACCAGCCAAGGCTTCCGGGTACGACGAGAAGGTCGCGTCATGCGCATCGCCCATACCGAAGACGACACGACGACGCACATTCTGCAAGCCGCCGCCGACGTGGGCGCACAAATTCGTCGCATGCACGAATACCAGGCCTCGCTTGAAGACCTCTTTTTGGCCATCATGGACAACCTCGGCTACAACGTCAAATCCAGCGATGATCTGCTCAAATCACCTGTCGAGGCACGAAGAGTGGACGCGCCGGAATCGCTCGGAGGTGGCGGGGCGTGAGCGAAGAAGACCTCAACCCGGAGGCCCCGGTGACCGGCCAAGGCCGCATGGACGTGGCGTGGGGAGCCAACACCGGCGATGAACATCCCGAACAGGTTGCTCAAGCGTCGACGGCCAAGAGTGGCGAAATTTTCGAGCAGTTGTACACGCCCTGGACCGGGCAATTGAACCCTCGTTGGATGCGAAACTGGTCCATTCTTCGTCATCATCTTTTGGGGATTTTCAAGAAGGGCCACCGGCCGTGGACCATGCCGACGCGAATCTTCATTCTCATTGCATTTCTCGCCTCGCTCTCGGATGCCGGCATGACCCTGCTTTCGGGACTTGTGGGCAGTTCGGAATTCCATTCCTTGTTTGGCGTGAGCCGGGATAATCTCTACGGACACGTCTTGGGCTTCTTTCCACGAAACGTGCTCTACTACCCCATCGTCGCTGCTCTGCTGGTGGGAGGGGTCATTTCCGAAGACCGCCAACACGGCACCTCTGCGCTCTACTTCTCACGCCCCATCTCCCGATTTGACTACGTGGGCATGAAATTCATCTCGGTAGCGATGATCCAAGCCTTGGTCATTCTCGTAACCTACATTCTCTATTTCCTCGCTGAAGTGGTCGCCTACGGACGAGGATGGGCGTGGATGGTCGATGTCTTCCCCATGTTCCTCGCCGGGATGATCGCCGGTCTTCTCCTGATTTTCACCTACACCAGCATCGGCCTCAGTCTCTCGAGCGTCTCAACGGGGCGGTTTTTCCCGGGCATTGGCCTCCTCGCCATCGTGTTTGGGACGAAAACCCTTGCAAGCATCGTGAAGAACCTGTTTGAGCGAGAAATTCTCTACCTGATTTCGCCCTACGATTGCGCAGCACATGTTGGCCAGGCCCTCATCGGCACCCAGACCACCTATGACCAGTACTCCTGGACCTATTCTTTGGTGGCCCTGGTGGCCATGAACGCCCTGGCCCTCTACGTCCTCGCCTCTCGCGTGGCCTCCATGGAGGTGACCCGTGAATGATGCCCGACATGAACCAACAGGGCCACGGCGGGCCTTCACCGGCGGCGCCCAACGTCCCGGTCGTTCTGTTCAACGGTGTTTCGAAATCCTACGGTCGCATTCACGCCCTGAGCAACATCACCCTCGGTTTGAGCGGCGGTGTCACTGGAATCCTCGGCATGAACGGAGCCGGGAAATCAACGTTGTTCAAACTCCTCATGGGGAAACTTCGACCCAGTGCGGGTGAGGTCAAACTCTTCGGCATGAACCCGTGGAAGAACCCCGCCCCGTATGCAAAGGTGGGGTTCGTTCCCGAGCATGAAAAGATGCACGATTGGATGACGGCGCTGGAGTTTGTCAGCACCTTTGCCAGATTGCACGGCATGACTCGGAAAGAAGCAGAACGAGAGGCCATTCGGGTGTTGGATTTCGTGGGCTTGAGCGACGTGGTCAACAAAGAGATCGGGCGCTTCTCAAAGGGGATGCGCCAGCGAACGAAAATCGCTCACGCCCTGGTCAACGACCCTGAACTCATCATCCTCGACGAGCCCCTCCAAGGGTGCGACCCGCTGGCTCGGACCACCATCATGAACGTGATTCGTGAACTCGGAAAACTCGGTCGCACGGTGCTCGTCAGCAGCCATATCCTCAGCGAGATTGAACGCATCACGGAACAAATCGTCATCCTTCATCAAGGAAAGTTGGTCGCCCTTGGAAACCTCCACGCCATCAGGGAACGGCTGGATCAAATCCCCCATACCATCCGTATCGTTGGCGAGGGCGCAAGAGCGCTCGGCAGGGATTTGCTGGGCCACCCGGCGTTGTTTGGCGTCAGTTTCCCAAGCGATGAGGAGCTGTTGGTTCAAACCTACCACTTTGGTCAACTGCACGCAGAACTGCCGAGAATCATCGTTGAAAACAACCACAAAGTCAGCGTGATCGACAACCCGGACGACGATCTTGAATCATTGCTCAATTATCTCGCAGGAGGGGGCGTATGAAACAAGGCGAACTCCCGAGCTTGTGGAGCGGGATGGACCGGAAGGCGCTCGCCATCGGTGAATTTACGCTCAGGCAGCAGCGAAAGCGCCTCTCGACCTGGGTCGTGCTGCTGGTTGGCATTGCAGCCATGGGCGTGCTGACGATGTTTTACATCGACGCCATGACGCGCGATTACGAAGCGATCGACAATGACGGTGATTCCTACGATTGGGACGGCGATGGTTACCCCAACGGCCAGGAAAACCTGTACGGCACGGACATTTTCGATGACCAATCCCATCCCGGCATCCTCGACCCGACGGTGCTACCCGACGACCCGAGCGTGTGGATCAACGAGGACGATTTTGACTGGGACGCCCTTGCTGAAGGAAGCGTGGGATACGACGACAACGGCGACTGCAACGTTGAAGCCCGCACAGCCTCACAAAAAGACGCCAACAACAACGGCATTCCCTGCGACATCCAAATCTCCGAGGAACGCTGGAACCCCGGCGCCTATGTCATCCGCTCGGACGGGAACGTCGACGAAGACCCTGACGACGAGGCCTACGCATTGGAATCCATTCACCGAAGTTTCGTACTGGCCATCGGCAAACTCGGTGTGGTTTTCCTCATCGGCATCTTCGTCCCCCTCTTCATGGCCACCGGCCTGATACGAAACGAAATGACATCGGGCACCATGCACTTCATGCTCGCCAAACCCATCGCCCGCGGTGAAGTCTTCCTCTACCGTTTGCTCGGATTCTATGCGCTGGCGTGGGTCTATCTGACCGTTTTAATCGCACTTTTGGCCATCATCACGGGACTGGCTGGCCCCAGTGAGGGCTTCTTCCGATTCAGTGACCTCGGCGTGTGGATGTCGATTTGGTTGGCTGCTGTGTTGGCCATCATGGTCTACGGGATGCTGTTTTGCACCCTCGGTGTGATGTGGAAACACGGCATGGTGCTGGCCTTGCCGTTTGCCGCTTGGGAGTTGGGCATGATTCTGACCACCCTCGGAGCACCGGACGCCTCCATCCTTCGGTTTTCGGTCATCGGTTGGGCCATGAACATCGTCGATGCCGGTGCAGCACTCGCATGGTCGGACACACCGCTGTTGATTCAGATGGGGCTATGGGGCGGTGGCTCCGGCTCCCTCGAGGGCGCCGAGGCCCTCAACGTGTTTTGGTCGACGCCCGGACTTGGCCTGGGAGCCCTCGGAACCATCGTCGTCTCCGTCCTCGTGCTCCTGTTCCAAACGTCGGCGTGTTGGCTCCTCGGGAGTGCGCTGTTCAAATCCAAAGAAATCGAATGAGGTGCGACCATGGTAGAATCCAGCGCGCTTAACACGTTCCAAGGTGACTTCTCCACCATGTGGAAACTTGGGATTCGAGAGCCGCTCTGGCACATGACCTGGGATTGGTGGTGGTGGCTGGTCATGATCGACGACCCCGACGGCGAACGTTGGGGAAAACAGTTGATGGTGTTGTGGTCGACCAAAGACAACGACCGCGTGGAGGTGAACAACACGCCGTGGATGCCCAAAGGCCGTCCGGGCGTTGATGCCGACGGTGGCATGGTCCTCGACGGCATGGTATGTGCGTGGTGGTTTGACGGTCAACGCATGTACGAACCGTACATCAAGCGGACCTGCAACATGGTCGCGATGGCAGATGACCACCCTGCATGGCCCGGTTCGGGTTTGGGCGAGGGTGGTGGCGCCGTCGTACCGCTGCTTCCCGACGACCTTTCCATGGGTCTCCACAGCGAGAAGCAGGCGTTTTGGTTGAACCTCAGAGGCGACAAAGAAGCCGTTGAAAACGGTGCACCTGCGTCCATGCAGTTGTCCCTCACACCGTGGAACCCCGCGATGTCGGTGGCTCGCCCTTCCACGGCGACATACGCTGCTTCCATGGGGTATGATATTCTTCGAGTGCATGGATCACGGGTCAAGGGAGCGATTGACGGTGAGGAGGTCACGGGCACCGCATATTTCCAGAAGGTGTGCGTCCAAGCTCCATCACCACCGTGGTATTGGGGCGTACTTCATTTCGAAGACGGCTCCTACATGGACTGGTTCCTTCCCCACCTTTCACCAACCATGACCGCCCGAACACCTCGCCCGTGGAAAAAACGGGACATCAAGCACATCGCACTCTCGCAAGGTGGTCTCTTTCACGACGCAAAGCACCAACGAACCGAGCGTTTCGCTCGCGTCAAGGTGGAAAAACTCGTATCCGACCGTCTTGAAGGCGGCCACGGCCATCATCCCGGCGCACCTCTTCCAAAATTCAACGTCCACATGTGGAACGGGCGGACGAGTATCAAACTGACCGTGGAAGCGGTCGACAGAGCGCACTGGCACTTTGACCAACCAACACGAGGAGGGTTGTGGTCTCACCTGACCTACAACGAATACCCGCTTGACGTGACGAGGTTGGAAATCACCGACGAATTTGGACGAAGAACACGGCAAGACTACGGATGGGCCCGTGGCAACGCCGAGCATGCATGGGGCGTTTTACACTGAAAATAGCACGCCTCACAGGGGAAGTTATTTGATTCACCTTGTAACATCATAGAACGAGGACACGGTATGAGCGAAGAGCAGGTGACCGAAGAAACGGCCGAGGAGCCGGCAGAAGAGGTCAAGGAATCCTCCGGAGCAGATGCGTCCGCCCGGGATAAGTTTCGCCTCATCGCCGGTGAAGAAATTCTCGAGAATGGATTGGCACGACCAAGCACCCTCGCTTTCCTCGGCATGTACGTGCTCGGAGCCCTCGTCTTTGGTGTCCACTTGCTGTTCGCAAGAGGCATCAACCCCGCAGACGATGCATCCTTTTTGCTGAAGTTCACTGCAAAGCTCATCGAAGTCACCAGTTGGGAAAGCCTCCCCATCGGCTTCGTGCTGACCATGGGATTCCTGACCTGGGCCAACCGTATGCTCAACGTTTCAACATCAGGCAGATGGGTCACGACGGCCCTTTTGGTGGTGACCTTCTTGCCGCTCGTCATCACGGCAGACAACCTCATCGGCGCCATTGCAGGGTTGTTTGGGGCTGAGGAAGGTGCGTTCGATTTCATACCCATCAACTCCTACAACTACATCATCGCTGGAACGACCTTCACGCTGCTCTTCTGGGCATTGACCTACAAATATCAACGCAGCTTTTCCTATGTGGTCACCTCAAACGCCATCATCTACCACCACGCCTTTTTGCTCTCAAGGTCGCACCGACGCATCCTCTTTGACCGCATCTCCGAAGTGATGGTTGAACGAACACCCATGGGTACGATGCTGGGCTACGCTACCGTGACCATCATGACCGATTCTGGCGTCGGCCTGATGGAAGAAACCGTCGGCGTCAACGCAGGTGCAGGCGCTCTACCAGGGACAGGAGCAAGTGCAGACGATTCCACAGCGGAAAAGGTCCGCAAAGGCTTCATGCGCTCCTTCTTTGCTTTCTTGACGTACCAGCGAACCACGCGTCGTGTTGACCACGACCCACGACATTGTTTCTACAAAATCCGCAAGTGGGAAGGCATCAAGATGATGCTCAACGAGATGCACCGAAAACATTCACAATCCAACATGTTGGAAGACATCAAGAGCGCCCTGACCACAGAAGAAGAAACCGAGGCTTGAGGGCAACGGTCGCTGACCGAGCCTTGAAAAACCAATTCGGCTACGCCAAGCCGGAGAAGAGAACATGGTCGGTGAATTGTTGGAGAAGCCCATTGAACTGTTCCGCAAAGGCGACATTGACGGAGCCCTCGCAGACTTGGAAGACAAGATCGGAAATCACGCCGATGTCCCTCAACTTCACCACATGTGGGCAGAGTTTGCGAACATGAAGAACATGGAAGCACAAGACGACGTCATCGCCGGTCGAAAAATCATGAACGCCTACAAGAAAGCCATGGAGCTTGACGAGGAGAACATGGAATACATCGCAGACTTCGCTTCCTTTGCCCTTGAATGCCGACGAATTCCAGTCGCTGTGAAGGAATTCCAGCGCTATGCACGACGCCTCGAGTTGGAAGACATCCCCGTCGATGAAGTGCTCTTCACCGCCAGTCGAAACCTCGTGGATGCCATCGAGGTGATGGACCCGAGCCGGCAAGCACCGATGATTCAACCGTGGCTGAAACAAGCCTTGGAATGGGCCGTTGGGGCGCTCGGATTTTCCACCGAGGACGCCATCGCCACCCTCAGTTCTGACGAATGAGGAGAGGGTGTTCTGGCCGAGAACGTTCGGTTGTTTTTTCGAATCGGTTACCTCGGAGATGCCTATCATGGTAGCCAAATCCAACCCGATGTTCGCACGGTTCAAGGCGAACTTATCCGAGTGTTCAGATCCCTCAAATGGCTCACAGGACCCAAAGAAGAACAACTCCTGGTTCTCTCGAGTCGGACCGATGCCGGCGTCCATGTCAGAATCAACGGTGGTATTGTTGACTTGGACAAGACGTTGTGGGAAGCCCTTTCACCACGAAAGATGATTCGTGCCGTTGACGACCGCTTGGACAACAACATCGCCTTCCTCACCGTTGAAGAGGTCGACAACGCCTTCAACCCGCGCATGGCGCTCCACCGAACGTATCGATACAGACTCGAGGCGATGGAATTCTGGGTCGAACCGAACGGCGAGGATTTTATGCGCTGGCTGAACCTTTTTGTGGGCACCTATGATGCGAGGAATTTTGCTCGACTTGAGGAAGGCAAAAACCCGATGCGAACCGTGCTCGAAACCAAACCTTGGATGGACGGTGAGCGGTTGATTGGCTTCGAGGTCACCGGCGAAGCCTTTCTCTGGAACCAAGTGCGACGCATGGCCAATGCATTGTTCCGCCTCGCCGTGGGCGAGATTGGAGAAGATGATGTTCGTCAAGCGATTGAGCAGCCCATGGATCCCGTAGATTTCGGCGTTGCACCTCCCGAATGGCTGGTGTTGTGGGGCGTGGCCTGGGAGCATGCCCCCCTTCCTGAGGAGAGCCACGGCACCCATTTCTCAGCACCACCAATCGGGAGGACAGCAGAGCGTACGCGCAACGGGCGATGGCGGCAGGCTGCCCAACACGAATTGAAGAGCATGCTGTACAACGAATGGGCCGAGATTGGCACCCTCCCGGTGGTCTACCACCGCTCACAATGAGATGGTGATGCGGTCGCCGTCGTTGAGTTGAAGATGTTCGCGCAGGAATGCGGTGGAGATGACCTCAACGACATCAACATGGCGCGTCAAATCAGGAATCAACACCGCACAATCCACGGTTTGGTTGTCGTGATGAATCGTTCCTTTGAACGCCGTTGCACCGCCAAAGGAAACGCCGTCTCGAAGAAAGCCACGAATGCGAATGCCTTCGTAGGCGTCAACGTTGAGGTCTTTTGCGCGTTCCCGGTCAGCCTCAGGGGCATCGAGCGTGTCGATCCCTGCTTTTTGACGCAAAGCAATGTAGTGACTGAACATGGCATCGTCGATGTTCATGTTCAGGGTACCCGGCCAAGCCGTGTTCCCAAGAATCGCTCGAAACTGGTCCTGGTAGTGCGGTTGCGCCATGAACACATGGGCTCGCCCGAGCCCGCTGCTCACCGTACCCGAGAGGTCCATGACCCACGGTCAGGGCACTTCCCTTATCATTATGCGTTCAAGCCTGATTGAACTCTTCATAAGGGCTCACACGATTTCCCTGATATGACCGAAGACAGACCAAATGACGAAAACGCAGGACAGGAAGATAACCTCGCAAACGGGGAGAAATCAGTGGACGACGTTGAGGAATATGTCCTCGCTTTGAACCGCTTTGTCCATCTCGTTGAGCAGATGGAATGGCCCGAACATTTCCGGCTCGTGGAAGACAAGAAGCAGTGCTTCGACGTGTTCCGCACGTATTGGCGACAACGCCATCGCCAGCGCAGAGAAAAGAACGAGCGTCGTGAACGGCACATGCACATGCGCTTCCAAGGCATGAGCAAAGAGGACGTACATCGATTCTTTCGCCAACGATTCAACCGTGAATACTTCGGCGAGGATGACCAGCCCGGTCTGAACATTGACCCGAATGGCCACGAGCCCGACGAAGAGCACACCGAAGCGTCAGCAAAGGAACGCCAACGGCGCTTTCGAGACGAATGGGCGTAGCCGAACTCACTGGTAAATTCCGGTGGCAAAGGCCAGGAACTCAACAGAGGCTTGCTTGCTCTTGTCGTTTTTTGCAAAGGAAATGACCGAGGTCTCAATGCGGATGTTCACAATGGAAGCGCAACCGAGTTGGTTGGCCTGTTGATGGAGACGCAGCAGGACTTCACGCCGTCCAAAATCCAAGACGGTGTCGTAGGATTGAAGTCGGCCGCCGAACAGACTCTTGAGCCACATGAAGAACATTTGACCCCACGAAGGACCAACGCAGATGCTCACGTGCAGAAGGGTTGAGGATGAAGCCCCCATGGTGGTCATCGAAGAAGACGTGGAGAGGTAGTTCTTGCTTTTGAGCAAGGAGCCATGCTGCTTCTCCTTACCGTCCAAGGCCCTGAGTAAGCGGCCCTGGTACCAACGGCCGAGCAACCACGAGGTGACCGGTATGAAGAGGGAGACGAGGATCGGAATGAGGATCCACGAAACGATGAGGAGAGCTTCACGCACGGTCTCGCCTCATTCAACGACAACAGCGGTCCCATAACTGAACAATTCTGAGGCTCCAGAAGCCACGTTCGACGTTGCGAAGCGAACGTTCACAATGGCGTTTGCGCCCATGCTATGGGCCTCCATCATCATGCGCCGAAGGGCTTCGCCACGGGCCTCTTGGAGCAGTTGCGTGTAGGCTTTCAATTCACCACCAACGAGGTTCTTCAAGCCCGCACCGATGTCCTTGAAGACATTTTTTGACCGAACGGTTGAACCCGTAACCAAACCAAGCGAAGCGGTGATGGTTTTCCCGGGGATGGTTTCCACGTTCGACATGTGCAGCGCGATTTGGCTTCCTGCTTCCATGGATGAATCACGCTCGACTCCCTTTAAAATTGATTCCTCTGGAAACTCATTGGTTTAAGAGAATTAAACCCAATCACGTCGCTCTATTGATAAAATTTCATATGCGCAATCGGCCTTGCTCGGTCATGGAACAATCTTCCGATGCACTCGGCCCGACATGGCAGCAACCCCCAACAGAAATCAACGCTTTGACCTTGATGTTGTTTGCCCAATTTGGGGCGATTCTAACGATTGCGTCGTGGTTCTTGCCTGATGAACTCTCTGACTTTGAGGCACCGGTCATCGTGTTGCTTATCGGGATGACGGGCATCGGTTTGTTGCAACTCTTCAGAGTACGGCACGGCCGCTTGTTGACCTACCCCCTCATCGCGCTGCTCGCCGTTTCTTGGGTGCTTCTTGGTGAATTTGACCTGGAAGATGCCGTTTTCGTCACCGTCTTCATGAGCTTCACCTTTTCTTTCCTCCTGTATCTGCCCGCTCTCGGGTTCGATGAATTGGGTTTGAAGTTGAGCCGACCACGCCGCAAACTGCTCCTTTTGGTCATGCTCACCATCTTCGCCACGGTGTGGTTTGGCATGGACGCCCTCGGTTACGGTATATCCGGTGAAGCCGGTGTTTGGGACGAAGCCCTCGATGAAGACGTCATCGTCGCCCTATCAACCGCCGAGTTTGGTGCCGCGGCTGGAGCTGCCGTGCTCTTTGTAGCAGGCGTTCTCGGCGTGGTGCTCATCGGCGGGTTTGGAATCCAACTGGGACCGGTCAAGCCAGAACAAGCTGCGTTTGGCCTCGCTGTTGGCAACGGCCTCATGGTTCTGTTTTGGATACTGCTTGAAGAGGACCTCTCAATTGAAGCCGTCCTTGATGCAACCGCCATCGGCGGGCTGATGTTTCTGCCAGTTCTGGGATTCTTCCGTCAACAGGCAGCGGTTGGGGGCACAGCCACGCCCGCCGGAGAATCCACCGCTCCGGCCGAGGAAGCCACGGTCTGATCACAAAATGGGTTGGTTTCGTAGCCACTCAAGGTCCGAGATGTAGAGCTGACGAATATCGTCAAGACCGAGCACCAACATGGCGAGGCGCTCAAGGCCCATGCCCCAGGCCAACACCGGAGAGGTGATGCCCAAGGGTTCGGTTACTTCCGGTCGGAAAATGCCAGCTCCACCAAGCTCGAGCCACTTTCCTCGCCACTTCACTTCAATTTCGAGGCTGGGTTCCGTATACGGGAAGTATGCTGGACGAACACGAACCTCTGGATAGCCCATCTTTGCGTAGAACGTTTTGAGCGTGGTCACCAGCATTTGCAGATTGGCCCCTTCCTCCATGATGATGCCCTCGATTTGATGGAACTCAGGAAGATGCGTTCGGTCAATGGCTTCTTTTCGAAACACACGGTCAACGGAGAAAACCCTGCAGGGTTCGGTTGGGTGCTCTGCGAGGTACTGGATGGTGTTCACCGTGGTGTGGGTGCGCAGCAACGGACGCTGTGAGACTTCGGTTGAGTACGAGCCTCCCCAGCCGGTGGAGCCGGTGTCGCCACCGTGTTCGTGAATGGCTTTCCAGGCTTGCATGACCTCTTCATCGAGGGCGATGGAGGAGGGATTGTCCAGGTAAAACGTGTCTTGCATTTCTCGGGCTGGATGGTCCTGAGGGATGAACAGCGCATCCATGTTCCATCCGGCAGATTGGACGTAATCATCCACGAGTTCGGAAAAGCCCATCTCAAGGAAGATGGCTCGTATGCGTTCGATGAGAGCCTGCATGGGATGGCTGCGGCCCGTGCGAGGTGTTGCAGCCTCAAGCGAGACGTCAAAGGCTCGGAATTCAGCGGCCTTCCACGCCTCTCCTTGGAGCAGTTCAGGCGTCAGGTCGGTGATGACAACGGTTTCCTGAAGCTCGTCCGAGGACACGGCCTGACCCTCTGGGGTCAGACTCCAGTGGCGGACCGTCCGCTCAACGGTTTTGATCAAATTCTTCCGGGCACCAAAATGCTTCAACATCGCTTCATCAAGCGCGTCGTCTTGAGCAGGCAAGGAGGCCAAAAACGCTGTGCGTTGAGCGATAACATCGGTGATTTCATCGGGATTGTGTGCGACGAGCATGCCGCCTTCAATGGCAACACCGAGTTGCTTGAGGAGCCCGACGCCGGGTCCAGCCTCATGCCGCTCAAAGGCCGCTTGGAGCGCCTTCATCGAAGGGCCATCGCCCTCACTCTGCTGGTTCATCCACGACCAAATCCGATGTTCAAGCAGGCCCTGTTCGCTGGCTTCTTCTCCGGCAACATCCAAACTGATCTCGCGAAGCACCTGTTCATCCACGGCAACAAGCCCGTGATTTTGCAGGCCATGACCTGCCCCTACAGCGACGGCTTGGTCGGTCCAATCGCAGGCTGCCAGGAGGCTCTCCAAATCCCAGAGACGCTCGGGTTCACTCAATTGCATAGCCCTGAGCATCCGTCGCTCAGGGTTCAGCAAATTTGGTGCACCCATGATACCGCCAACGACGCCCTCGCTTTGAAATCACCGTTAACAATGCGAGGAAAGACGTGAATCATTCTTCCTGTTCCCACAACTGAACGCCACAGTTCGGGCAGGTGAAAGCGTCGGGCTTCGGGCCGTCCTGAACGTGCACATGACCGCAAGGTCCGCACAAGATGGAAGACCGAATCGGCTCGTCGAGCGTGACATCCACTCTGAACATGAAGCGACCGGCGTCGCGAAGTTGCTCACTGCCAGGCGCCCATTCCGCAATCGCTTCGGGCGAAAGCCCGACCTGGCGGCTCATCGACATCCCGACCACAAAGAACACGATACCGAACAGGCCGACGGTCAGGGCCATCGGTCCGAGATTGGCCACACTCAACGAAGCGCCGAGGAAAATACAAACAAATCCGGTGATGAGAAAATTCTCTCGGTTCAACCGGCTCATGCCTCAGCCCCCGTAGCCAATGCCAGGGCTTCAGCGACCCGCTCAACATCAGCCGTGGGAACAGCGCACAAACCGATGCGAACACCGCCGGTCAATGGCACCAAGTACACGTGTTGAGCAGCGCATGCTTCGGCGACCTCAACGGGATGTTCGCATTCATACCACGCAAAGAAGCCATCGTGGCTGGGATTGATGGCGACACCGTGCTCAGCGCAGGCTTGAACAAATCGTTCTCGGCGTTGAGACAAGAGCGCTGCTAAACGGTCTCGCTCATTTGACCATGCCAAGCCGCCCTCGCTTGAGGCGTGCAATTCACTCAGGACGTGTTGAGCGATGCGGGGGGCCGCCGACCATGTTTGCCGGCCGGTCACGCCCATCACGTCGTTGAGCCGTTGGACGCTGGACTTCTCGGGGTGAAGATAGACCAGCGCACCGGTGCGAAGACCGTAAATCGTGTGCGATTTTGAGAGTGAGAGCGCAAAACAAACGAGCAGGTTTTCTGGCCACGGCAATCCGTCGTTCAGGGCAACAGCAAGGGTCTCAGCCCAGCCGTGGGGCTCATCAGCGTACAGATGGTAGGCTGCATCCAGCAAGAGCGTATGACCGACGTGCTCGTTTCGTGTCGCACTTTCCATGAAAGCGTTGAAGAGGGCGTATCGACTCTCTGAGGTCAAGGACAACCCTGTCGGGTTGTGAGCGGGGTCGTTCAGCCACGCCATCACGCTCGTTTGGGTTGAAGCGAGGTTGTTCAGCGAGGAGGAAAAGGCATCCAGATCGAGATGCGGCGTCGTCTCGTCATCCTCTGAAGGGAGCAGTGGATAGGTGACGGCGTTCAACCCGCACCCCCGCAAAAAACCTGCATATGGACCCCAATAGCGGTCCCTCAACAGCACGGCATCGCCCCGTTCAGCAAAATTCGATGCCGCAAGAAACAGAGCCCCGGAACCACCCGGCGTGGCCGTGGCGCCGGCGTGAACACCGAGGGATTCCAAATCGGGGCGGTGGTCGCCAAGCGCCAAGGAGACGGCCAAGTCGAGAAACGAAGGGAGTCCCTTGAGTGGAGCATAGGCAGCAAATTCAGGAGCCGGGGCCTTGCGAAGGGCCGAATCCACGACGTTGTTGATGGCCAAGGAACCGTCGTCTTCCAGCAGCGCACCGACCGTACCGTTCACTGCGTGAGCACCGGCTGCGGCGGCGCTTTGATAGCGGGCGAGCCAACTGAAAATGACGTCGTTTCCAGTCTTTTCCTGCCCGTGTGTGGCGAGGTATTGCATGGCGCTCTCCTCGTCCATGAGCCCCTCCAGTGGCTTCCTGCTTTTTGCTTTGACCATCTGTCCTGCATGCTGGAATGTTCCGCTTCCTTCATCAAGGGGTGGTGTCACCCGAAACACGAAGCCAACGTAGCACAGCTGGTAGTGCGTCTGATTTGTAATCAGACGGTCGGGGGTTCGAGTCCCTCCGTTGGCTCTTTGCTCTTGATTCAAACAGTGTTTGAAATACTTGTGAATGGGGCTTTATCCCATGCTAGAGTGCAACCTCGATGCGAAAGGAAAAGCAGCCCGACTTCTCGGCGGCATTGCCTCCGTCTTCGGAGCGCTCATTCTCGCTGCCCTGCTCGCTACCGACACCATCGCTTTTGGATTGGGTTGGTATGCTGTAGCCGGTGCAGTTTTCGGCGGCGCCTTTGCCATCTTTGAAGCCCGAGCCGGATGGTGCATCGTGCGTGCCATAGGCATCAAGACCCCGCTATGAAACGGGAAGGCCAAGGCGAACGCTCAAAGCGACCGCTCGGTTGGGCGACATGTGCCAGCGCAACGATTGGACGGGCGGGCGTGCGCCGACGAAGTTGAGCAAGAATTGCTCGGCCGAATTGAAGCGCTCCAAGCCCGAGGAATTGAGCCGCATCTTGCTGTTATCATCGTTGGCGACGACCCCGCTTCGCATGTTTACGTGAATTCCAAAGTCAAAACCTGCGCGAGACTGGGCATTCGGTCTACGCACATCGCGCTTGATGCAACCGAAGAGGAAGACACGCTCAGAGCCCACATCGAACGCCTGAACCACGCCGATGATGTGCACGGCATCTTGGTCCAATCACCGCTTCCCAGACACATGGACGAAGAGGGCATCACAGACCTGATTTCACCAGCAAAAGACGTCGACGGGTTTCATGTGAAAAACCTCGGGAGGTTGGTCCAAGGACGAACCGACGGCCTTCTCCCGTGCACCCCGAGCGGCGTCATGCGAATGCTGAAATGGGCCAACGTCAGACTTGAAGGAAAGCGAGCAGTTGTGCTTGGTCGCTCACGAATTGTGGGCATGCCTGCTGCGTTGCTTCTCGCCGCTCGCGGTGCGGATGCAACGGTCACCGTAGCCCATTCAAGAACGCAAGATGTCGAAGATGTTTGCAAAGAAGCCGACATCTTGGTCGCTGCCGTTGGTCGGGCTGACATGGTGAAACCGTCGTGGGTGAAGCCCGGAGCCGTGGTGGTTGATGTTGGAATCAATCGCGTGGATGATGCAACCCGGGAGCGGGGCTGGCGCTTGGCAGGTGATGTTGACCCCGGCGTTTCCGAGGTTGCCAGTTGGCTTTCGCCCGTGCCGGGTGGTGTTGGACCCATGACCATCGCCATGCTGATGGAAAACACCGTTCGTTCCGCTGAATTGACCGTGACCGGTGAAGAGAAGGGCTAAGACCAACACCGATGAACACGGCATGTGGTCCACGACCCTCGAGCACCCCGTCTTGCAGCCGTAGCCACCCTAGGTGCCGCTGTCCTGGTTCTTCTCACGGCGTTGAATTTGGTCTTCAATCTCGTCGGCACCACCGGGTTGTCGATGGAGGATGGCGCCGCTGGTGCAGGTGTCGTCGTGCTGCTCGTGGTGGCCGCTTTGGCCAATAAAGAGCGAGAAATTCCCGAACTCACAAGCAATATTCCTCAGCGGGATGTCGAAACCTTTGACGCCTTGACCATGTCCCGAACCGAGCCAGACCAAACGGAGGTGAATCCAACCACGGCGACCATCCTTTCCAGTATCCTTGGCCAGCAGGTATCGGCCGACCAGCAGCAGGTGAATGCTGCCATTGATACACTTTCAGCCGGAACGTTCGGCGATTCGGTCCGCCAAACGATTGAGGCTGTGGAGATCGCCAATCAAAAACCCACCACGCCAAGGGAAGCCAGCCCTGCCGATGAAACGACGGGAGAAACGCTTGAACGACTCGTTGTTCAATCGGTACCCCTCCCCGGGCAATCTCCGAGCACCGTGGTGGATCAGCGCTCCATCCCCGGTTTGGAGCCAAACAGGGTGTTCGTCACCGACGGCGTCGAGCGTGTCCCGCTGCCCACCACCGAACTGTCCGCTCAAGAACCATCAACGCAAACAACGATCCCTCCGGAAGCGAGCCTTCCTGTGGCGACACCTCCAGAGACGGACCTTCGCTTGACACCGCCTCAGGAGACGAGCTTACCCCATGCCACGACGATTCCGGAATTGCCCGAATTGCCTGTCTTGCCCGACATGTTGGACTTGCCGGACCTTGACGAGGGGCAGAACGCTAGCGTGCAGGAGGCCTTCGTTCAACCCCCGACCATGGAACTTCCCGATTTGGACGATTTGTTTGCTGTAGATAACAACGCAACCCCCCCAACAGGCCATGACGAACTACCTGAACTGCCAGAATTGGATGATTTATTCTAAACACGAGGGTTCAAATCTTGCCCGCAACAGGGCAATATGTGTGGACGCAGACCCACGATTTGCATTCCCATTCCGTCAACAGCGATGGTGAACACGCCGTTTCAAAGGTCGCCCGGTTGATGCGACAAGAGGGCGTAAAGGCGTGGTCACTCACCGACCACGACACCACCTCAGGATGGATGGAAGGACAAAATGCGGCTGACGCCGAAGGCATGATGTTCATTCCGGGCGTCGAAATTACCTGCGAGCCGGCGCTCACCCCTGAGCCAAAGCAACTGGAGGCGACGGGGCGTGAACGAGCCTCGGCATCGTGGCATCTGCTCGCCTATTTCCCGAACCACCGACCGGGGTCGTTGCATCCCGGAATTGAGCGCTTCAAGGCGTGGCTACAACCCCGCCAAAGCGGGAGAGAACCTCGCATGCGTGCCATGTGCCAACGCCTGGCCGACCTCGGCATGCCGGTTGATGTGGAGGATGTGCTTGGCCGGGCCAGCGGCTCTGTAGGCCGCCCCCATCTCGCACAGGCCATGGTCGACCACGGTTATGTTGCGTCCAAACAGGAAGCGTTTGAGCGATGGATCGGTGATGGTCTCCCCGGTTTTGTCCCGCATCAAAAACCGACCGTAGCAGAAGCGGTTGAAGCGGTGAAGGATGCCGGTGGTGTCACATCCCTGGCCCATCCGCTGTATTATGGCGTCTCAACGCCCACATTACTCGCCACCCTTCGAGAACTCGGCGTTGACGGCGTTGAGGCTGTTCACCGGAGCCATAGCGATCGATATCGCCACGAGCTCACGGAGGAAGCGAGGAGGCTCGGACTTGGGATCTCCGTCGGCTCAGATTTCCACGGACTTTCCTACCAGGCCCGACCCGGCAACATGCCGCATCAGGTCGACCGTCTGCTTGCCGACCTCAACGTGTTGTGATTCGGTCCAGCACCAAGGCCACCTCGAACAGGATGATGATGGGCATCGCCACCAAAAACAGCGAGAGCGGGTCCGGGGGCGACATGAAGGCTCCAATCACAAAGGCGCCGAACCAAATGATTCGACGGGAAGCAGCCATCTGCGCTGCGGAAACGGCACCCGACCGAAGAAGCAAGGTGGTCACCAGCGGAGCCTGAAAACCGATGGCAGATGCTGAAAGCAGATTGACGATGAATCCGGCGTAATTCGAGAGACGCCACTCCGTGGTCAATCCTGCTTGCTGAGCATCCGTGGTCAAGTAATCCAGCAGGAGTGGAATAAGGCCGTACCAGGCATAGAGAACCCCGAGCGCCATCAACACCACGGAAGCGAGGACTGCAGCCAGCATTCGGGGCCCTGGTTTTGGCAACGAAACATCGAGTTCATCCAACCTCGCTTTGACCGCTTCGTGGCGAAGACCGTAGCGTGCGATTTGGACAACGACCATGAGCATAACCAATACAAGGCCAACCGATCCAGCGATTCGGAGTTGCAGGAAGAGGAATTCAACCGGTGAGATCACAATGATTTGAACGCCCTCAGGCAGTCTGGCGTCGTCCACCAACCAAGCGATGAAGGCACTTGTCAGCGGGAAGGCTGCGACGAATCCAATCAGAAAAAGACCGACGTAGTACTTGAGCGAAGCTTGAACAGCATCTCGAACGGAGGCAAGAATTTGACCACCCGAGGATTGAGCCAACTGCTCAACGGTGGCTTGAATCGATTGCTGAGCCATGCGTTCACGCCTCTTCGTCTGTTGACGATGAAGAGGCCCATACATATGAGGGTGTAGAATCAATCCAACGGCGTCCTTCTTTCTTGAGACGGTACAAACGGTAGACCACAAATCCGGTCATCCACAGCGAGGGAAGGCTGAGGAACATGGCTTGTCCCATTTCATCGTCGCCGTAATCGTTCATGATGCGTACGTCCATGACCGGCTCCTCGTCTGAAGCATCAGCGTAATGCATCACGATAAAGTGGTATATTTTTGGTGAGGTGATGTTCAAACTCAGTGTTGTCTGAGGCGCCACCGTGTAGTGCTCGCCAAGGGTTTTCATCACGTCCCAATCAATCGCACCGGACGTCATCGCAGGGACGCTCGTCTCCACCATCACGACCACGAGTTCCAGTTCCCCTGCCGTGTTGAGGTTGCTGATGTTGGATTGGACCATATCGCCAGGGTCAAACTTCTGGATGATCTCAAAGGTGCTGTCGTCCTCTCCCAAACGGAACGAAACGCGCTCGTCAACGGTCTCTTCCTGATAGTTCACGGCCATCATCATCCCGGCGAGGAGAATCAACATCACGACGCCCTCCACCAGGATGTGCCGTCGTACTTTTTCTCGGGTGATGCCCTTGAACACCGGCCCGTAATCGTTGCGAAGTCGAGGTTGGAAGTGGTGGATGAACAACGCCCCAATGCTACCGATGAGGATGCCAAGCGGAATATCGACCACCCAGTGAATGCCCAAATAGAGAATGGTGAAAATAAACAACACCGTGTTGATGAGCACAAAGAGATGGTAGGGCCAGTGGCGCCAAGCCCTGAGCGTTCCCCCGTTCTCCTTAACGTGGAGGTAGTTCAGCATCAAGATTCCAAAGGGAATGGCGACATGCAAACTCGGAACGGCGTTGTCAAGCGGGTCGTGCAGCGCATAGAACACGGTGTACCATCCATCATGATAGAGCAGAGCGTCCATGTTTGGAATCCATGACGAGGTCACCTCGACATTGAAAAACAGGTAGTAGGGAACGGCAAGCGCATAGATGAGCAGGTAGTTGAGCGTGACCTTATCGGTCATGTCCCGGTCACCGGAGAACGCGAAATAGACGGTGGTAACGTAAATCAAAAACAGATAGACGAAGAGGTAGTGGAAGTTGAGAAACTCCGTGAGGGCATCGTTGCGAAATACATCTTGAACCCATTTGGTAAACTCGCCCTCAAGGCCGTACACCCAATCGGTCCAGTGACCTGTGCGGCCTTTCATCGGCTCGTTTAATCGGTCACTGATGGCCTTCCAACGAATGATGACGATGTAGCCGATGGCGTGAAGATAATACCGCTTTTCGTGGAATTCGGTGGCCCACGATCGCCAAGGAATTCGGTATTCCTTCTGTGAGCGGGTAAAGAACCAACAAATGATGGGGGTAAGGAACACGATCATCCCCATCATGATGTCATAGGGTTCCATAGTTTGCGGGCAGAGATTCCGGTTTTATGCCTTGGGACGATTCTGAGAAAACATTCGCAAAATCACCACCCGCTGCGGGAACCTTTGAGGGGGGCGACATGGAGCATCGCCCATGGCAGCGGAGGGTGCGTGGAATCCTGCGCCTGAAAACACCCTGGCGAGTCTCCAACATGCGTTGAACATGTTTGACGGGATTGAGTTTGACATTCGCCTCACAGCAGACGACCAGTTGGTGCTTCACCACGACAGAACGGTCTCCGTACCCACCGAGTATCTGGAAGGAAAACCGAAATGGATGGAGGAATGGACGCTGGATGAATTGGTGGACTTGGGCTTTCTCGGTTTTGAAGATTTTCTCGACGATTCGACCGTGCAACGCTTGTGGGCCGAGCAAGGACGTATGGGGTGCATCGAAATCAAACGGCCCCATCCAAAAGCAGCGACAGGAGGCGGCTTTTTTGGACGAAACCACCACAACCGGCACATAGCTCGGGCGATGGAACTGGCTGAAGAAGCCCTTGACCGGCGAGGTATCCCCGCCCTCAACACCGTGTTCTATGCGTTTCACAAAGGCATGCCGGCCTCCGCTCGTCTCTCCAAGACGCAACGACCTTGGGCAGCCTTGATCCCCTACATTCCTCCCTACGGCAACAGCACCACACAACGCCTCCAAGTCTTGCCTCAATACGTGGCGACGCCGTTCAAACGGTTGGTGAAAAAACATCGGGCGCAGGGAAGCTCGATGTTGCCTTGCGCCGTGGAATATTTCCAAACCTCAACGCAGCACCTCCCTATCGGACGCCACGTTGGGTTAACGGGAACGGCTCTGAACAGATTGACCCGGGCGCGTGGTGGTATGCCGACCTATGTCTGGCCCACCAGGCTCCCCCTCGAGCATGATTTGCTCCGTGCGGGCTTATCGGGACTCACCGATCATGCAGACCCAACCTTACGTTGGTTGCCATCCGGACACGCCCGGTGGTTACAACCGGGCTTGCGTCCGCTCCTGGATGGCGAATGGGCCGAACTTGAGCGTGCGACCGAATCCAACCACCGTGATGTGCTGAAGCGTTTGGAAGAGGCAACACCCACCTGGGCAGAAGCGGACGGCGAACGTCGTCGTGAACTCGTCACCGAGATGCACAAACGCTGGCATTGGAGGATGGATGTTGAGGACATTCTGTCAAAACACGACGAAGCAACACCGCCGTCGTTCGCACCGCGGTTGATAGGGCACCGTGGTTCTGGAAAGACGCCTCGACCGGTGTTGAAGCCTCAGTCGATGTGACGGAGTTCTTGTTCTTCTGCGATGTACTTCGGCCGATAGATTGGAGCGCCTTTTCCACCGCGCATAACGGTACGCTCGTCAATGATTTGTGCACCGATGCCCGACACTCGAGCCCACCCGAAGAACGTCGTGTAGTAGGTTGGGTCTTTGAAACCGACATGGTGAAGCAGCGCACCGCTGGCAATGTCCACGTTCGCATTCGGGTTTGAGATTTTCTTGTTCTCGGAGAGCACGCGAGGGGCGACTTCGCGAAGGGTTCGAATGATTTTGAAATTCTCATCGTCTGGACAGACCTCTTCTCCGAGAGCGAACTGAACGGTCGCCCGTGGGTCCTCTGCTCGCAACACGGCGTGGCCAAAACCAAACACAGGTCGCTTCGCAGCAAGTTCGCCACGAACGAAGGCTTCCACCTCATCGGGGTCGCTGGTTCCAATTCGAAGAACGAATTCAAGGCAGGATTGGTTGGCTCGCCCGTGGAGCGGTCCCGACAACGCGTTCATGGCGCCTGCGATTGAAGCGTAAACGGTGGCGTGACCTGAGGCGATCGCTTTTCCGGTGAAGGTGGACAGGTTGCCGCCACCGTGATCCATGTGGAGAACAAGATATGTGGAGAGAATTTGCTCCATCAGGTCGTCGTCCACGTCCTCGAGACCGAGCGTTCTTACGAAACGCTGAACCATGTTCAAGGAGAGGTCGTCCTCAGGAATGCCCTCGCTTCGGCCTTCTCGGATTCTGAAGAGAAGCCCCATCAAGCGTGGCATGCGGGCAATCAAATTGAGGGCGTCTTCCTTCCAATCTCCGGTGGTGTCCAGCATGCCCAAGGTGTGGATACCAACGCTCAACCAATCCATCGGGTGGCCGTCTTTAGGTAGGGTGGAGAAGACGGCACGAACACTCTCGGGGACACGGCCGCGAGCGGCCATTTCCGACTTGAATTTTGAGGATTGTTCGGCTGTGGGCAATTCCTTATGAAACAATAGATAGACGATGTCTTCCGGAGGATAATGAGCAAGTTCCGCAATCGGATAGCCGCAGTAATGCACGCCCTCGGTGGGTGTCACGAAGGATGTCCGACAGGTGCCGACGGGCACACCCCGAAGACCTGTGTTGAGGTGGGACCTGTGGACGGTGAACAACGGCTCGTCGTTTGTCATCTGTCTTCCCTCGTGAACGCCGACATCCACGTTCGGTATAAATACGGCTCCTGCTCAACGTGAAGGAAGAAAACGGTGTGGCCAGCAACACTGGCGCGGCCTAGCGTTTTCTGAGAGGTTTTTCGGGAGGCCACGTTCTGAACCCTTTGGTCGAGGTTCGGTCAGCAAAGATGTTGATGCGTATGGTTTGCCCGTCGATGAGGATGGCATCTTCCGCATCAATACCAGGACACGTTCGTTTGACGTTTTCCCATGCACCGGGTGTAGCGAGGTTCTCTCCCCACCAAGGAAAGGCTCTGCACTGCTGAGGTCGAACCTCGTAAATGTTGCACTGTTGTTGTTCGTTGAGATGGATGCAAACGCCGTCTTCCTCGCGACTTTTCAAGACATGTCGGCCATCAAACGTTGTCCGTGTATCTCGCTCCAACCACGCCGGGACATCCAAGTTTGCATGCGCTGCCAATCGCGACGCATCATCGGGAGAGAGATAGACGATACCGCCGGGTTCGTCGCAGCATTTCCCACAATTTGGTTGGCATGAGAAATTGACGCCGTTCATCCACCACGGCGCCCTCATTCTTCCTCACCCACCAACACCGTGCGGGGGCGAAGGCGTGCAAGGCGAATCACCTTCTTGTCTGGCGTTTCGTCGAGAAGGTCGTCCGCTGAGACACCGGTGCCGTCGATGTTCCACTCGCCCTCTGGCTCAAAGGAATCCAAATGGCCTTCTGTTTCAGGAATCGGTGCCCGCTTTCGGCGGCGAGGTGCTCGTCGTCCTCGTTTTTCCGGGCCGTCTTCTTCGAAGGGCGGCAGGGGTTTCCTGTCAGGGTCAAGTTCGACCAAGCGCTCTTCCAGAGACCGGAGCGCATCGGCAATGGAGATGAGTTCCTCAATGTCGGCGTCAACGGCACGCTGAGCAAGCACCACCATCTGCTCCTCCAGCCGCTGAAGTTCCAATGATGCTGCGACACTTTGTGAGGTGGAGGCGTTCATGCGTTGGTCAATGGCCTCGTCAATGTCCACGAGTACCTCAACCGCTCGCCCGACATCGGTCTCAGGAAGCGGGTCGTTGGCTCGAACGATGTACTTCTCCCGCTCATGGACGTCAAGCACCGAAGGCCGACCCGGCTCGATGGATTCAACACGTTCACGCAGGCGCTGTTCGAGATCGTGGGTTGATGCTTCCAAAACCTGACTTTCCAGCGTTGGGGGCTCGTAATCATCCTCCGGCCACGGCTCGAGGGGGCTGTGCAAATCAATGCCACCGGTGTCAAGCGACGAGTACACGCTGTCCAACGCTTCCCCGACGAGTTGAGAGGCAAGGTCCTCAACACGTTGTTGCTCTTCAACAGGGGCAGAACTTGACCGGCCCTCGAGAAGGTGTTCGACATCGTCGTGGTCGAGAAGAACCGCTCCCTGCTCAAAAGCCAACGAGACCTGTTCCAATCTGGCCTCCATCATTCGCCAACTGTGGGGCGGCATCCGACTCAACTGGGCGAGATGTTGGTCGGACAGGAGCAGGTTACGCTGAGAACACCTCCAGCGTCCGAAAGCCATGAGCGTTGGCGCTTGCGGCGTGGCCAGCGGAGTTACGAGGGCTGAACGGAACACTTCCTTCAGTCGAGACGGGGGGAATTCCTCAACGGCCAATCGTCCCCCTGCAACGACTTGCACCCCATGGTTGAGGGCTTGGTCAACCAGTACGCCGAGTTGGTGGCTCCATGTCGTATCGAGAGCAAATTCGTGAAGGTCATCCACCACCAAGGCGGTGGCACCCGGGAGCGCGTGCTGCCACGACGCAGCCAGCCCGTCGGTACCGGTGGCATCGGCGGCGCTCATGAAGAGAACATGACCCTCTTGGCGTCGGAGCATGGCCTGTCCGGTGGCATGGAGCAAGTGCGAACATCCGGCTTGGGCTTGGGCGACGATGAGGAGGGGATTGAAATGGTGAGACGGACGGTCGATGACCTGCTCACAATATTGTGTGGCTTGGAGGTTCTCCTCGGCAACAAACCACTGCTTGAACGTCAACTTGCTGGACCACGACAAACGCCGAGGCCAGTTCGAGGTGATGTCGAGCACACGCGTGGCGTGGAACGCCTCATCCGGTTGCGGGGGGGCCAACTCCTCACCAAGTTCGTTTCGTACTTCCCCACGTTGTTGGCTCAAGACCTGACTCCAAACCGGAGTCCCATCGTCCCCAACGCCGACGAAAAAGTCCGATGCATCCGTAGAGGCGGGGGGCGGTTGGGCCGCCTCAAGTCGCTCCTGCAATCGAATCAAGCGCGCAGCCACGTGAGCGGAATAGCCCGTTTCACGGTCAAGAAATGAATTCGGCACACCGACGTCAGCACCCAGCACACGGTCAGCGATCAAATCATAGGTCGGGCGCTGCGGTACGCCCACGGATTGAAACAGCGAGAGAGGGCGCTCAGGGACGGTGTTTTTTCCGAGCAATGTGTTCAGTTTGGACCGAGCTGGTCGTTGGGTTGCCTCCTGTTTGGGAACCGATTCGGAACCGGCGCTCTGCCGGGCGTGGATGGACCCTTGCAAACGGCGCTTTGCGTCTTCAAGTTCCGAGCGTAATTTCGTCGGCGGCGACGTCATGGCTCTTCACCGCCATAACGCTTCAACGCCTCCCCTCGTTCGTTGTACAACGCCGTGGCGTCCGCCCCATCGGGCTCATCAAAGGTCGACCATTCGAGGTAGGCTTTCTCAACATCAACCTCGGCTTGGGATTTGGCAGCCGCCTCCCTCGAGGGCTTTTCAGCCGTTTCAACAGGACGGAGGCTGCTGGTCAATGGAGCGCTGTCGCCACGTGAGGGAAGTTTGACGGTTTTCTTGACCCTCGGCACGGGCAAGGTCGCATCCGAAAGGTCGGGAGAACCCGCCACGCTGTCCTTCAACGCCTTCGCTTCCACCGGGTAGGCGACCTTCTGATGACGCTCAACAGCCGCCTCTTGCTTCTTGGCAAACCCATCCATGTTTTCTTTGCGAAACGCATGCTTCGCCCGTGGCTTGACCGGCCAATCCGGCAGTGGAGAGGCGCTCTTGACGACGGCTGAACTTCGGTTGGTGGACAATCCCCGATCAATTTCAGGCATCCTTGGCCGCTGTTTTCTCGCGGGAAGCCGTTGTGCGGTGCGAAGTTGTGGAGGAGCGGATTTCACCGGCTTCTTTTGTTTGGATTGAAGTGAACGGCGACGAGGAGCGGGTCCTTCCTCGGCCACCGCTTGTTCGGCTTTCGGAGAATCACTGACATAGCGACCGTAGACAACTTCGGTGTCGATTTCAGGTCGCCAAGCCGTCGAACCGATGGACACCTCTGTGGCGGACGAGGGTGGTTCGATGGGATGGTACGGGGAGGATTGTTCAGGCCACGCCTCTACCACCTCGCTCAAAGCCTTGGTCGCTTCATTTCGCTCCTCGTCATCGGGTACGAAGGCGCCGCCTTCGACCACCTCTCCGTGCAATACAGGGCCGCCGACCTGCGCGCCCTGGTGATGAATTTGTGCCTCGAGCCACTGCTCTTCTTCCTCGTCTGGAGCGAGGAGCGCGGGATGGTCCCACAGCACATCCGGGTCGTTGACCCAACGATCGATGGTGGACCCTCGCAGCGAAGTGGATTCGGAAAGAACGGTGTGCTGAACGGTGGTATCAAACAATTCAAGATCGGTGGTTACCAAGGCGATGTGGTCGTTAAATCGAACACCATCACAGATGGATCGAAACACATCAACCATGCCTGCCTCACCAAAGGCATTGGCCAAGCGGTCAAGGCCGTCGATGAGGATAACCGAGCGTTCGTTCCCCCACTGGAATGCATTGACCACGGCTTGAACGGCTTCACGGTCGCTCAACACGTCATATCCGCCATGGGGCGAGAGAAGTGCATAGGATTGAGGGCCTGGCAGACGCTGCGTCGCTTCAGTCGTTGCGTGTGGCAAGCCAAACAGACCGAGCAGCGGCATGCCGCGCTCAGCCAGTTCAACACCAAGGGAAATCATGGGGTGCGGGTCGGGAGCGTCGAGCAGGTACACGCCTCCAGGTTCAAGTTGAAGGGCACTCGCTTCGTTGGGGCGTCGGCGACGGTGCTCGGTCTCCAACGCTAAGGCTTCAATTTCCTCAATTCGAGTCGCACGCCGCCAAGAGGTGGAAGGTAAGCGAACGCTTGACCACCACGACGCAGCGTTGTCGTTGTGCTCTTGATGTTCGAGGTGAAGGACACTGCCGGGATGGGTGGCCATCGTTGCGCGCAAGGCGTTCATGGACAATTCGTACAACCGCAACTCGTTGTTGACGTCCAAGGCGTCTTCCTCCATGCAGAGCAGGGCTTCCAAACCTTGTTGCTCAACCTCTCCTCGATGAAAGGCCATGACGGGTTGACCGAGTCGGAACAACAGCCAACCTTCTCTGCTATGCTCATGGGAGGCCGAGCGAATGGAGACCGCCCCAGACTGTTCGTGAACGGCAAGGTTTCGAACCAAGACCCGAAGAACATCGACGCCTCCACGCCGCTGTTCGACCATGTCGCCGTGTTCGATTATGACCATGCGGACCCACCCTACAGCAACACGTTCACCAAACCCCCTCTTGAAGAGTGCGGCGGTTCTGCAGGGAGGCGAACCGTTTCAAGCCATGATTCCTCGGACGGACATGAGCCTGCTGTCGGCCGGACCGTTGAACCTCGACGAGACGCAGTTGCTCGATGAGGGACGCCAACGGTTTGACTCGGGTCAGTTCTGGCACGCCCACGAGTCGTGGGAGGATTTGTGGAACATGCTCAAAGGGCGACAGGCCCCGCTTGAAGAGATCCTTCTGGTCCAAGGCCTGATACAAACAGCGGCCATGTTGCTGCACCATGAACGCAAAAACGCGGTCGGTGTCCGAAAACAATGGGAGAAATTGCAGCCAAAATTACGCGGTTGGAGGACGGCGTGGGGCCTCGATATTGAGGCGCACCTCAACGTGATTGAAACCTATGCACTGGACGGCGACCTGTGGCGGCTCACAGCCAGCGACCACCAACTCCCGCAGGCGTGAGGTTCAAAGTCGGCGGCGATTGGTTACCCACATGGTCGATGACGCCTCGGTGCTTCCCGCCGACATGCTCCGGTTCATCGACACCCCTGTTGCGCAACCGCTCGTCAGGGGACGGAACATCGCCTTCGGGGGCAGCATCGTGCTGGCCATCGTGCTCTTCCTTTTGATGCGTCAATTTGCCTTCTCTTCACTCCTCTCGGCCAGCCTTGCCGCCCTGACCCTCCTCATGAATGCGGTCGTCGTTTGGCTCCGATTCCAAAGCCACGCCTCTACCCCGCTTGCGGTGAACCTGAACCATCCGTTCATGGACACGGAGCCGATGGGCGATGCTCGCCTGCTCGTCCAATTGACCGACGGACGCTGGATTGCACCCGGTGAGCACCGGGTTCGTGCAGTACCCGACGACCTTCTTGGAGGCTTCACACTCGTCCTGGACACCGAGGATTACCCCGCTTTGGGTCATTTTTCAAACGCAAAAGAACTCGGGGGCACCCTTACCCGTCATTTGGCGCTCATCAACCAAGCGATTGCGCTGAGGGACGCTGTGAACGAAGTGCATGACCCCATTGAGGATGCACGGAGTCGAGAGAAGATGGATACGGGCTTGCTGGAACGGTCGTGGCTTGAGGACGAAGAAGCCGTTGAGGTCGAAAGTCCCCTCGTGTCGTTTTTTAGGGGCAAGGAATGAGGCGGTTCGCCCAAAAAACAACCCGCATATTCAAAACCGTTTCACGCAAGCGAACCACGTGCCTACCAACGAAACATGGATGTCCAAGGTTGACGCCTTGGCCCCTCAGGAGCAGGAAACCCTGCTGGGCACATCCCTTTCGCGTCGGTTTGCCCGCCTCCCGTTGTGGCTGAATCATCCGGCCAACATCGGGGGATTCTACGGATTCTTGGTGGCCTTGGCGTTACTCTTGCCCTATGCTTTTGGGGATGACAGCGAGGTGTGGGGCGTTCAGTGGCTCTATCACGCATCGCTGCTGATCATCGCGTCAGCAGCCAGCGGCTTTGTCTCGGTGGTTCTCATCGCCTTTTCAAAACGCCATCCGGTGGCGCCTCCACGCCAGTTCCTCTACCCCATGCCCTTCGTGGGCTTGGCGCTCTTGACCATTGACCGAGTGGACTTGGTGGCAATTCCATCCGTGTTGGTTTGGGCGCTCTTGTTGCTGCCCGGCCCCATTTATGTCCACCTGTCGTGGGCTCCACGGTGGCGTCTGTTGTGCATGATTGAGGACGGCAAAGACCCCTTCATTGGCCTGGAAACCAAGCAGGAAGAAACGGTCGAAGCCGAAGAAATGGTGGACGGCGACACGGAAATGCTTGAAGTCGTGGACGCCTTTGAGTCCGAATGAGCTCAAATTACACCAACTTGGGGGCCAACCTTTTCGAAACAGGCCAGCACGTCATCGAGGTCTTGACGGCTCAATCCGGCGGACATTTGTGTTCGGATTCGGGCCTTGTCCCTGGCCACCATTGGGAAGACGATGGCACCGGCCATCACACCCACCTCACCAAGCGCTTGCGTCATGGCTTTCGCTGTGGATGATTCACCGCACATGACAGGAATGATGGGTGTTACCGAATCGCCCGTATCAAAGCCCATGGATTGGAGTTCTTTTCGGAAATAGTTCGTGTTCTCCCAAAGTTTTGCATGGTGTTCGGGTTCGGTCATCAACACCTCAATGGCTGCTTTTTGCGCAGCCGCCACGCCCGGCGGTTGCGACCCAGAGAGCAGCCACGACCTCGAGTGGTTCAGGGCGTGGGTTCGTGTCATCTCCGTGCCGGCCAGAATGCCACCTTGGACCCCCAGGGCCTTGGAGAAGGAACCCGTTTCGAAGTCAACCTTGCCCTGGAGTTTGAAATGGTCAACTATGCCGGCCCCGCCTTCTCCCAGAACACCTTCACCGTGGCAGTCGTCGACGTACACCATGGCACCGTATTCCTCGGCTAGGGAGGTGACCTCATCGAGCGGCGCAATGTCGCCGTCCATCGAAAACACACCGTCGGTGATGATGAGTTTTCGTTCCGAGGATTCATGCGTTTTCAACACCGCTTCCAATTCACCCATATCATTGTGGGCGTAGACGGCGCGAGATGCTTTGGTGAGGCGGACGCCGTCAATGATGGAGCCGTGGTTCAACTCGTCGGAAATGATGACGTCCTGCGGGCCGGTGACCAACGTCGGGATGAGGCCAACATTGACCGTGTAGCCTGCAGAGTAAATGAGCGAGGCTTCAACGCCCTTGAACTCGGCTACTTTTTTCTCGGCTTCCAAATGGATGTCCATCGTTCCTGCAATCGCTCGGACCGAACCGCTTCCAGCACCGTACGTGGTGGTGGCTTGTTGCATGGCCGAGACAACTTTGGGATGCGTGGTGAGGTTGAGGTAGTTGTTTGCTGAAAGCATGATCGTTGGCTTTCCGTCCATTTGACAGCGCGGCTGATTGGGGCCCTCAAGCGTGGGCGGCTCCCACAACAGCGACTTCTCGTTGAGCTCGTCATAGCGCGCTTTCATCCAAGACATATCACCGGGCATGATGCTTCCTCACCCGACCTAAGTCGGGGTGCTTCAAGGTCTTTTGTCTTCAATATCTTCGAACACCGATTGGGTCAGAAGACGCTCATCCATCTTCACAAACCCACCCTCTTGCAGATCGAGCAGGTCGAGATGCAAGCCCCCAATCGAGGTGCGGTGCAGGTTCACCACCTCAAGACCCACGGCAGCAAACATTCGCCGCACCTGACGTTTTTTTCCTTCTGAAATCGTCGCAATGACGGTGCCGTCCTCCATGGTTTCAATACGTGCAGGCCGGGTGGCGTAGGTGGAACGGATGCCGTTTTCCTCCAATTCAATATCCACGCCATCACGCAATTGTTGAAGTTGGTCTGATGCGGGGGCGTGGTCGGTCGCTACGGCGTAGGTTTTCGCAACCTTCTGGTCGGGTGAGGCGATGCGGTGCACGAGATGACCGTCCGTCGTGAGGATGAGCATGCCCGTGGTCGCTTCATCGAGACGGCCGACCGTGAGCAGTCGGTCGTACGTTGATTCGTTCACATGGTCCTGCAACAAGGAAAATACCGAACGCTTGCCCAACGCTCGCTCTTGTCGGTTCAATCGCGAACAGATCACGCCCCTCGGCTTGTTGAGGACAAACGTATGATGGAGGCCGGGGAGGCGTATCACGTCACCCTGCCAGCAGACTTCTTTGGTGTTCGCATTAAACTGGAAGGCGATGTCTTTGACCACTGAACCTGCCACGGTCACGTCACCGGACCAAATGGCGTCCTTGACCTCGCGTTTTGAGGAAAACTGACCCGTGCGTGAAAGAAATTGGTGCAGTCTTACTTTCACAGGCCTCATCTATGCTTCGTGGAGGTACCTCTAATCCTTTCGCCCCCAGAAGATAGAGGAAGCCATCCTCAGACCGGATCGTCCTCACCGGGAGAGCTGAGTCGAGCACGCTTGTTGGCCTGCACGGCAGCGTACATCTCCATCACGGGCTGGAGACGTTCTCGTCGGGCTTCAGCCCGGACTTGGCCGACGATACGTTCGGTCTCCGCTCGAACTTCGGCAAGTTCTCGAACGGTCTGGGCACGGGCAAGTGCCAATTCACGTTCCTCTTCAACTGCTTTCATCCGTGCTTCATGCTCGGATGCATCCGGCTCATCCTCGCTTTTGCGCCACCAACCCCACAAAGCCCGAAGACCCTGAAAGGCAGAAATGTACCCTGATGTCGTCATCTGCATGCCATTACCTGTGAATGGATTGGTTCCGCTCCTCTATATCGCTATTGCCCGCAGGACCATCAGCATTATATCACGGCGGCCGCGGATTTTGACCATGGCAACCACACGCCGTGCGATGGTTCTCTCTGCGTTTCTTCTGCAATTGCTCATGGTGGGTGCTACGGCTTCACCGCTCGCAGACGCAACCAACCCGCTGGGCGACGATACGAAGATGAACGCTGACCTCATCGAAAAACTCGACCAGGTGGAGGACTCCACGGTGCTTCCCGTCATTTTTCAACTTCATTCCCCTTTGACACCGCACGATGAAGCCTACATGGCCGACCTCGGCCTTGTGCTCAAAGGCGAGGCACCCCTCTTGGACGCAGGACTGGTCGAAGGCCAAGCCATCGACCTCCGCCGAATGTCAACATGGGACCGCGTGGAATACCTCGAACTTGACCGAGCGTTGGAATTCTTCTACCTGCCCTCCGAGTGGGGAGGCCAGCCCGAACCCGGCATCATGATGCACGAAACGACCCACGTGGTGCGCGCCACCGACACATGGGACCGAGTCATCATCACACCATCGGGTGAAATCCAGCGAGAGATTGACCTCTCGTTCAGCGAGTGGGACGGCGACGGCACCGCCATCGTCGACCTCGATACCGGCGTGGATGCCGGCCACCCCGATTACGACTATCTTGAACCCTGGACCGGTGAGAAAACGCTCTACTCCGCCAAGTGGACTCCCGCTGACAACGACTGGGTGGAGACCAGAAATTCCGACACCTCCTCCGGCCATGGCACCCACGTCGGCGGCACCATTGCCGGCAACGGGGACGCTTCTGCTGGCCGCCGAGCAGGTGTGGCCAAGGGCGGCCAACTCGTCGCTCTCGGCGCAGGTGACGGCGCCTCAATCTTTGCTGGCGTTCAAGGCCTCGAGTGGACCTATGCCCACTCCATCCCGGGCCAAAACCCCCACCACATCCGTGTCGTTTCCAACTCGTGGGGCAGCGACGGTGATTACGACCCACAAGGCACCATCACCCAACTGACCGACCGGCTCACCTACGAGAACGACGTTGCCGTCATCTTCGCAGCCTCGAACTCCGGGGGCTCGGGCGCAGAGTGCTCGGGCGACCTGCGCACCAACGTCTACGCCAACACGCCATCGGCGATTTCCGTCGCCGCACTGACCCATGACGGTACCGCCGTCACCTCCTTCTCCTCGCGTGGTTGCATGAACCAGCAACACACCTGGCCCGATGTTGGCGCACCTGGCCGAGATATTTGGGCTACGGCACCTCGTGGCACGGCGATTGACGCATCCACTCGCACCCAAGGTGACCTCTACTACATGGCCATCTCCGGGACCTCCATGGCCACCCCCCACGTCGGTGGTATGGCCGGTGTCCTGCTGGATGTCGCTCCATCGCTGGGCGCTGCCGATTACCATCGGGACGACCACGACTTTGGCGACAGCCTGGTGGGAGGCGAGGGAACGGCTGCCTACGGCCAGTTCGAAGACTGGAACGAGCGCAACAACAGCCGGGTTCACGAGGTTGAGCTCATTCTTGAATTGACGGCTCGCTACGAAGGCATGGCCAATTCCTGCGAAGCCGGGAACGACGAAGATTCCTGCAACGACATTCCAGAGGAATGCTACCGTAGCGCAACCGGTGCGTGCCACGACTGGCGCATCGGTCACGGACTGACGGACCTTGACGCAGCCGTCGCTTTGGCCCGCACCCTGCAGTTGATGCGAGACCAAGACGGCGATGGCCTCGTTGACCACCCCGAATACACGGTATGGGACGCCTACGACATTTACGAGAACATGATGACAACCACCACCATTCCCGCCAACACCGACCGGGTGCGCCACGCTTGGAAAGGCGATTGGAACCATTTCAACAACGGCCAGACGGGCGCCGTGTACTATACCGAGGATTCCCACTACGTTTGGATTCCAAACGGCACCACACGTCTCGAGGCGACGTTCACCGCCGTTGAAGCAAGTTTGGACACCGGCCAGGCGGGTCTCCTCCAGCTCGATATCGACCTTGGTGATGACGGAAGCAACGAGGCACAAGGCGAAGGCAACCGACTGGCCGATTCGTGGTACTATGACCTCCCCGTTGACGAATCTGCATGGGGCCAGTGGGCGCATTTCGATGTATCCGGAACGGCCGTCACGCTCTGGGGCTTCCTCGGCGACATTGAGTTCTTTGAATCCCGAGTCCCTTACACCGTGGACGTCATGTTGACCTTGGACCTCTCTCAACCGGTCGACATCCAATTTGAGCAGCGACCCGATTTCTACACCGACCTCAACCCGACCACGCCCTCGGATGAATACGAAAACGACATGGACGGCATGTTGACCTTCACGCGTTCAGCCTACGACCAAGCCACCGTCGTCTCGCTGATCACGCCCAAAGTGACCGTCGAAGAAACCGCGGACTCTGGCTTCTTCTCGAGCCTCGGAGGCGTCATTGCCGACCATCCTTTTGCCATCATCATCGTGTTGTTGATGCTGATTGGAGCGGCTGGAACGATAGGCTACTCCGTCCGTCTCCAAACCGAGGGAGATGCAGAAGAGGCCGTGTTGTTGTGGGATGAGGAAGACTCATTGTTGGAAAACGAAGGCAAGTCCGTTCCCGGGCTCGAAAACGAAACCTGATTCATGGCACCCAATCTATCTGATTGATGTGCGGTTTGAATTCGTTCGGTTTGTCGTGCTCCTCTAATCGGTCGAGCAACCAAATTACCCAATGGAAGGTTCCCATGCCCTCCTCTTCAGTCACACTGCTCTGCTCGTGTATGATGTAGCCTTGTTCGGTCAGGGACATCATGTGGCGCATGTTCACACCGATGAGCGAAAGATACGGTTTGTAGAAGGAATAGACGATGTCAAACGAGAGGTTGCGGTGAAAAGTCATCACGGCATGGTTGGCCATGAGCACGACAAGGGCATTGGTGGCGTCTTTTTGTTCACGGGTTAATTCCATCAGTTCTTTCAGACCTGTGTGTTTGGTAATGACGCCCCCAAACGTAGCAAACCCGCGCTGGACAAGAGGATTTTCAAGCGAGTGCGCGATGGTTTGAGAAATTTCATACCGACGGTTCCGGTTGACTTCCATGACTTGACGTAAACCAAACACCAGCGTCGCCATGATGGCGAGGCCACTGAGAGCCTCACCCAAATTTGCTGCAGTTTCAAGATCCATTTAAAAGCCTCATGAAGTGATGATTTGCACGGTCAGTCTACTCGCTTTCGTGAACGACGGTGGTGGCAGAAGGTCCAACATCATCCTCTTTGATTTGCAGCAGGACAATGAACACCAGCGCTTGGAACGCCGCCCCGAACAAGAACAGATTGGGGAAACTTCCCCCAACAACATCGAGGAGTTGTGGTGAAAGCGCATTACCGGTAAACGCACCGACGTTGATGAGCGTCATGTAAATCGAGAACTGTGTGCCTGCCACCTCTTTGCTGGTGACCGACATCAAGAACGCCAGAAGGTTGGCGCCAACGATGGCCCAAACCAGTGTCCAGGCCAGCCAAATCTGCAACATCATGTCGCTGTCGGTCCACTGGCCTCGCAGCATGGACCACACCACCGTCATGACGGTTCCAACGGCGACCGCCGCCGTCAGTGTCTTTTTCGAACCGAACTTCGAACCCAGGAGGCCACCAACAAGGAAGCCCAGCATCGTCATGAGGAAGACAGGTAGACCTTTGGCGTCAAGGAAATCTTGCGCCTCCCAGTTCAATTCGTCAACGAAGAGGAATTCCCACTGGAAGTCGATGATGCCCATACCGGTGCCCATGCCACCACCAATCCACATGATGGTGCACAGCAGCAACGCCATCTTGGCAGCGCTGCCCGAAACTGCCGATTGGAAGGCGGTCTTGATTTCACCAAAGGTCATGATGTCGCCGTCATCTGCCGAAGTTGCATCAGTGGATGCTTCACTCCAAGGGAACAATTGGTCGCCGGGTCGCTCTCGCACGAACAGCGGGATCATCATGATGGCTGCCAAGACCACGATCTGGACCTGAAGGGCTGCGTGGAAGCCGGAATCCGTGAGGACGCGACTGAGACCAAGCACAGCAAACATGGCACCGAAGCCCTTGGCCACGAACATCAGCCCGTTGGCGAGGGGCAATTCCTCATCGCTCAACGTGTCAACCGCCAGCGCGTCCGAACTGACGTCTTGAAGGGCGGCGAAGATGTTGTGAATCAGGAAGAATAAGCCGAGTGTTTCCAAATCAGAAGCAGGGTCGTCAACCAAAAGGAAGGCTGCCATCGTGAGCATCATTCCCAGTTGCGAGATGAGCACCCAAGGACGGCGCTGCCCCATGCGAGGGAAACGATAGCGGTCGATGACGGGGCCGAGAACGAGTTTACCAATGATCCATGGAATCATACCTGCGGAGATGAGTGCGAGTTTCTGGTCATCGTTCATTGAACCATTGTCAACAAGGTACGTGACAAGGACGGTGGCAACAAAAAACCAAGGAACACCCTGGGCGAAGTACAGCGCACACACCGTACCAAACCGCGTCACCTTGCTCTCTTGCATATTCACTGCCATATTGTCTGGTTTTGGCACCTAAATCTAATACTTATCCCAATATATTGTTTGTTTTTATCCAAAACAGGGAGATTCTCTCGGTCAGCCGTGAACATGGAAAGGTTGAGAGGATGAACCTCTGTCTGCGGTTTGATGCTGACTCAAGAAGCGCTTCAAGCGTGGTACGGGTCGCATGAAGTCGACCTTGACTGGCTGGATAAACCATCACGGCACCAGTTTCGTTGGCGCTTACCCAACGACCGGTGGGCCGGGCAGCCCCGCAGTCATCGAGATGATCAACATGGGTTTCTTGCAAAACCTCCTCGCCCGCCTCTTCGGCCAAGCCTCAGCACCTTCGCAATCCTACAGTTTTGGACAACCCAACGCAGGCTACAGCGGCGCTCGATTTTCCGGTGGCGGCAGCGACAACCGAGTCATCAACATGGTCGGTGCAACGGGAAAGAGCGAGGATGAAGTCTGCTCTGCCCTTGCTGCCGAGTATTTTTCTCCTGACGACGTCAACAAACTTTGTGCGTCGCCAACCTTCCGTCAACTGATGGGTTGGGGCTGACGCCTCAGCACAAAGGCTTGATCAATTGGACTTGAGGGCGTAATCGCCGTCCCGCTTGGATTCGAGATGGTCCAGCAGCCAGAACAAGCCTGCCCAAATCGAATCCTCACCATCTTCGGTTTTCTCAACGTTCATCATCATGAAAATCATGATCACTCGCCGCCATCGGCTGGCGAACATCCGCACGTAAACGCCACAGAAATCTTCGACCAAATCAAGGGAGAGATGACCGTTTTTTGCGAGCACACCGATGTTGTTCATGCCGATCATCAAGGCGTTCATCGCATCCTTTTCTTCTCGCGTGAGCGCTGCGAGTTCTTGTGGCGTCAGGTCGTCATGAAGTTTGACGGTGCTGATGGAAAACCCACGATGAACCAACGGGTTGTTCATGTGAGCCGCAAGGTCTCGCCCAATTTCATAACGACGGTTTTCGTTCCAGTGCTTCATTTGCCTGAGACTGAACAGAAGGGTGAACAAAATCGCGATACCGCTGACGGCCTCGCCAACATTCGCCGCAGTCTCAATGTCCATTGGTCAACGCCACCGTTTCCGTCCTCATGTAGATTATGGCGTCGTCCCGGCGCATCAAATCCGGTCAAACCGGAAACACGACCCGAGTTCGGGCTCAATCACAACAGGACTTGGCCAGCGCATCTTGAGCGCAGAAGCACGTCTTGGCAGGGATGATGTCAGCGCGAGCGCTGCGCTCGTTGAACAAGGCGGTGACCTCCGCCAATTCCTCGGGTGCGTCGCCGCGAGCCTCGAGGCAGAGTTTCAGACCGAGCAGTCCCCACATGTTGTCCTTCCAGAGCTTGATGTCGGCGCGGTAAACTTCCTCAGCTTCCTCGATGTGACCCTGCTCGAACAACAGGGCGCCCAGAATGTGGCGAACCGGTTGCATCTGGCCCCACGGTTCGTTGTAGGCGAGGTTGAGCGAGAGGTCAACACCTCGGCGCAATTCGTCAAAGGCTGCGGTGAAGTCGTGATCTTCGCCGGCTTCCTTGGCGAGGAACTGGCGGCGGTATTCGATTTCAGCCTCCAAAATGGAGGCGTTCACGTTCAAAATCGATGGGCCTTCAGCGGGGTCTTGGTACATCAGATTGTTGTGAAGCACGCGACCGGCGAGCGCTGGGTTTTGGAGGGCTTCCTTGAACAGCACCTGCTCGGCTTCGGCCTCTGGCACCATGCCCTTGGAGGCGTAAGCGACACCACGAGCGTAGTGCTGCGTGGCGATGGTTGCGGGGAACACATCCTTATCGGTGTACAACGGTTCGGCAAGGATTTCGTCCCACTTTCCAAAGCGGATCATGACGTGCCAGGGCATGGTCACATAGGATTCGAGGAAAATCGCGCCCATCGGGATGATGCCGGCCAGCATAAACTGGACACCGTGGTCGGCATCCCCTGCTGGCAAGGTGGCAACGGCCTTTCGGGCGTACTTGAGCGCCGTTTGGTATTGACCGTCAAACATCGCACACCACACGACGAAGTGGTGGTTGTGCATGCGGTAGAACTTGTAGAACTGGGACTCATTTCCGGTCAATTCCACGTAGCGATCGTCAGCCTCAACGGCGGCGATGTTGCACTCGATGGCTTCCTTCCACTGACCAACCCATGCGTCAATGTGAGAAGGCATGTGGACAAGGTGGCCCAGTCCCGGCATGCGGGTTCGCAAGACGTCGGCGGCGGGAAGCGCCTTTTCGGGGAACGGTGACAATTCCAAAGCGTGGCAGTACAGGTGGCAGAGCGCAGGGTGGACCTTGGCTTCTTCACTGCTCTCAAATGCATCCTCCATGACCTTCACGAGCAAGAGCGTGTTGTCATCGGCAGGCGTGATTTCGCCCGTGGCGGTGTTCTTGTCCCAAAGCTGCCAGGCCTTGAGGTTCATCAGCGCCTCGACATAAATGGCGGTGACGTCCAAGTTTCCGGCGTACTTTTCGTACAGCGGCGCCATGGCTTCGGCGAAAGCGACGTTCAGTTCGGGGTCGTTGCCCATGTTGAGGACAGTGGGGTCAGCAGCGTCTCGGGCTTCAGCGGAGTGTCGCTTGGAAAGCGCACGGATGAGGTCCTGCTCAAGTTCAGTGCAGTGGTCCATCACCTTCAGGGCTTGCTGAATGGGGTCGTGTCCGGACCCAAGTCCGGGAGACCAGTTGTAGTTTGAAGAAACACAGTAGGCAATGCCCCACCAGGCCATGGCGCAGTTGGGGTCGAGTTCTGTCGTGGCGGTGAAGCATGCGATGGCTTGCTCGTGGTTGTAATTCAACATGTGACCGTAGGCTTCGATGAACATTTTCCGTGCTTCATCGTTGGCGCATGTTACATTTTGTGCAAATTCGTAATTTGAGGTGTCTCCGTAATCGTAATCCGTTGGTGCAAGCGACATGTTTTATTCCAAAGAATGATGATACTTAAACCTCAGTCCAATTATCTATTGAATCTACAGTTAGGACCTCAATAAACCGTCACGGTCGGGAGAATCATTAAATCTAAAGGGGAGGATGTGAGGTTATGGCAAGCACAGGAATCATCGGAATTCTCTTGATGGGGCTGGTTGGTCTGGTTGGCGGTGAACTCACCAACCCGTGGCAAATCTGGGAGATTGTTGCCAACATGATCGAAACCGCATTCGGCCTTCTTATTCTCGCCATCTTGGCCCTCATCTATCTGCTGGGACTGATTCCAAATCCGTTCCCTTGGATTGTGTTTTAACCACGATTGAATGTTGTCGTTGACCATGACGCACAGCGGGACTGCGGTCCACACCAAGGTATTCGTCTTGAGCGAATCCGAACCGAACTGGACGACCGTCTTGAAACAGAACTCTTCAACGCCCAACAGACCACGGAGATCAACATCGACCAAACCCATCTCGTTGAGCGAGAACTCCATGAACAGGGACAAAAAAAACGGTCCCGATTTGGCGCTCAGCGGCGAACAAGAATGACGAACTGGAGACGACGCATCACGTTGCTGTGAAGACGTGATTCGCATTGTTCTGCCAAATCGCCTCCAAGGATAGCCAACCAGAGGCGACCAAGGGGTTCAAACTCCAATCGTGTTATGCGGAGCAGTCCAACGAACAAGGGGTTCGGACTCGACATGGGTGGTGGACGCTGGGGGATTTGAACCCCCGGCCTTCTGGTTGCAAACCAGACGCTCTTCCAACTGAGCTAAGCGCCCTTGTAATCCGAGCGGTGGGCCTCTCCCTTTTGAGCCTTCACCTATGCAGGACAGCGAATCAAACGCAGTCAATGGTGGCATCACGGTCGGGCCCAACGCCCACGCTGGTGCAGGGCACGCCCACCAAGGTTTCGAGTTTGGCAATGTACTGTTGAGCGGCCGCAGGCAGGACAGCGATGCCTTTGCCCGATTCGTTGGCATGAACCGCCATCGCCAACCATTCCGAAAGCGAGAGTTCGGGGAAACCCGGCATGGTGATGTAGACCGGCTTGCAACGGGCCAAGGCAGAAGCGGTGGACGGCATTTCGGTGATCTCCCTGCCGTCGAGTTCGTAGGCGACGCAAATTTTGAGTTCATCAAGGCCACCCAACACGTCAAGTTTGGTCAGAGCAAGACCGGTGAACCCGTTGATGCGTTGTGCCTGGCGCATGACCACGGCGTCAAACCATCCACAGCGCCGCTTTCTGCCCGTGGTGGTCCCGAATTCCTTGCCGACCGTCCCCATGTGCTCACCCGCCTCGTCGTCGAGTTCGGTGGGCATGGCGCCGTGGCCGACCCGGGTGATGTAGGCCTTGGTGATGCCGATGACATCCTCCACGTGTCCGGGATGAATGCCGGCACCGTGCGTGGCGTTGCCACGGGAGGTGATGGAGGAGGTGACAAAGGGGAAGGTCCCCTGGTCGATGTCGAGCAGCGTGCCTTGTGCCCCTTCGAGGATGACGTGTTCGCCGAGTTTCAGGGCGTTATCGAGCATCAGTCCAGTATTCGCAACACTGGCCGCGTAGTTCTCGTGGATCCAAGCGATGTCGCCAGCCAAACCGTCCACCGACACACGCTCGGAGGAACCGGCTGCTTCCAGCGAAGCGTTCATGCGAGCCACCGTAGCGCTGGTCCAGTCGTCGTCACCCAGCACCTCAGCCACATCACCAAAGCGAAGGCCAACGCGGTTGATCTTGTCAGCGTAGGTGGGACCAATGCCGCGACCGGTGGTACCAATTTTGGTGTCAAGGCTGTCCATGTAGCGGTGGTAGGGCAAAATGATGTGGGCTCGTTCACTGACGTAGAGACGGTCGCTGCGCGGGTCTTCACCGGCCGTGGCCTGCCAGTCGGTGAGTTCCTTGTGAAGCACCCAGGGGTCGATGACCATCCCGTCACCCAGCACAAGATGGCATTCCTTTCGGGTAATGCCGGAGGGCAAGAGATGGAATTTCAGAACTTGGTCACCCAAGACGACGGTATGACCAGCGTTGTTTCCGCCTTGGAAACGGGCGACCCATGTGGCCTGTTCGGCCAACCTGTCGACGAGTTTTCCCTTTCCTTCATCGCCCCACTGAGCGCCAAGAATCACGGTGGCTGGCATGCTAATCCTCGTTAGGCTGGCACCGCGGGACGCCTTTGAACCCTGTGATGACATTTGGTCAAATCCACTCACCAAACCGGAACCTTTTGCGCTGTGGCCGAACGACTGTTTATAACAACATACGTAAAGTTCTCACCGTAGCAGAGGAGACACTCACCGCCGTAAATAGTGTATAGAGAAGAACCTAGTATCTGCAATGAAACCTTTAATTTAAATAACACCACACGCCACTACTAAACAACGAGTTGAGATGATGGACCAAAAGAACACACCGCAAAAAACCAACACCAGCCCTCGACCGTCGCTCCCCGGGCTCACACCCCACGACCATTCCCGACGCACGCTTGAAGGCCACACCCGCCCGTGCGAGGATTGCGGCGCGGTGAACTGGGACTTCGACATCTCACGCGGCGAAATCACCTGCGGAGATTGCGGCCTTGTGGCCGAGGAAAACGTGCCGGACCCGGGAGCTGAATGGACCAACCGGGACAACGGCGAAGATCGTTCCCGTGTGGGCCGACCCATGACCTACACGCTTGCGGACAAGGGGCTCAACACCACCATTGACGTGCGCGACCTGAACACTGGCATCGCTTCTCGACACGGCATGAGTTCTCAGGCCCGCCGCGACTGGCGCCGCCGCCGGGTCATCGATGAACGCTCAAAGACTCGGAAGAGCCGAGAGCGCAATCTGGTGAAAGCGAACCAATTCATCAGGGACCGCTCCGGTCTTCCTGCACCGCTTCAAGAGGAAGCAGCCCGCCTTTACCGACGATTGTCGGGCGAAGGGTTCGTGACCGGCCGCTCCATCGCCGGTGTCACGGCAGCGTGCACGTACCTCGTCGCTCGCCAAGAAGGGCTCCCACGACAAATACCGGATATCGCCAATGCGTTTGACATCACGGAGAAGGACCTCTCTCGTTTGATTCGTCAAGTTTCACGACGCCTCAACATGCACAAAATCACCTCTCCCGACGAGTACTTTGACAAATTCATGTCCGACCTCGGCCTTGAGCCAGGCATCCGAACGCCGCTTGATGAGTTGTGGGGGATGATTCAGCCACACGACGATGTGTGGCAGGGCAAGAAACCGATGGGCGTTGCTGCTGCACTGATCTACAAAGCGGCTGCGAGCGCAGGAACACCCCGCACCCAATCCGAGGTCTGTTCGGTGGCGAATGTGTCGGAAGTCACTCTCCGGGGATTGCTGCGTGTTATCGACGGGCTGTTGGACAAAATTCGCCACTACCAAAGCCTTCAGTGATACGGTAACCTTCATGAACGGGTGCTACAAGCGCAAATCATGGGATTCAAAGCAAAGGCGCGCAAGCACAAAAAGGACGCCGGCGAGGATCAGAAGAAAAGCGCCTCCAAAAAGAAGGAGGGCGAACTGCCCTGCGGTGTTCGAGACTGTGAGAACTTCGCCGACAAGTCGATGGGAGGACGCTCCCTCTCGGTCGATGACGCCATTGACATGTGGGGTTCAAACGGCTATGAAATGCGCAAGGGTCGGGTCCGGATCTGCAAGTCCTGCTACCGAAAGTGGAAGAAGGAAAACAAAAACGACGACATGTACTGATTTCACTTTCACTTTCCCTTCATGGGTGTGAAAAAGGAAGGTGTACCTCCAGCACGTCATCCGAACCATGAATCAACGAACAATTGTTCGAAGTCTTACCACAATCGACGGAACGCTGGTCGCCATGAGCGACGGGGCGGTGTCGTGGAAACCTCGGGGAGGACGTTCGACACGGACCCAACTCGAGGGGCTCCCCACCGTCCTGTTGGCCCTGCGAGGACCGATGGGTCCCGTGGATGCTGCGGCCATCGGAACAGCGGATGGAAACGTCGTGGTCCTGACCCTCCCGCGACTCGAGACCGTGGCAAAATTCGGCCTCAATGCCGGAAGTATTCGCGCCTTAACCTTGGTTGATGAAGGCGACCTTCACTTCCTCGTCGGAACGCAACACGGTGCCGTGTGGTCGGCATGGGACGGGAGAGCGGAACGCTGCATCCATCAGTTCAGCATTGAAGGGCCGGTTTCAAGCCTCCACATCGAAGGCGACCGTGTTCATGTGCGAAGTGGCTGGATCCACCATGTTCGGGCGCTTGATGGAAGCATGCACGATGTGGAAAACACCGCTGCCTCCTACCGTGTGAAACGCCAGAAGCGCCTCGGTCAAACTTACTTCATGCCCTATCCGGCCTAAACGGATTCCTGTTCCTCAAGGGGCCACGGCGTGCGTGGCGTGAGCCAGACGGCCGTGGGCGCCGGTCGGTCCCAGGACGCAGGCGGCTTGCCTTCGTTCTCGACCGCTTGCTCAAAGAATTCGAGATGTCGATTCAGGACATCCTCCACATGTTCCTTCCCCCGAATGGCCGGACCTTGAAGCGGCACAATGGACGAGAGGTTCATCCGTTTGATTTTCGTCATGCTGGTGATGATGTCCTTCAGAGAACCGCCCGGCAAATCCCAACGAGTGGGCCGGTCGGCTCGTGGAAGCAATGCACCCACCACAAGGGTCGAGAGGTGCGGAAGATGGAACCCCATCCCTTCACTCGTATGTCCCGGCAGGTGGACGGGGACCACCTTACCGTCGCCCATGGGAAAAACATCCTCCTCGCAGAGGGGTTCCGTGGAGGTGCGCGGCATGTCGGAATCGTAGCGATTGGCCCATGTCGTGAAAAAATCCCCGGTTTCCAATGCGGCTTGACCGTCGCTGTGAATGTGGACGGGAATGTCTCCAAAGGCCTTCGAAAGATGTGCCGAACCTCCTGAAACAGGAAAACGGCGAGAGGTGAGCAGAATACGGTCCAAGCGAGCATCGTTCAGTTGACCGGTGATGCGTTCGACTTGGAGGGCTTGGTACCACGACGTCCCCGCATTGATGAGCAAATGGCCCAACGAACCGGAGATGAGCACGACGTTGCCGTCATGATGGATGCCGGGCAACCTCACGACCTTCATGCCGTTGCCATCACTCGGCCCACCTTGAACATACCCAAACCGGGTGGTTGCGGTTAAATAGGGGGATTCGGTCGCCCCACCATGGCACGATTCCCGGAAGCAGAAGCCCGTTTGCTTCACCGCAAAATTTGCATGCGTTGCAATGCACGCAACGCCGTTCGTGCCGTTCGCTGCCGAAAGTGCAGCTACAAGGGACTTCGTCCCAAGAACGTTGAGCGCAAGGGCAACTGAGCGCTTCACCCAATCCACTGCATCAAGAGGGTTGTTGGATCACCCAAGAGGACGAGCGGAAGCACGGCCGGGAACAAGAACACCAGCAACGGCATTTTGTGGCTGACCCAAACCCTGTCAACTCCGAGGGCCTCCAACCGCTCGAGATGGTTGGCCAACTCCTCTGTCGAGGGCGTTTTCCGCGGTGCGCGGGTGGCGTGAACCACGCACTCCTCGCCACTGGGCATGACCATCGTATCGGTCAGCAACCAAACATGGCGATGGGGGACGTCGGATACGGCGAGCATCGAGGCGTGCCACGCTAAACGAAGGTCGCCCAAACCTCGTATGTCGCCTCGCTTGAGGTTGAGAACCAGCATGATGACGGGGATGAGCAAGAACGCTAAACCGCCCCAGATCAACAAGGCGACGCTGACCGGGAGGGCAACCACCGAGCCATCAGCCATGCTGCTGAATGGAAGTGGAACCGAGGCCCATGTCGGGAACACGAGGGTGACCCACATCAACGCCTTGGCATCGGCGCCACCGTGCAGGAGACGAAGACGCCAAGCCATGTCAATGAACAATATCACCAACAGAAGTGCGGCGGTCCTCCACCACAGCATACCAAGGGCCTCGCCATCGTCCAAGAGCACCTCCATCGGTGTTGTCGCTTGGTATTGAACGGCTCCAGCCACCAGGCCGACCAAACTCGCAGCGTACCACAACAGAAACGCCCGATCCATCCACGAACCGTTGAGGGCATCGTTGAAGGTTGGTCGACCAAACACCGATGCGCTGGCGTAGGCAATCACCGCTGAAGCCGTTGCGTAAATCGTCCAGTCTGCACCTTGGACCATCAAGTCCAGTGCCCAAATGAAAATGGCGGGCTTGGCCCATACGACCCAGTGCTCGTTGACCACTCGGCGGGTTTTGTGGTCCATCCAAGCAGCCCAACCCATGCCGAGGAGAAGCACAGCAACCCGTGTCCATCCCAAGATGGCCTCGTTGGTCGCCTGCATAGCCGAACCACGGCGGCCATCACCTTAAAGACGGCCACCAACGAGGAACCGATGCGTGCAACAAGGTGAACGACATGAACATCGAAGAACGATTGGAACAAGTTGCCTCGGTCATCAACCAAATTGACGACCCGAAAGTCCCCCGGAACATCCGTCGTCAGGCGAAGGAAGCCTGCGACAACTGGCTGCTCAACAAAGGCCGACAACTCGACGTGCGGATCGCCATGGCGCAATCAAAGCTCGAGGAGTTGTACGAAGACCCGAACATCCCACCCGAATTTGGAACGCTGATTTTGACCATCAACACCGAACTCGAGCGCATCCTCACCGAAGTGCTTTGAATCACTCTTCTTCGTCATCGCCGAGAGCAAAGACAAGGCGACCGAGCAATAAACGCTCTTTGACGCTCAATTTCCCTTCCGTGACGATCGCCTCAAATTGTGCATCCCACCTCTTCGGGTCCTGCATGTGGTCAATACCGATGCGGATGAGGGCGATCTGGTCGAGGCTCAAGCGTCCTCTTCGCAGAGCGTATTCTGCGGCAATGCGTGCTGAGATCAACTTCACCTGGTCGTCGGTGTAGCCAAGGACGTTTTGCAGTTCATCCAACATTCGCTCCTCATAGGCCGTGATGCGTCCGTCCTTGATGGCCTCGCGCCACGCTTCTTCAAGCGTGGGCGCCCGTTCTGAGAGGATGATGGCCAGCGGCCGGGTGGCGTCAATGTTTTCGAGAACGATTTTCAAAATCACCACCAGTGGGATGGACAAAATCATGCCAATGATGCCCCACACCCAGAAGGAAAAGGCCGTGACGACCAACAACAGGACGGGTGAGATGTCAAGCGCACGACCTGCCCACCGTGTCTCAATGATATTCCCCCACAGTTGCTGATTGGTCAACAAGAGTGTTGTGAGCAGAAGCAAGAGCGCCGGGTCGAGAAGAATGAACCCAAGGACGATGGGAGGAATGGTGGCCAAGAGGGAACCGATGTAGGGCACGTAATTCAAGAGGAACGTGAGCAGGGCCCACGTGAACCAGAGGTCAATACCAAACACGAGCATGACCAAACCGGCACAAACGCCCGTACCAAATCCAACACCCGTTTTGACGACAACATAGGTATTCACACTGGCTTCGATTTGATCTCGAATCATGCTGACGCGCTCGCTGGCTCCACCGGGAAAAGCACGTTCAATTCGTCCCGGAAGTAAACTGGCTTCGAAAATGATGAAGAGCAAGAAAAAGAGAACCGTGATGCCGGTGATGAAAAACATCCCCACGCTTGACAGCAGGTTGTTCATCGCCGTCGAGACACCGGAGCCCTCCTCGAGAAGCCCCATGCTCGCCAGGTCTTCATCGAGGGTTCCATCAACCGTCGCCCCCGAATCAAGAATCGACTGACCGACCAGCGGCATCTCCTTGAGGTCCGACCATCGTTTGTTGAGAAGTTCCGTGTACTCGTCCATACGCTCCTCGTCCGAGAGGAAGGTGTCGGCTTGTTGATAGGCAAAGAATCCTGCACTCAACACAATCAAAATAGCCAGCAAGAGCATCGTGATGTACGAGAGCATGATGGGAAAGCCCTTGCGTGAGAGGGCGTCTGCACCGGGTTTGAGCACGAAGTAGATACCGAGCGCGATGAACAATGGCTGGAGGACGTCAACAAGTTGTATCAGCCAAACAGTGAGTAAGGTCATGATGACGGCAGCGTGGGAAAAAACAGCCAAACGATGTCGAAACTGGGGTCCCGACCATGCTGACGTAGCCGTCTCCATAAGGTCGTGCTGAAGTCTTCTGGTCTTCAAGACATCTCATCGGAAAAAAGGCGTTATTCTGCCTCGTCGAGAACGCCCAGATTTGGAATACGAAGGGTCAAGAAACCGCAGATAAGCATCAACACCCCGCACAAGTGGAACGCCGTGTGATAGTCAAACGGATAGGTCCCGTTGACCGTCAGCTCCCATGCAAAGCCCCCCGAGAGCGGGCCTATGATGCGAGCGAACGCACCGAGGGACTCCTGCGCACCCATCACGGCTCCCAAATCAAAATCTTCTTTTCTGGCAAGTCGTGTCAAGTACGTGCTTGATGAGGGTTGAAAGACACCGTTGCCAATCGCAATGCAGGACAGGACCACCAACAATTGGAGCCATACCAGATTGGTCTGCGTGTACGGAATGAGCACCAAACCCGTTCCTGTAAGCCCAATGGACATCGGAATGAGACGACGGGTGCCAAACTTCCTGGTCAGCGGCCCGATGAGCACGCCTTGCGTAAGAATGCCCAGAAGGCCAATCATAGCGAACATCCGTCCGTTATCCTGTTCAGAAAAGCCCAGTCCACCCGATGCCGGGTCCATCTCCGTGTAGAGGATGAAGACCGCATGCATGACGGTGAACCCGAGCATGAACAGCATGGTGACCCAAATCATAGCACCAACCGTGGCCGTCCTGAGCATGGAGATCGAATCGCCAGCCATGCGTGCCATCCGGCCGCCCCAAGAAAGCGTGGGCGCCTCTCGAACAGCATCCAAATCAACGGATTCTGGGAGTTTGAAATATGCCAGCACCAACGAAGCGGCAGAAAGCAGGCTCGCAATCACGCATGGAAGAAGATAGGGATAGGTTTCAAACACGGTGCCTACAAACACATCCCAACGCTCTGCGGGACTGGAAAACTCTCCGCCGATAAACGGACCGATGGTGAAACCCAGGCCGAAAGCTGCACCGATGAGGCCCATGCGCGTCGCCAATTGTTTCGGTGTGCTGACGTCCCCGATATAGGCTCGAGCGACGGCGATGTTGCCGTTGAAAATACCAGCGAAAAATCGCATGGAAAGCGCGAAGAGAAGGGTGGATGACAATCCAAACGCGGTGAAAAAGACGGTGTTGCCAACCAGCCCAATCATGAGGACTGGGCGTCGCCCGATGCGGTCAGAGAGCGAACCCCAAAAGGGAGAGGAGAGGAACTGTGCCGTCGAATAGGCCGTCATCAAAAGCCCGACCCAAAGGCCGATGCGGACGACGCCCTGCTCAGCAGCGAGGTCTTGAACGAGATAGGTGAGAAATGGAATGATAATTCCAAATCCGATCATATCAATCATCGTGACCAAAAAGAGGGCCAAAAGAGCCCCTTTTCCAGCATCTTGAGATGTTGATGACATGATGACTAACTCTACCCTATCGCTCTTCACTTTTCTATGCCACCCCAATATTCCCACGTTGGGAGGGATTTTCAGACCAAGGAGATCTTGCTCTGGACTTCTGGCGTGAGCCGGTCGATAACGGCCTCAAGGCGCTCAACGAGGCTGGCTTTTTGCTCGTGTTTGATCAAAGCAAACTGCATCACCTCGTCCAACGTGTCAACAGCAACGACCTCCACCATGTTCTCAAATCGGTCGTCAAGGAGAACATCCTGCATGTTGGCCCGTGGAACAACAATGGTTTTCACGCCCGAGCGTGCGGCGGCTTCAATTTTTGCTGTGACACCGCCGATAGGCAGCACTTCGCCTCGGACCGAGAGAGAACCCGTCATGGCCAAATCTTGGCGGATAGGGATGTTTTCGAGCGCCGAGATGATGGCTGTTGCAATGGTGATGGAAGCCGAATCGCCGTCGACACCGTGTGTATCGACGAATTGAATGTGGATGTCGTAGTCCGAGATGTCCTTCCCGGTGAGTTTCTTGATGACAGCACTGACGTTGGTCACGCTTTCTTTCGCAAGGTCGGACAAGCCGCCCGTAGCGTGAATCTTCCCGCCACCTCCTTGAGAGGGCGTCACGAGGGCCTCGACCGGCAACATGATGCCGCTAAAGTCCGAAAGACCGGAGTTGGCGCCCAAAACAGCCAGACCGTTCACCCGGCCGACGCGTTCACCGCTGTTGACGAGCATGGCGTAGTCTTGGCGGCGCTCAATCATTCGGTCGGCCACCTGTTGTTCAAGCGGTTTAGCGATGTTGCGAGCACCGAGGACATGTTCGGCCGACGTGAAGGGTGCACCGGCCTCAACGGCCAGGTCACCCGCAATTCGAACCAATCCGCCAAGCTCTCGAAGGCGAAGCGAGAGTTTTCCTCGCCGCCCGGCTCGTCGTTGGGCTTCTCGCAGGATGATGGCGACAGCGCTTTTGTCGAAGTGCGGGATTTCACGAACGGTGTCTTGGTCGCGCAGAACTTCCTGAGCGATGAACCGGATGAGGCGGCGGCGGTTCCGGGAGGTGTCCGGCATCTCCGAGTTGACGTAAACTTCGTATCCATAGCCGCGGATACGGCTGCGCAACGCCGGGTGCATCCCCTGAATAGCGTCAAGATTTCCTGCAGCGATGAGAATGAAGTCGCACGGAACGGCTTCGGTCTTGGTCAAGGCGCCGGAGGAACGCTCTGAGCGTCCTGAAATGGGGAAGGCACGGTCTTGCATGGCGGTGAGGAGGGCTTGTTGTTCCTCAAGCCGTAGAAGATTGATTTCGTCAATGTAGAGAACACCCTTGTGGGCTCGGTGAATAGCGCCGGGTTCGACACGGTCGTGAGCCGGTGTTTCCATGCCACCGGACTGGAACGGGTCGTGCCGTACATCGCCCAAGAGCGACCCGGAAAGGGTCGCCGTGGCATCGACAAAGGGAGGCAGTTCGTTCAAATCATGTTTGACGAGCACCTTCGGAATTCGGCTTTCATCGGCGGCGCCGAGGCGACTGCGAATGAACATGTAGCCGAAGACGAGCAAAAAGCCGCCGAAGAGCAAGGTGAACAAATCGCCAGACTGTAGGGCAGCGATGAGCAAGAGGAAGCCGATGGCTGCAAAGGCGATGAAAAGCATACGCTGCGATTTCTCACGTTGCTGGCGGATGGCTTCTTTCTGAACCTTCACGATGCGTTCTGCCCGACCGGCAGGAACGGTTCGAACCCGAGGCACGTTTTCGTCGTCCTCGTTGGGATAGACCAACACGTCTTCAAGGGCATCCTTGGGAAGCAGGTCGCTCATCGACTTGGCCAACATCGATTTCCCGGTGCCCGGGTCGCCGATCATCAGCATGTGACGGCGCTGCTCAGCGGCTTTTTTGATGACCACAGAACCGGCTTCCTGGCCAATAACTTGGTCGACCAATCGTTCTGGGATGGGGACATCGGCCGTGGATTCAAAATCAACGTCTGCAATCCATTCTTCCACCGATGCTGTGACGATTTCGTCAGCACCGGTCGGTTCGGGGGACCAAATGGTTGCCATTTCGTCGTGCTCGACCTCGGCGCCTTCTTGAGTGTCCAGAGGAACCTCCTCTGAATCCTCAACAGGAATCTCACCGCTGTCTTCGGCCACGCCTCTTCCTCTCCTCACTCCCCTTTAGGGGTATGCTTTTGTCATAACCCCCGGCAAGGGGGAATAAATCTTGCATTCACAGTTGGTTCAATCGGTCGAGGTATTGCTGACCGTAGTAATTCCACTGCTCCATGGACCACCCTGCTGGCAAGCCACTTGCTGGCAACGGTGGGCCAACAGGGGCTGCCACGGGAGCCGCCACAGGGGCCGGGGTCGGAGCGACTGCCGCAACGGGTGCAACAGTGGCGACAGGCGCCATGGCTGAGGCAGGTTGCTGGAACAATTCCTGAGCCCCGCCGTACATCGAGTTGGCCACGGTGTCGTGAACGGGAAGCGTGGCTTCGTTCCACTTGAGTTCCTCGGTCTGACCGCTGCCACCTCGCATGAACATCAATCCAAGGAGGGCGGCCACGATGAGGACGCCAATGATGATGAGGATGAGGTTCATGTTCAATCCGGGTCCTTCCTCTGCACTCGATCCTTGGACTTCATCCACCGGGCAATCAGCGCGTGTATCTTCACACGCACCATCAAACTTGGTGTTAAGTTCCATCAAACGGGCTTCAAGGCTCGCTTGGTCATCGGCGTTGGCTGGGTCCTCAAGTTGTGCTTCAATCTCTTCAATGTCGGTGATGAGGTCAGCTACGTACCACTCGAGCAAGGCATCGTCCATCTCGGCAGGCTCAGGCAGCGCTTCGGTGGTCAACCACTTGGTGGTCTCACCGGTCTTGTATTCCTGACCAGCATCGTCAACCGCTCGCACGGTCAAACCGATGTAGTCCATGTTGCGCATGCCGTTGACACGTGCATAGCCTCCATCACCGTAGGATGAGGGGATGTTCATCTCTTGTGTCCATCCGGTATTGGAGCGGGACATGTCGAGGTCGTATTCCCAGAATCCGTCGCAGGTACCGGACAACTCGTTGCACAGAGACCATGTGACCGACACGACGGTGAAGGTGGGTGCTGATTCTGTCAGCGCAAACGAGGCGGTTGGGGTTTGGGTTTCGTATGTGTCAACCATGTCAACGTAGAGATGACCCGAGCCGTCGTCTGTCGTGGACACATAGAACGGCACGGAATCGAAGACGTTCACGATGATTTGGTAGCTGTTGGTTGCATATCCATCGGTCGTAGAGATGGTCACTGTTTGGACACCAACCTCCTCGAAGTTGAGAATCAAGTCGCCGGTCACCAAACGGGCGGAACCGGTTTCGGTCGACTGAGGGTTGTTCACCCAGTAGGTTCCCTGGGGGCTGTCAACATCGGAAAGACGGCTGTTGAGGTTGATCACCTTCTGACGGTTGGTCTTCAGGGAGAATTCCTCGATGTCGGTCAGGTCAAGACGGGGAGCATCGTTGATGGGGTTCACTCGGAGGGTGATGGTCTGGTCGGAGAATTGCTCGCCATCGCTTGCTCGCAATGTGACCACGGTTTCACCGTTCACGTCGTCGTCGACCGTTTCGAAGCCAAGATTTTGGCCGCGTAGTTCAACATCGAAGACTTCGGGGTTTGAGTTGCTCATGATCTGGAGCGAGAGGGTACTGGTGTCAACTTCTGCCCCTACATCGTCGGTATCGGAGAGGTATTCAGAGAGCGAGAGCACACCGCTACCGCCTTCATCAACGACCTGAACGGGGAGGCCTTCCCATCGTGGCTGACCGTTTTCGATGATGTTGAACAGCAACGTACCGTAGGGAAGTTCCCCGTCATTGGTGTAATCGCCGCCGTCATCAACCTTGATTTCAATGCCTTTCTGACCCAGCGGGCATTTTTGCTGGAGGTCGTCGTAGGCGAAGAGGACCTCAATTTCCTCACTCGCAGGGTGCCACGCCACAAAGTTGGGGCTGTTTGAAGTGATGGTGAGGTCTCCCAACGGGGTTTCGGGGTCCGAAACGTGGCCGTCCATGCTCACCTTGGTGCTGATGTCGCACATCACGGTTGGAACGGGATCAGCAACGATGAGCGGGCGTCCATTGGCGAGTTCAAACATGTCGCTGACAACCGACCAATCACTTGTTTGGCCTCGACTATCAACGGCTCGTGAACGAACATCGTAGTCGCCGGCCACCATGGTCATGCTGGGGTAGATGATGTGCTCTCGACCTTCCTGAGGCGAGTCGCGATAGAGCACGTTTTCACCACCGGAAACGATGCTACCGTCCCAGTTGTTTTGGCCTGCGGGGGACACCTCGACCTCAAACATCATGCTGTCAATGGTGTCAACATTGTCGTTGGCATCGCCCTTGGCAAGAACGGAGACATAGTCGCCCCGCTCCACCACGTCAGAACCGAGGACTTGAGGCGTTTTGACAAGCGGGGTGCGGTCGTGGTCAACGCCGATTTCTTGGACGTTATTGCTGGACGCCATATCGCCGGTGATGCCCACAAGGCGAGCCCCGAAGTTGGTGGACCAGACGTTGCTTGGCAGGTTTGAGGTGTCGAAGGTAGCCGTACCGGTCAAGAAAGAAGAGCCGGGAGCGACATTGAGTGTTGGGATGGACACGGTATCGATGGCCGTGGTTGTGGCGCCGTTCTTGTAGAAGAATTCGAGCGAACCGCCGCTGGTGTAGTCAAGGTCGCCGGTGTTTTTGACATCAACTTGGAGTGTCACCGTGTCGCCACGGACGTATGAATCGGTGCCCTGATCGTTGGTCACTGTGAGTCCAGAGACACCGATGTCCATCTTGGGGCCCATGGTTGAATCGATGGCGTGGTAAACGTGAGGGCTGCTACCGCCAACGGAAACTTGGTTGCCGCTCATGAGAGCAGCCACGACGACGGCTTTGTTGATGCCGCCGGGGACGACGGAGGTGGGGACCGAGGTCCAGGTCTCGGTGGCTTCCGCCGAGGAGACGGAGACGCTGTGGAAAGCGGAGCCGGTTCCTGCGCCCTTTGACTTGTAGGTGTCACCAGCGGTGAGCCAAGCCATCCAGCAGTTGTAGCCGTGAGGAATACCCGAGGAGTAGGAGTAGCCGGTGCAGTCCTTGTCAACAAGAGCAGCGTAGAGCTTCATGTTGGAAGCGGGGGAACCTGAACCCTTGTACTTGTAGGAGATGCTGATGTCGTAGTTGCCACCGTTCTGGGAAACGGCTGCAGACATGCCGTAATCGTTCACGGTGCTGTGCATGCCGCCGCCGCTTGAGAACTGGCTGTCATAGGTGTCGTAATTGGCCGATGCACCACTTTGTCGCTTGTCAGTGCGGTCGCCGAAGTAGGCATCTGGAGCACCGCCAGTGGTCCAGGCCCAGTTGTAAGGGGCGACATTGCCTGCACGGGCCGTATTCGTTTGTCCGAAGGAGGCCGACATGTAGGTGATGTAGACATACTCGTCGGGGTGGTTCTGCTTGATGGCGTGGTGCGCATCAGAGCCACCGCCCGTCTTCGAGCAGTGACCGCAGTTATCCGAGGAGATGTACTGCCCAAAGACAACGTGTCCCGGGCTGGTGGCTTGCGAGGGGTTGAGGACGACGGGATCTTCTTCGAGTTCAACGGCGGGTTGATACAATTCAGCCATCATTCCAGAAGCAAGACTGCCGAGGAAAACGGCAACAATGACCAAGGCGAGGCTACGCGAGGCGGTGTTCATGTTATTATGTCGGCATGGTAGGTATATGAAATAACCCCCCCCGTGTCCAAACAAAAAGTGGCGTGAACCAGCGCAGTCTGCGATTAATAGCCTTGAGGAGAACCTTAACATCAACCGCTCCATCCGGCGCCTGTGTCTTCTCCAGATTGGGCCGTGGTCAGCGAAGAAAATGGGAAAACCTACGTTTTTGAATTCTCGGACAAACCGCTGAAAGTCAAGGGCCTGGGCGTGTTCAACCCGTACAATACCCTCAACGGCCTCTCGGTGGGCGAGCAAACCACCATCGGTCAGAAAGAAGTTCGCCGTCTCCCGCCCCGCCTCCCAGAATTGAGCCGTGGCATGGTGCGTCGGGCGCAGACCATCGGCAGCAAGGATGCAGGCTTCTTCATCGCCCGATTGGGTCTCGGCCCGGGGGACGTTGTCCTTGAAGCCGGCATTGGAAGCGGCGGTCTGTCCATGTACATCCAACGGGTGCTTGGGAGCAGCGGCACACACGTGACCGTTGAGCCGCGCACGGAGCATGCTGAAGTGGCGCTTGAAAACCTCCGCAGAGCCGCGGGATGCTGGGATGAAACACCCCGCCACCACCACATCGAAGGCACCGTGGAGGAGAGCGTTGCCAGCATCACCGACCTTACGGATGGGTTTCACGCCATCGTCCTTGATTTGCCCGAACATCCCTCCGCCATCAAGGCCACAGCCGACCTGCTTCTGCCAGGTGGCCGCCTCGCCTGTTACTGCCCCGTCAGTTCGCAACTTGAACGAGCGTGGGAAACCTGTGAGGCAGAAGGCCTGACCGTGGAATGGGCGGGTGAGTTGATGGAACGTGAATGGGGACGTGCCTCGAAAGGCGGGATGCGACCGGTCAACGGACCCTTCGGCCACACGGCGTTTTTACTCGTGGCTCAGCGAGCGTGATCACTCGACCACACGTATCTTGTTCTCACACTGCGGGCAAGAGAAACGGAACGGCGGTGTGCTTCCACGAGGAACGCCCAGGCGTGCGTCGCAGGAAGGGCAGTTCACCTTGGAGTCGCCGTCCATGCGGCATTCGTTGTAGCCAAGTTCCGGGACGTCTTTCTCTTCTTCCGCTTCTTCCTCCTCCACATCGTCGCCCCCCAGTTCTTCTTCCTTGGGCGAACGACGGCGGAGAAGTTGGATGGCCACGATGGCCACAAGCCACCCGGCGCCCATGAGGCCCAAGGTTGCGGGTTGACTCACACTGACACCCAAGGGCAAAGCAAGACCGTTGGGGGGTAGAGCAGGCCCCTCGATGGAGACAGGGAGCGGAATTGATTCATCGGTGGTCAACACGCCGCCGCCTGTGGATGTGGCCCGAACCGTCAGTTCCGTGGCGGCCGTTCGTGCTGTGTTGGAGACGACCGTGAGTTGGAAATCCACGCTGGAACCCGGCGTGAGCGCGTAATCGGTGGTCGCTTCTCCATCGCTCAGACGTTCCCAAACCAACACCACCAATCCGGTGTCCTGTCCGAAAGCATCGAGGGTTCCCGTGACGTCGGCGTTCCCGAGATTTTGAACCGTCAAGATGGTCGTGGTCGAACTGTCAACGCCAAGCGACAAACGACCGTCCACAAAGGAGACCGCCACCAGCGAATCGCCCGGCCAGTCTGCTTCTACCGTGTACAGCGTGCTGTATTCAACGACCACATTGCTGCGCACCGTACTCACGGCGCGGAAGGTGAGCGCACGCTGTCCCGCATCGGCATCGTTAGGGACGACACACGACCAACCAAGCGGTTCTGAGGCGAGCCCAGCAGGAACGGTCACCGAAAGGTCGAGACCGCAATCAACGCCAACGGTTGAAATCGAGAAGGTGTCCTCCGTATTGCCGGTGTTGGTCAATCGCAGGGTTCCGTACACCGACCCGCTGGGGGCGGCGGTGCTGACATCCGTGAGCACCGACAGGTTGGCCGAGGCCGAAACGGGCTGAATCGTCATGGCGACTTCATCGTGCACCGCTGCGTTGGTGGTCGACACAACGCGGAGCGTGTAGACCACGCCGATGTCGGGTGCACCGCTGCTGACCTCACGCACGTCGACAGAAATCGATTGCGTCGAACCGGAACTGAGTTGGAAGGTGGTCGGGGAAATGGTGAATTCAAACCAGTCTCCCTGGCTTTCCGTCGTCCATTCCACGAGGTACACATCGCCGTTCGTCCCAAGGTTGGTGGCTTCAACCACCGAAGAGGAAACCGAAGCGGGGCCAGCCAGAAGACGTTGTTGTACGGTGTTGACGACGATTTCTTCCCGCTCAACGACCACGACTTCAAATTCATAGGCGACGCTCATCGAGCCTGATGTGTAGGTGAGGACGGCAGAAGAGGAACCCGGTGTTGCGCTGTTGGATGCGCTCAGCGTCAAGACGACGGCCTGTTGTTCGTTGCGATCCAGGCCAAACGCTTCGATGTCAAAGTCGACATCCACCGCAGATGGAAGACCCGAAAGGGCCGGGGTGAGCGAGAGGTTTGACGTGCCGGTGTTCTCGAGCACAACGGTGTGGGTGGCGGTCGCACCCGGGGTCACCAACACTCTGGTGTCGCTGGGAGGTAGGATGTTCAGCCCGTCAACCTCGAGGAGATGAATGTCCACATCGAGTTGGGAGGTTTGTCCGCTGTAGGCGGTGGAGAACGTTTGTTGCAGCATCCCTGAAAGCGATGCATCACCCTTGGTGTTCACCGTCCAGGTGCCGGCCCCGCCGGCAGCAACCGTGATGCCCGAGGCAGAAACAAGCACCGTTGTTAGGCCCGCTGATTCGACGATATCAAGGAAGAAGGTGGCTTCGTCGCTGCCGTGGTTGTTGAGGCGAATTTCGTAATTCGCACCCGTGTTGGGAACGATGTCAACGGTGGCCATCGGCCCTGCAAGTGCGAAGCTGACGTTTTCGTCAATCTCGACGTTGAAAGTCAATTCATCAAGAACCATTGAGGCGTCTTCGACGTCGTAATGGGCGGTCAACACCATGGGACAGGTGGCTGAACCGTCGGCGTTCTCCGAGACATCAACCATGATCTCAACTTCACCCACCGCGCCCGGTTGAAGGTCGAGCAGTTGTGGCGTGACGAGCGAGGACGTGCAGGGTGTGGAGGCGACCGTCGAAGGCATGTCGAGGGTCCAATCAAGGTCAAGGGGAGCATTTCCTGTGTTGGTGACCTGAACCGCTGTTGTGGTGCTTGCACCCGGGAGGAAAACATCGTCTTGGCGGAGGAAGGCCGTGGAAAGCGAGGGTTCCGCCTCAACCCCGACCACGATGATGGTGGAAGAGGTGATGTTTCCGTTGGTCGAACCGATGGTGAGACGGAAACCGTAGAAATCTGGTGCGGCATCGGAAGGAACGGTGATCGAAAGGGTGGCCGGCTCGCCGTCTCCCGCCGGAATGTTGGCCAGTTCGTCATCCTGCCACTGGATGTACCATCCTTGTGGAATGGAGGAACCAAGACCAAACGCTGCCGTGCCCGAAACTTCCCACGGGTAGTAGGACATACCGGCTGTCTGGTTGAACACCGTGTCATCAGCGGCTTGCTGCAGGGCGAGTTTCACGTTGGCGTTCAGGTTCACCGTATCGTTTGAACCCACGCAGGTTTCTCCGGTGGTGCTGGAATGGAAGACACAAGCTGCGAGGTAGGACCCTGAAAGGGAGGGGTGGCTGCCGTCTGCAGCGTAGAGGTCGTAAAACAGATTGCCCGAGGCGGTGGGGTCGTCGCCATCAGCAACCACGTCATCGTGGACCGTTTTGTAGGCCAATCCCACGGGAGCAATCCATACGCTGTTGCCCGCGTTGGAGATGTTCTCGGCGTAGCGTGTGTAGCCCTCGGTCAGTCGAGCCTGCATGGACGTGAAGTTGTTGTTGAAACTGTTGAGGCTGTCGCCGTCGCGGTACCCCCATGTCATGAACAGCACGGTTTCAGCACCTTCGTCTTCGATGGCGTTGCTGATGTTAACCGATGCGTTCTTGCTTTGCTGCCACATCAATTCTGTGGTCGGGAACGAGGGGACCTGGCTTTGGTCTTGAAGGATGACGTAATCCCAGTTTGAGCCTCGCAGCGTGGTGTTCCATTGATGTCCGGAAGTGTTCACGTTTTGCCAGTGTGCAGGGAGCTTCATCCCCCCGGCGGTAACCGATTGGACGGTGGCGTTGTAGCCGTCTGCGTCCATGATGCCTTCAACCACGGACGCCAAATTGTTGGCGTTGGTGTAACTGTTCCCCATCATCATCACCGAAACCGAAGCAGTGGTGGTGTTGGTCGTGCCGTTGGTGCCGTTGGAGTTCCCTTCGTCGTCATCGCTTGAGTTTCCGGAGGAATTCTCAGAGGAACTGTTGGTGTGGTTCGCCCACCATGCGGCCAGGTCGGGTTGAACTTCGACATCGAGAAGGAAGGTGTCGGTGACCGAACCCAAATTTTGTGCGTTGAAACTCACGTTGGTGCTTTCACCGGCCGCCAAGGACAGCAGTGGAGAGCCCGAAACGCTCAACGAGGGATGGTAAGCGGGAGCGACCGAGACAAGTACGGTGAGAAACGTTGAGACACCTGCGTCCGGCTCCGTGACGTTGACAACAAAGGAACCGCTGTCCGCCACCGTCGCACCCTCTGTCAGACGAACGACGAGCGTGGTGTTCTTTGACCACGTCGGGAACACATTGGACACCGTGGTTTCAACCGGTTGAACACTCCACGGTGATGCGAGGCCTGCCAAATCAACACTCACGTTATAGGATTCGATGGCTGAGGCGTTGTTTTCAATGGTGAGCGTGATGTTGGTGGTCTGTCCCGGTTCAAGGACGACGTGTTGCATGTCAACCGTCAGCAGGATGGAGTCGTCCGCCGCGACTGGCATCACGAGGGGCGTGAGGCTCATGGCCATCAAGACGAGAACACAGAACACAGCACGGCCTGCACGGCTGGACATGCACCAACCAAAGCGGCACTGTTCAAGAGACTTCGGGCCACCAGCACCCGCTTCGCTTGTGCTTTGAATGGACCAGCCACGCCCGGCGAATGGTTCATGTTCTGTGCCTCAACCCCCGTGGCATGACCACATGGGTTCCAACCGCCTACCGCACGCACACGCTGGGTGAATTGCAGACACACGGAGCAGACCTTATCGACGCCGAAGTCACCGTGATTGGCTTTATGGAGGCCAACCGAGGAAAGGGGGCCATTTGTTTTGTTGACCTTCGGGACGGTACGGGAAAAACCCAGGTGTTCCTCAAGGCGGACAATGTTGGCGAAGAGGCCCTTGACACCGTTCAGCGGATGACACGAGAGTCCACCCTCCAATTCACCGGAACCGTCGCCCTCAAGCGGCCGCCCAAGGTGAAGGAAGGGGAACCAACGCCCCCTCCCGCTTACGAAGTGTTGGCGACGTCCGTCCACGTCATCGCTCGAGCCGAAGCCCCGCTCCCGTTGGGCGTCACCGACACCGTCAAGGTCGAACTTGATACGCGGCTCGACAACCGATTCCTCGACTTGCGTCGAGCCCACGTGAACGCCATGTTCCGATTGCGTGGAAAGGTTCTGCAGTACGGACGTGAGCACCTCATCACCGAGGGCTTTGTTGAAACACACACGCCAAAAATCGTCGCCACCGCCACCGAAGGAGGAGCGGATTTGTTCCCCATGCAATACTTCGACCGCCCCGCCTTCCTGAACCAGTCCCCGCAGTTGTTCAAGCAACTCTGCATGAGCGGAGGCTTGGAGCGGGTCTTTGAAATTGGACCTGCGTTCCGAGCGGAGAAGAGCGACACCTACCGCCACTTGGCTGAGTTCATCTCGTTTGATATTGAGTGTTCGTGGGCCAACGACGACGACGTGATGGGTGTGCTCGAGCGTATGCTCCACCACATCTGGAAATCCGTGGCAGAGGACGAAGAGTCGCAGCGCCTCATCGCCACCATCAACGCCTTCCGAGCAGAACAGGGCGAAGAACTGGTCGAGATCATCGTCCCCGAATTGCCCTTCCCTCGGGTGGAGTACGACGACGCCATTCGCATCATCAAAGAAAAAGGCGGAAGCATCGAATGGGGCGATGACATCGACGCTGAAAATTCCGACCTCCTGGCCCAAGATCTGCCCCAATTCTACTTCCTGCCGCGTTGGCCCATGTCCCTCAAGCCGTTTTACATCCACCAAATCGAAGGTGAAATTGGGAGCACGGGCGAGCAACTCTCTCGAGGCTTTGACCTCAATTTCGGCAGGGACGAGATGACCTCGGGCGGCCAGCGAGAGCACCGCATCGATGTGTTGGTTGAGAACCTCCGCAACATGGATTTGGACCCTGAGGAATTCGAGTTCTACGTGGCTGGATTCCGCCACGGTGTACCGCCTCACGCCGGGTGGGGCCTCGGTGTTGAACGTATTCTGATGAAACTCACCGGAGCCAAGAACGTTCGAGAAACGGTACTCTTCCCACGAGACCTACGCCGCTATTGCCCCTGAGGGTCAACGGGACCTGAATCATCCGAACAGGAGGATGTACCCGACGGCAAAGACCACCACATCGCACATGGCATGGGTGATGTAGGGAATCCAGATGCTTCGGTAGCGAACGTAGAGCCAACTGAACGCCGCTCCCCCAACGAACAGACCGAGGCAGGCCAAGAGGTTGGCTGTCAGGGAAAATCCGAGGAACCACAGGGCGAAAAAATGGTGCACCACGAAAACAAAAGCCGATGCGAAAATGGTCGGCCAGCCAGGGCCAAAAACAACCTCGCCTTTCTCAACGAGGAACCATCGAAACACGTATTCCTCCAACACCGAATTTCCAACGGTCCAAAACACCGCCGCCGCAAGGTAGGTGCTGGGGTTGGTCAATCCGAAGGGTTCAAGGGTCAAGCGAAACGTTTCGAGGTCCACACGAGACGCACCAATGAGGAACCATGCGAGCACCATGATGACGCAAAAAACAACCCCCATGGCCGTTGCCGCGACGATACCGCCGTTGTTGACCGGCGACCACGACCATGGTTTTCGGTCGACCTTGAGATGCCACCACAGCGGCAGGCCAAGCATCCAAGCCTTTGACAAAAACCATGCGAGTTGTCCCAGCAGACCTTCCCCCGTACCGAAGGACGTCAAAATGGAGGCGGTGGGGGCCAAGCCAACCAAAACGAGGGCCAGCCATGCCAGTCGTTTTTCCGACACGCCATGCACCTCATTCGATGAGCCGACATCATTGATGTTGGCCTTTCCGTGCTCCCCTCCTTGGTTTGTAAGCCCTTTCCCATCGTGCAGCACAAGCATCATAGCCCAACCTCTCGTGTTTGTGGCATGGCCGTTGACCGGGTGCAATGGGGGGCAGAGGCCTGGCAGTTTGCGGACCTCTACATGCCCGACGATCCCTCCCCGTTCCAGAAAGACGAGGGGATTCCCTGCGTCATGCTCATCCACGGTGGATTTTGGAAAGCGAAGTACACGCTCGACCTCATGCAGCCCATCGCTGAAGACCTGGCGGAAGCCGGTGTGGCTGCATGGAACGTTGAATTCAAGCGATGGTCACCCGATGAGGAGGGGGTGTGGATGGACACCCTCTCGGATGTGCTACGAGCGTGGGGCCACCTCGGCTTGCTGCGCGGCATCGACATCGCCCGCTCCATGGTGATGGGCCATTCGGCAGGCGGGCAACTCGCGCTCTTGATGAGCGCCAAGGCGGAACGAAAACCATGGCTGGCCGTGGCCCAAGCGCCCCTCACCGATTTGGTGGGTGCTGACCACGCATCGCTTTCCGACGAAGGTGATGCTGTTCGACGGTGGATTGGCTGCGCACCGGAAAGCAATCCAACCTTGTGGAGTCAACTCAACCCCGTTGACCATCCGCCGAAAACCAGCGTGTTGCTGTTTCATGGCGAGGAGGACGTCGACGTTCCTCTTGAGCAATCCGAAACCTACGCCCGAGTGATGAAGGCCAAGGGCGCCGATGTCCAGAAGGTATGGCTTCCCGGCAATCACTACGACATCATTGACGTGGCTTCCGACGATTGGCTGGTTCAACTCAACACCGTCCTCGACTGGTTGTAAAACCAACAACCGCATCCGACGATGACCTCCTGCTTTTGGCCGCATCCCAAGGCCTATGACCTATGGGGAATTCCACCGCTCATGGACCTCCTCGGCAGCGACTACCCGTTTCTCCCAACCGCCCTCGAGGGCAAGCACGCCTTTGTTTGCGGTGCGAGCAAAGGCATCGGTGAAGCCACTGCGAAAATGATGGCCAAAGCCGGTGCCCATGTGACGGTGTGTGCGCGAAACGGTGCTGCGTTGACCGCCCTGTGCGAGGAACTTGATCGCCTCGGTTCAGGCCGACACCAGGCGCTGATGCTCGATTTGGAAGAAACGGACAGCATCGCATCGGCCTTTGACTCCGCTGTGGAGACGCTCGGCCCGGTTCACATCCTCATCAACAACGCCGGCGGCCCACCTGGAGGACCCCTGCTGAACAACGAAGTGGGCGACTTTGAAGCCCCGTTCCGCCGCCACCTTCACGCCGCTCACACCTTGGTCAAAGCCGCTGCCCCCGGGATGGAAGCAGCCGGCTACGGCCGCATCATCCAAATCATCTCAACATCGGTGAAAGAACCCATTCCAAACATTGGCCTGTCCAATACACTCCGAGGCGCCATGGCGTCGTGGGCCAAATCCATGTCCAACGAACTGGCGCCCTGCATCACCATCAACAACGTGCTGCCTGGATTCACCGACACCGACCGACTGGGCAACCTTTCCGCATCCATTCAGGAACGGACAGGTAAATCTGCCGCCGATGTTCGAGCAGGCTGGTTGAACCAAGTGCCCATCGGCCGCCTCATCGACCCGCTTGAGACCGCCAGTGCCATCACATACCTCAGCCTGCCAGCCTCCGGTGGTATTCGAGGCGTGAGCTTGGCGGTTGATGGCGGACGACTTCGCTCCATCTGAGGTGAAATCATGGATGCCGAAGTCTCCCCTGAAATGGCTGCTCAAGTGCTGAGTATGCTCACAGACGGCGGGTCAATGGACCACATCAACACTTCCTTGGCCCTTCACTTGATTCCTCTCGCACAGGAACTCGACGACCACGAACTGGTGGAGCAGCTCTTGGAACACGCCAGGAACATCGCCTCCAACGACGAAGAGCGAGGGTGGGCGAAATTTGAGGCCCTCAAGGTGATGGAAGCGAAGATCGAAAGTTATCTCCCCCTCGCTGAAGAAGCCGAGCAACTCGAAGGTGCACAAGCGCTCTCAGCAGCGGTCAATCACTACGTGGCTCTGCTCTATCTGGCAGAAGACCGGCTGGACGAAGCCCGGGCAACCGCCCAACATGCGCTTCGCCTTCGCCACCTGCTCGAAGACAAGCAAGGCCTCTCGTACGGCATGGCGCTCCTGATGGCTATCGCCAAGCGGCAACACGATGAGGAGACGGCCATCGCGGTTGGAACGGAACGATTGGAATTGCTCATGACCCTCAAAGACGAGGAAGGCCAAATGGAGGTTCTGGCAGATTTGGCCCACAGTCAAGCGACCATCGGCGAGTTCAACACCGCACAGGACCTGTTCGAACAATCCTTGGAACGAGCCAAGGCCTTGGGAAGCCTCTCGGGTCAACTGGTTGCGAGGTGGGGGCTGGCGGATTTGGCCGAGATACGCGAAGACTACCAAGCCGCCATGCTGGTCCTCTCCGATGCACTCCACGAATTCATCGGCGAAGACTTGGCCGCCCCTGCACAACTCAAACAACGCATCAACGATTTGACCAACCTGAAGGACAAGCCAAACCCGAGCGGCGACGAAGCCTAGTGCTCCACACCCATTATGAGCCATGGCGGTTTGGGAAGAACGGTGAGTGAACATGGAGCATGACATCTTCTTCTCCATCTCACAAACCCCTGATGAAGACGGCCATATTCCATCCGAGGCCACGATGTTGCGGAATTATTTCCAGCAACTGGAATGCGCTGACCGTCTTGGTTTCGGCGTGGGATGGATTGCTCAAGCCCACCTCTCAACCGAGACCCAGAAGTCAAACCAACGTCCGGTCGTGCCCCATTGGAAGGGCGAGGTTGGGCTCTGCACCGACTTTCCTCAACTCGCTTTGGAATCGTTTCGCCGCACCAACCGCATCGAAATTGGCAGCGCAGTGGTGTCCATTCTCGCCTCCGGAGGCCCCATCGCTCAGGCCGAACGCATGGCGAACCTCTTGAGCCTGCACGGCCTTGATGAGGACGAACACCGATGCTTGCACGTCGGGTTCTCAGCAGGGCGGTTTGAATTCATGGCCCGGCCCTATGGCGTCGTGCCCCGCAACGCGATTGAGGAAGCCGCGTGGCCGGCCCTACGAGGTCAAATCTTCATGGAGGCCGCCGAGATTTTCCTGCGATTGTTGCGTGGCGACGTCATCAACTCCACCATGATTCGACCCACCGTGTTGACCCGAGCAAACTTCCGAAGCGATGGGGATTGGGAGGCCGTCCAAGACGCAGCGGTTGAATTTGAGGCGCTCGAAACGAGGCCTGAATCCATTGCGATTCCATCGAAGTACGTGTTTGAAGACCTCAAAATCATTCCAACTGAGTTCCGTCGGTCGTTGTTGAAATTGGTCGCAGGCACGCACGACCCTCGAGCACAAACCTTCGTGAACAGCATTCTTCCCGTGAAGGTCTTCAACCTCTCCATCACCTCGCCCGAGGTCATTGATGCGACGCACGAGCGCATGCGGGAAGTCTACCACCCCGACGGCGGTGCTTGGAAGCGTAGCGACATGCCCCGAACGAGTTTTGTGTTCTTGAACGCCGAGGCCGGATTGACGCCGGAAGAACAGAGTGCTGCGGCGCAAATTGAAGCCGACCAGGCCCTCAGCGCTTACTGGAACGCACTCGAGGGGACCATCGACCCGGACAAGGTTTCCAAAGCCGCCAACAACGCTCTCATCGGCAACGTCGAAGAGGTGGCCCAACAGATGGTCGAACGGTTCCACCCCGAGGACCGCATCATGGCGTGGTTTGATTTCTTCAACCACGATTCAGAACGTGTCTGCCGAAACATGACGGCCTACATGGAACAGGTGGTGCCACTGGTTGAGACGATGCTCAAGGAGGCGTAATCATGGGGGTTCACCACGATACTTTTTCGGCCGTTCAACCCGGAAAACCCGGCTCTGCCATGTACCCCGAATCGCCGCTGGGCGAAAAGGTCGAAGGCATCCCGACCGGCCGGGATGTTGACTGGGAGCCGCTCGTGGACTATCGCCGAAACGGTGTCTCGGAAACCACCATTCATGGTGCCGTCGCTTGGGCGCACGGCGACGAAGTGATCCACTCCTTTGGAGGCGACGTCCTCTGCTACGGCCGCTCAATGATGAAGCCCTTCATGCTGAAAGCGTTCACGGACGAACTCGAAGATTGTTCATGGGAACAGAAGGCCATCGCCGTCGCCTCGCACAACGGCGACACCGAACACGTCGCGGCCGCCCAATCGCTGCTCAGCGAATCTGAATGGCCACTGATGCTCACGCCGCTGGATGTGCCACTGATTCAATTCGGGCGACAGGTTCGGCGGCCACGGCGCTGGTTTCACACCTGTTCGGGTGAACATGCAGCCATTCTGCGAGGCTGTCGCATGAAAGGCTGGAAGCGGGCCGGCTACACGCTACCAACGCACGAAGTCTTCCACGCCTACATGGAACAGTTGCGCACCTACCTCGGCGAGGATTGGGAGCCTCTTCGCATCGCCAAAGACGGTTGCGGCTTACCAACCGTCTCCAACACCGTCTCTGAATTGGCACAGATTTACGCCGGTCTGGTCCGCGACAAGGACGACGACTGGATTTGGGAAGCCATGGTACGACACCCCGACCTTGTGGGTGGATTCAATCGCCTCGATTCCACCGTCCTCAAAGCGGGGGAAGGCCGCGTCATCGCCAAGGAAGGCGCCGATGGTTTGCTTGGCATGGCCATTGAACACCCCGACTATCCCAAAGGGCTGGGCATCGTCGTGAAAATTGCTCATGGTTGGAACTCCCAGGCCACATGGTATGTCGCAAGGGCGTTGCTGGGTGTGCTCGGCATCAACTTGCGGAACCCCTACCCGCTCCACCGCCAAAAGGCGTTCATCGTCCCGGGCATCGTGCCCGAACGCTATGTTGAGGTCCTCGAAACCGTACCGACATGGGACGAATGGGACCCCGACCAGGACCGTTGGCATTTCGACCATGAGGTGAGTTGATGAAGCCGATCATGAACTTCATCAACGGCGAATTTCAGCCCGCTGCTTCCGGAGCGGTCATGGAAACGGTCAATCCGGCTACAGGCGAAAGCATCACCACCCTGCCACGCTCCAACGCTGAAGATGTGGCACTCGCCACACGGGCCGCCCTCGAAGCAGGACCGGCATGGGCCGCCACGAGCCTCGAAGAACGCATGGCCTGGCTTCACCGCATCGCTGATGCGCTCGAGGAGGAGGCTGAAACCATTGCACAACTCGAAAGCATGGACACCGGGAAACCCATCGCATTGGCCCGCCAAGTTGACGCTGCTCGTTCCGTGGCAAATTTCCGTTTTTTCGCTGACTTTGGACGCGACCACACCGAGCCGACCTTCGTTGACCATGGGGCCATCAACCACGTGCACCGCTCACCGGTCGGCTGCGTTGGACTCATCACGCCGTGGAATCTCCCCCTCTACTTGCTCACCTGGAAAGTCGCGCCCGCCTTGTTGATGGGCAACACCATCGTGGCCAAACCCTCGGAACTGACCCCGATGACCGCCAACCACCTCGCCAAGGTGCTGAAGCGTCTCGACTTTCCAAAGGGCGTTTTCAACCTCGTACACGGTCTTGGCCCCGAGGTGGGACAGGCCATTGTTGAACACCCAGACATACGAGGTATCTCCTTCACCGGCGGCACGGCCACGGGGAAAATCGTCGCTGCCACAGCCGCTCCGATGTTCAAGAAACTCTCCCTTGAACTCGGCGGAAAAAACGCCACCATCGTTCTGGCCGATGCACCGCTTGATTCGGTCATGGACGGGATCGTCCGAGCCTCGTTTACCAACTCCGGACAGGTGTGCTTGTGCGGCTCACGTGTGCTGGTGGACGCCACCATCTACGACCGCTTCAAGGCCAAGTTTATCGAAGCCGTCAACGGCATCGTCGTTGGCGACCCCACCAAGGAGAACACGGTCATGGGGTCGGTGATCTCCTCGGACCACCAAGCCAAAGTCGAATCGTACATCGAACTCGGCCGGCAAGAAGGCGGTACGGTGTTGACCGGTGGGCTGGCTTCTGAGGCACCGGTGGAGGGTGTCTCACCAAACGGAGCCTTTCTTCGACCGACCGTCATTGAAGGCTTGAGCCACACCACTCGCACCGCCACCGAGGAAATCTTCGGGCCGGTGGTCACCCTTCATGCCTTCACCACGGAAGACGAAGCTGTTGCGATGGCCAACGCCACCGAATACGGCTTGGCAGGTTCGGTGTGGACGGCCGATGTGGAGCATGGACACGCCTTTGCGCAACGAATTGATACCGGCATCGTCTGGGTGAACACGTGGCTCAACCGAGACTTGCGGACACCCTTCGGCGGCGTCAAACAATCGGGAGTGGGAAGGGAAGGCGGTGCATGGTCGCTGAACTTTTTCTCTGAATTGACCAACATCTGTGTTCAGCAACCCTGAGAACACATGTTCAAATGCTAGCCAAGCGGAGGCAAACCATGGACGACAAAGCCCTTCCGCTGTTCGTCCTGCCCATGGTCTTGTTTCCCGGTGAACTTCAGGAACTGCGTGTGTTTGAACCAAGGTACCGACAGATGCTGGATACCTGCATTTTGGATGAGCGCCCGTTTGGTTTGGTGATGAACGACCCCTTCGCACCCACCAACGGTTGGGATGGCCCCCGGCCGCACGGATGCGAGGCCATCATTCTCAATCACGAGACACGGGGCGTAAATCATTTCATCACCATCACCGGAGGACGTCGTTTCTTTGTCGAAGAGGTCATTGAGCCAGCACTCCCTCCGTTTTCTGACCCGTCCATGGCCACGCTGGTTGAAGAAGGATTAACCCCGGACGTCGACACCTTGCTGCAACATCTTCCGGAAGACGCCAACCACAGCAAATTGTACATCTCTGCCAAGGTCAACTACCTCGAGGAGGTGGGCGAATTGAACGAGGACGACAAAGGGTTCTTGCGCACACTGACCCGAACCATCGTCCACCGTGCGGGCCGCGGCATGAACGTGGACGTCGATGTGTTGGACGGCTGGGTCGAATCCATCTGTGAGGAACAAATCTCTGAGCGAAAAGAGTCCATCTACAACATCGCCGCCTTGTGCCTTAACGACTTGGAAGGGCGTCAACAACTGCTGGCGAGTGCCAACGCAGAAGAGGCCCTGCACGAGCTTCAAAACCAAGTCTTTGGCTTCGCTGGCGAGGCAGAATAACCGCAGGCGACGAGTTCAAAACACCGTGAGCGGTGGAACCGCTATGTCCGTTTACAGCGAAGCGCGGAAAGTCACCACGCACACGCTTCAGGAAATGAAGCGCGCAGGTGAGAAAATCACCATGCTCACCGCCTACGACTATTCCCTGGCGCGACTTGTCGACCAGGCGGGTGTTGATGTCATTCTTGTTGGCGACTCCGCCTCCAACGTCATGGCAGGCCAAGTCACCACGGTGCCGATGACCCTCGACCACATGATCTACCACGCCCAATGCGTTGAGCGGGCCGTTGACCGCGCCCTCCTCGTGGTGGACATGCCGTTTGGCTCCTACCAGGGCAATTCTCGCCAAGCCCTTGAGTCGGCCATTCGCATCATGAAAGAATCGAGCGGCCACGCCGTCAAACTGGAAGGTGGCGCTGAAATCGTGGAATCCATTGAACGCATCTTAACCGCCGGCATCCCCGTCATGGGACATCTCGGATTGACCCCACAGTCCATCTACAAATTTGGCACCTACTCCGTCCGTGCCAAAGAAGAGGAGGAAGCGGAGAAGTTGATCGCCGACGCCAAGGTGTTGGAGGCTGCTGGATGCTTTGCCATCGTGCTTGAAAAAATTCCACGCGAACTCGCCAAGCGTGTCTCGCAAGCCCTAACCATTCCCACCATCGGCATCGGTGCTGGGCCTGATGTGGACGGGCAAGTGCTCGTGCTTCACGACCTGTTGGGCATCACGATGGACTTCTCTCCACGCTTCCTTCGCCGCTACCTCAACCTCGCAGAGGACATCGACGGGGCCATCAAGGGATACTGTGCCGATGTGCGCTCCGGGGACTTTCCCAACGACGATGAATCGTACACCTCGTGATCACATCAGCAGGCTGAAGTACAACAGCGAGCCACCCAAGGCCCCGATGTTCACGCCCATGGTGTGCCAAATGGCGAGCCGAAACGGAGGCAAGTGAAAACGCCACCATGAGGTGCTGACCCATATCCACAACACGGTGGCGAGATAGCCACCGCACACAAACCCACCCATACCGGTGGACCAGACGAACAACAGCGGTACGCCGAGTGCGGCAATGCCGCCGAGATAGTCCAACCACATGGATTGGGGATGCGGCGTCAGCCAGCGGTGAAGCAACGGGGAAAAGAGCATCATGATGAGCAATCCGCCCTGAGGTGGATTGGGCAAGCCGTAGGTCAAATGCGGGGAAACCGTGGCCTGCCAAACGGCACCTGCGACCATACCAAACAGCGTGGGGAACATGACGTTGACCCACGTTTCGGACCAGGTTGCGGAGACGGGTTGCTGAACGAGGAGTTCAGTCGAAGGGGACGCTTCGGCCTCTCCCGCTTCCATGTGTAGACCCAATCCTGCCGCTTGTTTAGGGCTTCGTGTTGACCTTGGCTTGGTGGGGTGCCGATGATGAATTAAACCTCGGTGCAGTGCGACATCCATGGGCAAAGGCCAGATTGTCGCTGGATGCATTGCACCGCATCCGCCACACCTTGTGTATGCGGAAAACCCCCCTCAGAACGAGCCGGTCGCTGAAGGTGGTTGGGAACAACTGCGCTGGGGCTATGAACGCCTCCGTGCCTCCCTTGCCCAGCATGATTACGACGCCATCGTTCTTCTCTCACCGCACTGGCAAACCTACGTTGGCACCCATTTTCTCGGTCTGCCGCATTTTGAGGGGCTTTCGGTCGACCCGATTTTCCCCAATCTCTTTCGCTACCACTACGACATGAACGTGGACGTCGAACTTGCGAAGGCCATCCATGACGAAGCGGCCAAAGCTGGGCTGCCGGTGAAGATGATGGAAAATCCTGACTTCCGTGTTGACTACGGTACCATCACCACCGGGCACCTGTTCAACCCCGAATGGGACAAACCGCTCGTGGTGATTTCCAGTAACCGCTCCACGGCCTACTACTCGGTCGAGGTCATGCAAGAAATCATGATCGAACTCGGAAAAGTCACCCGCAAGGCCATTGAGGCCAGCGGAAAGAAGGTCGTGGTCCTCGCCAGCAATTCACTCTCCCACCGCCACTTCACCACCGAATCGGAGGTTCCCGAAGACATGAGCAAAGAACACATCACCAGCCACGCCATGCATCTGTGGGACATGCGGATGATCGATTACATGCGCAGCGGACAAGCCCAACGCATTCTTGACGAAATGCCCGAATTCACCGAACAGGCCATCGCAGAGAGCGACGGTGGCGGCCTCTCATGGCTGCTCTCCGCCCTGGATGTCCCGGATTACCCAGCCATCCTCCACGGCTATGGCACCATCATCGGGACCGGAAACGCCGTGGTCGAATGGCCCTGTTATGCTCACGAGGTGAACGACGCATGAGTGCAGGCGACGTGGTGGCCTCGTTTGTTGTGCCCGTTCACCCCCATACGGTGCTGGCGCCCGACCAAAGCCCGGGATGGCGCCGATTGCGAGACGCATTCGACGAAGCCGCTCAAACCATTCGCGACCTCGAAGCGGATTTGCTCATCATCTACTCGACCACATGGCCCTCCATCATCGGCCATCAAATCCAAGCCGACCCCAATCCCGAGTGGGTCATGGTGGACCACGATTTCCACGACCTTGGCTCCATTCCCTATTCGTTCAACATCGACGCTGAATTCGCCCACGCGTGGAACGAAGCCAACGAAAAGCGAGGCCTCCAGAGCCGCTGTGTGAACTACAAGGGCTTCCCCATCGATGTCGGTTCCGTGGTGGCACTCACGCTGCTCAATCCCGACAACACCATCCCGGCCGTCATCGTCTCCTCAAACATGTACGCCAACCGGAGCGAGACAACGGTGCTGGCCAAGTCCTGCCTTGACGTGGTGAAAGCCCAAGGACGCCGCGCGGTGGCCATCACCGCCATGTCCCTCTCCAACCGGATGTTCACCGATTTCATCCAGCCTGAGGAGGACAAGATTCACTCCCTCAAGGACGACGAGTGGAACAGGAAAATATTGGAATTCCTCGAACAGGGACGCCTGGAAGATGTCGGTCAACTTTCGCGGACCATCCACCGTCAAATTCGAGTGCAAAAAGTGGTCGCGTTCAAGCCCATGTGGTGGCTTTCGGCGATGAACGGAAATCGCAACGATTTGACCGGGCGCGTCATGGCCTACGAGGCCATCCACGGTGCTGGAGGTGCCGTTGTTCACCTCGACCCAACGCCATCAGGTGCAGGGGACAAGGAATACGACGAGGATGATGTGGAGTATTTCCACGGCGAGCGTGGTGTGCTTGACGCAGGGGCGGACGACGTCGATTCGCCAACAGCGTCCGAGCCGGCCGAGGCTGGCAGCGAAGAGCCAGCATCCGTGACACAAGCCAACGGCCCCGCCTTGTGGGACCCAACCCAAGCCGAGGGTTCGGTCAACACCGAGGCAGCGCCAAAACCGGTGGGCGCCTACCCGCACGCTCGGAAAGTGGGCGATATGCTCTACCTTTCCGGCGTTGGTCCTCGGCAACCCGGCACCAACGCCATCCCCGGAGGACCGATTCACGACGAGGACGGCGATCCACTTGACTACGATATCAAAGCGCAGACACACGCTGTCGTGGAAAACATCCGCCGTATCGTCGAAGAAGCCGGAGCTCGGTTTGACCAGATCGTGGATGTCACCACCTTCCTCGTTGACATGAAGCGGGATTTCGCGGGGTACAACGAAGTGTGGGCTGAAACCCTTGGAACGGTTGGGCCCACCCGCACCACCCTTGCCATCGATGCGCTACCAACGCCCATCGCGGTGGAGATGAAGGTCATCGTCCACCTCGGGGAATGATTTCCGGAATCCGGCGTTTGTTTATCGAATACATACAAATTGCTAATATCCTTTGGCGATTATCACGAAACAACACAGCATTCTGGTGTTAGAAATCGGGGAATGTTCATGGGTGTTGATAAAACCGTTGAATTGGCTCGTAGCATTGGCCTGAAAACGCTGGTCGTCCTCTCGCTATCTTCCATGTTGGGTTCCGGCCTGTTTTTGCTTCCGGCCTTTGCACAGGAAGTTGTAGGCCCCGGCATGTGGTTTGCGTTCCTGCTGGCCGGAAGCGTCGTCATCGCCAGCGCCTACTCAAAGGCCGAACTGGCGAGCGCCATGCCCCAGTCTGGCGGATTCTACGTGTACGCCGAGCGAACGTACGGACATTTGGTGGGCACCATCAGTGGTTTGGGCCTCTTTGCATCCTTTATGCTAAAATCCGCTTTTGCCCTTGTTGGTTTTGCAGCGTATATGGAGGTCATCACAACCCACTTTGGCATTGATGATGTGAATTCAAAAGCCATCGCCATGGTCCTTCTCGTCCTCATTTTGGTCGTGAACATCACCGGCGTGAAAGCCATCAAGAAAGTGCAGGTGCCCATCGTTACCGGTGCGGTCGCTACCGTCGTCCTCCTGTGTATCATGGCGTTGTTTTCCAATGATTTGGACCTCAGTCGACCCGTACAAGACTTCCAACCGGTCAGTCTGAAGATGGGCACTGCTGCTGCACTGGTCTTTGTCGCCTTTTCAGGTGCCATCAAAGTTGGTGCTATCGGCGGCGAAGTGCTCGACCCGGAAACAAACCTCCCACGTGGCATGATTCAGTCCCTGTTCATCGCCACCGCCCTTTACGCCGTCGTCGCCTACATCATGGTGGCCGTCATGGCGCCGGACTGGTACATGACCGACGGTCATGCAGTTGAAAATCCAATCAGCGTCTTTGCCGACTCGGTCGCCGGCACCACTGTGGTACTGCTCGCCTCCTTCGTCGCCATCATCGCCATGGCTTCAATGGCCCTGGCGGGCGTGCTTTCGTCCTCTCGGTTCATCTATGCCATGGCCAAGGACGGCGTCCTTCCAGCCCCGCTCGCTGAGTTGAACGAACGCTACAAGACGCCTCACTGGCCAATTTTGTTGACGGGGTTGTTGATGGCGATCTCCATCTATTCCTTCGATGTCCATGTCATTGCAGAACTTGCCTCCGGATTCATCCTCATGGTCTTCATCGTGCTCAACTTGACCGTCGTGGTGCTTCGTGGTGCAGAACCAAGGCATGCTTGGGACCCACCTTACCGTTCACCTTTGTATCCAATTCCGCAAATCTACGGAACCATTGCGGGAATTGCAATGTTGATTCTCATGGGGGAAAAGGCGCTTTATGGCGGTCTGGGCGCCGTCGCCATCGGTATGTTGGCGTGGTACGCCTACGGTCGTCGAAACGTCAAACCTCGTGAAGGCGAAACGCCACTCAATGCGTTCTTGAACCGTGATGGAGAGCCATCGACTCCAAAAGAGCAAGAATAACCTCGCCAACCCTCAAGTCCTCAAGCGAGGATGAGACGGAGGTTTTCGAGGCTGCGGAGTTCTGCAAAGTAAATTTGTTCAATCGCATCGTACATCTCCTGGTCGCCAACCTCTTCGAGCAGTTGGGTGATGCCTGCATAGACTTCAGCCGCTTTTGTTTCGGTCTCCAACGAGCATTCGAGCATGGTCTTGTAGTCCGTCGTGTGGACGATCGCGTGGCCGTTTCGTTCCGTGACGGGAACACCGCCCAACTTCACGATGGCTCTGCGAACCACATCGGCGTGGGCCATTGATTCTGTGGCTTCTTCGTTGAACATCGGGTCCAACTGGAGACGGTGAATTCCCTGAACGTTCGCAGCATAATGTGCGTACATGGTCATGGCACGCAATTCCCATCCGAGGGCTTCGTTGAGGCTTTCAATCAATTCGTCGGCACCCATGCTATCAAAAAAACCGAGGCTGTCCTCCGCTATGAACCCCTGCGCTCATGGAAAAACGCCTTTCATTCGTGACGAATCCACTCGCCATCGGGCGTAACTTCCCAGTATTGCAGTTCTTCAGAGACATCAACATACCAGCCGGTCTGCCCCTGGACGGTCGAGGGGGTGGCCTGCATGACGCCGACGTTTCCTGCCTCTTGTGCCAGCGCCCTCATCGATTCCAAGGTCAAGCCGTGGCGTTCGTGGAGCGGTGTGTCGTCAACAACAAGGTCGCCCGGTTGCTGATCCACCTCGTCTTCCTCCTCGTCATCGTCAAAGACGTCTTCCACCCACGCTTCATCCGAAGCTTCGGATGCCTTCTTGGTGAGCGTCACCAACACGGCCAAGAGCAAGAAAAGCAGCACAGCAGCCATGGTCATGGCGGTGTTGGTCGAACCGACTGCACCGCCGAGGAGAACCTCGTCAACATCGTAGAAGGTTTGTGCGAGCAGGCCACTCCAACGAATGGTGCACGAACGGTCTGTTCCTCCGTTCTGGACATCAATTTCCCACGTCCCGTTGGTCACAAACGAGGCGGGTCCCGATGTGCAAGAAACACTCGTGTTCGCTTTGGGAATACTCAACGTGTTTCCGTACGCATCCGTACCAAATGCGTTCATCAACACGACATCGCCCTCGGCAATCGCACTGCGGCTCATCGAGGCTTGGATCCGAACGGGGGCACCGGCTTCGACGGTCAAGGGGACGGTATGGCTTGCACCCTCATCTTGGAGGACCAGCTCATAGGTGCCAACTTTCTTGCCCGTGAACTGCCAGTAACCCAATCCGGTTGGCGAGGCCTCCAGTTCCCCAAGCGAGGCGTTGAGCGTGGTCGAAACCGAGGTTGATTCGGCAATGTTGCCGTGAACATCCACAACTTGAATGAAAAGGTCGAACGGTTCGCCTGCATTCACAACCAGCCCCTCATCCACATCGGTGACCAAACCGTAAGCGCTTCCGGCCACCACGGTGAACCGTACGGTTGCAAAGACCCCGTCGGCATTGACTCGAAGTTCGTGCCCGCCAACGGACGTGGCCTTCCAGCGCCCGTCGTTGAGCAACATGTCAAGAGTAATGTCCTCGCCGTCCAGCGTCCAGTTGAGCGCAATACCATTCAACTCGTTCCCGAAGGCGTCATAGAACATCGGGTTCAGTGCCAGTTCACCGTCCGCAGGGACGCGGCTTCCCTCGCCGTCGAGGGTGATGAAGGCAAGGCGACCGACCTGAACGTCAAAAGCGGCATCGGTCACAAACATCGCACCCGTTGAGTTGTCAAACCAACTGCCGTCAAATCGCCAAGAACCGGCGCTTTGAGCTTGCAGCAACGCAAAGGATGTCTCGGTCGTGAGTTCGGTCTCCTCACCCATGGTCATGTCGATGGTTCCGTTCACGACCCATCGATTTCCTTTGACGTCCTCTGCAACGAGTTCAATCACGACCTGGTCGCCTGCAGAAGGGACACGCGGCGATACCTGGAAACCGATATCGATAGCACGGCCGTGCTCAACCTTCAACAGAAGTGAACTGCTCACCGTGCCGTCGTTGCCAGAAAGCGTGGCTTCACCCGTTGCGGATGGATTCCAGTACACTCGACCCTCATCGTCGACCGAGAGGCCGCCCGATGAGGCGGTGAGGGCGTGGATGGAAGGTGAGACGAAACCGATGTAGCCGTTCGCATCTCGACGTTCGAACACCAATTGGTACGACTCTCCCGCCATGAACACCTCCGGTGCATCGACCACCAACAACTCAGAGGCTACGGCATCGCCGGGAATCACGTGGAGTGTCGTGCTGCCGGTGATGTTGCCTGCCGATACGGTGATGAGCCAACTGCCCGTGTTGGTAGCGAGGTATTCGCCTTGAGCGTTAAACGAGCCGTTCTCAGCGAACCAGGCCAGCGAACCAACCGTGGAGAGCGGCATCTCATATCCGTTGATGTCGACCAAACGAGGCGTGATTTTTTCCAAGGTGCCGGCACGCACCATCAAGGGTTCATCAAAGACAAATTCGTAAGGTGAGCCGGCGGTGACCGTGATGGTTGTTCGGGCCTCGAGTTGATTGTAGCGAACACGAACGTCGTAGTCTCCGATGGTTTGCGCCGTCCACGTGGGTTGACCGTGCCCGATGTAGGTCCCATCAATATCCCAAACCATGGACGAAGCACCCGGCATTCGATTGCCTCTTGCGTCGAGAAGGTCGGCTGCCATGCTGGTGGGCTCGAGCACACCGATGCTGGTTCGGGTGATTTCGATGGATGTGGGCACACCAGCCTCCACCGTGATGTTGTGGTGACCCAGAAGACCGTTGTGTTCAGCCATGATTTCGACCACGCCAGACGACCACGGGTAGAACAGACCGTCATCGGTGATGGTACCGTTGCTTGCAGACCAACTGATATCCCCGGAAACGAGGTTGTTGACCGGGTCGTAAATCAGGGCCTCAAACATCACCACTTCGTCAGCCGACATGGTGGCAGGCGGGTCGTCAATCACCACACGATCTGCAGTTCCCGAGCGGTGAATTACAGCCTCTTCATCGAGCAACGCAGGAAGGCTTGCAGACCATGTGCCCAACACAACGAGCGTCGCAAGAACAACGCAGGCCTTTGGAAAGTTCACGACACCACGACCTCAATCAGTGTATTCTTGCCACTCTTCTTCACCGGGGTTGCGATACCACCAGGCACCGTCCTCGTCTTCCCACCATTCCACGCCGTCTTCGTCAAAGGTGGTTTCGAGTTCTTTCTCGACCTCCTCCTCTGCAGGGGGCTCATCAGCTGAGGGACCGCTTGGCCCAGGTGCGGGGCCTGTCGGTCCAGGTGCAGGGCCTGTCGGACCGGGTGCAGGACCGGTTGGACCCGGAGCGGGACCTGTCGGACCGGAGGGACGGTCGTCATCGTCGTCGTCATAATCATCGTCGTCCCAGTCGCCCGAACCACCGTTTCTCATGAACATGACACCAAGGCCGAGGAGGACAACGGCCACCAAAGCGAGCAATCCAGCACCGACGTAGTACAACGTTCCGCCAGCCTCGAAGAAGCCTTGGAAGTTTCCGGTGACACTGATCTCCTCGTTCACACGGACCGCACCAACGCTCACCGTGATGGTTTGTGGTCCGTCATCCAAGGTGGTGACCGTCCACTGGTCCGAGGAGGTCATCATGGCTGTTCCTCGACCCGTTGCTTCGACTTGAACGCTTCCAGGAACCGAGATTTCGTTGTCAAAGGCGTCAAAGGCACGAATTGACACGTCAAGGCTCTCGAGTTGTTCAAGACTGTCGGTTGACAAATTCACTTCCAACCGTGCAACGATGTTCTGGGCTGCAACCGTGATTTCAGCGGTCGACATCGCTCCACCGACGCTGTACTCGAGGGTGTGTACGCCAGCAACCTCTGCGTCGTAGGTGTAGGTGCCTTCGGAGGACGTGATGATGCTCAAGGTGGGCACCGTTTGGCCATTTTCCGTCCAGGCCACATCCTGCGCAAACTGGTTGCCATCAGCGTCGGTTCCTGTCACCTGGATGTCCACGCGGTCGCCCGCTGTGGGGGTGGTGGTGGAGAGGTCCGCTGCCACCGTGACCGCCTCACCGTGCAGGACGGTGATGGAAACACTGTCCGAGATGTTGAAACCTGTACCGCTGATGCTGTAAGCTTCAATGCGCCATTCGCCGACCGTGGTCGCTTCCCAGCGCATGGCGTCAAGAAGCAATTGGGTCGTGATGTCGCGCGACTCACCGGATTCGACATTGACCTCGAGCCAGGTCAATTCATCCGACGAAATTTGGTTGTTGTCCGTGTCAAACAATTCGGAGGTGAAATCGATGGCGAAATCTGAGGTGATTTCAATCACTGCACCGGTCGACTGAAGCGGGTCATTGGCCACGGCTTCGACGGTCACAGTGTTGAGCATACCGTGGTCAACCGTGATGTTGATGGAAACGCTGAGGTCAGTATTGGCATCGCTGTAGGACGCCGTGAGCATGTAGGGCAGGTCCGAGGCGTAATACGGCGTGAAGGTCGTTGCATCACCGGACAAGACCTCAAGGAAATTCGAAGCGTCGGTGATGGTCGGATGGTCAAGCGACCAATTGGATTCGGGAACCGACCACTGGTTGCCCTTAGCGTCAATGGCGAAAATTTTCGCTTCCAAGGTGTCATCGGCCGTGATGTCAAAGTGTTGCCATGTCGCAATTTCGTTATCAACGGTGATGCGGAGGGTCTGGGTTTGTCCTCGCTCCACATCGATGATAATCTGAGTTAGCTCGTTCTCATAGCGTGCCTCGAGGAGTTTTGAACCGGTCTTGATAGGGTCCCAAATCGCAGGAGCACCCGGCGTCAACTGACCGTCGGACGTCTTGGTCCAGTTGCTGGCAGGGAGGACAACGGCCAACCGGTTCCCACGAACGTCCACTCGCGTGGTGTTAATGTACACTCGCTCGTCAGCGGTTATGCTTGTGGATGATGCATTCAATTCCAGATAATCGATGGCTCCGTGGCCAACATCGATTTGAAGCTGGCCAGCTGCACCCGACACGGACGTGAGGTTCAACCACCAAACACCAACATGGTCGGGGAAGTATTCCTGATTCGATTCGGAGTAATTCCCGTTGGTGGTTGTCCACGTCAAGTTTCCAGCCTCAGAAACATTGAGGGCGTTTCCAAACTGGTCGTAGAGGTCGATGGAAATCGCGCATTCAATGCCGGCAGGGACGGTGCCCTCGCACCCGCCCAACTCAAAGTAGGACGGAGCACCGGCTTCGACGGTAACCGAGACATCAACATAATCGCCAGAAGGGACACCGTGCGCCACACGAACGACGTGAGTGCCAATGGCATAGGGCTGGAAGATGTTCGGCACGACGGCGCTCATGCTACCGTTGGTTGGCGAATACGTGATGGGCTCGCCAGGAACCATGTTGCCGTGTTGATCGACCATGTGGGCCGTGATTGTCAGCGTCTCGTCAGCAGTGATATTTGCAGACAGCGGGGTGACGATGAGATCGGTCGGTGCGCCGGCTGTCACGGTGATCGATTGGGTGCCGCAGACGAGCCCGAAACACGACGAGATGGTGACGGTGCCCGTCGTGGTTGGCGTGAACAGTCCATTGGTCCCGATGCTTCCCGAGGAAGCAGACCATGTCATCGGCGGTGCACGAACCATCGCTTGGTGATCGTAGGCTATGGAATTGAAGTTCACCGGCGTGTCTGCATCGGTGGTCAAACTTCCCGTAGGACTGATCGATACGGTCGTGATGTTCGTTGTGTTGAAAAGCACCTTCGGACGGTAATCGGCGTTGGCTGCTGAACCGGAGTGGAACGAAGCATGTGCGTGACCCGTGTTGGGCGTGGCGATGATGATCCATGCTTCTTCGCCGGTGATGGTCATGCCGGCCGTGCTGATGTCAAACCACACCCAACCGGAGGCCCCGATGGTCGCCGTCGTGGATGAAATCGCATCACCATAATCCACGCCCAGCTGCATTCCTGGGGCACCCCATGAAGCACCTGAGGTGGTGCCATCCCATGTCGCTGAGGAAGCGGCCCAGTTGGTAGCCAACAGTGGATGAACGCTGAAGGAGACAGAGGTAGCGCCTTGGTCAAACGTCCACGATTCAAGGTAAAGTCCCAAAGAAGCGGAATGGACCTGTTGGTATTGTGCGAACGGAATTTGTGCTGCGTTCAAGCCGATGTTAATGCGACATTCGTCGGTGAAGGAAGAGCCACAAAAATCTCCAGCGCTTAGCGTGCTTGCTCCTGCAAAGTTATTCGTTGGGTTGGCACTGGAGAGAACGGTGTTTTGGATATTGGTGTGTCCGTACTCGGATACTTCATTGCCGGTTTGGAAGGTGTATGTGTAGGTGAAATCGTTGTTGTAAACATGATTTGGCGCACCAATGGCGAAACTCCAGCGAGCAGAGGAGGGTCCGGGAATGGATTGGTTGACTGCTTGGACCCACCAGGTGAAGAGTTGTCCATCGGGAAGGTCAGCCCCGAAACGGAAACTGGTGTTGGTAATTTCATCGTCCTCCCATGATTTGAATTTGTAGACGCCGGTTTCGTTTGAAATGGTGACGATGTATCCGGTTGCACCTGCGACGGGGGCCCATGACAAGACAGGCTGGGTTGAGGACGTCAACAACCCGTCGTTTTCCTGGTAGAGGACTTCGCCGTCCGCTGGCGAGTTCAAGACCGGCTGACCTGGCGGGAGGATACCTGCGACATTGTCAACATACTGTAATACCAAGTGAGGGTGGCGGGAGGCGTTGGAATTTTCTGATGAGGCGAGCGTGTGTGAAGATCCTGTCGATCCGACCATCTCAAGTTTGAATGTCATCGTGGTGTTTCCGTTGGCAATATTACTTTGTGCAAGGCTGGTAAGGTCCCACTCCACCCACCCCGTAGGTGAACCAACAGAGAGCGTAGAACGGGTAATCTCCGTGGTCGAGCATGTCGGAGAAGAAATCCACAGAACGGTTGACTCGCTGAACCCGCTGCAGGCATACGCTGCAACCGTGGTAGAAGATGACCCTGCGATACCGGTTTGGTACATCCTGAGCATCATCTGCGTCGGGGTCATCGCTGCGGGCCAAGGGATGTTCGTGAGGTCAAACTCCATGAGAACGCTGCTCTGTCCGGTACCCAGGCGATTCGCACCCAAATACACCAACGTCGAGCCACCGCGATTGACAGTGGCGTTGGAATCGATCTCAACATCCTTGACTGCGGGAAGGTCACCCGTTGAGTCAAAGATGGACCCACGAGAGAGGACAACCGTGTGATTCCCACTTCCGTCATCGCTTCCCTGATCCTCGGGATTTCGATATTTATTAACGGCGGACCATTGACCAATCCTGTCGCCTTGGTCGGCTCGCACACGCCAATAGACCCACTCATCTCCTTTTGAGTGATTGGCCACCGTGATGGTCAAATTGGTCGAGTCGAACGTGAGATTGGTGTGATCACCCGCGAGGATTTCGTCAGAGGTGTAGCAATCGAGATCGTCCACCATTCGACTGTCGGGGGACACACAAGCAACCCAACGGGTCTGGTTCGTGTAGGACGCGGTCCAGTTGAAATCAGATGTGTTTTGTCCGGAAGGACGAGGTTTCGACGTGTCCCAAAGCGTCGCACCGTCAACTGGCTGAAGGTTGGCAGGCGAAGGAACAACCCACGGCGTGTCCACGGCGTAGGTCATGTTCAGGCGAGGGCGCAAACTGAGCGTGGAGGCTTCACTGCTCGCAAATTGGACACGGCCATCCCAAAGTCCGTCAACATACTCACCTTGGATGAGAACGTTGAGCTCGCTCAACCCCGCTGCGCGAGCGTGTTGAACAAGTGCGGTCACATTGAACGAAACCGTACCGGTGGCGTTCACCCACTGTGGTGAATTGAACGGGGGCATTGAATCCCCGGAGTGGTGGGCACCCGTGCCCTGCCACGAACTCGTGTTGCCAGAAGGATAGGCCCAAACCGATGATTCCGACCATGGCGTAATCATCTGTGAAACCGAGACATAGGTGCCCCGGTAGGTCGAAATGGCATCCAATTCAAGATGCGCATCGAGGACTTCGTACGTTGAAGGCAACGGCAAGCCGCTGAAATCAATCGACATCAAGGTGGCTGTGCGGTAGGTGGTGATTGGCGAGCCAGGACGAAGACCAACATAGAGGGAAGACGACGAGCCTTGACTTGCGTAGGGATTGCCGTTGTCGAGGTAGGTATCCGAGGTGGCCGCAGGATAGGCGATGGAGGGAATCATCCCACCGTCCTGGATTGAAACAGTGGCGTGCGTAGAATTGAGTTCCTCACCGACATCGTTTGGCAAATAGAACACGCTGGAGTTGCTACGTGGACCGATCATGCCGTTGTTAATCGGTTGAACCATCCAGCGAATCGTCTGGGCAAACGAGAGGTTGGAACTGGGTGTGAAGGTAAGGTTGGCCGTATCGAAAGCTGCAGGAGTGATGCGAGAATCGTAGGTAATTAACCCCGCCATGTCGTTGTTCGCATCGGTTTGAATGAAAACTCGCCAGTCTGAGACGGTCGTGGTCCCGTTGTACGTCCAGGAAAAGGTAGGCGTCCGGTCGGCTTTGAGTGCATGAGACGCTGTGTCCCACACAACCGCTCCGTTTGCAGGTCCGACGTTTACACCACTGGCTGTGGGCGTTGCCACAGAGCCGGCCTCCCAAACCAACGTCAAATACGGAGCTTGTGCTGCGTTGCCCTCGGTCGAGGTGATGACGATGTCATCTGTGGTTTGGGAAGCGGTGTAAACGACCAACGAAACAAAATTTTGATTGTTGGCAAGAGCGGCTTGAACCGCCTCTGTCACGTCGAACTCCATCCAGTCATCAGCAACACTGTCGACGAGGTCAACGTATTCGCCGAGATCCACGCCGATGTCTCGACCACCCCGCTCGGACCAGTTGTTGGTTCCGTCGTAGGTTGTAGCGTTTGCAGAGGTCGTCCATGGCTGCAGCGATGGTCGAACAGCAACGGGTTCATCTACGGCAGAACCAGATTGCGCAAACAAACTCAATTCCGCTCCGGTGACGCGAGCACCCGATGGTTGAGGCACCTCAGCGAGCGGAATGCGAATCAAGGCTGCACTCTGATAGCCGCTGGATTGTTCTCCGATTCGAAGTGTGGTTGCGTTCTCGTGGGTGTCGTCTGAACCCGAACCGTTCTCGATGACATAGGTGTCGACAAAGTGGGGTGTGTTCAATTGAGGAAGTGCACCATGGTGCCGCAACTCGACGGAGGCTTTGGTTGAATTGAAGACGACCGTTTCTAAGTCGGGGACCTGGAAGTGGTAGGCAGAAGACCAGTTTCCAATTTGATTCGTTGCCGAGATGGCTCGAACTCTCCAGTACCACGTCTCCCCTTCTTCAAGGTCGGTCTGTTGCGTGTAGGTGGTGTTCGCCACATCGAACCCTGCATTGTTCCATGAGGTGTAGGTCAGACTGTTTGTGGAAGAAAAGTCGCTTTCTGTATCAAGTTGAACGATGTACCCTGCCAGCGGCATCGCCCCGGAATAATTCCAAACGAGAGTTGGTGTTGTTATTGGCGTCAAATCAACCCCACTGCCGATGGACCATGAACCGTTAAGCGGCAGCGATGGAGACGGATCGGTTGGCAAGGCATCCGAACCCGGCACGTACACGAACGTCAACTCAGGGCGATTCGCCATCGAATCTTCTGCCGTGCTAAAGTAAGCGGTTCGCGCACCGCCCGAGCCTGCGCCAAGCATGCCAGCAATGAAATCCACCCTGCGGTCTTCACGCATGGCGTTTTGCACGGCGAGCGACACGTTCCACTGCACAGTATCGCCTTCTGAGAAGGTACTGCCGAGGCTCACGCTGTCCAGAAGGGAACCACGGTCGGTTCCCTTTGCCCCAGCCGTATCCCAAGCGTTTGAACCATCATAGCTAGCCCACGTCGCATCCTCTGCGTTCCAGTTGTTTTGATGACTTTCCCACACAGCAACGGTTGGACTGCCAAACGTTGAGGACGTGAGTTTCATGCTCAGGTGGGCGGACTCAACGGCATATCCATCCGGAAGAAGATTCGAGACGAGATTGCAACCGATCAACCCTGTAATTTCTGCTCCCGACGGGTTGTAATCAACGGTCATTTCGGAGTCGCCGTCAAAATTATCGGTGGGTGCGGTGCTTTCGATGTAGGTGTCCATGCATTCAGGATATTGGTTGTCCTGCGAGCCGTTGCCGTGTTTCATTCTAAACTCGTATCGGTCACCGCCCAACCAAGTGCTCTCAGCATCGGAAACAAAGAAACTGGAACTGACCCACTGCCCGTAGTGATCGTTGCTGTCAACAGTGGCCATTCGCCAATAGTACATGTTGCCGGTTTCAAGTGTTCTCGAACCGTTCATCGGGAGCGTACCGTCTGTAGGGTTGAAGTCGTTGTCAACTCGGGTATCCACAACCAATTCTTGGAGGCGGAAATCTTCGTCGGTTGCCAACTCAAATAAAATGTCGTGGCCCGATGAGGGAGCGGTCCAGTTCAGTGATGGTTGGGTGTTTCCTGACAGATTATGTCCCGATTGATTCCAAACGGCCAAACCGTCAACCGGAGCCGTCAGGTTCACCGGCGTGGGCGGGACACTGCTGCCCCACTCATAGGTGATCGAGAAGGTGGGGGCGTTGGCGAGGTTCGCTGCCTCCGTGGAGTGGAACACAATGCCTTCGCCGTTGGTGTAACCTTCGAACTTTCCTCGGACGGCGATCAGCATGTCGAGCGGTTCGCTATCACCACCGTTAAGGTAGTTCTGAACGGCATGGTCAAGGTCGAACGTGAAGGTTGAATCGGTTTGATTTCCGTCGGCAAGCGCCATGGTGGCTGTTCCGTTTGAACGACCGCCATCGTACCATTGGACACCGCCTGCAGACATGCGATTCCATGTCACCTCGGTTTCATCCCAAAGTCCTGATTCCTCCATGCCGTGGACGGACACCAGGGGGTTGCCGGTATACGAAGAGCGTGTCAACTCCATTTCGGCATTCACGATGGTCAAGTTATCGTGCATCCCAAGTTGGTTCAGTGACGCACGGAGATGAATCAAACGTTCCTTGCTTGAGGTCATGCTTGCCTCAAGGGTTGTACCTGCACCCAAGGTTGTCGTTTTGCTGGTTTCGCTCACGGTCGCATCTTGAATAAAGTCATCCTCGAGCCCGGTTGCCGTAGGTCCGAACGTCATCGTTGCCGTGCCGTCGCCGTTGTCAACAACGTTGTGTGCAGGGAGAAGGAAACTGGTGGTCTCCCAAGGCCCCCATTGACCGGATGTGTCGACGGCTCGCACGCGCATGTGCATCGTCGTGCCGTTGGAGAGCGAGAGCGATGAAGGAAGGACGTAAGAGCCGGTGGTACCTGTGGATGTAAAGGTGGACCACAGCGTTGAGAAATGCCAGTCTTCATCCGTTTCAGAGCGCCATTGCTCATCATTGCTGAGCTGAATCTCAACATCGGTTCCCGTGTTCGCATCGTAGCTGAGAAGCGGGGTTGTGACAGCCTGCAAAAGGAAATCAGATTTCATCCATGGCTCGCCGTCCTCAACTGGGAGTGCCGTGGAAACGGTTGCACCGCTCGTTGCGGCCGTCCCGTTGGTTGTATCCATGAGGAGACGAGGACGTTCCACCGGGTTGAGCGACTCCGACATCCCACAATCATAACTCGCACCGAAGGATGAGACGACGACAGAGAGGTACGGGAGATTTGATCGGGCAGATTGTTGGGCAATGGAGGTGACGTTCAAGCTCAATGTGCCGTTTCCTGAGATGGTGGTTGGTGGCTCCCAAGCGCCCCGATCCCCCGTGCCGTCTGCGCCTGGCATCGTCCAAGGAGAATTGCTGGCAAAGGCAGTCCAGGAAGCGAACGAGCCGTTCCACGCGCGATCCACGGCGGCGACGAAAGCGGTCATTTCAGTGGAGGACAACGAGGTTGTTGTGCATGCCAATTCAACGCTTGCAACGTGGACCGTGTCACCGGCTGAGAAATTCATGGGAAACCGAAGGAGCAGGCGAGACTCCTGGCCGAGACCCGCCGAAAGGGTTCCCGTGGCCGAGGTGTTGTAAGTGGAGGTGGGCGAACTGGCCGTGATGTAGGTGTCTGCATGAATGGCGTGGGTTGAAATGGCTCGATGGACGGTGTTTTCCTCCTCCAATTGCGACCAGCCCTCCATGGTTTGAGGGAGCGAAAGGTCGGCGAAGATAAACATGAACACGAGCAAAAGCGCCGTGGCTCGGGGACGGACAATTCGTACGCTACGCATGGGACTCGTTCCTTACACCACTCCCCATTATAGGGACTTTTCCCTCTCGGGGATTGAGGCTTTGGCGAGCGAGGAAGAAGCGTTGAGGGGATGAGACGTCGTATCACCATGCGAATGTTGAAGGAGGCTCGTCAACGAGAAGGGAGGGTATGAGCGAACTTTGGGTCGAAAAGCACCGCCCCCAATCGGTGTCCCAAATCAAAGGTCAAGCGGCCGTCGTTCAGCGATTGGGAACCTATGCGGGAAACAAGAATTTCCCGCACCTCTTGTTCGCTGGACCTCCCGGCACGGGCAAAACAACAGCGGCCATGGCCTTGACAAAGGACATCTTTGGTGAGGCGTTCCGACAAAACCTGCTTGAAATGAACGCTTCTGACGAGCGCAAGCTTGAGAGCATTCGCACCAAGGTCAAACAATTCGCCCGTACGCAGCCTTACGGCGGCGCGGCCTTCAAAATCATCTTCTTGGACGAGGCCGATGCGTTGACCAACGATGCGCAGGGAGCACTCCGTCGCATCATGGAGCAGTATGCGGAAACATGTCGCTTTATCCTCTCATGCAACTACTCCTCGAAGATCATCGAACCCATTCAGTCCCGCTGTGCGGTGTTCCGTTTCCGACCGCTGTCCGATGCGGACGTCGCCTCTCAAGTCGTCCACGTCGCCGAACTCGAAGCGTTGACGCTCGAAGAGGGGGCCGTTGAAGCGTTGACGCGTATTTCTCAAGGTGATTTGCGAAAAGCCCTCACCGCCCTTCAAGTCGCTGCCGCCCTCAACACCACGGTTGGACGGGAACTGGTCTACGAAACCTCTGCTACAGCACCGCCGGAGGCGCTTCACAACTACCTCATGGCGTGTCGTGACGATGGATTCCACGTTGCCCGACGGCGCCTACGAGAACTGTTGGACAAGTTTGGTTTGGCCGGTACCGATTTTGTCAACCAGCTTCACCGAGAATTGTACAGCGCGGACTTCCTCGGCGAGCGGTCAAAACTCGCCCTGACCGAATGGATGGCCGAAATTGATTATCGTCTTGTTGAAGGGGGCGGGGAACAGATTCAACTCGATGCGTTGACGGCTCAAATCGTTCAACACCTCCATGCCTGATTCACTTTCAGTTTTCACGGGGGGGGTCAACGCAACAGAACAGTAGGGGAGCCGTGAGGGCGTTGCATGCCTCACGTCATATCTCAGGTCGAAGAAGCGCTTTGTTGGACCGTTTTCGCACCCCTTGTCCGTGCAAGGCGGCGACGACTCGAACGTCGTGTCTCACGAGAACTTCACGACAGGGCCAAGATTGACCGTGTCCTCAACGACATCGTTGAACAGCACGCCGACCTACTCTGCTGACGTGGCTGGCGGATTGACCGAAAACGTCCACGTGTACGTGCGCTTGTTTTCCCAGGGGTCGCCCTGCTCGACGATCTCAACAAGAATGGTGTGGTCGCCCACAGGCAAATCCTCTCCCAAGAAAATCGCAAACGGCATGTCAAGGTCTGTATGGGGCAGCAAGATGGGTGCGGACTTGTTTTCGGCGGTTCGCCAAGTTCCAATTTCCGTGCCGTGCTCTTCCCAAAACGAAGCGTTTGAATCAATCACCACCTCTGTGTTTTGGTATTGATGAACGACGGTGACGTTGGCACCCGTATCGTCAACATTGTCAGCCAAACCAAACAGTACCCACGCACCTCCCTGGATGTACTCGCCTTCCTCCAACGTCCAGGTGTTTTCTCCTGCGTTGACCTTGTCGGCGAAGATGTATGTTCCGTCGTGCTCAATCACCACGCCCCATTCATCCGCAAGTTGAGGTGCCACGATATCTCCGAACGGGGGATTGACCACCAAAAACGAAAGCGAGAGGAACGTAAAGGTGTAGAGGAAGAAAGCCTTGAACCACGTACCTTTGGTGTAATGTTCCTTGAAGCGTTCTGGCATGACCATACGGTGAATCTGTGGGATGAGAATCAACATGGTGAGGGGCAAAATGTAGAGGACGTCCGTCTTGTCAAGGGTGGTCGATGGCATCAATACAAAACGCATCATCATCGTGACGATGAACGCATATGCGATGACGAGCCACATCGAAGCGGTCTCAGCTCGCTCCTTGTTGACATATTTCACGGGATCAAACGGTTCGATGCCAAGGTCGGCTCCCGAGCGGCGTTTCTTCTTCTCAGCGTTCTTGGCCCCATCACGCTTCATGCGCTCGGCTTGAGCCGCCGCCATGGCCGTTTTGAGGTCCACCATGAACCGTTGGGAGGCGAGCAAGTGTTAGAACACTGCGGTTGATTTTAGTTCAACAGGGATGGGTTTCCTCCGGATTGTTCTTCCGATTTGTTCAAAGAGGGAAGGGCTCACCCACGGGACAGGCCGGGGTGGCGTAGTTGGTAGCGCGTCGGACTCATAGGGCAGCCTCCAAGGCGATCGTATGACGTGCAAGCCCCTTGTGGTGTCTGAGACATCCGAAGGTCGCGGGTTCGAGCCCCGCTCCCGGCACCATACGGTTCACTCCCATGCTCAACCCACATATACTTGGTTTCGTTGGACGGGACGAACGACATGACTGAACCGCTCCTCGCCATGAACGATGTCCAGCGCTACTACGAAACGCCTGCAGGAACGGTCAAGGCGCTTGACGGTGTAAGTTTCGAAATTCACGAAGGCGAGCGTGTGATTTTGCTCGGGCCATCCGGCTCCGGAAAAACCACCCTCCTCAATTGCCTCTCGGCGTTGGACAGTCCTACGGGAGGGTCCTACATTTTCCTCGGCGAGGAGGTTCCCCGTCATCACTCGGAAAAAATGACCTCGTTTCGAAGAGACAACATCGGTTATGTGTTCCAATTCTTCAATCTCCTCCAGGACCTCACCGTTTTGGAAAACATCCTTCTCATCCAAGAACTCGCCGGAAAGAAAGACCCGGCTCGGGCCAAAGAATTGCTTGAACTCGTCGGGCTTCAGGCAGAGATCAACCGGTTCCCCGGAGAGATCAGCGGCGGTCAGCAACAACGTGTCGCCATCGCTCGAAGCATCGCCAAGCGACCCACGTTGCTTCTGGGGGATGAATTGACGGGCAACCTCGACACGGAGACCTCAAACAAGGTCATGGAGGCTTTGGTCAGTGCATGCAAGCAAGAAAACATCACGTCGGTCTTTGTCACCCACGACGAGGGACTGGTTCGTTATGCCACCCGAGTGATTCGCATCGACAGTGGGAAAATTGTGTCGGACGAGCGCCTCACCAACGATGAAGAAGCTTGAGGTGGAATCATGTCAAACCTCCTCAACAAACGCTTGGCGAGAAGCCTGTGGCGCACAAAATTGCGCCTTGTGGCCGTTGTCCTGATGGTCTCCGTTGGCGTGTTTGCCGGCATCACCTTCGGCGGCTATTCGCACAACGTCGAAGGCATGTACGAGACCCTCCAGGCCGACGATGAGGGCGGAGCCAACCTGGCTGACCTTTGGATTGACAACCGAAGCACCTCGTGGTCAGCAGAAGAGGTGAACACCTTCTGCAGTGCCCTTGAAACGTCATGGCCAGCCGCGATGCCCTCACTCGATTCATGCGAATCTCGCAGCATCGTCCAAGGCACCATGTTCCACACCAACGAGACGGGAACCCACATCATCAACTCACTCTGGCACGGCATCCCTGCCGACGCCAATGCCGACAAAGTGTGGATGCCAAACGGCCATTCCGAGGGTCGGGTGGCTTCGAGTGCGAATGAAATTGTCATCGACGCGCACGTCGTTGAGGCACTGGATTTGTCACTCGACGATACGGTGACCATCAGCGCTGGTAGCGCATCGCTTGACTTCACCATCGTGGGCATCGGTTATCATCCCCTCCACGTCTTCATGGCCCCCGAAGGCTCGCTCTTTCCTCCCGAAGCAGGTCAGTATGTTGTTGGCTACGTCTCCGACAGCGGCATGGCGAGGCTGACCAACACCTCCCTTGGTGCCAGCAACACCTTGCTCTTGGATGTCGAAGGCACGCCTTCGTTTGACCTCCCGGACACAGAAGCCTACGAGGGAGATGAAATCGACGACGTCAAATCACTCGTGACCGACGCTTTGGCGTCGGCTGCCTTGGACGGCCGCATCCGGGACCGAGGGCAAAACGAGCCGGTTGAAATCATGCGTCAAGATCTTGAGAGCGCCAAGCGCACCAGTGTACCCTTCACGGTGATGATCGCAGCCATCGCAGCCATCACCATCGTGCTCAGCCTTCAGCGCTTGGTACAAAGTCAGGCAAAGGAAATCGCTGTTCTTCGAACCCTTGGCGTCAATCGCACCTCCATGATGACCGGCTACCTCATCGCACCGGTCGTCATCGGTGCTGTTGGGTGTGTGCTCGGTGCCTTGGTGGGGCCGTGGGGCGTCAACGGCATGCTCGATTTCTATGAGGGCATCGTTGGCCTCCCCATCACCGACCGTGAAGTCCCGCTTTCGTTGTACATGGCCACCACCCTTCCAACGATGTTGGTGGTGTTCCTCTCCGGGGCCTTCCCCGCGTGGAAATCCAGTCGGCTTGACCCACTCGAGGTGTTGAGCGGCCAAAACCAGATGAGGGTCGGGTCAAACCTGCTTCGCCGCATGACAGCATGGATGCCGACGACGTTGGGCTTGTCCATCCGCTCCAGCGTCCGCAAACCCATCCGCCTCTTCATGACCTTCCTTGCCGTTGGCATCTCGCTGATGCTCTTCGGGTCAGTGCAGATGATGTCGGCCGGTTTGGAAGACACCATCGTCGGAGGACTTGAAGAACAGCAATCTTGGGATGCGCAGGTCTACATTTCCGACGGCGGGGAAGCGGACATTATCGCTTGGGCGGACGAACGCGGGGTTACTTACGAATCGTTGATCGAGACACCCCTTGGCTCTGTTGAGGACGCCGATGGATTGGAACGTGTCTTCACGCTCGTCGGGTTTGACACCTTTGAGGAAGGCATGCGTAGCGTCAACATCATTGAGGGAGAACAGCCGCAGGTATCCAGTACCGTCAGTCAGGTGATGGTGGATGAAGGCGCCATGAACTTCCTCGGATGGAACGTCGGTGAGGAGCACACCGTTCTGGTCAACGGGGCAGAACATGAGGTCAGCGTTGTCGGTGTGTCGCGAGGCGAATTGGCCCGCACCATGTACTTCCTGCGAGCGGACTTGAGTGAATCGTTGGGCGTCAATGCCACCTCGATGTACCTCGCATTCCCGGACGGTGTGGAGGTCGATGCCTCCCTCGCTGAGATGTCCATGGGCGTGGTTGAACGTCAAACGCTCATTGACGGCATGAACAGCCTCATCGACCAGCAGACCCAAATTTTCCAAGCGATGATGTATCTCGGCCTGTTGTTCACCATCGCTGTCATGTTTAACACGATGATCATGAACATCGCCGAGCGAGACTTTGAACTCGCCACCCTTCGTGTTCTCGGAGCATCAACGCGGAGTCTTGGATTCATGTTGCTCTTTGAAAGCCTGCTCATCGGCTTCATCGGCGGACTGGTCGGTGTTGCCTTCGCCTACGGCGGAGCGGTGGGGTTGGCGGCCTCGTTTTCTTCTTGGCAGTTCTATGTCGCCATCGTCATCGTACCAAGCGTGGCCTACCAACTGATGGCGGCTGTGATGATCGTCGCCGTAGCCATGACTCCCATCGGCATTTGGCGCCTGCGCCGGATGGACTTGGTTGAGAAAGTCAAGGACCTTTCTCAGTGAAGCGATTGATTCATGAGGCGACTGCTACACCTTGCTTCTATGGTGGAACTGCCGGCCCCCGGATGTCGTATCAAAACGCGAATCACCACCCTCAACGAAACGGTGGAACACGTTGGTCTTGTTCTTCCACCTGCGGAACCAAACCACCTCTCCATCAAACTCGACAACGGCTACAACGTCTCCTACCCGGTTGACACTGTGGAGGCGTGGGAGGAACTCGAACCCCGTGAGAGACCCGCACCTGGTGAATTGCACCAACCGGAGGAGCGTGAAGAGCTCCCAAGAGTACGGCTGATTCACACCGGCGGCACCATCGCCTCAAAGGTGGACTATGCCACGGGGGCTGTCGAGGCGAAATTCGAACCCGAAGAATTGCTTGATGCCATCCCAGAACTCGCTCAAATCGCTCGTTTGGACGTCGTCAAAATTGGCAACATGTTCAGCGACGACATTCGGCCGCAACACTGGAACATTATGGCAGAGGCCTGTGCCGACGCCTTTTCAGAGGGCTGTCGAGGCGTGGTCATCGCCCACGGAACGGACACGCTTCACATCTCATCTGCCGCACTCAACTTTGCTTTTGCAGGCCAAGGAACGCGCCCCGCCGGGCCCATCGTGATGGTTGGCTCGCAGCGTTCAAGCGACCGTGGGTCATCTGATGCCACCGAGAACTTGCTGGCGGCGGTCCACTGGGCCGCGACCGGACCGCTGCCCACCGGTCATGCCGGCGATGCCGTAGCGGTGGTCATGCACGACACCCAAAGTGACGGCGTGATGGCGGTCCATTCCGGCCTCGGTGTTCGCAAAATGCATTCCTCTCGGCGAGATGCCTTCCAGGCGGTGAACTGTCAGCCACTCGCCAAGGTAGCGCTTCACCCCGAGGGCTTTGACACGACCTGCTTGCCGTGGTACGAGGAAGCGCAACGAGAGTCTGAACAACGACCCGTCGCCGACCGACCAACGAGCTACGAGCCCGGGCAACGCTTCGCCCAATTCATTGCGGGTCCGTGGCTGCATGCAGAGCACGTTGAGGCCGTGGTGAACACCGGTGTCCAAGGCGTGGTTCTTCACGGGACCGGGCTTGGGCATCTTCCCATTGACGACACTCAAAAAGACGCCCCCGAAAACGCCCTTTTGTGGCGTACTCTGACGCGATGTGTCAACCGTGAATTACCGGTCCTCGTCGTCAATCAATGCATTCACGGACCGGTGGACATGAACGTGTATTCCAAAGGCCGAAAGCAGCAAGCCATGGGGCTCTTGGGCCACGGCGTGAACTCAACGCCCGAAGCGATGACGGCCAAACTCCACTGGGTCTTATCACAAAACACGGACATCAAGAAGGCGCTGGCCTCGAATTTGTGCGGTGAACATCGAACGTCCTTGTGGGAATGAGCGCTTGAATCAAAAACCGAGTCGGATGTGAGGAGTTCGTGGACAACCAAGTCAACGAGGCGCTCGAAGACCTCCGAGCCAAGCGAGAAACCGCTCGGCTTGGCGGCGGTCTCAAGCGCCAGGAAGCCATTCGCTCCAGCGGTCGTGGGACTGCAAGGGACCGGATTGGACTGCTGCTCGACGAAGGGTCGTTTCTGGAGGTTGACACCTTCGTCACGCACAGAACCGATGACCACAACATGTTCCTCCACCAAACCCTCGGCGACGGTGTTGTCACTGGACAGGGCACCGTCGAGGGACGCAGAGTGTACTGCTTTGCCCAAGATTTCAGCGTTCACGGCGGAAGCATGGGCGAAATGCACGCTCTAAAAATTGCAAAAATCGTCGAAATGGCCGAGCGCGCAAAAGCGCCCCTTATCGCCATGTGGGACGGTGGGGGACAGCGCGCCCATGACGGTGTGAATGCGTTGGCAGGAACGGGAGAAATGCTCGACCGCCTTGTCCAGTGCAGCGGACGCATCCCGATGATCAGCGTGGTCCTCGGCCCCGTGGTCGGTGTCTCGGCCCTGGCCGCGTCGCTCTCAGATTTCACCATCCTCGGTGAAGAGCACGGCCAGTTATTCCTCTCTTCACCCCTTGAAACACCAGAAGTCATCAGCGGCGAAGTCGACGCAGCCGGCCTGGGTGGTGCGAACCTCCACGCCTCGCGTTCCGGTATTGCCTCACTCATCGCAGCCGACGAAGAGGACGCCTGCGAGTTGGCTGCCACCGTCCTCTCCTACCTGCCCGACCACAACATGGCCGACCCCCCGGTGTTCCCCACCGCCGACCCTACGAATCGCCTGAACGAAACCCTTCAGGACATCGTCCCGGACAACCCCAACAAACCATACGACATGGTGAGCGTCGTTGAGGAGGTCGTTGATGACGGGGTGTTCATGGAGTTGTTCCCCTCCTATGCCGACAACATCATCATCGGCTTTGCAAGAATGAACGGCTCAACCGTGGGCATCGTCGGCAATCAACCAAAAGTACTCGCTGGCTGTCTCGATATCGATGCCTCCATCAAAGCCGCACGCTTTATTCGAACCTGTGATGCGTTCAACATCCCCCTTCTCACCTTTGAGGACGTTCCCGGCTTCCTTCCGGGTGTTGTTCAAGAATGGGGCGGCATCATTCGACACGGCGCCAAATTGCTGTTTGCCTACGCCGAAGCCACGGTGCCAAAACTCACGTTGGTCACCCGCAAAGCCTACGGTGGCGCCTACCTCGCCATGTCGTGCAAACACCTGCAAAGCGACTACAATGTGGCATGGCCCACGGCTGAACTCGCCGTCATGGGGGCCGAAGGTGCGGTGAACATCATTCATCGAAGGGAAATTGGCGCCGTACCGGATGAGGAAAAGGAAGGCGTGCGCCAGCGGCTGGTCAACGAATACAAAGCCAAATTCGGCGACCCGTATGTGGCGGCTCGCAACGGTTGGCTGGACGATGTCATCGAACCGCAAGAAAGCCGACTTCGACTCTGCAGGGCGCTGAACATTCTCAAGTCAAAACGCGAGTGGTCCCCGCCGAAAAAACACGGCAACATTCCGCTGTGATCATTTCAATCGGTTCGCTCGCTCCAAGAGCCCGCCGCTGCTGCGCGCTGTTAGCTGCTCGGTTTCCGGCGCAATTGAGACATCCTCCTCTGAAGTGCGAGGTCCTCGGCTGCGTGAAAACATGACAACTGCAGCCACGAGCACAGCGAGAAGAGCAAGACCAGCACCAACCAAGAGTGCACCGGCGGTTCCACTGGATTCGTCCTCGACGGTTTCGCCTTGACCGCCGTTGGTGGTGTTGCCCAGCGTGGGGTCAAACACGAAGGTGGAGACGACGCTGCGTTGGAGTTCGTCGTCGTAGACTTCCAATTTGATGGTCTTTGATGTCGACGAATCATCGCTGATGGGAAGCAGCGTGACACACTGATAGACGCCGCTGGTACTGCTCAGGCAGGAATGGTTCACATCCACCACCGCATTATCCACCGAGACGATAGCGTCGGTGTTGACAACACCGTCGACATCGGTGACCGACCAGTACATGTTGGCAGTGGAGCCTCCAACGCCCTGAACGGATTCGATGGCGACAAACGGAAGGTCGGGCACGGGTTCAACCGTGAGCGAAATGGAAGCGCTGTGGGTCGATGTACCGTCAGAAACATTGAGCCACACCCCGTTGATGACACCAAAGAAATCCAGGCTGGGCGTGAAGACCATCGAGCCGTTCACTTGCGAAACAACAACATCCGATGTGATGTTTTCCAAGGTCCACGCCAACGGGTCGCCGTCAACATCGTAGGCCATGGCTGACAAATCCAAACGCAGGGCTTCATCTTCGGCCAGCGTGAGGTTGCCCCAGGCAGAGGCGTTGACGACCACCGGGTCGTTGATGGGATTGACCACGACCGGTATTTCCAGCATGAGTGAGGGATTGACGCCATCCGAAATCAACACCTGAAGCACCGTTGCTCCATGCTCGTTCGGGAGTGGCGTGATGGTGATTTCCTCGCCTTGAATACTGTAGCGAACGGGCGACTGAAGGCCGGTTTTCTCGTCGCCAATACGAACATCAAGTTCTTCGCCCTCCGGGTCAGAAACCACCTGACGGATGTTGTACGACACGCTAGGACCGTCTTCGTCCATCTCCTGAATCGCAACCGTTCCGTCCTTCACGGGCGGGTCGTCAACCGGTGTCAGGACAACCCGCAGTTGAGTTGAAGCTTCATCCAGTGTCAAACCATCACTGCGAAGCACGAGGTCCACCTTGCACTCTCCTAGCCATTCCTCATCAACCGCATGATTGACGACGAGGGAGCGTCCATCTTCGGCGATGCTCACGCCAAAGTGATTCGCATCAACCCCCGAGAGACTGGCGGTCATGAGACGAACGAGTTGCCCGTCCGGGTCAACGGCAATCTCCGATGCGTTGATGGATTTCTGACCGTGCTGGGGCACGTACACCACCGGCTTTGGCGAAAGGAGTTCAAGGGGTGTGTTTTCTCGCAACACCGCGGTGGTGAAGAGACTGGGTGCACCCTCCACCTCAACCCTCATCCAGGCCTTCTGAAGACCTGGGGCGACGGGTGCCAAGGGGTAGTCACAGCCGGCAGTACCGTTTGCAGACAGGGAGGGCGTGGCCTCCCACGGACCGTTGAACCAACCGCAGGTGATGTTCACATCCCACCCCGCAGGAAGGTCAGCGAAGGTGGTGCCGTCCCGTAGCGTCCAGTTGAGTTGGATGTTGAGGGTCTCGGTGCCGTTGACCGAAGTCGAGGCGTTATGGCTCAAAGCCTGCGAAGACCACCGAAGAAAGGATGCGTCCGTCAAGTCTTCATCGACATAGGCATCAGGATCGCTGACCGTTCGAGGCCCCTCGCCTCGATTCAACGCGTCGCGGAATCGGCTATGATCGCCGTGAAGAACGGTGTCCAAATACGCAACGACATGGCTGGATGTGATGGAGATCTGTGCTGTTTGGCTCATCGTGGCATCGCCGTCGCTTTCAAAGAAATTCTGGCTGTCCTGGAATTGGTAATGATTGGCTCCCAAAAGGTGCATCCAATGCCACGCGACGCCTCCGTTCGCTTCCACGCGCTCCATCGTGTCCTGCGAAGGGGCGACCTCGTCAACGGTTCCCGTGATGAACAATCCCGTATTGGGTGTTGGTGGATTTGGCGTGGCAATGTCTGACCACGTAAAGCCCTCTTCCAACCCCTCGAGGTTGAGACCGAGACCCACCAGACCTCGTGGAGGATGGGTGGTCTGCGAACGCTCGGTCAAGTCCCAAAACGGAAAGGCAAGGTAGGCTGCGGCCGCACCCAAACCGTGACCTCCGACCGCCCAGTGGTCGAGGTCAATGTTCCCAGTGCTGCCCATCACGTGCAGGTTGCTTTGGTTCTGCTGGTCCATGATTTCAACAATATCGGTGAGCAATTCAAGGGTCTCCTCGACATCGGTTTCCTCTGAGACAGGGCCGGTGACGACCACGATGAAACCACGCTTGACCAGTTCATCGGTGAGCAGCGTGTAACTGTCAACGGATTCACCGCTGTCGCCGATGAAGACCACCCACGAAAACGGACCGTTGCCCGCCATGTCCTTGTCCTCACCGTCAAACATGGCCGGGTAAACCATCCTGACCTCGGGCGAAAATGGGCCGCCGAGACGGAACTCGGTCCAACCTACGGGGAAATCAACGCCTGCGTGGCTTTCTTCGAAGTCCATACCTTCCTCAAGCAAGGCGTGCACAGAAGTGGATGAAAGCAGGAGGATGACGACGCACGTCAGCATTGCGTGTAGCCGGACCACGCTCATCACATTGATGGCGACGCTGTGAATCAAAGAGTCTTCCCTTTCATGCATAGGAGGCCAGCACCGATTCGGCCTCGAGGAGCCGAGTCAACAGAAGCCCGAGACTTGGAAGCTCTGACGCCCGCTCGGGAGCCCACAAACGTCGCCAGCATGCCAAATGCTGCGCAACGAGAAGCCAACGACCGTCTAAGCCATCGTTCGTGATGGTCGCAACACGTTCGTCCGTATTTCCTGTCATCGGTGCGTAAGATGAATGGAGCACAAGGACATCGGCCTGCCCAGCGTACGTGTTGTCAAAATCGACAACCACCGTCGGGTCGTCCTCTGTGATGCTGTCGGACCAAGGCCCCTCTTCCAACGAACGGCGACTCGGCAAGATAGAAATTTGGCCGCCGGCCGCTGACCATGCGGCTGCGGTCGACCGAGCCGCACCGCCACCGCCGACCAAGCCAAGCACATGCTCGGAGGCTTCAACACCGTGATGCTCGAGAACGTGCACAACGCCTTCGCCATCGACACCTGCACACCACCACCCGCGTCCGTCCCAACGGAGGGCATTGACGCATTTGTTCACCATGCAATCATCAACGGCAACGACGGCCCCGGAATCCAGTTGGTGCTTTAGCGGAGCCGTGAGGTTGAGCCATATCTCCTCCTCAAACATACGGGTAGGGAGACTCTTTGCGGGGGACATATGGTGGTCCACGGTCGTGTTGACGGGCTCCAAGAGCGGATGGCATGACGTTTGTTGTGAGGCAGTGTCAACGGCTTTTCTTAGCAAGGCCTTTGTTCGAAATTGCGTGAACAATGATTGGGTATAGCGCCAGGGGAGGGGTTCGGGAACAGCACCGGCATAGCCCCACGCAAGGGCATCTTGAATCGTGGAAACATCGACGAGTTCCATGCGGAGATGCTTGTCATCCATCTTCAATCCAAGATGGCTCGCCACCAAAGCGGTCAACAACGGCGAGAGGCTATGGTCGACGGGTCGGCCCGCAATTCCGTATCGAATTGCTGCCATGGACCAACCACGGGCTTTCAACTCAAAAAGGCGACGAATGCCGTCTTAACCTTCAAGAGGGAGTATGGCGTAGCCATCCCATGGGAAGAGCCGTTGGACTGATGACTGCTGGCCTTGGCACCTACATGACATTCAAGATGTGGGCTGAATTTCAAGACGCTCTCGGAACCGTCTTCGGCGCCTCATGGGGGATCATCATCGCCACCGTGGTGTTTTTGATTTACCAATCGAACAAAAACGATAAAGCCTACGAAGCGTCCTTCGGAGAAGCCATTCCAGCCTCCATCAGCAAGGGAAATATGGAGGCTGAAAATCCACAACCCTTGGTCTTCATCGCGGGTCTTTACGTGTTCATTATCGTGATTTTCGAGATCCTGCTCGCAGCCGTGTGAGGATGAACCCTCATGCCCGGACTCATGGAGGTCTTTATCCTCAAAGACCGAGTCAACGGCAACAGAGATAACATCTTTCTGATCCTGTTTGAGAAGGCCTTCATTCTCATCTCCTTGCTTGTGGTCCTTCTGGTGGGTGTATCGCTCAATCTCCCTGCATGGGGCGTAGGTGCGTTGGTGGGTGGAGCCCTCGGGCCCATCGTGTACGGACACTACTACGTCATTTACATCAGACCTGTGAAAAAACAGCAGAAGATTGATGTGGCCAAGAAGCAAGCAAAGAATAAGAGGCGATGATATGGTGCTTGGATTCTCAACCATTCTGGAATTTTTCGGGCTTGAAGGCATTGAAGGCATTGATGTGTTCTTTGCTGCGATGGCGATCATCGGGACGGTCTTGTTTACCATTTACTTCATTCTCGTCCTCATTGGCGGCGTTGCCGACGGTATTGCGGACGCCATCCCGTTCTTCGACGTCAGTTTCGAGATGGATGCGGAAGGCGTCTTCCACATGCTTACCATCCAGGGCCTCTTGAGTTTCATGATGATGTTCGGCATCTTTGGCCTGGCTGTTTCACAAGGCGATTACCCTGCAGGCCTTGCCATCGGCGCCGGCTCGATTGCCGGCCTGAGCTCCATGTGGATCGTCGGGAAAGTCTTCCAGGCCATCGCAGGATTGGAAACCGACGGCACCGTCGTGCACAACCAAGCCATCGGAGCGAAAGGCACGGTCTACCGAACGATTCGACCCGGCATCTCGGGCCAAATTCAAGTTGAGTTCCAGGACGCTCTACGAACGTGCGAAGCGGTCGCAGAGGACGAAGGCCTCACCATTGAGACGGGGAAATTCGTGGTTGTAACCGGGAACATTGCCGAGATTCTGGTCGTCAAGCCCCTCAAGGTCGCCGACGCGATGGCTGAGGATGAATAAGACTTCTCGCCGTGTTAAGTCTCTTAAAGGAGAACGGGCGTGGCTCAACCATGATGGATACACTTATTCTCATCGGCATCAGCCTGTTTGTGATTACCGTCCTCGCCACGGTTTACATTGCAACAAGCCGCTACAAGCTCGCACCCGCAAACAAAATTCTCGTCGTCTACGGTAATACCCAAGGCGCAGGTGCAGCAAAATGTTACCACGGTGGCGGAAAAATCGTCTGGCCGCTGGTGCAAAACTACGCCTTCCTTGACCTCAAACCCATGACCATCAACATCAATCTTGAGCACGCTCTCTCGCAACAAAACATCCGCATCAACGTTCCATCAACCTTTACCATCGGAATCGACACCAAGCCCTCCATCATGCAAAACGCAGCGGTTCGCCTGCTCAACCTCGACCAGGTGGCCATTGAAGACATGGCCAAGGAGATCATCTTTGGTCAACTGCGTCTTACCGTCGCCTCACTCACCATTGAGGAGATCAACGGGGACCGTGAGGCGTTCCTCAGCCAAGTGGTCAACAACGTGGACACCGAATTGCACAAGATCGGCCTCTACCTCATCAACGTCAACATCACGGACATCACCGACGAAGCCGACTACATCATGTCCATCGGTGCCAAGGCTGCCGCCCAAGCCATCGCTGCAGCCGATGTTGACCGAGCCAACGCCACCCGAGACGGTGCCGTCGGTCAGGCCGAAGCCGACCGAGCCCGTGAAATTCAGGTGGCCAAGAACCGTGCAGAATCCGACAAGGGTCAGAAAGAGGCAGAAGCCGACCGACGTGTCTACGTCCAACAGCAAGAATCCAAGGCCGTTGAAGGTGAAAACCTGTCCCGTGCTGAAATCGCCAGCTACAACGCCGACCTTGCTGAGAAAGAGGCCGAGGCCCTCAAGCGTTCGGAAGTCGCCAAGCGCAAGGCTCAGGTTGAGATTGAGAAGGCTCAGTACGAGTTTGAAGGCCAGCGCCTGCGAGCCGATGAGATCGCCCGTGAGGAAGTCTCGAAGCAGCAAATCGAAATCGCAGCCGAAGCCGAAGCCGAACGCCAACGCCGCATCGCCAAGGGTCAGGCCGACGCCACCCTCGCTGCTTACAACGCCGAGGCAGAAGGTCAGCGTGCCGTGCTCGAAGCGAAGGCCGAAGGATACGCCCGCTTAGTAGCCAGTGCCGGTGGCGATGCCAAGGCCGCTGCTACGCTGCTGATGGTTGAGAAGATCGAAGAATTGGTCGCTCGTCAAACCGAAGCCATTGCCAACCTCAAGATCGACAAGATCACCGTTTGGGATTCCGGCAACAACGGCGGCGAAGGCGGAGCCACCTCGAACTTTGTTTCATCGCTCATCCAGAGCCTCCCACCCGTTCACGACGTCGCCAAGATGGCTGGCGTCGACCTGCCCGATTACTTGGGCACGATGAAAGACGAGTGAGTTGGGTCGGGACCTGAGGTCCTGAAACCGGCTTCGGACTGAACCCCTCAAGCGAGGGTTTCAAAGACCCATTCTGCCGCATGCAGCCTATGGCCACCGACCTTGAAATTGCGCGAGAAGCAAAAATGGAGCCGATTGAAGCCGTGGCGTGGAAGTTGGGCATTTCGTCCCACGAACTCATGCTCATGGGCAACGGTGTTGCCAAAGTCAACTGGGCCGCATTGAAAGAACGCTTCTCAAAGCCTCAGGGAAGTTTGGTGCTCGTCACCTCGGTCAACCCAACGCCATTCGGCGAAGGAAAAACCGTGACCACGATTGGATTGACCCAGGCCTTGAACCGCATCGGTCAATCAGCGACATGCGTCATTCGGGAGCCCTCGATGGGACCGGTGTTCGGCATCAAGGGCGGCGCTGCTGGCGGCGGGTATTCCCAAGTCCTGCCAATGGAAGACATCAACCTCCACCTCACGGGTGACTTGCACGCCGTCACTTCCGCACACAACCTCCTCTCCGCCCTGATCGACAACCACATCAAGCACGGCAACGAATCCAAACTCGACCCGACACGGATTACTTGGCCACGTGTCATCGACATGAACGACCGTGCGCTTCGAAGCATCGCCATCGGGATGGGTGGACCAGCCAACGGCCAGGTTCGAGAAGACCGATTTGACATCACGGCAGCCAGCGAGGTGATGGCCATTCTCGTTTTGGCCACCGATTACGCCGACCTGCGTCGCCGCCTTGGTGATATTGTGGTTGGTACATCGGCCGAAGGCCACCCCGTCAAAGCCAGCGATATCGGTGGTGCTGGCGCCATGGCGCTCCTTCTTCGGCAAGCCTTCCTCCCCAACATCACCCAAACGTTGGAGGGCGACCCTGCCTTCATTCACGGCGGACCGTTTGCTAACATTGCCCACGGCAATTCCAGCATCATCGCCGACCGAATCGCACTGGCGGCGGCCGACATCGTGGTCACCGAGGCCGGATTTGGCTCGGACATGGGTGCGGAGAAATTCATGCATATCAAGGCCGCAACCTCAGGCAAAGCACCGGACTGCGTGGTCATGAACGTCACCGTCCGTTCCATGAAGCTCCACGGCGGCGCCTTCGGAGACCGAGGCGGTATTCGCCCCGACAAAGCCACGCTTGAGGCGGAGAACGTTGAAGCAACGACCCTCGGCGCCAAGACCAATCTCGACCGGCACATTCGGAACATGGCCTCGTTTGGTGTACCGGTTGTGGTGTCCATCAACCGCTTTGCATCCGACACGGACGCAGAACTGGAGGCGATTGCCCAAGCGGCACGAGATAGCGGGGCAACATCGGTCTGCGTCACGGAAGTGCATGCCAACGGCGGTGCTGGCGGCAAGGATTTGGCAGAAGCCGTCGTCAAGGCCGTTCAGAATCATGTGGCTGCAGGACGGCCTTTCGTCCCGCTGTTTACCCCCGAAACCGACGTGTTGGACAAGGCGACCGCCATCGCTACCCGACTGTACAAGGCCGAGGGCGTTGAACTCACGCCAAAGGCCGTTCGTGAACTCGAGCGCATTCGTTCATGGGGCTACGGACACCTGCCGGTTTGCATGGCCAAGACGCAGTACTCCTTCTCCCACGACGCCTCTTTGCTGGGGGCACCCTCTGGCTTTACCGTGCCCGTGCGTGAATTCCGATTGAACGCAGGGGCGGGCTTTGTCGTCGCTGTGCTGGGGAACATGATGACGATGCCCGGTTTACCAAAGCGCCCTGCAGCGCTCGACATGGATATGGATGAAGACGGGTACCTCCTCGGCGTGTTTGGGTGAAGGAATGGACGTCCTCTTTCGAGACCACAACCAGTGGCGTTTACGGGTGCAAACCGTCGACGACCTCTGGGTGTTGAACCGGCTGATACAACCGGGGATGTCCGTGGGCATGCTGGGTGAGCGACGCGACCAGACCACCGGAGGAGATGAGGGTGGACGTTCAAAGCAGGCAGAACGCAAGAAAATGTGGATTCGCCTCAACGTCGAACATACCGAACACCAATCCTTCACCGATGTGCTTCGCATTCACGGCATCATCGAGGAAGCCGCGTTCGATGTGGGACTGCATCATACCCATGCTGTTGAATTGCGTGATGAAATCAACATCGCATCGCAAAAGGGATTCTCAAAACTTGACCGAGACCTCCTCAGCGAGAGCGTACGCGCAGCCAACCAAGGCCAGGTGGCGTTATTGGTGGTTGAAGGTGATGAGATGATCCTGTACTTCGTGACGGCCCGCGGCCTTCGAGAAAGTGCCACATGGACCATGCGAGGCGGTGGAAAACGAGGCGATCTCCGGTTGACCGACGGCATCGCCAACCAATTTCGCGCCACCATTGTCGAAGGCCTCACCCAGCAACTTGACGAGGACATGCCGCTGGTCATCTGCGGCCCGGGACGAAATCGAGACCGCATGCTCGCCGACCTCAAGGCAGCAGGCCACACGCGCTCCATGCTGTCGGTCGGCACCACCATGGGAGGACGGGGAGCGGCCAACGAGGTGCTTCGAGAAGGGCTTGCGGGAAACGTGCTCGCCGAGCATCGGATGGTCCAGGAAATTACGTTGCTCGAGGAGGCCTGGCAGCGCATTTCAACCAACGGTGCAGTGGCCTACGGCAAGGACGAGATCCAACAAGCCACACAAGAAGGCGCTGTCGACACCCTGCTCATCGGAGCGGATGTTCTTCGAGACGATGCTGATGCAGGAGGGGCGTCGTGGGAGCGCATCGCCCAAACCGTAGAGAAATTTTCAGGCAAGGTCGTTCAGTGCTCGCTCGACCACGATGCTGGCGAGCAGTTGATGGGGTACGGGGGCGCCGTCGCTCTGTTGCGATACGTGAGGTGAGACCGTGCAGACCGTTCGTTTTGAAGAACTGGGCGAGGATGTTCGCGCTTCGCTTCAAGGGAAACGATGGCTGCTCATTGAAGCCGAACAGCTCCCTCGTGCCACCGCAGCCCTTGCCTTCAGTGAACTGGAAGATGTCTTGGTAGCGGTCGATCATCGCGGACATGAGGTCCCCGATGGCTTGTGGATGCGGGCCGTCCATTTGCTTCTGGTCTCTGATGTCGATGAAGCCAGCATGCTGCAAGAAACCAGCGGCATCACCAAAGTGTTGGCCACCGACCAGCCGATGGAACGTCTTCTGTGGTAGTGGGTCTGGAGGGACTCGAACCCTCGATCAACTCCGTGTAAGGGAGGTGTCATAGCCGCTAGACCACAGACCCAACTTGCCCTGCATCATCCCCTTTTTGAAAAGTGCGCCCCCAACGGAACGCTCAAAGCCCACAGCGTTGACCACCGCCCAATGGATGCCAATATCCAGGCCGCTGCCGCCAGACTGGTGCGGAAATTGAAGGCGGACAATTATTCCATCACCGTTGCCGAATCATGCACGGGCGGGCTTCTTGCGAGCACCCTGACCGACATTGCTGGGGCGAGTTCGTGGTTCAAGAAATCCTGGGTCACCTACGCCAACGATGCAAAAATCACCGAATTGGGGGTTGACCCCGAAGAACTCGAAGCCAAAGGCGCTGTCTCTGCGCAAGTGGTGATCATGATGGCCAAAGGGGCGCTCGAGCGAGCAGAAGCGGACTATGCCATCTCCGTCTCCGGCATCGCAGGTCCGACCAACGAAGGCAGCAAAAAACCGGTCGGCACGGTCTACGTTGGCATTGCCTCTAAACACGGGTGGGCCAACGCCATCCAAACCCAGATCGGGGGCACACGGGCCGAAAACAAAACCGGTTTCGTCTATTTCGCCTTGTTGAGCGCCATCCAATGCTGGGAAGACGCCATGGTTCGCAAAACCCAGCAGGAACTGGACCAAATCCGAGCAGAAGAAGAGGCCAAGCGATTGGAAGAGGAACGTGAGGCCGAGCGAGAGCGACGAGACCAAGAAGCCAGGGAGCAAGCCCCGTGGCAGGACGAAGCGTGGTCCGAGGAGGACGAAACCGGAGAAATCGGTCTCGAAGTCGAATGGTCTGAAGGCCAAGAAGAGTGAAACATGGTTCATGAAAACCAAGGCACATACCTTTTGAATCGTCGTCCTTCTTTCGGGTTATGGGTGAGCCTTGGTCCGACATCGTCGCCCATTTACGCAGCCAGCGGTTGCTAGCCCCCCAGTCGCTCCAAGACCGGCTGCTCCGGTTGTCCGACCCAAAATCCGTCATTGAAGCAGCCTCGGCGCTCAACATGTCCGGTGGAATGCTGACGGCTCCCATGCTGGACGAGATGGTCGCCCATGTCAGTACCGGAAGTCAGGAGGAAAGTCAACCACGGGAAGTCATCGCCCAACCGGCTGAAGATTTAGCACGCACCATCGCCCCCATCGCCGCACCCGAACCCGTAGACCTGCTGCTGCGCAACAATCTGCCCGACTGGAATGAAGCGGATTTTTCCATGCATGCGAGCGACGCCGCTTCGGACATTACCGTCCACTACGACATCACGGGAAATTCGACCACCGAAGGCAAAATGACCGACATCACCGCCTGTTTCAACGACCGACTGCAAAGCATCAGGAAGTTGATCGTACAAAACTCAAATCTTCCTCGAAAGCATCAGGAAATTTCTCGCCTTCTCGCCGAATATTCCCGGTACCAAGGCTACGACAACAAAGCGGTCGCCATCGGCCTGGTCAACGAACCACGCTACACCAAAAACGGGCATTTGATGTGGGGCCTTGAGGATGAGACCGGTGAGATGACCTGCTTGCTCACAAAACGAACGGGCGAAGACCGCGACCGTGCACACGAACAAATTCTCGAAGCCGGCCTGATGCCCGACGACGTGATGGGTGTGTCGGGTACGTTCAGCCAAACGGGCGACATCTTCTACGTCGATGATCTGCATTTCCCACTCGAAACCAAGCACCAAAAAGTGAGCTCCGAGGAAGGCGTCAGCGTTGCGTTTCTCTCCGATATTCACGTTGGCTCCAAAACCTTCCTTGAAGCCCAATGGCATAAGATGGTCCGGTGGTTTCACACCGACCCCTTGGCGAAGACCATCAAGTACCTCATCCTCTCTGGAGACTGCGTCGATGGCGTAGGGATTTACCCCGGCCAAGACAAAGAATTGTCCATCCCCGATTTGTTTGCGCAGTACAGTGAATTCGCTCGCCTCCTCGAGTTACTCCCTGAATGGGTGGAATGTTTGATGCTTCCCGGAAACCACGACGCCGTGCGCCCTGCAGAGCCACAACCCACCTTTGAGAAAGACATTCAGCAGGACTACAACACGACAACCTTTGTCGGCAATCCGTGTGATTTCTCACTTCACGGCGTGCGGTTGCTGTCCTACCACGGGAAGTCCATTGACGACTTCGTGGCGGGGTTGAGAACCGTGACCTACGCCGACCCTGTCGAAGCCATGCGAGAGATGTTGCGTCGCCGCCACCTCGCCCCACAGTGGGGTGGAAAAACACCGCTCTCGCCCGAACCCGAGGACGGGTTGGTCATCAGAGAGGTGCCCGACATCTTTGTCACCGGCCACGTTCACGGTCACGAATGCCTCGATTTCAGAGGCACCACCTTGGTGTGTTCGAGTACATGGCAAGACCAGACATCCTATCAGCGAATGCTGGGGTTCCAACCCAAGCCCTGCATGCTGACCATCATCAATCTCAAGAGCCACAAATCGATCTCCATTCCGTTCGCTTGAGCCGTCTGCTCAGGCCCACGGGTCGGAATCAAGCGACATCAAGGTCCATGTGGGGGAGGATCTCCCTCAAGTCCTTCGTGCGAACAACCGGCACGTTGGCGTTTTCAAAGGCTTCTTCAGATGAGGCACGGCTTGGATTGAATCCGATAAAGCGACTGCCCTCCACCTGCATGGAGAGGTCCATTTCAGAGTCTCCAACGGAAACACAGCCAGCTGCTTCAAAGCCGTTCATCTCAAGCAATCGGTTGATGACTTCGCCTTTGCCGGTAGCATGCAGCCGACAAACGCCTTCATCGGTCAAATAGCCCTCGTCATCGAACAACAAACCGTTGGCGATCCAATCGTCGACGTCCAGCATGCTGGCGATGGAGCTGACGAAGAGGTCAACGCCCGCGCTGACGATAGCGACAAAGATGCCCTCGTCCTTTAGCCGTTGAACGGTCTCACGTGCGCCTGGCATCAGTTTGATGCCCGCATAGGATCGGAACAACTCATCCTGATGGATGGGGCTTCGTACGGCCTTCCACATTTGGATGTCCGAGCGCATGAACTCAACATCGCTGATCTCGCCCCGGATAAACCGGTTCAGATTCAATGCGTTGTCCGTACCAAAGGCGTCGTGCAGCGTTCTCCACGAACTCACGGCGTCCACAAGCACACCATCGCAGTCAAACACAACCACGTCGGGTCGCTTGCCTGTCGCATCCATGTTCTCACCTGCGCTACCTTCCTTGAAAGGCTTCGCACACAACAACTAGCCCACCAAGGAGAGGAGGCCCCGAAGGGCCCCGCTCTCCGAGGCGTCCATCCGTTGGATGGGTTGCTGTTTCGACGTTGGTCAGCCTCAAGCCTTCTTGTCGTAGCTCAGGTCATCCCAAGTTCGGAGCAAAGCACCGTCTCCGTTGATAGGAGCATAGCTCAGGGTGATGGTTACATCCTCAAGGGGCGTACCGTCTGGAGCGTGGGTGCGCACAAAGATCGTGTCTCCGGAGTTAAAGGTCGAAACCGACCGAGTCTCCGTTTCCGAGATTTGTTCTTTGGTCACCGAGTCCACGAAGGTCACAAAGGCGTCGCTGTTGGCGGGGTTGAACCCGTACACGCCGGCACTGTCAGCCAGGTTGACCGAGTAAGTGTTGAGTGCACCCGTGGCGTTGGTGTAGAACACCTTCACCTCAACCGCTTGGGTTGCAAGCGGCGTTTGGGATTGCTCAACGGTGATGCGCCAGTGTCCTTCATCAGCATCGAAGCCGTTGATGTCTTCAATGTCGAAGGTCACACGGGGCACACCCTTCACGTCGGTTTCGGCAAGGCTGGAAGCCCACACGTAGATGACACCGGACAGAACCACGGTGATGGCGACCATCAGGATGGTAGCGATCACAGGGCTGACGGCAGCGTCGTCCTCAGCCATCGTCTCCACTTCTTCTTCGTCGTCAGCACGGCGGCTGGCGAAGGAGAGCGCACTGACGAAGAGACCCGTGAGGGCCACAGCGACAATGCTTGGGGCGAACGATGGAACAGCGCTGGCACCGATGGTCTCCACAACGTCTGGCAGGAACTGGTCCGTGGCCAGGAAGTTGCTGGCTGGCTGGTTGGCGTGGTTACACACGTCAGCCGTAGCCAAGGAGGTCATGATGTTGTTACACCAGTTGCTGTCTTCGAGGAGCGGTCGGCGTTCCGACGTCTTCGTAGCGTTCTTACCGTATTGTCCGGGCTTGGACCATGGGTCGTCGCTCTGCACGTTGTTGATGATGGCGTAGTGCGAGGAGGGCTCATCGGCCTGGAAGCGGTCTGCAGCGGTCACCGACATGTCGCAGGGGTTGGCCAAACAGGTCACAACATCCATCTCGACCCACACATGAGTGGTGTCCTTGGTGATGTAGACATCCTCGGTGTACTTGACGCTGGCACCGTAATCGGGCACAGCGTAGTAGCGAGTCAACTCGACATCATCGTGTCCATCCGTGTGGTAGGTGATGGCCAGCATGTGGTCGTATCGGTAGGGACCCTCGTCGCCACCGCCGTTGACGGCGACGGTGACCGGCACGTAGGTACCGGTCATGACGTTGGTGACACCGTTGAAGCTGAAGCCAGCCTCGTCGTCGAAGAAGTAGTCTGGGACCTGCTCACGGACGTTCTCAACACGAACACCGATTTCCTTCGTAGCCACACCTTGCTGGTAGTCAGCAATGGCCATCACGCTCTGGTCGTAGTTTGGCACGTACGTGTCGTACTCGCCCTGCGTGGTTGGGGCCGTTGGTGTGTCTCGGAGGACCAAGCGGATCTGACAGTACTCGGAACCGGACGGACCGATCTGGTGGATACCGTTGTTGTTCAGGTAGTCAATCTCCCAGTCGTTGGCGTTGGTGGTTGCGTCCTCGATGAGGTCGAACACGAGGTCATCACCGACGATGGTCGTGGTGAAGTAGTTCGTGTAGACACACTGGTCCGTGGATTCAACCGTCCACGTCAGGTCGTCCATTTCGTGGTCAACATCCGTCTTGATGGCGGAGAGGTCGTAGGTCAGGTTCGCCACGTTCTCGTCATCTTCCATCAACGAGATGGACCATGGGAGTGCTGGAATCGAACCGTTGTCAGCCTCGATAACATCGCCAGCGGTGCGGTTCCAGTCCTTGATGACCGGAGCGTCGTTCACCGGTGCGACCGAGAAGACCACGTCAAGCGGCGTGGCGTCTTGGTTCTCAGCACCATCATCGGAAAGTCCGAGGGTAATGGTACACTTACCACCCAGCTCGTTCGCTGTGTTTTCGGTGATCACCAATTCGTTGTTCACGATGTCAACCTCAAAGGCGGAACAGGTCGTTGCGGATGCATCGCCCGTGTCAACAGCGCTCGCGGTCCACACATAGGATTGGCGAGTTGGAGATTGCTCGTTCGCCATGTCCCAGATGTAGGAGCGTGATGCGTTTGAGACATCGCCCAAGAACTTGGTGTGCGTACCGAAGCCTTCAGGCAGGATGTTGAAGATGTCTTCATCATCACCGTTTTCATCAACACGAGTGTCAACGGAAATTTCAGGCATGCACGATGCGCCAAGGGTTGGGTTCGTTGCACAGATGACCGGAGCGTCGTTGATGTTGTTCACCGTGAAGGTGATGTTGTGGGTATCGCTCAAACCGTTGCTGTCGGTGACCACGAAGGAGAACACCTGCGTACCGAATTGGTCAACGTGAGGCGTGATGGTCACGTCTTGGTCGTTGAGGGCGCTGTGAAGCAAGTCGTCGTTGTTGAAGGCCACTTGCGTGCCCTCGGCCATGGTCCAGGTCAAGTCGGACTCTTGGTCCTGCACGTCGTCAGCCAAGTTGGTGAGGCTGAAGGTGAAGGCGCCGGAGTCTTCGTCTCGGCTGAAGTCCACAAGACCGTCGCTCGTGTCCGCCCCATCGGTATCGATGACGGGGCACGCACGCTTGATGTCAATCGTGCTCTGAACGTTGGTCGTATCGCCGGTTCCGGTCACATAGGTGTTGTCGAAGACGACGTTGGTGGCCATGGAAATGTCCTCAACGGTGGCCCAGTCGTAGGCACAGGTTGCTGGCGTCTTGAGCATCAAGTCGTAGTTCTTCTGACCGGTGGCCGTTGTGCTGCCCTTGAACGACTGGTACACCAAGACCTCAGATGTCAGGGTACCGTCAAGCAGATCGTCGTGGGTCAATTCAACGGTCATGAACTTGGAGAGGTTCTGCAGGGTTGCAGAGCTGTCCAAGGTTTGGGTCGGGTGAGCCACGCTGATGTCGGCCGTGGTCTCGGCTTGAACGACTGCGACGATGTCAATCTCGTCTGGCATGCCGCCAATTCGGCTCCATGGGACACCAAACTCAGCAAGCGATGTGGAGAAGTCCACATCGATGTTAGCGTTGCTCAGCGCGGATGAGCTCCAGCCGAGGAAACCGTAGCTGTACAGGTCGTAGGAGCCAGCACCGTCAGCCCAAAGCACGTAGTTGGCGTTGAAGGGCAAGTTGTGTGCACCACCAAGACCGTTGTAGCCAACATCGGAACCACCGCTACCGGTGTTGAGATAAATCAACACGTCCGAGTTGGTCAGGTCGGTGTTGGTCATGCCGAAGTAAATGCCGTCACCTTCGATGTAGGTCACAAGGAAGTCGTCGGTACCGTCGCCGCTCATCACACCGGGCATGGCATAGCCGGACGGGTTGAGTGCGTTGCCGCCGATCCAGTCCTCGTTCGAACCGTCAACCGTGATGGCCTCGGGCTGGAAGGAAGTGGAAACGTAAGCTGCACGCTCGTCGTCGGTGGAGGTCAAAAGCAGACCAACCTCGTTGGTTGGGTCCACACCCAAATGGGTGGAAACGATGCTCAACAGGTTCGCTTCATCGATGACAGCCGATGGAGCAACAACGAGTTTGCTGCTGTCCAGGGTGTTGCCAATCGAGGTGACGTGGGCGTTGTTGCCAGCGTTCACTTGCGTGGTGGCATCTGCCCAGGTCATGTTCTCAACACTTCCCTCAGCGTCAACGACCGACAGAGCGGTCGTCGCATCCACGACACCGCCATCCCATCGGAACGGTGAGTTTTCGACGTACATACCGACGAGACCGGAAGCGTCCATTGGATAAACCCAGACGTCCGGGCTGTCCTCGACATGGAGACCGGTTCCCAATGTACCGCCGTCAACGTGTGCGTCGATGGCAATCACGGAGGTGGCCTCGGCATAGACACCGTAGGTCGTACCAGCAAGCGTGGCATCACCAATCATGTACAGGTCGCCGTTTTCCTTGATGACACCGATGTCGTAACCGCTCACATCCGTACCGTTCAGCGTCAACACCGAATTGGTGTCGTCGCCGACGATACCGACGGTCGAAGCCAGACTATCACCGGTCAAGGTCGAGCCAACATCTGAGAAATCACAGTCTTCAATGAGGATGGCATTGTCGCCCAAATTGATGGTGTTGGCCGCCGACTGGATAGCAATGCTGCTTTCACAGGATTCAGCGGTGATTCCAACAGCGTTGAAGGCCGTACGTCCTGCAGACACACCGATGGTGTTTCCACTGACTTCCGGTCCAGCGTAATCGTTTGCCTTGAGCACACGAACCTCTGCACCACCATCACCGTAGGTATCGGTGAGGGTCAAGGTGTAGCTGCCAGCGTCCGTGTAGGTGGCGAGCGTGTACAACGTGTTTCGGCTAAAGCCACCGGCAGGCCAGCTGTCGGTGGTGCCGTTGGGCAGAGCGATTTCGAGTCCAGTTTCGTAGCCCCAGTAATCGGTTTCAAGCGTCACAAAGGCTTCTTCACCAGCGACGAGCGTCCACGTGCACGTGGTCGAACGGCGATAGTCATCATCGTCGATCGAACAGAGCGTGTTTGAGGTGCTCGCTGGTGGCTCTTCCAGACCGGAGAGGAAAAGACCGCCGTCGGCGTTGGTCATCGTGTTGTCGGTGATATCACCGTGGCCACCGTCGACGTAAATACCAGCATAGCGGGAGTCAGCGGCGCCGGTAATGTCGTTGCCGTCAATCACGAAGTCGTTGAGGTCGTTGATGCGAATCGCATCGGTCCCTGCGACAATCGTGTTGTCCTGGATGAGAACATCCTCTGTATTTCCAGACTCAATCTCGATGGCATGGTCGTGCGCCGAGAAGGTGTTGCCGGAAATGTTGGCATGCTGAACTTCGTTTTGGAAGTACAGCCAAATGTCCGCAAGTTCACCGCCGTTCACGAACGTGTTGTCCGTGATCGTCATGTTGTCTGCACCGATTTCATGCGCCTGATGGCCGTAGTAGTACGGAGAGCGCTGCGCCATGATACCGACGCCACAGTCATCAAAGGTGTTGCCGGAGATGATGTTTCCGTCGCCGCCTTGGATGTTAAGACAGATGTCCTTGTTGTTGATGGCAACTTGTGTTCCGCCAACCACCGGCTCGAGCCCTTCAAAGTGGGTGAAGGTGCTGTCGACAATACGAAGGAAGTCAAAGGCGTAGGCGTAGTTGCTCCAGAAACTTCGATAGCCCATTCCGGCCGTGATACCGGCTGTTCCGGTGATGGTGGTGTTCTCAATGTCCATGCTCATCGGTCGGTATACATAGCCCATGTTGAAACCTTGAGCTGCTCCGTTATCAGATGCAACAGCAACAATCTCAGCATCGTGAACGTAGAGTTCCACATCGCCAGAGAGCGGGTACACGCGGTTGTGTTCAAGAACATTGTACGAACCGGTTGAGATGATGGTTGACCCGTTCCAGCTCGTTGTGCCTGCAGCGACGTACATGGTTGGTACGTCCATCATCACAACTTCGTTCACCAAATCCGTTCCGTCTGCAGCGGCGTAGTAGCCGTACTCAACCAAACCGTTGGCGTACGTTCGACTCGAACGGGTGTTGAGGTAGCCGGCACAGTAGTCCTGAACCGTGTACGAGGTTGAACTGAACGAGTAGCAGATACGTGCGGTGTACTGGTCTTCAAGATAGACCGTGTCGCTGTTTCCGGGCTCGTCCGTGAGGGAGACGCCTTCGAAGACATAACGGAAGTCTGCGTTGTTGATCGTGCTGCTGGTCCAGTAGTAATCAATGGTGGCCGAAGCGACCACCTCGTAGCCGTTGAGGTTGGCATTACAGATGTTCATACAGGAGATGTTATCGATGGTCTGCGTGGTGTACAAGATGTCTTCTGCAACACCGTTGGAATCGGTTTCGGAAGTACCTGAGATCTTGCCGTTCTCGTCTTTGAGAATGACGGTGGTGTCCTCCACGTCCTCAGCCGTACCGGAGACGTTCGCCTGAAGCGTGACATCTAGTTGTCGCATTCGCACGAACTCTCCGGTTCCAGTGACGTCCACGGTCGTGGTGTCAACGGTCCCTTCAATGAAGTCCATGGTTGACGACCCTTGGATCACGACATCCTGAGTGTTGGACATGTCAACATCCGTGAGCGTGAATTCACCGCTTCCCTCCAACAACATACCCATGGCGTTGTTTTCGATGGTGATGGTGTTGAGATCCACGTTCTGAGCTGTTCGAGTACCGTACTTGAACGCAGCACCCAGTGAACCCGTGACTTCTCCCGAAAGGGTGCCACGGATGTCGTTTTGGTAGAAGACACCAGCCACGGCTTGGTCTTCCAAATCGAGGTTCTCAAGGTCCAGCGTTCCCGAACCGGTGTTCGACACAAGAACACCGTAGTTGCCGTTCGAGACGTTCACTCGGTTGGTGGTCGCAGCGGTTTGGCCAACGACCTCAAGACCGGATTGGACGGGTGAGATCACATCGATGTCTTCGAAGTGTCCGGCAGCAAAGGCGCCGCCAATCTCAATTCCGGTGGTCGCTCCGGTAATGGTGCCCTCTGTGAAGAGTGGAGTACCGGACTCACGGGCGTAGTTGCCGAGATCACTTGGATCGTTTCCGGACCGAGCGACAAAGTCGTATCGGTCTTGGAAGTTGTCAGCACCCTTGTGAAGCACATCAATCCAAATGTAAACCTTCGAGACGTTGCCGCCATTGGCAACGGCGTTGGAAATATCGACAACGGGGAAGGTCATTCGGGCACCCTGACCGCTGGAGACTGCATACTTGTACACGTAGTCTTCACAGACACCGTAGTTGTTGTAGTAGCCGCCTGTGGCGTAGCTCGGTGGATTTCCGACATTGCCTGGCTGACCGGGTCCAGTTGTTGGTTGTCCGTTGGGCCCTTCCGGTGGTGCATAGACGCCACCGTAGTAGAAGGATGGCGAATAGCCAGCCCAGTACTTGTACGGGTACCGAGATGCGGACGAGCCGGTTGGACTGACCTCTGTTGCTTCCCAATCGAAACCGAATTCGTCGGGTGCAACGGATGAACTGCCGGACTTACCGAGCCAGTATCGGTACATAGCGAAGAAATAGCCGTCGCTGTACTGGTAGTTAGGACCGAAGTTGTATCCATAATAATTGCAGTGCCACGAGGGGGCACCACCCGTACCACCGTTGTAGGCGTGGGTTCCAGCGACGACCGCTGGGTCGTTGCTGCCGTAGGGGTAGTATCCCTCTTGTCCACTGTCCGTGATGTTCCAGGCGTTGCCTGCGTCGTCTTCGAACATGATGTTGTAGCGGTCGGAAATGAAGTAGTCCGAGCTGTAGCTGGAGGTGAACCTTGGGTGTGCGCTACCACCGGCGTAGATGGAGTTGGCACCGACTTGGAGGTAGTTGCCCGTTCCCAAGTACGTGGAAATGTCCATCTTGTAGGTGGTCCAACCGGTCGATTGTCCCGAAAGCGTTGTGCTTCGGTAGATGGTTGGCAGTGACATACCGCCGTAGGTGTCAATACCCACGGTGTTTCCGTTTGAGGTGAATCCATCAACCTGAGGTGCGCCGTTGTAGCTTGCGATTCCAACAGCTGCGTTCTTCACGATGATGTTGGTCATAGCAGCAGCGGAATTTTCCACCCAGATCGCCGTTCCGGTTTGACCGGTGTTGATGATGCTGGACGACTCAATGTTTGCCGAACCACCTTGAATCTTCACGGTTGCCATCTCATCAGAAGATGCAGAAGAACCGAAGATGATGGCAGAGTTCATCATGTTCAACGTTGCGCCAGCTCCGACCAGAAGTCCAGAGTTGGTGGTCGTGTCCCATGCGAGGTCTCGCATGTTGGCGTTGTCGAGCGTGAGGGTTCCGCCGTTCTGCAAGTCAATGTTCATGCCGTAAGTTGAAGAGACCGCTCGGATGGCGGCGGGGTTACCCGTTGTACCGTCGTTGTTGGCAGTGATGAAACCGGTGTCCTTGATGGTGATGACCGGCGTGGTGGTCGCTGTGCTCAACACTCGGAACGAGCCGCCTTGAAGTTCAAATCCACAGGTGTCGAGCATCAAATCTGCTGCCACCGTAATGGATGTGTCGTCAAAGGTGAACGTTGAGGTTGCCACGTTGTAGTTTGCGGAAAGGTTGGTGTAAGCGGGGTCGTTGATCAACTTGTAACAGTCCAGCGTGGGGTCGTTGAAGACGATTGGAGCGGGCTCCAATGCCAAATCGAGATGGGTACCCCAGGTGTATCCGTTGGCAGGATACCACGAGCTCGCCAGCGTTGCGTCTGGGAAGTTGTCGGGGTAGGTCTCGTTTTGTCCAGCGGTACCAAAGGCACGCACAATGTGGTCTTCGTAGCCGGTTCCATCGCTGTCGTTGACGACCACCCATACGCTGGTGTTGCCGTTGGCGTCGGTGATGTGACGGCCGATTTGGAACAGTTCGTTCATGCTGCTGTCAACGAGCGATGCGGAGACAGCGTGGTCGGCCTTGTAGACCTTGGCGTTGCCCTGTGCGTATCGGAATACCGACACATTCGCAAGTCCGCCAAAGTAAACCATGGACGGGTTGGAACTCGAGGATGAAACATCATAGGAACAATCGCCCGTGTCGCCGTCGGCGTCCGAACAATCGTTTCCGTTGAGATCAACATCAATGAGGACCACGTTGGAGCCCGAACGAGCCTTGGCGACTTCTGTTGTTCCGGTGCTGATGGCAGTGCTTGTGATGGACGATTCACCGACAGTGATGTGCGAGTTGCGACCGTCGATAACGTGGTCTGAACTGGATCCGTGGGTGATGTCGGAATAAGCAATGGTGATCTTGTTCTTGGCCGATGAGCTGGAACATGAGCTCTTGAACGATTCAATCGTAGAATCCGTCATCTCAGCAGTCCAACCGCAGCCGGTCAACGTGAATCCATCAATATCAAAGTCCACGAGATCGAGGATTTCCGTGTTGATGGACGAACCACTCATCGATACGTCTTCAGCGGTGATGTCCGTGAAGGTACCAGGATGGATACGCTGCATCGTGATGTCGCCCGCGGTGATGGTGTCAAACACGGCACTGGAACTCGAAGGTCCGTTGCCTGTCTGCGACAATCCACCAGGTATGAGCGATAGGTCGGCGCTTCCGAGGTCCACATCCGTCATGCTGATGCTGCCCATGGCGTTGATGCCAGAGCTAGCGTAGCTGTCAACGTCAACATTGTTGAGCACAACGTTGGAGTTGGAGCCAGCCATTGCGTCGATGGCCACACCGGTCTGAGCCGATGGGTTGGTGACCGAGACGTTGGATACGGTGACATCCTTGAGGTCAACGTCGATGAAGTTCACGTAAGAGTTCTCGACCGTTAAGTTCTCTGCGTGCAGAGCACCTGCGGTGGAACCGGGGTAGTTCACAATGGTACCGCCACCTGACGTACCGTCGGTGTTACAATTCTTGATCGTCCCTTCCTTGAGCGTCGCAATGGCGTTCTCGGGGAAGTTGAAACAAGCCTCGTCAACACCGTCGATGGAGAAGTCTTCCATGGTGAGGACCGTGCCTTGGCCGCTGCCGTGCGTGAATACTGCACCGACATTGGTGAAGGTGACGTCACTCATCGTGTAGTTTCCGGTGTTACAGTCAGCCGTAGCACTTCCACACGAAGGACCGGTGTTGTCGTGTCGGCTACCTGAGCGGAACACGGCATCGCTGGTGTTGAGGAAATTCACGTGGCTGAACTGGTGTCGGTCGTTGGTACCGCCGGCGGTCGTACAGTCGTCAGTGAAGGCCATGCCGACCCACTCAGCACCGTTCAAGCCGGTGATGTTGATGGGGTGGGTGGCGTTTGCAAGCGCTGTCATCTTGGTGCATGCACCGTCGAATGAAATTCCCTTGCCCGCAGCAACGTAGATCTCAACACCGGGTTTAATGGTCAGATCCGAAGAGACCACGAGGTAATCGTTGGTCGGGTTGATTCGGATTGGGCTATCGGTCATGTCCCAAACTGGATCTGAAGTAATGTCAGCGGTCACGTCGGTACCCTTGCCTTCGTATGGCATGACACGGTAGTTGACGGAACACGTGTTGGCGCTGTCATCGTAGCAGTAGTATTGGTTGTAGTAGGTCCAATACGGAGCGATGGTACCTGGGCGAGAGAGAGTGTTTCCAGAGTACGGCAGTTTGGGTTGTTGGTATGTCCAGAGGTTGCGCTCGGTGTTGGTGTTCCCGTTATCGATGAAGTACATCGAACCTTGGCGACTGATTTGAACTCGGTCGTTGGGGTCGTCACCGTCGTAGCTGGTCCCGAAGTATTCGAATTCAAAGCCTGCTGGAATGTCGATGTTCGCATTGCAACGAGCCTTGTAGGTGTTCCAGTACCACGACGACAAACAGAGGTATGCGTAAGGGTTACCATTGGACGTTCCGATCAGTGCATTGTTGGCATTGCTCAGTTCAACCAAGCCCTTGTCAAAGGTTTCCCAAGCATCGCTTGTGGAGCTGGTGCTGATACGGAAATTGGTGGTGGTGGGCTCAATGCCTGCTCCGTAGTTGTACGTGGTTCCAGGGTTGTGATCAATGCTCGCTCCCTTCTGTCGGGTTTGGTCCATGTAGCCGATGGACCACGAGCTGCGGTACGCCCGGCAATTGGTGTCGTACTTGAATTCAATTTCGTTGGTCACGTCATAAAACAAGGCCTGAACCGTACAGGTTGGGCGATTGGAGTAGGACATCATGTCGAGCCATTCAACGACAAACACCTTGTTCGGGTCGCCGCGCTCAAACGTGTACGTAGCGGATGTGTTGACGTTGATACCTTGAGAAACGGTGGAGACGTCTCGACTCGTGAAGTAGTACTCAACGGTGTCGTTGACATCGAGGTCCTCGACGGTCGCCGTCCACGTACAAGATGAGAGAGCACAGTCTGCTCGGCTCTTACCAGCGGGTTGGGTGAGAACCGTTGAGACCCAGCTTCCTGCCGTTCCGCCGTCTGGCGTGATTCGGTGGTAAACGGTTGGACCCACACCAGCAGCGTTGCTCGTGTTGAGGCCTGCCGCAGGGTCGCCTGCGTCAAGGATGGTCACCGCAAAGGTTCGAGACTTCGCATGGGAATCAGCCATGGGGTTGTGAACCATGTCGGGCTTGAACGTGTCAGGCAAGGGCGCAACGCCGCCGGCCTTGAACGTGACGTCTCCGCCACCATCGGCCTTGCCGTAGTATCCGACGCCAAGAGCGAATCCGCTCCATCGGTAGGAGTTGGTGGAGCCGTACGAATAGCTGTACCTGGAGGTGCACTGGTCGCGGGAGAGGGCTCGGTAGAAGTAGTACCAGCCGTTGGTTGTAACACACATTCGGTTGGCGGTGGTGGTGGTTTGGGTAGCGTTCCAAGTGAAGGTACCAAATTCGCCCGTGATGTCGCCAGGAATGGCGAACTTGAAGGCTTTGTTGTAGCTTCCGTAGGTCAGCGATTGTGTTGCTGCGTCGCCACCCGTCAACGGCGTATCGATACCGGTTTCCGTGCCGACACCGACGGTTGCCCAGGCGTTCTTTGTGCTGTCGTACACAAAGATGACGTTCATACCGGGTCCGTTGGCAGCACCGATTTGCAGGTAGCCACCTGGAGTTCCACCGTCGTTGTTGGTCCAAAGATCCTGATTGAATTTGTTGGTGCCGCTGTTCATCCCGTACGTGCCGTAGGCAGGTGCGGTGTTTCCACGTGCGATCCAGTTGCCGTAGAAGGTGCTTGAACCGGTGTAGAAGCAAGCAGAAGAACCGGTTCCACAGTTGGAGGTGTCAAATTCAAAGTAGTACTCATCGGAGTCGGTGTAGTACGTCATTTGTTGATCCATGTACGAAGAACCTTGCCACGAGCCACCGAGGTAGATGTCGGAGTTCAACACGGTGAGTTTCTTGTGGGAGAGGGGTGCGTTGGCAGGGTCCACGATGTCCACCTGATACGGCGTAGGCGTGGTTTGCTGGCCGGTCAAGGCTGGCTCGTAACCAACGTTGGCGCCGCTGCCGCCCGTGTTGAGGTCTTGATACTTCCAGTAGTATTGGAAGTCATCGCCGTACGAGAGGTCGTCGACGCGCGCCTTGAACTTGCACACGGTGGTTGTGGATGTACACGAGCCAATTGAAACAAGTTCGCCTGCGTCAAATTGACTGTTGCTACCGAGGCCATAGGTGGTGGTGGACCAGGAGGATCCACCGTCGGTCGAGTAGTGGAGTGTGGGGGCACCGCTTGACGTTGTGTCGATGCCGGACAAATCCGTCAGTGAGATGAAGAGCGTGCGCTCACCTTCAATGTAGGAATCAATACCAGTGTATGGAATGAAATTCGCCGTGGGAGCGTCCGCATCAACACCACCTGAGTAGGTAATGGCGATGTGGGAGTTGTAGCTGCCCGACGTTGTGGTCCTGACGTAGAAGTAGGTGGAGCTGCCGGTGTATCGCTCACCGATACCGACCGTTCCGCCGTTCGTGATGGCGTTGTTGATAATGCCGATACCACCGCTGGTCGAGGCACATGCTGTGGCCGAGTTACAGAGGTTAACGGTCTTCCAGCCGGAGCCGCTGCTGCTCACGGTTGCAGCGGTTGGCGAGAGGCCAATCGATGCCTTCAGGCTGCGAGCAGCGGTTCCCGAGTAGCTCGTCGTGTAGTACGAAGCGCTCAGGGCAGAACCGGTACAGGAACTGCTCCCCCACGCCGTGGAGGTAGAGGCCCCGGTCGTGGATGTGTATCGTGGCGAAGTACCACAACTCTCGAGAACCTTGACCTGCAAGGTCTTACCTGACCACGAGGCGTAGCTGACATACTTCTTGAATTCAATTTTGTCCACGGTGGCGCCAGTTGGGAGGGCGCTGTTAGAGGACGTGAACGTGTACTTGTGCCATGGCACGTTTCGGTAGCCGCTCCAGGTCGAGTACTCGTGGTATTGGTAGGTTCGAGTGTAGCAGTTTGGAGAGTAGAGATAGCAGTAGCCGCTCGATGCTGCATTCACTCGAATGGTTGGGTCAAGAGCGACAGGATAGACACGGTCTTCGTCAAGAAGCCAAGCTGATTCCACCACGGTCACGAGGAAGATGTTTCCGCTGTGCACCTGAACGAAGAAGGTCCCCGTGGTGTGGGCCATCTCAGCAGCCGAGTCGGTGACCAGGGGCGCAGGGATGGTGACCAGAAGATCACCGGTTTCGAGATGGCGGATTTGGAGGTCTTCTTGCGTCTTGAAGATCTCTTCGCCCAGAAGCGTTTCGCCTGAGTAAAGGCCGAAGTTAGCCGGAAGTTGCAACATCTCGGTCAATCCAAAGTACACGGCATTCTCTTGGAGAACGGGTGCTTCGCTGATGACAAGGTTTTGCTTCACTTCGTTGGCTTCAACCGTGTACTCAAGGGCGAAACCTTCAGCGAGTGGATAGCGGATGACGTTTCCACCGATTTCAACGGAGTGGTCGCTTGGAGGGGCGTAGAAGCCCTGAGGAGCCGTCCCCGATTCGTCCATGGCGATGAGCATGGGGTTGATACCGGAGACGACCGGTTCCATGAATTCGTTCGGCTGAACCGTGATACCGTTCGCAACTTCGGAAGCGAAATGCGTCGTAAACGTATTCTTGGAGACACCCCACCCTTCAGGGTGGGCCTGAATATTCAGGTCAATGTTCTCCCATGTGCCGTCGCCGGACATGTAGTGGATGGGTTCGCTAGCAACCAATTGCGTGATGGTGCCGTCCTCATTGAGGAAGGCTTTGGTCCTAACGTCTCGCATCCCTTGCAGTTCAAGCGATGGGTCGTATTCGTATTCTGCTTCAGCGATCTTTTCGGGGAGCGGGTAGAATTCCTCTGCTCCAGTCGAGTCTGCTTCCACAGCCTCCACGATTGCCGTTGTTTCTTTGTTGTCTACGTAGCCGCTCATTGGCATGAGCACCATCAATGCGCACAACAACAGTGCAATCCCGATACCGCCGAAGACGGTCTTTTTCTTATTTTTCTTGTTTCCCAACATATGTCATTCACCCTATACGGACTGTATGCACTGCATCCCACGCCTTACACCATTTATATTGATTGGGGTACAAAATCTTTGAAACCATGACACAAACAGGAAACGATGGCCATGAGTATTGGCAAAAAACGGTAGGATAATCGACAAGAAAGGATGGAAATCTGGAAGAAAAATATCAACTTTGAAATTGACACCGTTGTGATGCACGTTTGAGCACCACGCTTCCGCCCAGACAACCGAATAGGGGGAGGTCAACGAAAGCAGAACGACCGTTGTTATTGAAGGCAGCTTGACGGCCATCATGGGTTCCCAATCCTTTGGATAGGCATGGTATGCTGCGATGGCGAATAGGAACATCGAGCGGGCTGATGGACCTGTGATGGCCAAGCGTGCCATTTCAAGGAGAAGAAGGCCAGGAAGGCCGCCGCAGCGGCCTTCCCAGCGTTGTACACCTCAGAGAGGTGGATGTGCTTCAGCACGAGTCAGGAATCAGTAATCCCAGTCCTTGCCTTCGCCGCCTTCACCGTCTCCGCGGGAGAGGATGAACGCACCTGCGATGAACGCTACGATGACCACGCCGCCGATCAAGCCCCAGGTCCACGTTGGGACACTGGAGGAGGCGTCGTCACCGGTATCGCCGATGGTGCCGGTGCCGTCGCCGGTGTTGCTGTTGTCAGCAACACGGGTGTCAGTGAAGCTGTTCATCGAGGCGGCAGCGTCCATGTTGCCCAAGGCATCCATTGGTACGGCGGTGAAGAAGTATTCCTGACCGGTGCGGATAGCGGGCATGTCGATGATCACGGTGGTTGCGTCCCCACCCATGGCAGCGTCAGGGCAGGGGGTTGGCATTCCACCCGTGGTAAAGTCATCGGTGGACCAGCACACGTGCCACATGGCCACATCGCTGGCATCACCGGTCACCGTCCAGTTGACGACCCATTGTCCGTCAACGGCTGCCACCGACATGTCATCGGCCATAACATCACCATCGACCTCTTTGTCAGCGGTAACATTAGCGATTCCGGGCGTGGAGCAACCTTGGTCGTTGCAGACCGCCACTTCGAGATGGTAAGCCACGCCGTGCGTGGTTTGTGAACCGCTGTAGGTGTACGAGCGGTCCTCACTTGGGACGGTGGCGTTGAATGCACCGGGGCAGTCAGGCAAGCTGAGAACTTGTCCGGGACTGACACAGATACGGAGGCTGTCCGAGGAAAGCATCGTACCGGAAATGTTCCATGACATGGCAATCGCTCCGCCGCGGGTTGCTTCAGCGCTGAATCCGCTCACGGAGGCATCTGGGATGGAGGCTTGGGCGAGTTCGCCGCCCATCAGCACCATGGGCCCTGCAGCCAGCACGGGAAGGTTGGCAGGAACATCATAGGTGAACATCTCCGTGGTGGCATCCACATCGGTGGACATGTCCGAGAGGAGAATCCACTTGCCTGAGCCGTCGATGTACCACAAGGAGGTGGCCTCAACGTCCTTTGGAACCATAACGGAAACCGACTGGTCGAGGATATCGTTGGAAGTATAGGTTGTACTTGGAGCGTAGTTCACAACGGCAACGGCGGAATAGGTGCCGGTGAAGCCTTCCAGTTGTTGGTTTTCATATTCGGTGATGTCTCCGTCGGTGAAATTGGCAATCCCAAACATGGACTTGCCGTTGTAATCGAGGGCATATTCGATTCCAACACCAGCGTCGGTGGTCGCTGTGGCGACGATCGAATTCCAAATGAACAGGTCAATCTCTTGAGAGGCAACGCCGCCGTGTTCGTCGGTCACAACCACTGTGATGGGTGAGTCTCCGATAGGCAATGAAGCGGCATCCGTGGTACACACCGTACCTCCGTCGAGGAGCGTCGCAGTGCAGCCGCCGATTTCGCCGCTTGGGGATGCGTACGAAAAGGTGAGGCCCTCACCAGAGGGATCGTCAACATCGAACGCCTCAGTGGAGAATACCAAAGCCTCTCCCTGACCACTGATGATGTCACCCTCGGTCTCGAGCTCAAAGGACGTGATGATCGGCAGGTTGTTCACCACACGAGCGGTCATCGACTCGCCGTTGTTGCTCGGTCGTTGGTCAACGGCTCCAGTCCATTGCTGGGCGTCTTGGTCGGTGGAGTCCTTCTCGTTCATGTTCAGCTCAACATCAATGGTGTACTCACCGGGAACGAGGTTGGTGTGGAAACAAGCACTGGTGATTGGTCCAAGGGTGCCAAGTGGAGTGTAAGGCGTAGGTGCTTCAACTCCCACCACACATTCGTTGATGGTCCCTGTATCAACACTTACACCATCCAAAGAAATCTCATAGGAGATGTTCCATCCGTAGGCCTTGGAGTAATCGCTCCCACGGTGCTCAATTTCTGCGAGGACAAGTGAACAGCCGACGTTGAGGTCGCCTTGTTCACCTGCGGTCACGATGGTGGTTGCGGCACCGGTGCAGTCAGAGTTGTAGCCTTGGTACACAGCAAGGTTGGAGATTCGTATGTCATCGTAGGTGATTTTCGTGCCGAGCAACTCGTCGGAGTCCGTTCGTGGACGGTCGTCGCTTGAGAAGTCGACCTCGCACTCGTTGTTCCACTGCGTGACGTTGTCCTCATCCCCCTCAACCGGCTCACTTACCTCGATGCAGTCCTCAAACTGGCCGTAAAGCGTGTACTTGACGAGTTCTGCAGAAATCGTGAACTGTGCGTTGCTGTCGCTGGTCGGGACGATCTCGCCCGACATCTCCCACGAGGTTTGGTAGTCAAGGACGGAGCGACTGGCGGTTTGCGTGGCGTTTGGATCGGTCTCGTTAGCGAAGACATCGACGGTCTGCGTCGTACCAACCACCATCTCGCTCTCGCCCTTCACATCATCCGTACCGAGCGTAGCAGTGCTCACTTCTCCGCCGGTCTTGATGGCGATTGTGACCTCTCGTGGATAGAACACATCGGAGCCGTCTGCGGTGACGATCAACTTGAACGGTGCGCTCTGGAGGTTGCTTGCGTCAAGCGTGGACGAGTCGGATTCAGTGACACCACCGCTGCCGTCGTTGACGAGCCAAACGAGGTCAACCTCAACGTCAAACCAGTCTTCGACCTTCACATACACGAATTCAGCATCGTTGGAGGTGTCGGCATCTGTGGGGCTTTGAGCTTCAATTTCCACCACATACTCACCTTTGAGCGGCGTCCAGACGATGTCGGCGCCACTGCGCTGGAGGGTGACTTTGCCGCCACCGAGGAAGGAACCTGCGGCCAGCGGGCTGACAGCGGAGTCGTAATCACAAATCGTCCCGTCATCACACATGACGTCGAGATTTTCCCACACCAGGTCGTTCCCGTTTGCGTCCTTGGCAAGGTCGCCGACGTTCTGGCTGGAATCGGTGTTGTAGACCTTCACGGTATAGGTCAGCTCGTTGATGTCTGCATCACCGATGTTTCGGATGTAGGCAGAGAAGGTTACTTCTTCACCGACCTGCAGAGCGTTGCGGCAACCACCCGGGTTGCTGCAGACTGTTTCTTTTGGCGTGGTGATGGCAACTACAGACACATCGGCTCCTGCGCGAGCGCTCGTGTCTTCAATTACCACTTGTTCTTTGAGTTCGTGCATGTCCATGCTGGCGAAAAAGCTCGTCAACAACAACATCACGAGGATAACAGGCGTCATTTTCTTCATTTCAATACCCCCGAAAGTTCGGTGTCCTTTCCCACGGAATGCGTCGTATATATAGTATGGGCATGCTAAAGTTAGGCGGAAAATCCTCGATTTTCCCCCAAAAAACACGAAAAACGGAAAAACTGTCCTGCTGGTTTGTAAGAATTAGAGCAACTTTTTTGTAGAAAAATCAGGGTAGTCGAACCCCGGCAAACACCTTCTCGTTAGGCGTTCCTCAACGCTGCAGAAGGCGGTATCTTCGATGCTTGCCGCACGGGAACAAACGTGGTCAAAAGCACGATGAGCCACCCAACAAGAAACAACCCGAGGGTGTTCGCCCACGGGAACGAAAAGGCAGCACCTTCGGCTTGCCAAACGGCCTTATAGAGCATGTAGTGGAAACCGTAGCCGATCACAAACCCGTTGAACATGCCGAGCACGGCCACCCACGACACCTCGATGGAAAACAAACGCAAAACATGGCGTTGACGAAAGCCAACAGCCCGCAGCATCCCAATGGTCCTTCGCCGTTCACTCACGTTTCGAACGGTCACCACACCAATGCCAGCCACCCCTACCAGCAACCCGAGGGCGAGATACCCCTCAAACAGCGAAAGAATGGCAAGAACAAGCGATTGGATGATGGAAATCTCGGTCGCAACGGTTTGCACGTTGATGTTACTGGGAGCCAGTTCCACGTCGAGGAGCGTTTCAAGTTCGCTCGCAGCCTGGCGGACATCAACCGATTTGCCTTGAGGGGGGAGGTCCTGCGGCTGGTGGGTTTGGGTTGGGCGGGCGTCGGGCGCAACGCTCACGTACATTCGAGTGATCTTTCCGTTGAACTGTTCGCTCACCACCGACCCGTCCATCCATACACCTGGAGAAAAGATGTACGACGACTGTTTCAAGAACCCCCCAACGGTGACTTCCCTGGTGTTTTTCGGGTTTGAAAAGTCAATTAGGGAAATTGAATCTCCAATTGAAAATTGAAGGGGAACCAACGTGCTTCCGTCCGCTGAGGATTCAAGTCCAAATGAGGCATCAAGGAACACGATATTCTCGAAAGTTCCAATCGAGATCCACGCCTCCATAGACGTGTTTCCAAGACGCTCATCCCAGGCATGTAGCGGAAGACCACCGTGCTCAATGAACCCGGCATCAACCCCGCGTAAAAGGTAGGGCATGCGCTCACCTTGTTCGTCCTCAAGATGCACGGGCGACCGGTAAACGCCTCCAACGGCGTCAATATTGTCCATCGAGGGATGGTCAATCCCCCATGCCGCAGGATTGGCGTCCAGGTCAATGGGTCGTGAACGCGTGGACGTCAGCAGTAACTCAAATTCGCCCTCTGCTTCCTCGACAAAGTCCGAAGAATAGGTGTCAAATTGCTCGGTGTAGCCCGCAAGAACCACCACGGAAAACATCGTGATGGAAAACATCCCCATCACCACGGCTGTGCGAACCGGATGGGCGAGCGGGTGGGCGAGGGCCACCGAACCCACCGGCCCGGTGCGTCGTGTTAACCAGGAACGTTTGGCCAGCCCACCAACCGCACGTGGGGCGATGCTGGTCAGGACGAGGACACCAGCAAAAACCTGAAGCAGGCCGATGACGATGAACGCTAACTCGTTTGGCTCCATACGTTGACGCAGCGGGTCGACGGGCGCAAGAGCCAACGTCCACAACAGGAACAAAACACCGATGGCCCCAAGCGTGTTTCGCGCGGCATAGCGCGTCCATCGGTTGACAGGGCCACCGCGATTGAGCAGGACCGGCAGTTGCCACGTTAACACCGGTGTGAACAAGAGAATGAGGCCAACGCCCAGAAGGACATAGGCTGCATACGACAATCCACCCTCAAATCCGGAAACCAACAGGCCAACCGTACACAAACCCACCAGACCAAACGCGAGGACTTGGAGCAACACCACGCCCCACGGCACCCCTTGTTTGAGCGATGGACGCGCCCCTCTGAGAGCTCGAACGATGTTGAGATTGGCGTTGTAAACAGCGCTCGACCAAAGCAAGAGGAAGGCCAACAGAACGCCCCAAATCCAACCGGCCAAAAACGAGTCCAGCGTCCATGCGAAGACAAATTGTTGCGCGTCAACCGATGAAAAAATGGCTGAAAATCCGACCGAGATCACCCAAGCCAGTCCGAGGCCCAAAACCGAACCGAACCCACCTGAGACAAAGGCGAGCACGGCTCCCTCAAAGACAAACATCGCTCGAGCATCGCTTCGCCGGAGCCCCAAGGCACGAACGGCGGCCAGTTCGGTTCGACGAACATCCGCGAGCAACATGATGATTGTCAAGGAAAGCAGGACGCCCGCAGCCATCGTGAAGGTCCCAAACACAAGGAACATGGCGGAGAGGGCACCGGAGGAGGCTTCCGCTTGTTCGCTGGCATCAAGTTGGACGGCTTGGACGCGGAGATGAAGGTCTTCGGTCCCACTTTGTTGGTCAAACCACGACATGAGGGCACGGAACGAGGCGTCGTTTTCACCGGCGAAGCCCGGACCGGAAAACATCAGCAAGGAGCGGTCATCGGCTTCTGCCAGCGCCAGCACCTCGGCGTCCTCAAGCGAAACCAGGCCGAGCACGACACCGTCCAAATCCGAGAGTTGGTCAAAGCCATCGATGGCCGTGTAGGTCCCGCCGTGATCAAGGACCGTAGCGGTGTCGTTACCGTAGGCATAGGGAAGAACACCCGTCAGCGAAAGCGATGAGGTGTTCTCCATTTGAAGGGCACCAAGGCGAGCCGATGTCAGCACCTGGCCTTGTTGAATCTCAAGAGCGGCTCCCTCGCCCCCGAACGCCAACACCATTTGCGGGAGACGGCCGAAGCCAGCAGCGTCCGATAAGACGGGAAGGCGGATGCTCTCAACTTCTTGCACTTCGGTGTTCCAACGAAGCACGCCGTGTTCAAAGGTGCAGAGGAGGCGATCCTCATCGAAGAGAAGAGCAGCCACGCCATCGCAGACCTCGGGGAGTTGCGGCAGGTTCGTAGTGGGCTCGAGGGGCCAATCAGCAGCCCCAATTTCGGTGAAGATCGCCCCGTCCGTTGAACGGTAATATTGGGTGTTCAGCAGACCCTCGATGCTGAGATAGAGGTCGCCCTCAACGACCAATTCGTAGGACAGCACGGTGGTTGGCAAAGGCAACCCAAGGGTGTGGCGATGGTGAAGCGACAGATTCCTGTCAACATTGAGCAGGTCAAGCGATGTGCCATTGGACTGCAGCACCCACCACGCCTCGATGTCATCAGCCACCGCCAGCGAGGTTAGACCCGTATCAAGCGAGGCCCTCGGTTCTTCGTCATCAAGACCAACATCGACGAGAACGACCTCCTCTTCACTCACTACAACGGCCGATGCGCTATCATCCGACCAAGCCACATCGACCACGCGATCGCCTTCATCGGCCTGCCACAACCATGCGTCTCCGCCATCACGCGGCTCAAAGCCAATACCTGAGAGGGCCACATGCCACCACACATCTTCAGCGAGGCGAAGTTGCGTCACCTCCGTGTCCGCCAGCGTGAGAAGGGACTCGCGCTCGACCACGACATCGACGAGTGGGACCTGCAAAACCTCCAGAAGGGTCGCATCGGGATAGAGCGTGGATTTGTTTTCCCGCAACGCACTGACATCGGTGCCGGTGATGCGTTGCAGGCCGGCGCTCGACGAGACCGTCAACGAAGACGTTGCTTCGTCGTGGGTGTAGACCACGCCCACGTCTTCCGCCGTGAGCGAGGCGTTCAGGAGGGACGACAACTCGGGAAGCAAACCACGGAGTTCTCCATCCGCGAGTTCGGGGGCGTAGGCCAGCGACAACCGGTTGAGCGAGGCCGACAGATCGAGCATCTGTTGAGCAGAAGGAAGGTCCATGAACACCGCCGGCGACAACGTTCCGGCCATGGCGCCTTGGCCTTCATTGGGAACCACAGCGTGGACCACCGCCGTAGAGGTCGTTCGCACCCGTGCACCGTCTTGTGACACAAACGCACCCAGCTCGAGCACATCGCCCTGCTCGACCTCAAGTGCATCGGCAGCGGCTGCATTGAGGACAACATGCGTGTCGTCAGCCACGGCGTTGATGGATTCAAGCGTAGAAAATCGGAGTCCAGACGAAGCCTCCAAAGGCGCCCAAACGCCTTCGTCATCGACGCTTCCATTTCGTGCAAACAATGGTACGGAGGGTTCAGCCCGACCGTTTTCAGCCGCTAAACTCACGGTCGAAGCCACACCGTACTGACGCCCCTCGAGGTGGACGCTCAACGAAGGGTCCGCCATCAATGTGTTCCAAAATCGCTCAGCGACGTCCTCGTCAAACACAACAGCCACGCCCGTCAAGGGGTCAACTCCTGCGACGAGGACGTCGGTTTCGCCCCAAGCAGCGCTGACCTCTTTGCCCACCGTTGCGTCGAGGGAATCCCCCACGACGAGCGACGAGGTGATGATGCTTGAAGCGATGATCAATCCAGCGACCATCAACACCGATTGACGTTTTCTTCGGAGAATGTTTTCTTTAGCAAGGCGCCATACGAGCAGGCGTTGAGGAACGAGCAACGGCTGAACGAAGAGCATGGACATCGTGCCGAAGAGCACGCATCCAGCGGCGACGGTCAAGTTCGAGGCCCCCAACCATGCGAGCAGCAGGCCAACCAGCACACCATCCACGGGCCCAGCGAACACCAGGAGAAGCCGCTGGACCCAACGCCATTCACGCCAACGGCGGGCGGTCAGCACACCGATGATGCTCATGACAAGCACCAGCACAGCGGCCGACCCCAGCCACAGCAACACGCTCATTCCTCCTCAGGACGAGGAACGACGACATCTGAGAGGATGGAGCCGTCGTTCATGGTGATGGTTCGCTGACATTGAGCCGCAATATCAGCATCGTGTGTGACAATAAGAAACGTGGTCTGTTGTGTTTGATTCATTTCTCCAAGCAAGGTCATCACCTCACTTGATGTCGCCGTGTCCAGATTCCCCGTCGGCTCGTCGCACAGAATGATGGCAGGCTGGTGGACGATGGCGCGTGCGACCGCAACGCGTTGTTGCTGGCCTCCGGAAAGTTCGGCCGGGCGGTGGTCGCTTCGGTCGCCAAGACCCACTTGGGCCAGGGCCTTCATCGCTTGCTGCCGAGCGTCGTGAGGTGCCTGGCCGTTGAGTAGGAGCGGTAATTCCACGTTTTCAACGGCTGAAAGGACCGGGAGGAGGTTGAAGTCTTGGAAAATAAAACCAAAATGCTGCCCTCGGAGGTCGGTTCGAGCATCGTCTGAAATCCCGTAGAGCGGTTGGCCGTTGACGGCGACCATCCCTGAGGTCGGCTCATCGATGCCCGAGAGAATGTTGAGCAGCGTGGTCTTCCCGCATCCAGACGGCCCCATCACCGCCACCATCTCACCGGGTTGGACGACCAAGTCCACGCCCCGAACGGCCTCAACCGTTGATTCACCGGCCTGGTAGAGTTTCCAGAGCTGGCTGGCTTGAAGTGCAGGGGTCATGGTTTCACCAAAGAGAATTGTATTGATAAATCCCTGCCCGAATGGTATGCCATGGACGAGGACAGCCCCACGGCCAACATCCGAATTGTTGCGTTTGGACAGATTGCCGAACGCCTCGGTGGCCGTCAACACGAACACAGCGTGCCAATGGGAACAACCATCCGAGAGCTCGTTGAAAACCTGGGTCTTGGGGAGTGGATTACGTTCGGCCTCTCTGTTGCGGTTGACGGGGACCGATGCAGCATTGAAACGGTGGTTGAGCAAGGCGTTGAAATTGCGCTCCTCCCCCCCGTGAGCGGTGGCTAAACCTTCGTTGAGCACACAGCAACAGGCAAGCCTTCAACAACAGGAAGCACCAGCGAAGAATGAGGAAGGACCATGGTGGGTGGACTCGGACCGCTTGAATTGAGCATCCTGCTCCTGCTGTTTTTCGTGCTCTTCGGCGCCCAGAGACTCCCTGAACTGGCCAATGCGCTCGGACGTTCAAAAGGTGAATTCAACAAGGGATTGAACGAGGTCACATCCATCGGCGACACCGCCAAGACGGTGGCCGACCTTGAAGCCGGAGGGCGAACGCCCGATCAGGTGCTGATGGAACGCGCCAAAGCGGTGGGCCTTGAGCCTGCAGGGATGCCGGTTGATGAACTCAAAAAGAAGGTCGAGGCCCTCGAAGCGCTCCAGACAAGCGAAGAAAACGAGTGAACTCACGAACGGCGTCGCTTGACGACCACGGGCGAACCGCAAACATGGCAGTCTCCAATGCTCCCTTTCTTTGAGCGTGAAGCCTCACTCGACATCGCCGATGACACGCCGCAACCGGTGCAGCGCTGCTCCCATATCCAGACCTGTTTGGAAGGGGTGTTGGCGACGGACTGCACGGTGCCCCCAGCCAATTTGAAGGTGTTCTGGAGGCGATAGTCGTCGGACACAAGCACGGCCTCAGCCTCGAGCGCCAACGCCAAGACATCCAAATCCACGTCGGAAAGGCGCGGGAGGTCGCCGCTGGTCTTTGCACACGCCTTGGCCGCATCAAGCGCAGCGGCCGAGACCGTTCGCCATTCCACGTCGGCCGATTCAACCAGAAGGACACGAGCGGGACTGAGTCGCTCGAGTTCGTGGACTTGCGAAGGTGCGCAGACGCCCCCGGCGAGTTGCTGCACGGGCCAATGGAGCAGCGCTGCCGTGTCCAACACCCGCTCCATGCATTCGTGTACAGAACCCTCTCCATGAAGTCACCGCTGACCCCTATCTTCTTCAAAGGCCATGAACAGGGGCCGTCATGAGTTGGAAGGCGACCATCCTGGAGGCCTTCGAGGCTTTCGGCCCGGCCAGTCTCTTTCTCCTTTCGTTCACCGAGGCCATTGTTCAACCCATCCCACCGGACTTGCTGTACATTCCGATGCTCGCCAGTGCGATGGGGGACGTTCCGCTTGTCGTTTGGTTGTGGTTGACGGTGACCGTTGCCTCTGTGTTGGGCTCGCTGGTCGGCTATTGGATCGGCCAAAAGTGGGGCACGCCAATCATGAAACGATTCGGCCAAGAGAAGCACCTCTCAAAACTCGAACAACTCACCGCTCGCTATGGCACGCTCGGAATTTTCATTGCGGCGTTTTCCCCCATTCCCTACAAAGTGCTTGGCTGGATGGCCGGCATGGGCCATATGGCCAAGCGTCCGTTCCTCCTTGCGGGACTGGCAGGCCGAGGCCTCCGTTTTGGGCTGGAAGCGGTTCTCATTGGCGTGTACGGCGACACGGCGTTGGACGCCATCATGTGGATTTTGGATAATGAGGTTCTTTTGGCCCTTGTGCTCATGCTTTCGGGCGTCGCGATGTGGTTGGCCTACCGATGGTGGAACGGTCTTGATGCGCAACCCCCAACGGCCGCATGAAGCCGACGACCGTCGTACACGGGAACGGTTATGAACAGGGCGCAAGTGGGGCTAACACCGCTCGCGTGGTGTAGTCAGGTCCATCATTACGGGTTTTCATCCCGTCGACCCGGGTTCGAATCCCGGCGCGAGCATATTCGGCCCCCAGTGCCCCGTTAATAAATCCAAAAACTCGTGTAAATTGGCCCGTGGTATGCTTGAATTTGCATCGCTTCCTGCGAGAAACTTTAGATGCCTCATGCCCGAGCATTTCGCATGGTTAACATTGGAGACACCGCCCCTGCCTTTACCCTTCGAGCCACCGACAAGCGAGAGGTCTCGCTTTCAGAGTATGCCGGAAAAACCGTCATTTTGGTGTTCTACCCCGGCGCCTTTACCGGTGTGTGCGACAAAGAAATGTGTGCCTTTCAGGACAACATGGCAGCGTTGAACGACGCCGACGCCGTCGTTCTTGGCATCAGCGTGGATTCCCCTTGGGTCAACGCCGAATTCACTCGAAAATACAACCTTGAGTTCGAGCTCCTTTCCGACCTCGACCGAGAAGCGGTCAAGGCGTACGACGCAGCGTTTGTTGGCCTTGGCGGCATAGACGGCTACGTCTCGGCCAACCGAGTGGTCATCATCATCGACGCATCGGGAACCGTCCAGTACCGATGGGTCGCAGAAAACCCCGGCGTTGAACCCGACTATGCCGAGGTTGTTTCGGCCGCGGCTGGTCTTTGATTTAACCAAGGCAGCACAGGAAAGCGCTTGGCCAATCACGCCAACGTGCCGTTGTTGTAGTCTTCAATGGCCTGATAGATCTCTTGTCGGGTGTTCATCACAAACGGCCCGTAGCGAGCGATGGGCTCGTCGAGTTCGGGTCCACCAAGAATCAACAACTCGGCGCCGTCTTCCTCCGCCGTCAAGGTTACCGAGTCCCCTTCGGACAAAAGACCCAAACCACCATCGTGAAGCGAGCGGCCTTCAATCTCCATTGAACCTCCAAACGCATAGACCATGACGTTGTGGTCGTGCTCACACTGATGGGTATAACTTGCATCGGGTTGCATTTTGAGATGGAGGTAGGTGATGGGAATCACGGTGTCAATGACGGCTTGGACGCCGAGCGCCTCACCGGCGATGACCTTCGCCCAGACCGTGCCGTCCTCGTTGGAGGCTTCGGGAATCTCGTTGGACGGGATATCTTGGTAGCGTGGCTGCATCATCTTGTCTTTTGCGGGAAGGTTGACCCAAATTTGGAAGCCGTGCATCTTTCCGCCGTTTTCCATCATGTGATCTTGAGGCAATTCGGAGTGAATGATGCCACGACCAGCCGTCATCCACTGGACATCACCCGGATTGAGGTCGCCGCTGTTGCCCGCAGAATCGGCGTGTTTCATGCCGCCAGCGAGCAGATAGGTCACGGTCTCGAAACCCCGGTGAGGATGTTCGGGAGCACCAACGGCTTCGCCGGGAGCGTAATCAACCGGACCCATCTCGTCCAAGAGCAAAAACGGACTCATCAAACGACCCATGGCAGCGGGCCTTCGGACTTTGAAACCGCCGCCTTCAAGCACGGTGTGGGTTGGCACGATGGACTTCAGTGTTCGATTCATGTGTTCACCTGGTGGTCATGGCGTTTAAAATGGCGTCAACGGTCTCGGGGTTGGCTGATTTGTTTTTGTTGCAGACCAGCGAACGACCCACGACCAAACAGCCGAGGAAGGAGAATTGCATGCGCATGGCCATGATGACATGATGACCACCGCCACCGGAATGGGTGCCGAGGGCCACGGTGCGGTCGCGGAACAACCGTCGGAAATCGTCGCCGTTTCGGCTCAACCACGCAATCGCATTGTTCAATGTTGGAGGATAGGTACCGTTGTATTCGGGTGCAAAAACGAACCACGAATCACCCCGCTCCAGCGTTGAGATGAGGTCATCAAGGCCCTCAGGGGCACCGATTTCCTGTTCACGAGCCAAGGTGTACACGGGGAAATCAAAGGCATTCAAACCGACCTGAATGACCTCGTGGCCCAGACTGACGGCACGAGCTTCAACCTCGCGAGCAAGGTCGGCATTTTTTCCATCCGAAGCGCGGATAAACACCAAGGTCGCCATAGTAAAACCTCGGAGTTGTTACTTATTACTCTGAGTATCATACCGGCGACTCGCTCACGGGCGTGCGTTCAGATGCCGCATGTTCGTAAGCAGCCGTGAACCGTGCCATCCAGGTCTCCCTTGGTTCCTCAGTGTGTCCTGAGATAACATCGTGGTGCGTATCAAGATAGTGCGGCATCATCTTCACCAGCATCGCATGGAGGGACGAGGCCTCGTACGCTACGGCCCCACAATCCATGCAGACCATCCGAGGCATGAACAGCAACCCCGGTGGGCGCTAGTTGAACTTATCCAACCTCGAAACCTCTCGTATGGACCTCTGCAAGACAAGCGATTAAGATGGGCCTGTCTGTGGTATATCCATGTCAGAAGCCATGATTCTTGAACACGCATCTCAGACGGATACGGACTTTCTGATCTATACCGGTGATTTTTGCGGGTACTGCCGTGCGCTCAAAAACCTCCTGGAGAAGAAGGATTTGAGCTACACCGAATACAACTTTGACCATCACGACGGCATGCGCACGGCCGTGGTCCAAGCGACCGGTCACCGAACAGTCCCGGTCGTGTTTGATTTGCGAGACGAGCAACCGCTGTTCATCGGTGGCTTTGATGAAACCAACCGCTACCTCAGGAAAAGGTCGTGAGCCATTCCTTCAGAGCGTCGTGATGCTCGACGGGGATCATGTGGCCTTTGCGATGCTCGATGAGTTCAACCGACCATCCCGCCGATTCAAAGGTGTGAGCCACCGCCCAGCCGTCCTCGAGGGGGACCCTGACGTCTTTTTCTCCGTGCATCCAAAACATTCGCTTGGTCTCCAATTCGGTGAGGCGGAGCCGCAGTTCCATCGGCCGAACGAGTCGCGTACCCATGCAAACAACACCAACAATTCGGTCAGCGATGGGTAATTGCAACAATTCTTGGGCCATTGCGCCGCCTTGGGAAAAGCCTCCGACCACCAACGGCCCAAGTGGGGCTTCCTCGGCGATGAGTTTCTCCAACTGCGAAAGACTGGAATCCACGTCCATCAGTTCTCTTCGAGAAAGCATCCGTCTTCGGGTGACGTCCGCCTCAAAATCTTCGTAGCGCCACCACGTATACCCGCGGTTGGGGTGTCGAAACCGAGCCTCGGGCACCAGAAGCGTCCAACCATCGGGCAGCACCTTTTCCGCAAAGGGCCGCATCATGGAGGCATCGCCCGTCATGCCGTGCATCATGATGAGGGTCGGCACGTTGTCACCTCAGAGGGTCCATTCGGTGATGATACCGCCGGCAACCTTCAGATGAAGTTCGGAGGACTGACCACGCAGCGTGATGGTCAGTGAATAATCCCCTGTCAGCGAGGGAATGGTGCCGATGGCTCCTTTTTCTGAGGCTCCTGAACCCCAAGCTCGGGTGAGTGGCGAGGCCCCCTGGTGGTCTTTCATGCTCAGGGTGCCTGAACCGCCTTGGGCGATATCGACATCCAAGTACCAGACGAGGACATCCCAATCCTCTCCATCGGGATGACCGCTATCAAGGAATGAATCGTAAATGTCGTTTTCGTTTTCTTGATAGACGCTGTCGAGCAGATCCCTGGCCTGGTAGAAGTAGACATCGCCCTCGTAGCCCGTTCGTGTTTGGGTGAGTTCCATTCGCAACTGTTCGACGCCCTCGGCGTCCGTCCAGACGAGCGAATCGAGGAAGCCGTTGCGGCCGCTGAATGAATAGGTCAGGCGATGACCGTCGGACGAATCCGCTACCACGTCGACAACGCCGTTGTAGATGGAGGCCGTGGTGGCACTCCACTGCTGCCCGACGAGGGTAAATTGCCACGCATCACCTTCGTTCCAAGGGAAGTTGAACACCGGTTGGGGCTCGCCTTGTTCGTAAACGGACAGCCCATCCATGGTGATTCGGCCGAGGAACGGGTTGTGGTTGATGACGGCGTGGCGTTGCGCCTCCCGCTCGCTGGAGATGCCCAGGCGATAGAGGCCGGATTCGTTGTCCACTTCAGCGACGACCAAACGAGCGCTATCCTCACCAAACTGAGGCGTGATGAAGGTGTAGAGCCACTGGTCGCCGATGTTCCACGAAGGGAGCCTCAGTTCGTCCTCGGTGGTGTCGCCACGGTTGTCCGAGGAAACCGTAGGTCCCTCCAAGCATCCGGCGAGACTCAGTGAAAACATGAGCCACACCATCAACCCCATGCTTCGCATGGTTGATGCTCACACCCTCTCTTTGAAAGGCTAACGCACAGCGGAGGCACAAAGAACCGTTGAGAGGGCAACGTGGATGTTGCTCAAAGCAGACCGTTCTGTGTCATCACGTCGGCACCGGCGAGGACGACGGCGACAATCGACATGAGTTTGATCAGAATGTTCAGCGAAGGACCGGAGGTGTCCTTGAACGGGTCGCCGATGGTGTCGCCAATCACGGCAGCATCGTGCGCCTCGTCACCCTTCTTGGCGCCGGGAATGTGGTCTTGCTCAATGGCTTTCTTGGCGTTGTCCCAAGCACCACCAGCGTTGGCCATGAAGAGGGCCATGAGCACACCGGTCACGAGGGAACCTGCGAGCAGACCGCCCAGCGCATCGTAGCCGAGTCCGTACCCGACAATAACAGGGGCGATGACGGCGACCACACCGGGGCCAATCATCTCACGGAGAGCGGCCTTGGTGGAGATGTCTACACAGGTTTGGGAGTCGGGCTTGACGCCTTCCTTGCCTTCGAGAAGGCCTGGAATTTCCTTAAACTGGCGGCGGATTTCAACCACCATGTCGCCAGCAGCTTTGCCCACGGAGGTCATGGTCATGGCCGCCACAACAAAGGGCAGACCGCCACCGACGAGAAGGCCGATGACAACCATGGGGTTGGTCAAACCGAGGTCGAGCGTATCCCCGTTGGCGCCGATGGCCGAGGTGTAGGCAGCGAAGAGGGCAAGCGCCGTCAGAGCAGCGGAACCGATAGCGAAGCCCTTCCCGACGGCAGCGGTGGTGTTGCCGATGGAGTCAAGTTCGTCGGTGATGGCACGGACGTCGTCGCCCAGGGCGCTCATCTCTGCGATACCGCCGGCGTTGTCAGCCACAGGACCGTAGGCGTCGACCGTCATGGTGACGCCGACCGTAGCGAGCATGCCCATAGCGGCCATAGCGATGCAGTAGAGCCCGTAGGTGTCGCCACCCAGTTGGTTGGCCCCGAGGATGCCCAAGGCGATGAGTACGACGGGAATGAAGGTCGACATCATGCCGACGGACAGGCCGGCGATGGCGTTGGTGGCAGGGCCGGTCTTGGACATCTCACCGATGTGAGGGATGGCTTTGGTGGGCACGCCCATGACGGGTTCAATGCCCGTGTAGTATTCAGTGACGAGTCCGATGAGGATACCGACGATGCTGCCGAGCACCACGGAGTGCATGATGCCCATCTCGACATCGATGAGGCCGCTTTGGATGGCACCGTAGCCACCGAGCCAGAACAGACCGGCACCGATGAACGTGGTGTTTCGAAGGGCGACGGCTGGGTCGTCGCCGTTCTTCAAGACAGCCATCGAGAACACACCGACGATGGAGGCGATGTAGCCGATGAAGCCGAGGAGAATGGGCATCATCACGTAGTCGACGTTCCAACCGTCCGAGGTGCTGGCGATGATCATGGCAGCGATGATGGAGCCGACAAAGGATTCGAAGATGTCCGCACCCATACCGGCCACATCGCCGACGTTGTCGCCGACGTTGTCAGCGATGACACCGGGGTTGCGAGGGTCGTCCTCAGGAATGCCCGCTTCGACTTTGCCGACGAGGTCAGCACCGACGTCAGCGGCCTTGGTGTAGATACCACCGCCGACACGAGCGAACAGCGCAATGGAAGAGGCACCCATTCCGAAGCCAGCGGCTGCGGAGAGGTCAGCGCCGCTTTCAGCGTCGAGCCATAGAGCGACGAGGGAGATGCCGAGAAGACCGAGACCGCCAACGGACAAGCCCATGACGGCGCCACCGTTGTAGGAAACAGCCAGAGCACCGGCTCGCCCTTCGGACTTGGCAGCCATGGCCGTTCGGCCGTTAGCGGAGGTGGCAGCACGCATACCGGAGAAACCGGCAAGCACAGAAGCCACAGCACCGAGGAAGAAGGCGATGGCCGTGTTGGCGTCGTTAATCACGAACAGCAACCCGCCAACGGCCACACAGAAGATGGCGAGGACACGGTATTCTGCGAAGAGGAACGCCATGGCACCCTTCTGGATTTCGTCCGTAATCTCAGCGACCACTTCGTTGTCGATCTTCACTTTGTTCACTTGCTGGTAGAGCATGAACGCAATTGCCAAACCAAGGGCACCTGCGGCTGCCGAAATCAATGCAATGTTTTCCATCATCAATATCACCTGTTGCTTTCGCCAGTTGGGAACCCTTCATAAGCCGTTCCCACTGAAAATGACCCGCCGTCGCGGTTTTGATGGCCCTCCTCTAGCATCGTGAGGGAGGAACTTCAACGGGGCAATCGTTCAAAGAGGAGGAACCGCTGGTATGGACATGAGCATCACGGCAGAGGAGATCCTCGCTGAGATCGGTCCCGTCCAAGAGGTGCTCGACGAACACGATGGCGTGGTCAACGTCATCGACACGTCGGATGGCAACATCATGCTCTCCCTCGAAGGAGGCTGCACGGGGTGCTCCTCTACGCCGATGACGGCCATGCAAATCTACTACTCGTTGAAGAAACTCGACACCGTGAACGATGTCATCTTCGTGAACGGTGAACTCCCCGAATACATGCGAACCTTCATAGACCAAAAAATGGCAAAGGAAGCCGAATCAAGCGACAACGAGGGTGGCGTCGACGATGGATCAACCGACGGGACCGGCGAGCCCCAAGGGGAAATTGTTTGATCACTCTTCTTCCGAGGTTCGCCCGATGCTGTGAGGGTTGGCCCCAAACGAGACGTTCTCCCCCTTGATGTTCATCCGAGCCGAGATGGCCAGGATGACACAGAACAGGGCCAGCGGACGGGGGATGTAGTCCGAGCCCCACAACTCACCACCGAGACTTGGAAGCACCCACAGAACGCCAGCAGCAGCGATGAGAAGGAAGAAAATGATGTTCTGGACAACGGCCTCTGCCTTGGGTGAGCGAGAAAAGGTCGCAATGAAGGTGAACAGCACTGCCGAGGAAGCGCACAGCACCTCAGCGAGCAGTTCGACCGCCAGCGCATCCACCATGCCACCTCCAACCCCCCCGCATTCTTGAACATGGGGGCCCGAGCGAACCTTTGTGTAGGGTCGTCAGCCTCTTCCAAATATGGCAGGCGGTTCCTTTGCTCTTCCCAAACCACGTCCCACCGGACCGCCTTTCTTTTCACGAAACCAAGTCGCCAACGTTCTCCACCAAGTCGCCGTCCTGCTCGAATTGCAGGGTGCCAATGTGTTCCGGGTTCGTTCTTACCAAAACGCCAGCCGCATGCTGGGCAGTTTGACCGAAGACCTCGGTGAACTGGTGGCGAGCGGTGAAATCTACGACATGAAGGGCATCGGCAAGGGGCTTGGAAGCGCCCTCACGCAGGCCATTGCCGAGGGACGGTGGCCAGATGATTGGGTCGACCTTCACACCAACACGCCACCGGGACTCATCGAAATGTTGGGCATCCCAGGACTGGGGCCCAAGCGAATCAAATTGATGGCCGACGAACTGGGCGTGGACTCGGTGGCGAGCCTGAAGCAGGCTGCGCTTGACAACAAAATCGCCCCCATGAAGGGATTTGGCGCCAAATCTCAGCAACGCATGCTGGATGGCATTGAATTGCTTTCTCGTTTCCGAGCTCGACGGCGCTTGGACATCGGCCTTCGCTACGGTGAGGCCTTTCAGCGAAAAATCGCTGCGTTGGACGGCGTTCATCGCGCAACGCTCGCCGGTAGCGCGCGGCGACGAAAGGACACCATCGGCGATCTCGACGTGGTGGTTGCCGTTGACGAAGACGACCACGAAAACGTCGCCAATGCCATTCTGAACCTGTCCGGTATTGCTGACGTGAAAGGCGCCGGCGATTCGAAAATCAGCCTCATCCTCGACACCACCATTTTCGACGAATCGTTCGCCGTTGGCCACATCGACCCCAACGTGTTGGACGCCATCGGTGGCGACGACTACGAACAGTTGGAAGCGGGTGGAACCATCGATGCGCAGGTACGCCTCGTGCCCCCACATGTGGAACCGTTCACGCTGGCCTACTTCACCGGCAGCAAGGAACACAACATCGCCATGCGCCAACGAGCCATCGACCGAGGGCTTCGTCTCAACGAATTCGGCCTCATCCCAGAAGCAAAGGCGGGCGACCTAAAAGGCATGGACGCCGCTGTTCATTCCCTTGTGGCTGCCGACGAGGCCGCCATTTACTCGCACCTCGACCTCGCCTATGTCCCGCCTGAACTGCGGGAAGACATGGGTGAAGTGCAGGCGGCAGAACGCGGTCAACTGCCAGCGTTGATTGAAACCAGCCACATCAAAGGCTCGCTGCACAACCACACCACCCTTTCAGATGGCGAAGCGAGTTTGGAGGTCATGGCCGACACCGCTCGAAAAATGGGGTGGAACTGGTTGGGGATTGCCGACCATTCTCCCACGCTCAAAATCGCCAACGGTGCCAGTGCCGAGGACCTGCTTGAACAGGGCAGAACCATCAAACAATACAATGCAGAATGGGCCGAGCAGGGTGTGGACTTCCGTCTCTTCCACGGTGTTGAATCGGACATTCTTGAGGGCGGAAAACTGGACCATCCCGACGAGGTGCTTGCAGAACTGGACTATGTCGTCGCGAGCGTCCACGCCATGACAAAATGGCGAGGACGGGACGAGCACGAGAACACCGAAGAGTTACTTCGGGTGATCGACCACCCGGCCACCACCGTGTTGGGTCATCCCACCGGACGAATCTTGCAGGGTCGAGAAGGCTACGAGGTGGACTTGTTTGCTGTGCTTGAGCACATGGCGGAACACAACGAGGAAGGGCGCCTAAAAGCGGTGGAACTCAACGCCAGTCCGTACCGCCTCGATTTGGATTGGCGCTTGTGCAAGCACGCCAAGGGACTTGGCGTGCCTGTTGCTATCAATCCTGACGCCCACTCGATACGTGGCCTGAGCGACATCGCCTACGGCGTCATGACCGCCCGCAAGGGCTGGATTGAACCCAACGACACCCTGAACGCCTTGTCGGGGGCCGAACTGACCCAGCGTTTGGGTCGTTGAGGCGAAAGCACACCTTCTTGACTCATTGGGGGATGGATGGACCATGCGCACCCTACGAACCATCATCATGGGCAGCATGATGGTCATTCCTGGACTCGTTCTCGGTCTGCTGATATGGTACATCACGGGGCGTCCAGAAAGTGAACCCCTCGAGACGTTGATTTGCAACGGCATACCGCTGGTCTCCGTTGGCCTTGGACTCTACTTTGGATGGCAGACCGGAGAAGAATACAGTGCGACCTACGAAGGATGAGTGGTGTTGTGAAACGCCAAGACAAGGCCGATATCATTGCCGAACAACTGGAAGCGCTCTACCCTGAAATCCCCGTTCCTCTCGACCACGCCAATCCGTTTGAGTTGCTGGTCGCCGTCTTGATGAGCGCTCAGACGACCGACCTCAAAGTCAACGAGGTCACACCGGCCCTTTTCGCCAAAGCCAGTTCGGCTGAAGCCATGGCTCAACTGGAGGTTGAAACCATTCTCGCCGACATCCGCCAGGTTGGCCTTGCCCCGACCAAGGCGAAGAACATCAAGCGACTTTCCGAAATGTTGGTTGAACAGCACGCAGGCGAGGTCCCTGCTTCGTTTGAAGCCCTGGAAGCGCTGCCGGGCGTGGGTCATAAAACCGCCTCGGTGGTGATGGCCCAAGCCTTTGACGTTCCCGCCTTCCCGGTGGACACCCACATCCACCGCTTGGCTGCACGATGGGGGCTCTCAAACGGCACCACGGTTGAGAAGACCGAAAAAGACCTGAAAGCGGTGTTCCCACGAAAGAAATGGAACGACCTCCATCTCCAAATCATCTTCTTTGGGAGGGAGTATTGCCCTGCGCGCTATCACGACCTCACGCAGTGCCCCATCTGTTCGTGGGCGGCAACGAAGAAGCGCATCCGTGAAGAGATGAAACGCTGAGGCTCAAAAGAGCGAGAAACTTCGTCCAACGATGCTGGTCACCAGCACGATGCCGGCCAGAATCATCGTGATCCGAATCGCTACGTGTTGGTCCTGGTCTTCCTGAGCCTCACGGAAAAACGCATAGCCCAGCATGGTCAGGGCGCCGACCTGCAACATGGTGGCCAAGGCGCCAAAGAGCGCCACTTGTCCCTCGAAACTGTCAACGTCGTCGAGGTATTGCTGGGATTCTTTTTCATCGGCGAAATCGTAGTCGGTCACGTTTGGCTCCGAGGACGAGAGGGGAAATTGGGCAAAGGCGGTGGCGAACACCAAGAGGGCCGCACCGATCATCAACCACTTTTGGAAGGAATACATCCCCCCTTTGGTCATGCTTGCTGCGGGTGGCTGGTAGGGTGAGGCGGCAGCCGGAGGCGGGGGCAGGGGGGCTTGCATAGCGGATACTTGGAACAAATGGAGTATGAATCTTCCCACTTCGTCAAACGCTGAAGATGCTGCTTGCACCTTCAAGCACAATCGCAGTGAAGAGCGAAGCAAGGCCGGCCACCCATGTGAGTTGGACCATTTGGCCCACAGCGCTTGTGCGCGTACCGCCTCGCAACCGTGTGGCGATGGATGAAACGGAGACGACCTGAGCGAGAATCAGCAAGGAAATGATGATCTTGAACATACGAATGTTGTCTTCAACCGACGAAGCATCTTCCATCACGGGCAGCGCAATACCACCCGAGAATTCGGAGAGGGCACCCACGTTCGTGTCCACCAATCCCGAGGCCACACCAGCGATGGCTTCACCGAGTTGCAGCACAATGGCCGTCGTCACGTTGAGTGAAGCGACGCTGGAGATGAGCAGCCCGAGCGCCACACCCCACATGGTGTTGGCTGAAAGCGCACGTCGGTTTCGAAGTGAGAGCAGGTTGCCAACGCTTCGCGAGACCATTTCTGCCGTGCCGGCGGGTTGGCCCGAAGATTGAGCGCCTTCGATGTAGATGCGGGTGTACCTCGAAATCACCGCGGAATTGGTGTCGGCGGTGAAATAGTCCCACGCACGGTCGGAATCAATGCGGGTGGAGAGCCGTTTTTCCAAGCGATCAATGGAATTGTCCAGCATACCAAAATCAATGCCGCGAAGGGCTTTGATGGTTGCCGAGGGTTCGGCAGACCGCGCTTGGGCTGTCCCGCCCAAGGCCCGGATGAAATCGGGATAGGTTTCGTCTCGACGCTGAATCTGATTCTCTTCACGACGCACCATGAATGCGGGAATGAGAAGAGGTGAGAACGGCAGGACGATGAAAATGAGACCGTATTTATCCCACTGTGTGGTGATGACCTCCCATGTCCAAATCAGCGTGAACGTGGAAAGGACCAGCAACCCTGCTGCGATGGCACCCGACAACAGCAGTGACCGCCTGAAGTTGATGCGAAACGGCGTATCCATTTCGTCACGAGCAAAGGTGGCGTCTTTTGGAATCGTTGCACGGAACGCAAACACGGCGACGATTTGGATGAACAAGAAGACCAAGGAGGCCAACAGCAGGAAACGCAGGCGACTCGCGATTTCAATTGGCGTATCGTCGACGCCACCGACTTCAAACAGCACCAGGTGAATGCCTGCGATGACCAAGCCAAACAAACCCGCCGTGTTGAGCGAGACGTAGATTTCCTTGAGGGTGTCAACGGACTCAAGGCGCGTGTCGTACAGCGTGTTGTACTGCTCTGCGATGGTTTCTTGCTCGGAGCGCATGAATTCATCGATGGGTTGACCGGCTTCGATGGAAAACGCCATTCTGTCGAGAAAATCCGACCACAGCGGACTTGGACTTTGGTGAGCAACAATTCGTGCAGCCTCGGGAAGCGAGGTGTGCCATTTGTCGACCAGCGTTTCAATTCGCTGAACTTCCGATGCCAGTTCCCCGTAGTCTCGCATCTGTTTGAGAATGTCAAAAATGGATTGTGCCCCCACTTCTCCGATGGACAAAATGCCCATGCGCGTGATGAACATGTGCATTTCTTCCTCGATCAGCGTCGCCGAACGTTGGACGTCCAACAGCGGGAAGGCCACGGCCGACAGGGCGGCCATGGCGGTGAGAAGAATGACGAACAAGAAGCCCGTCACGCCAGCGAAGAGCGCTCCCTCTGCAAGTCCGCCGGTCAAAAAGACGATGACGATGGCGAGCAGAAAGGTGACGCCGACAATCGGGGCGACATACAGGCTTAGAAACCGAGGAACCGGCATCTCAAGACGACGAAGGGCAATTTGCCAGATCGGCATGCGCTCCATGTCTCATCATCCTCAATTCTGGTTGACGCCGACCCATGTGTCGATGGCTCGGCTGAAGTGGTCCCAACCGTTGGAGTAGTACAACCCGAGCAGGTCAAACACGTCGTCATAATGGGTCAAATCGCGGTCGGCCATGCGTTGAATCGCGTCCGCTCGGCGAAGCATCTCGTCGTAGATGTCGCGCTTGTTGGCGAAACCCGCCATCGCTGCAATCTTGTTTTCAAGCAAATGCGACTGGAACATACCGCGGAAATAGTGCTTGTCTTTGACGGGGTCCCACTCAAACATACCACGGGTCAACACACCGTCGCTGTGCTTGTTGTAGCCGATGACCTCGTCAATACCGGTGATACGACGGGCGATACCGCCACCGGGTGCTTCCACCACCTCTTGGAAAATGGCGAAGTTCAGGTTGTCAAAGAACCGAATGGGGACGTTGATTGGGTCGCCGGTAAAACGCTGAATCATCTTGACGATGGAGGATGCGTGGAAGGTCGCAATGACCGGGTGACCGGTTTGCATGGCCTGGAACGCCGTTGCACCTTCCACACCACGAATTTCACCGATGATGATGTAGCGGGGTCGGCTTCGCAGCGCCGCTTTGAGAAGGTCGAACATTTCCACTCGAGAGTCCTCGTTCTTCGCATCACGGGTGACAAGGCGCTGCCAAATCTTGTGGCGCACCTTCACTTCAGGCGTGTCTTCTGCGGAGTAGATTTTCACGTTGTGGTCGATAAACGGAAGAATGGCATTGAGCGTCGTGGTCTTTCCCGATGCGGTTTCTCCCGATACGAGCACGGACATGCCGTATTCGAGACAAATCCAGATGTAAGCCGCTTGCTGCGCTGACATGGTGCCCCATTTGATGAGTTGAATGACCGAGATGGTTTCCTCGGCGAATTTTCGGATGGTGAAGGACGGCCCGAGCATGGACACGTCGTCGGAGAAGATGATGTTGATACGGGAACCGTCGAGAAGCACACCGTCGATGATGGGTTTGTTGTCCGAAACCGGACGACCGATACGTTCGGACATGGCTCGCAAATAGCGAGAAAGGAGTTCGCGTTCACGGAACCGGATGTTGGAGGTGACCATACCAAACACCTTGTGATCCATGTGGATGTGTTTGAGCCCCACCGAGTGAATATCTTCCAGCATCTCGTCGGAAAGCAGCGGTTCAAGCGGGCCGTTTCGAATCAAATCCCGAATGACAACATAGCTCAGCCGCTCACGTTGGGCTTGGGTCACGGTCAGCCGCTTGTCGTCCATGCCGACCATCTCCCACAAGCGTCCTTGCCGACGGACCATGTTGCGGGCTTCACTGTCAAGAATCGTGTAGCGCTCGATCATCTGTTCGAGGATGTTTTCAAATTCGTTATCCGTGGTGAACGAGGGTGCCGTGGGCGCTTCTTGGAGGAGCGTTTCAACAAGTTCTCGGCGTATGTTTTCCTCCTCTTCGGTAAGTTGAGGCTCCAGCCCGAACCAGAGGACGGTTCCACCACCGTCGTCATCGGCCGGAGGCTCGTAAATGTGAACGAAAATTGGCTCCCGTGTCACGTAGATGAGATTGAGCGGGCGTTGCTTCTTGGCATCCCTGTCAAGCGGACCGTAATACATCGGGCGAGAACCGTAGCGCATCTCAAAGTCACGCACCCACTCTGCAACGTGGGGATAGGCCGCCATGACGCCGTTGAGGTCGCCCTTTGCAAATCGTGGTTCGTCCGCCATGATATCGCCCCTGTCAGCTCACCGCCGTGATGTCAACGATGAAGCCCATGCCGGGCTCAACACGCCAACCGATCGAGGTTTGAATCGGTCCGGCCGCACGTAGGAATCGGGTGATGATGATGTTGCGTTTGATTTCTCCCCCGATCATGGCGTTGTCCAAATCGAGGACCACTTCAGCCGAAGCGCGCAGGCTGTGAAGCATGGCGGCGTCCATCTCCTCTGGGTCTGCACAAAGCATGATTGAACGACCGTCTGAAGCGATTTTTCGAAGTTGTTGAATCATGGCAAAATGGTCTGCTTTTGTGCCGCCCTCGGGCATCAAGGAACTGGCAGAATCCAAGACGATGACGTCAGCAGCGGGGATGGCTGGACTGTTGAGAACATCCTGAAGGCTGACGTCTTGACGGGAATCGGCAATGGTACCGTACCTGCTCAAGACCATCACTTGGCCCTTGCGCATGGCTTCGGTCATGCCATAACCGATGCTTTCCATCTGCTCAACCCAGCCTCGGGTGGTTAATTCTGTCGTGATGACCAGGACTTTGACGCCGTTGTGAACCATGCCGTGTATCAGCCGTTGCGCAATCAGCGACTTCCCCGCACCCACTTTCCCTTGAAGGAGGTAGAGAGAGCGATTGGGAAGTTTCAATCCCATCGAATCCGCAAGCGAGTCCGTTTCCACTTCAAAGGGGAACCCGTCTTCAATCGGCTTGTGTGCCGTCATGAAGGGGTTTTCATCAGGCGAAAGCATTCAATCTCACCTCCGCATTGGTCGCTGCCGAGTGGGTGTGGCCACTGATGCTTTCCGAGACGCCAACAAAATACACGAAAATATCCTGTCCGTTTTGGAAGTTCCAGGAACCGTTGAACAGGACGACCTGCAAGAGATCGCCCGGGTTCCAGTCCGTGCCGCTCGGGAGGACGGTTTCTGTTGTCGAATTCGGCGCTGCACCGTTGATGAGCACCTCATAGGTCGTCGTATCCAGATCGTATGCACCGGTGTTCAGGAAGAACAGCGTGATGGTGTCGGCCGTCGAATTGTAGGCAACCATCGCTGGGTCGCCCGCCAACGCAACACTCACGCCGTCTTTGTCGGCTGAAGCACGCTCCTGGGTTTGCACCACGCGCACTGCATCACTCCATTCGGAAATGAGCACGGCGCTGGCACCGCCTGAGATCAGCAAGCCCGTGATGAGCATGATCATCGTAGAAGCACCTCCATCTGCCATGCCATCACCAGAGTCCGTGCGAAACGGTGGTCTCGCCCACCGTGAGCGTCAGTCGTTCGTCTCCAGGCAAGCCCGTATTGAACCAATCAAGGAACAGGGTTTCTCCTGAAAACCACAGATTGGTCAACGGCGGGTTGTAGACCGTTGAAAATAGCGTTGCATCTTGCCCGTCGAGGAAGAGCCATGCGTCGTCGTGGGCGATGGTGGTCGAACCTGTATTGGTAAGGTTCGCATACACCACATTGCCAAGGGTGGGGGTAAAGCTCGCGGTTGAGGTTGGTGTTCCTCCACCGTTCACCACCAAGGTCGGGAGCGCTGAATAATTGCCGTGGCTGGTGATGACCACGGACGTGATGGCTCCTGTTACGTTGTTGATGGCGTAGGTGGCAGAAAACCCGCCAGTACCGCTTGAGGCTTCGATGGTCCCGCCGCTGCTGTAGCCTGCGCCGCCGTTTCCGATGGTAACATCCACAACAGCGCCGGTGAAGATCACCGCGTCGTCGATGGTGAAGGATGGTGCGGGTTCGTCTGCTTCTTCAATCCGGTCAACGCCGGACTCAATCTGCAACGAAATGGCTTGGTACGCCATGGAAAACACCACCAGCATCGAAATGCCGATGATGAGTCCGCCTACACCAACCGAAGCACCCATGTCACTCTTCTCCTCTTAGTGCGTGAAGTTGTCGCCAGGACGAGACCAGTGCGGAGAACACAAGCAGTTGCCTGTGGGGCAAATGGTCCTCAAGCGCTGTTTCCGGGTCGCCGGGTTCTGCCAACTGAACGATGGCGAGTACAGCGTCGCCTTCTTCCTGCGTCAGCATACCGGACTCCATGGCTTTCTGGGTGAAACTCACCGCTGCCATGCCGGACATGTGGTCGAGCAAGAGCGCCGCCACGGTGGGTGCGCCTGTGCTTGACTGTCCGTTTCCAGAACCGCTTGAACGAGGGGCGACGAGGAACGGGTTGGCTGCCAAGGCTTGCGCCTCGTACAGTTCCACCAGTTGACCCTGGTCGTCTTCCATCATCCGGGATGTGCCGCCAACTTCCACCACTTCACCGCTTGCGGTGATGATGCGGTCGCCGGTAGCGCCGTCAGTGTCGTCATCGGATTCATCGGCGTCGATACCTTCGCCGTCAGCACCGGTTTCTGTGTTGACGGATACTCCCTCATCGAGGCGATGTTCCACCATTCGCAGAACATCTTCAACCATGTCAAGACGGCTGCTGATGAGTCGCTCAAGGCCAGAGGTGTCCACGGTCGCAGGGGCTGCTGGCACCGGCGGTTGGGCAGGTGCAAGCGTGGCTGCAACGTTCGGGACGCTTTGCTGGCTGTTGATCCGGGCTCGTGTTGGTCCGGGGGAAATGGTCCACGCATCCTCTTCTGTGAGCATCCCCTGTTCAGGGAACGGCACCTGTTCAATGGCCACGTTGGCCAAGATTTTCAGGCGCTCTTCGCTCAAGTTTTGGTCTGCGCTTTTGTTTCCACCAGAGTTTCCACTAAATGGCCATGCCATTGTAAAAACCTCCTTTCCAAGATATCACCGAAGTGATGTCTTGGAGGGATCAAACAACGATGGCACCTGCGGTGTCGTCGTCAACGTTGAAGGTCTCAAACGTGGATCCACCGTTGGAAACGTGGAGGTAGAGTTGAGCCTCACCGTCGTCCGTAAGAACGGCGTCTGCCGAACAGTCATCGCCGCCACTGGCGTCGAGGGTCAATCGGTAGGCCGTACCCGGCATCAGGTCGTTACCGACCAGCGCCGTCCCGTCCATCTCGACGTAAGCCATTTCAGCACCTGCACCCGTACCTGCAACAGAATCACCTTCAACCGCTCCGTTCTCACAGAACATCTGGAAGGTCACCTGATCGATGTTGGTAATTTCACTGCCAGGAGCCAGTTTCACGAAAAGCATGTAACTGTCGCCTGCAGCGGCCGTGTCGACGAAGGCCGTGTCGATGAAGAGCTTGCCGGCCATGTTGTCAGCAGTGTCGTCACCAGCGGTCTGAGCGTTTTGTTGCAACTTCTCAGCTGTTTGGATGATGACAGCAGCCGCAACTGCAGCCACAAGAATGAGGGCAATGAAGACGATCATGGCGCCAATACCGATGGCCGCCACGTTGTCTCGGGATTCGTTGTTGGTCTTCAAATGACCACCGCCCCAGCAGTTACGTCGCCGCCGTAGTTGAGAACTTCGAAGGTTTGACCTCCGCCACCTGCTTGGAACAGGATGGTGTGCTCAGCGTTGGCTGTTGGGTTGCAGTTGGCCGTCGTCAGCGAGGTGACGTAGGTGTTTCCTGCTTCGATGGTCGTGGATGTTGTGCCGGTGTCGCCGATGATGTGGGTCGCACCCGCAGGGGCGGTCGCCAAGTCATCTTCATCTACGCCGGCAGCGCACACGATGGTCCACTGAATGTCTTCCGTGACCACATCGTCTGAACCGGGTGCGAGTTCGAAGGTCACATCAAGTTGGTTTGCACCACCAACAATGACGTTGACCACGAACAAACGGGCTGCCATGGAGTCCGTTGTGTCCTGTCCGGTCGTCTGTGCGTTTTGCTGCAACTTCTCGGCCGTCTGGATGATGACCGCAGCTGCCACCGCAGCAACCAGAATCAAGGCAATGAAGACAATCATTGCACCAATACCGATCGCAGCGATGTTGTCGCTTTGTTCGTTCTTTCTTTCGTTTTTCATGTTTTTCACCATTTTTTTGTTTTATCCCCCGCCGTTGCGGGTGGAATTGGATGCGGTCAAAGAGCACCTCCTTGACCGAGGTTGATGCGAAGCGGCATGCGGATGACAGCCACCTCGTCGGGAGCAAGATTACGGATGAACGGGACTTCGTCAGCGGAAAAACCCGAGGGGATCCACGGCGTGAGGAGCACTTCGGAAAGCGGTTCCATGGAGCGGTTTTGAACCCGCATGGTGACCGTGATTTCGCCCGAGCGCATCTCGTAGGCCGTCGCCACAGAGAGTTTTCGAGTGAGCGGTATGTCCTCGGATGAGAGACGGTAATCTGGCTGAATGTCAAAGCGAAGCGGGATGTTTCCTCCCGGGGCGATGATGGGCAAATCCACGTTGGGCGGGTTCGCGGTCCAGCCCTCGGGCACGGGTGGCTTCAAACGAAGCATGGGCATCGGGATGGGGCCGTCGTTGATGATGCGAACCAACAAGACTCCCGTCTCGCCACCGGCTGGCCAGCGCGTGTCAACCCCCATCCAAAAGTGGCGGAACAAGAACGGGTTCAGGGTGGAGGTGTTGCCACCGATCATGTCTTCGAGCAAGTCCTCGACCTCGTCGGTAGAAGCACGGATATCGCCGATTTCGGCTGCTGCGGTGGCTTCACGCAACTTGTAGAGAATGCGTTCGGCTTCTTCGAGTGAGATATGCTTGTGGACAAGGAGCCGATGAAGCATGGCAATGCTGCGGCGAAGGTGAAGGACGTCTTCTTCCAATTCCTCAAGCGTACGTTCGGCTCGCTTCAATGTCTTCCGGGCCTTCCCGAGTTGATGCAAGCTCAAGTGGACCTTGGCCTCGCCCAAGTCCATGTCGGTCTCGGTGAGGGAAGGATTCTCTCGCTTCGCTGCTTGCCTGGCGATGCGCTCCAAGGTCTGTGACGCTTCACGGATGCCTTGTTCGCGCAGCGCACGCTCTTCACGCACGACGTCCTCTGGAACATCCGTGCCGTCCTCAGTCATCGCTTTCCACCTCCGTTGATGCTGGTGCGATGACGATCTGTGCCGGCGAGTTCGAGGAAGTCTCCTCCGGCTCGGAGACGTCCTCCCCGAGGAGGGCGCTGAAATCCAGGCCGTCGTCCGCAAGGTCGTTCAGGAGACGGGCTGGGTCGCCGAGGTCGCGCTCAATGCGAATGGACTTGATTTCCGCATCGGTCATGCGTCCGTAGAGGTTCCCGTACATCTTGTCCGAGCGCTTCAGCAGATACCACACGCCGACCATGATGGTGAAGAAGTACGTGGCCATGACCACGAGGTTGTCGGAATCGGCCGACAGTTGCGGCGGCAGGCCAAGCACAATGGCCAGCATGCCGAGAATGGGAATGGAGAGAATGATGGTGAGTTGACGTCGGCTGTCTTTGAGCGCCTCAAAGTGGTCGGAATAAACGGTCGAAATACCCTTGCGAGCCCGCTGGTAATCTTCGTGAATCAGGCGGAACTCGTCGCTGCTCTTCCAGGTCATTCGCCAAATCCACAGGGCGCACAGGGCCAACACGGCAGGACCCCAGTATTGGACGTTGAACAAATGGAAGGCGAAACCAAACGCCAGAGCACCGGCGTACACACCGCCGAGCTGCCATTTTTCAGATTGGCTGGCAAGTCGGATGAAGATGAACGAAAGGAGCGCTGCGACCACACAGGCCACGAAGGCGATGGAGAGGTCGGGAGACCACGACTGAACGGTTTCTTGACCGAACTCCTGTCCTGATTCCCGGAGTGCTGCAGAATTGTCGTTGCTTTCGTCGTTGCCCGGGCCGACATAAAGGTAGGAGAGCGATGCATCGCAAAGAACGTCCTTGTTGACCTCCCACCAGTCGATGGTGATGGGTTTCACATTCCAAGTGAAGACGTGTTCTTCGGTGGCGGCCAGCAACGGGTACATGTCCGGTGTGCTCAGGATGTCAACATCGCCATGGCAATCCAGCGAAGCAGAGACACCGAGCGCCTGGGCCGTTCCGAGATTGCGAACGGTTACGGAGTAGGTGGTTTCGACACCCTCGAGGAAGGCATCGGGATTTGATGGTCCTTGAGCGATGATGGCGGGGTTGGCAAAGACGGCCAGTTCATAGGTGAACGTGTCTTCTTCAAACACCGTGTAGCCAATGTTTTCGTCGGGGTGGTAGAGGCGGAAGGTCAGATCCCAGCCGTCCCCGGATAGGATGTGTGGCGTGTCGGGGGCGTCGATGACGAGTTGAATGGGTTCGCTGGTGACCCATGGTTGACGACTAGGTAGCGTGATGCGGGACTCTGGTCCCAGGGAGGTGGAGCCGCAGTAAGCCGACATGTTCAGCGGGTAATCCGTATCGTCGACACGGACGGCGAAGGACCACTCATAGAACGAAGCATTTTGCCCGAGATCACCCACATCAAGCAAGCGATCCGCTCGACAGAGTTCGAGTTCGTAGGGCACAGCGCTCTCAGGTCCAACCGGAATGTGAGAGTAGGTGATAGGGAACACCTGCTCGCCGTTGTCCGAGGGAGGCGTGACGGCCGTATCGCCTTGTTCAAAGAAACGATTCATGCGTAGTTCCGTGGTGTATTCGGCACTCCCCTGAACGGCCGCTTCCTTCGGGTCAAGGGTGATAACGAGGTTGGCGGCCAGCGTGAGGGGGGGTTCGATGGCCACGCTTCGGACCGTAAATGTGAGATCTTCGGGAATTCCGCGGCGGAGCAGGAGCGATGACGGGGCAGTTGACGAGACCTCCCAGTCCGTGCTCGGCGTGGTCAATCCTGCTTGGAACAGCGCGTAGGTGATGTTCACTTCGACATCCTTGTTGCCCGTGTTGATGACCCTGACATCCCAGCTCCGGCTGATGCCCCGGTGATAATCCATGCTGGTCGGCCAATCTTCGACCTCCACGATGAACAGCGGTGCCACGATGAAATTGAATCGATGCACCTCGAGTTCCTCCTGCGTGGTGGCGTTCAACACCCGCATGGTGACCGGATAAAGCGCTCCGTTGAGCATGCTGTCGTCTTCGCCGAGCGCAGGAACATCGACATCAAAGCTGCCGCTGTAGGACTCACCCACACCAAGGGTGAGCGGGACGCTGGCTGGCGCAACCGTCCAATTGCCTGCCACGCTGGTTTCAACCACAACGTTCTCAACGAGGTTGCCGTTGTTGATGAGGGAGAAATCTACAGTTTGGGACTCTCCTGGCACAACCCCAATTTCATCGAGGGTGCTCAAGACCATCCCATGCTGTTCGCTGATATTTCCCAAAATATTGGCAGAGAGGTTGAGGCCTGAATCCACGTTGGAAACCCACACGGTGGCGTAGTAATTGGCAGCCGCCAGGGCGTCGTTTGATGGCGTCATGCGCACGCGGACCGTGGATTCGTATCCAGCACCGATTTCAACCACCGAAGGCGTTTCCAAGACGTAGTCAATTTCACCCGCATTGCTGGTGTCGAGATAAACGCCAAACTGAGCAGGGGTGTTGCCGTCGTTGCTGATGACCACGCTGGTCGTGAGCGTGTCGCCGATGGAGAGGTTCACGGTTTGGCTGGTTGGGGAAAGAGAGGCGTTCACCTTTTCACCGACGCGAACCGGAACGTCGAACTCGGTGATGAAGATGCCCGTGGTCATTTCCCGGACCTCAATGGAGATCGGCTCGACGCTGTTGGCGGGAGCATTTGGCTCGGTGGTCACCACCAGCGGGAAGGTGACGATGTGGTCGGTTACATTGGATGGGTGGTTGGCCACATCGGCGGGAACATCGATGACGGTCGTGGACGGCATGATGCTGGTTGAGGAGAAGGACACGTCCCACCCGTCGGGAACATCGCTGAGCGTCAGGCGATAGGAGGTCATGTTGTTGCCCGTGTTGGCGAGGTCGATTTCGTACGCCGTCTCCTCGCCGACCATGGCGTCCACGGTGGTTCCGTTGTGCCCAAGAGCGTCCAGCACCGGCGGGATGTTGATGGTGAGCGTTTGGGTGATGGCTGTTGGAATCACGTTGGAACTGGTATGGGCTGCGCTCAAGGAAGGCGTCGCCGTGAGCGGGATACTGAGCGAGCCGGCCACGGAGTAGTTGTCAGCGGGACCTTGGATGGTCATGACGGCATGGGCCGTTTCGCCCAAATTCATGCCCGGCAAGGACGTGGGGGTCAGGCCGATAGCCCACCGTGCTGCTTCTTCAAAGCCGCCGGATGAATCTGAGGTAAAGACCGGCGTGCCAAGCGACAGGGTGGTGTCCACGGTCTCGGAAAGTTCGGTGGCGAGGTTGTGTCGAACCTCAACGTCGAGGTCAAGAATTTCTTGCAGCCCCTGACCCTGCTGTGCGAGCATGACCTCTTCGACGGTCATATCGATGCTATCGGTTGGAAGGCCGGGGTCAACCACGATAACGGGAAGGATCTGAACGGGCGTTGAATCAACTTTGGGCACGCCACCATCCACCGAGACTGCCTGCGCCCACACCGACAAGGTGTCCCCGTGACCGTTGTACTCTGCCTGCACCAGCGGGTTTTTGATGACCGGCGGCGTTGCCGTGAGGGTGACATTGACAGATTCGCCCGGTGTCAAAGTCCCCGTATACGTGCTTGAGAATTCAAGGTCCCAGTTCAGCGGGTTGGATGAGATGCCTCCTGTGAGCAAAAAGACGGTGTCGGAGTTTCCACGGTTGGTGACATTGACCTGAAGCGGGAAGGGTTGGCCGGGCGTGAGGTCTTTGGTATCGGCATCCATTTCGACGCTGACATTGTAAGATTCACTGGCGAGGACGGTCGTTGTGACGGTTCTGGTGATTTGATTGTCGTTTGCAGACGTCAACGTGAACGTGACGATTTCAGAATCTGTTCGCAGTGCCGTAGCGGGAACGGAGACGTAAACCGAAACATAGCGAGTGTCACCGGGCATGGCGGTGGGCGTTGTTGATGCAGGAGAAACCGATGAAACCCAGCCCGATACCCCACTTGCCGAAATGGCATAACTGTCAACGCTGACGCCCGTGTTTTTCACCGAGTACGTCAACAACGCTGTTTGGCCAGGCTCGACGCTGCGAGTGTGGGCTGCTGTCAGTTCGAAGTCAAAAGACGAGAACACCACGGTGTGATTGAGGAATTCAATGGATTTCGACCAACCAAAACCAACGACGTGCATTTCCCCCACCACATCGTATTGGCCGGAAAGCGAAGTCGCATCAAATTGCATGTTGACGGGTTGAGGGCTCGCTCCAACGGGCGGTGCAAGGGAACCGGGGCGCACCGTGCTCACGATTTCGGATTGCCTGCTGAACGTGTTGGCGGGATTGCCGACTTCGGTGAAGTTGAGGAAGAACGTCGCCGATTGATTTTTCACGCCGTCGTTGCGTACACTGACGTTGAAATCGTGAAGAATTGGCGACCACACCACGCTGTTCCCACCATTCGATGGCATGGGTATGTCAACGGTATCGGCCGGGACGCTGCTCTCTTGATAGCGACTGACATTCACGACAAGTTGGTCTTCGTTATTGTTGCTGTTGGCGTCCATGGTCGAGGAAACCCGTGCTTTCAAAATCTGATTGTTGCCAAGTGTTGCCTGCCAAGAGAACAAGGTGACGGCGCTGTATTGACCAGCACCGATGACGCCGAGGTCGGTGCTTCCCACCACCACGTCGCCTGATGAAGAGGTCCCCTGAAGCAGAAGCGTGAGGGTGGCTTGACCGGCACCGAGCCCGGTGTTTTGCACCTGCACGCGAACCACGTGGGTGGCGTCTTCCACCTCGATGCCGCCGCCGAGGTAAATGGACCCGGCATCGTCGAGCGTAAAGGACGAGACGACGAAATCCGGAGTTGACCGCCCTCCGTCCGCAACGGCCAGTGGCGTCAGACTGGCCATCAGCATGACCATGACCAGCGAGACGGGCAAGGCGATTTTAGACAGGGTCCGCACCTCCGCTGTCGGGCTTGTTGAACCGGTCGATGGTGACCGCCTTCCCTTGTCGCTTCCATTGCGCAAGGAGTTGATTGAGAAGGGCTTCGTGCTCGCCTTCCGAAATACCGAGTCGTCGGCGCTCTTCCCACAGCAGCAACTGCTCGGTGCGTGTGAGAAGGGCGTCCCTCAGATAGAGTTCAAGCGTACGCCTGTAGGCATCACGGTCCGATATGGCGTAGACGATGCTGTCGCCGGGAACTTGGTCGGCCCTGTTTTGGATCATATTGCCCAGCATCAATGCCTCATCGTAGCTCAATTGGCGCTTGTCAAGGTCGGTTTGAATGGCGCTGGCGATTTCTTGCAGCGCATATTTGGTGTCAGCGCGCTGAATCTTCTTGAAATGGCGGCGCGCTTTACGGGACATGCGCGAACCGACCATATCATCCTCTGTCCTCTGCCAGTTATTCAAAGAATCGGTCGTGAACGGTTGAAATACCCAAGGTGAAGCCATTTTTATTCATCTCGCATAAACAATCCACTGCGCATCATTACAAGACAAATTTCCCCCGGAATTGTATGATATTGTGAAGCAATGGCTTTAGTGGCGGGCACTTGAGGAGCCATCATGAGCGATCCTGTACAATTGAGCCCCGGCGACGGCGCACCAACCTTTGAAGCCCTCGACCAAGACGGCGAAGCACACAACTTGCAGACCTACCTCGACGATGGAAAAACCGTGATTCTCTACTTTTACCCGAAAGACTCGACCCCCGGATGCACCGCCCAAGCATGCGACTTCCGCGACAACATGGCCCGTTTGAGCAGCGAACAGTATGTTGTTCTCGGCGTGTCGAAGGATTCCGGCAAATCCCACCAAAACTTCGTTGCAAAGCAGGAGCTGAACTTTCCGTTGCTCGTTGATGAGGACCTGGCACTGCACCAAGCCTTTGGTACGTGGCGACTCAAGAAAAACTACGGTCGCGAATACATGGGTACTGCGCGGTCCACCTTCGTCATCCAACCCGACGGCACCCTTCGTTGGTGTCGCTACAACGTGAAAGCCAAAGGCCACGTTGGCATGTTGATGCGCGAACTCGGCATGGGTGAATGAGGGACCATTATGACCGACCTCCCGCTCACCGGTCAACGCATTGACCTGGAGGATGGAAGTGTTGCATGGTGGCCTTGCCACATCGGCAAGAACGCCACCGTTGGCTCAAATTGCAGCATTGGCGCGCTCGCCCACATCGGCCAGCGGGTGGTTCTTGGGAAGGGGTGCAAAATTCAAGGCAGTGCCTACATCGCTGACGAATGCGTCCTGGGCGACAACGTCTTTGTGGGCCCCGCAGCCGTGGTGCTCAACGATAAATTTCCACCCTCCAACGACCGTTCCAAGTGGCGTCCTGTTCATGTGGGAGACGGTGCGGTGATCGGCGGTAATGCCACGGTTATCCCCGGCAATAACATCGGAGAGGGTGCTGTTCTCGCAGCAGGAGCGGTGTTGACCAAACACCTCCCCGCCCAAGAGGTATGGGGCGGCAATCCGGCGGTGTTCCTCATGACGCGAGCGGCCTATGAGCAGCGAAGGGAGGCGAGCCGATGACCGATGAGCGCACTGCAGTCGCTTCGTTTTTGAAAAAGTGCAACGTGTATGCACAGGCGTCCATTCAGCGAAAACGAGAACGTGGGGGAGAAGATGAAATCCCAAAGTGGGAGGCCTACATCGAGTTCAACGACCACGCCCTCGAGGAGATTGCCAACGGCACCCTTGACCGCTGGTTCAACGACGACCACGTGGCTGACACCCCCGTTCACCGCATGCCAGTTGACGCCATGGACCACATCGACCGGAGCATTTGGTTGAACAGCATCCTCTCCCCTCGCCCGGTCGTCATCGCAGGGACGACGGACGAAAACGGGGGCAGAAACCTCGCCCCGCTCTCATCGGTCATGCAGGTATCAACCAGACCACCCTACCTCACGGCGTCGTTGTCCATCCACAAGGACAAGCGCCCGAGGGACACTCTCCAGAACCTACGAAACGGCTCAACCGTCGTGCTCAACGTGATGCCGCCCACGCCCCGTGGAGCTGCCATCGTCGACGAGACCGCCACGCCGCTTCCCCGTGGTGAAGACGAAGGTCAACTCATCCCGCTTGAAACGCTCCCTGACCAGCCGCTGTTGCTGAGCGAAGCCGTGGCCGCCATCGAGGCCAGCTTTGTCGAAGAACATCCGCTTCCGGATGCTGTGGCCACCCTCGTGGTGCTCAAAGTCGAAGCGGTTTGGTTCTCGACCACCACCATGCCGGTGGGCGGCCTCGATGTGCTGTGTCAGCATGGCAGAGACGACATGACGCCATCGCCCCAAGGATGGACCAGGCGCGTCGAGAAACACTACGGCCCCGTTTGAAGCTCGTCCCATGCCTTCGCCAACCCCTCGGCCAACGATGTTTTGGGTTGCCAACCAAGTGCAGAAGAAGCCGAGGTGGTGTCGGGGAGACGACGTTGTGAATCACCGGGATAGCCGCCACCAAGCACCATGTCCACCGCCAGCGTGCCGACCGTGTCGTTGACGCATTCGGCCAAAAAGCGCATGCTCACCTCTTCGGTTGAACCGATGTTAAAACTCCGCCCTGCGAGGCTTGCACCATCACGGCCAACGTCCAATTCGCCGGCGAGATAGAATCCCTCCACCGTATCGTCAATGTACGTCATGCTCCTCGTTTGAAGCCCGTCGCCGTGGATGCGCATCGGTTGCTGTTGCTTGACGGCGTTGAAGAACATCCCCACCACCTGGCCATAGTCGTTCCCAAGCATGTTGGCGCCGTAGGCGTTGAACGGGCGTACGATTCGAGCGTCCAACCCGTTTCGAACAGCGTGCTGCACGGCGACTTCATCGAGGTACTTGCTGGCGCCGTAGGAAAAGCGTTGGTGCTGTGAGGCGGGTGGAAAACGGCTGCTGTCCTCCTCCTGCAACGGCATGGTCTCGTTCTCGCCAAACGCCTCGGGCGAGGAGGCCAGAACAAAGCGAGCGCCCCATGCCATGGCTTTCCTCAACGCCACCAAGGTGCCGTTGATGTTGACGTCGATGACGTCCAAGGCCGCTTCGTCAAACCACTTCGTGCCGTTGATGGCCGCCAAGTGATGAACGAGGTCAACGCCTCCCAGCGCTTGTGCACATCGCTCAAGGTCGTCCGGTGTCGTAACATCGCCTTCCACGACCGTGAGGTGAGCGTGGTCGGCAACCGAGAGCAAGTTGGCTTTGCTTCCGCGCCAATAATTATCCAAAACAGCCACATGATGGCCTGCGGCCAGCAAACGTACGACCAGGGCCGACCCGATGAAGCCGGCACCACCGGTGACCACCACGCGTTTGGTCACGCTTGAACACGCTCCACGACCTTGAGTTGAACGCCGGTTTCTGTTCGGCTGAATTCAACCGTGTCACCGGTGTTGACAGCCATACAGGGGTCCTCGTCAAAGCCGTGGCCGTAGGGCAACCCGAGCAGGGAACAGGCAGGAAGGGTTAGCGGGCAAATGTCTCGATTGACGATGGCTCTGGGACCTTTTCCGGTGTAGATCAGCCCCATGAGAACATAGGGGGCGACCGTGGAGCCCGAACCCTTGGGGTAGATGAGGACCGTGTCTTCAATCGCCACGCCGTCCAGTGGATGCCCCGGCTCTTCGATGACCCCAGTGTCCCGGTTGACGTACCCGAGATAGGTGATGGGGACATCCGTGACCAACGCACGTCCGCGGACGGTGAAGGTGTCCTGAGAGCGAAGTCCAGAACCCGCGAGCGACGCATCACCCGAACGGTGAGTTTTGGCGGAAGCGTGTTGTGGCTGGGCCTTGGGCTGGAGAACGGGAACTTCGCCGTGGCTCAATGTCGGGTCGATGGCATGGGCGACACAGGACTCAATGGGCATGACCGAGGTGGGCAGGCGATTCAATCCGCTCGTCAAGTAGTGCTCTGCCTTCAGAGAGTTGGTCAGCAGGTGGTTGTACTTTGAGCGATTGTACGGGGTGACCTCCGGGCAGGTATCTTTGAGCAACAACGCCCCTGCCTCCTCGAGCAGTGCAATGGTGCCATCGCCTTGAGCCAGTTCGTAGTTCTCGCCGCTGGTGAAGACCCAGAGACGGTGGTCGGGAATTTTTCGCCCCATCTCCATGTGCCCCCTCAGGGCGGAGGCGGTGATGCGGAGTTCCTCAAGGCTGGCCTGTGGACACCCGATGACCACCAAATCCACCCGACCCTTGGGCGCGAGGTCGTCGTAGCGCTTTTGCAGGTCGTCCTCCGTGAACCTCAATTCGCCTTGCCAACCACCTTCTGGCGGGGAAACGGTACCGTCGCCACCTCGGGCCAACGGCGGTGAGGCCGTGTGCCCTTCCGCCCACAACATGGCGCAGCCGTAGTTGGCCGCAGCAGCCGTCAGCGCCTTTTTTGATGCAAACGACATGAAGGAAGGGAGACCCGTGATGTAAGGCATGGGACCGTAGGGCATGTCCCATTCGGGACGAACCTGCTTTCCAATCCAGTCGCCAAAGACCGACCAGTCCGACAGGTGGGTCATTTCGCAATCGAGGTGGACGTGCAGGTTGGGTGTTCGGTTGGCCTCGAGGTGCAACCCCCACCTCGGGGCGAACCCGGTCAAGGCGGTGGCCAAAGCGGAGAGACCGGATTCCCGATTCGTAATCAGCGAAGTCCACGTGTTGGAGAAGCAAACCGCGTTGGATTCGGCCCACGAGGCGATGCCACGCTCGCCCTCAATACCGCGGTCATAAGGCGTACAGGACAAGGTCGCATCGATGCCGAGTTGTTCGTAAGCGTGAACGATTTCGAATTGTTGTTCGAGAAAATCAGGCCAGGCGATGTCCATCTCCTCCATCTTCTCACGGTCGCAACCCGCTGAATTCAACGTGGTCGGGATGGCGACTTCGCCATCGCCATCGGCGGACAGGTCCTTGAGGAAACGGCGCAAACCGTGCCCCCCGGTGATGACGGACACGCCCGAGACGTGAGCATGGACGGCGGAAATGTAGCCGTCAGCCTTGGCCGTGTCGGCCAGGTCGACGACCAAACGCGCCGCTTTTTGACGCGTCTTTCCTTCTTCGCCGGCCAACTGGTTGAGCAGACGCTGTGGAGGCTCCATGGACTTTCCATCACTTGAAGCCTCATGAACTCACCCCCACCGACACAACAAATCCAATCATCATCGCCGTTAGATTAAGAATCGTTGACGTCCCTCTATCCGTTCATGCAACCATCTGCAGACAACGAGGTGTCCAGAGGCACCTCCCAGCAAGAAGCACGACAGGAAGAACAGCAGCCCAGCCAACCTCCGCAGCAGCGACGTGGCTGGTTAACCGTCCTTCAGACCCTAAGCCTGGTGGCGGTCATGATGCTCGCCCTGTACAACCATGCACTCGTAAACGCCGTCCCAGGAGAGACCCTGGCCACACCCTGGCTGGTCGAATCCGAACCTTTTGGACCCCTCGAACCCTGCAACGAAGGCGGCGCACGCATCCACACCGGTTTTGACGTCGACGGAAACGGTGCGCTCGAGGTTGGTGAGCGCATGGACACCATCGTGCTGTGCAACGGCATGCGCGGCCTCTCCGGACCTCAAGGTCAAGCAGGAGATGACGGTGTCAGCGCCGTGGCTCAGCGTTTGGAAACCGAAACCTTGCCCGTGGGCAACACGACCTGTCCTGAGGGCGGAGTGGTGATGCACAGCGGGTTGGACCTGAATCTCAACGAGGAACTCGAGGCAGAGGAAGTGGTCAACCAAACCGTCCTGTGCAACGGACGGATGGGCGACAACGGACACAACGGCACCGCCGGTATCGACGGCACCGCAGGCGCATCGGCCCTGGTTGACAAGATCACGGCGCCCAACTACATCTGTTTGGACGGGTTCGTCATCCGCTTTGGTGTGGACGACGGCACCAAGGCTGGCATCGCCGGCAACGGCTTGCTCGAGGAGAGCGAAGTGAGGGAGACGCTGAACTTCTGCTTTGAGCCGCTCAGGTCCGACCGTGTGAGCGATGTGTTTGACGGAGCCGGGAACTCCATGACGACCGGTTGCGATGAAGCCGTGTGGTCCAACGCCCAATCGGCGTTCTACTTCGCGGCCAACGACGGCACCAACGGTTGCGAACTTCACGTTCACAACCCCGAGACGAACTCCACGACGATGGTGGTCGACCTCCACCCCAGCGGCGACGCCCTGCCCGGCCGCGACCTCGGACTGTGGGCGTTGGGCGACCGTCTGCTCTTCGATGCGACCGACGGAGCGAGCATGCGACAACTCTGGGCCAGCGACGGCACGGCCAACGGTACGACCGCCTTGGGTGCCGTCGAGGCATGGGAGCCCCTTCCGTGGAGCGGGGGGCTGATGTTCCGCTCCACCTCCAATCAACTCGTTTGGACCAACGGCACGGCCCTCCACAACGGAATCGTCCCGCCAGAATGGAGCGAGGACGTGTCACAAGCGGCGCAGGCCAATCTCGCAGGGCTCAGCGATGTGGGTCAAGCGTGGATTCACACCGACGGCCAAGCAGCGTGGTTCAGTGCAGCGGATGAAAACGGCGATGTTGAACCCTATCGGCTCAGCGTGGACGGGGTGGTGACCTCGTGGCAGCTCAACGATGTTGGCGACACCCAGCTCTCAAACCTGGTCAGCGTTGACAACGACGTCATCGCCGTCGGTGTTCGAGGCGGCGTCAAGCAACTGGTGCGCCTCTACGACAACGGCTCGTTCGAATGGCTGACTTACATCGTCCCGTCTACAGGTGGTACCCGAATCGGAGAAGGAATGGGCGTTCACCTCATCGGTGACAATCTCGTCTACGATGCAGTGACGTCCGGCAACGAAGCTCGCCTCTGGACCACCAACATCGCCAACGGCATCACGCTGCAACTGAGCAGCGACCTGCAATCACCCGGGGACCATGTTGGTGTGGCGAACACGGGCGAGCGCCTTCTCTTTGATTGCCTCACGCCCACGCACGGCATGGAGATCTGCACCACCGACGGGACGCCCCAAGGAAGTCGTGTCGTCCACGACCTCACGCCGGGATTGATGTCATCGGACATTCGTGGGTTGGCAGCCGTCGGCGATGGATGGGTCGTCATCTCGAGCGGTTCGGTGAACGGCACGGCCCAAGGCGTCGCGCTTTGGGCGATCGAGGGCACGGCCATGCGCCTTGCATACGACCCATGGACCGGGAACGGGAATTCCTCTCAAGCCCTGAACTACGGGGCGCTCGTGATTTCCCCCACGCAGGCTTGGTTCATCGCCCATGACGGCACCCACGGGCACGAATGGCACCGCTGGAGCCACGGCGAGATGTCCGACGACTGGATTGTCATTCGTCGCTGATGGGCACGACGTTGGTCCGTCCGATGCAGTAGGAACACGATACGCCCACGACGTAATCGGGTGATGCTTGCTCCTGTGTGGACAACGGTTCTCGACAGGCGAAACAAACGACCACTTCGGTCTCATCGAGGGAGGCATTCACCGCCACGCGCTGGTCAAACACAAAGCAGTCCCCGTTCCAATGGTCACCGCCGACCTGTTCGAAGTAGCCCAGCACGCCGCCTTTGAGTTGCTTGACGTTGGTAAACCCCGCTTCAATCATGATAGCACTGGCCTTCTCGCACCGAATGCCACCCGTACAGAACATCACAACCGGTTCGTCCTTCATGCTGTCCGGGAGCTGCTCAATGGCCTCTGGAAACGCCCGGAAGGTGCGGATGTCGAGGTCGATGGCGTTGTCAAAGGTGCCCACGCGCAATTCGTAATCGTTTCTCGTGTCGAGGACATGGACGTGTTCGCCAGCGTCGAGCATGGCTTTGAAATCGCGAGGCTCAATCTCCTCTCCCGTGAAATCAGCGGGCCGAATGTGGTTGAGACCGACCGAAATGATCTCGTTTTTCAATCGGACATTCATGCGATTGAACGGCTGATAGTCGGTGTAGGAGACCTTGAGCGGAAGCCCTGCAAACCGCTGGTCGCTTTCAAGAACGCTGGTGAACGCCTCAATGGCCGAAACGGTTCCAGCAAGAAAGAAATTGATGCCTTCAGGTGCCAGAAGAACGGTCCCCTTGAGGCCAACATCAATGCACAGGCTGCGATACATCGTTTGGAGGTCTTCCCGGTCGTTGAGGTCAACAAACCGATAACCGGCGATGTTCATGATGGAGCCGGACACAAATCGGCGTGGAAAATCCACTTCTTGAGTTCACCGACGTCATTCGAGCCGGCGCCAGTCGTGATTCGAAGCGAGGGGGCGCCGCCACCCTTGTCCGAACGCCCGAGAGGAAACACGTGGGGCCGGCGGCATTTGCCAGCGTTTGTGTTCGTTGCGCTCAAGCCGGGTGAGCACATCCATCACCATCGAGGCGTCATGACCCGCAGCCACCAAATCATCAGCGTTCAGGCCACCCTCAATGTGGCCTCGCAGCACGGCGTCCAAGCGCTCGTAAGGTGGCAAGGTATCCTGGTCGGTTTGGTCGGGAGCGAGTTCTGCAGAAGGGGGCTTGGTCATCGTCGAGGCGGAAACCGGTTCGGTCATGCCTCGAGCAGCTGCCCGTTGGTTGAAGCGCTCCGCCATGGCGTAAACGTCCATCTTGTAGACATCACCCAAGGGGGCATAACCGCCCGCCATATCGCCGTAGAGCGTACAATACCCCTGCGCAATTTCTGATTTATTTCCGGTGGTCACCGCCATGCTTCCGTTGGCGTTGGCGTACCCCATCACAAGAATCGCTCGCAGCCGAGCCTGCAGATTTTCTCCAGCAACCGGATGGCCGCTCGAGAGCACCTCTGCGAGCGTGGTCTCAACGCTGGTGTGCATGGCGTCAATGGGATGGAGGTGATGGGCCATCCCAAGCGCTTTTGCGGTGTGGAGCGCATCGTCAATGGAATGCTGTGAGGAATGACGACTGGGCATGGCCAGTCCGGTGACGTTCGCCGCACCGATGGCCTCGGCAGCGACACAGGCCGCCACGGCGGAATCGATGCCGCCGGACAGTCCGAGCACAATGGAGTGGATGGAGGATTTTCGACAATAATCAGCAAGTCCCGTCACGACGGCATTGGTCAGTTCCTCGATGGTGTCCTCGAACGATGAACCGTCATCCTCCGGCTCGAGATGCATCGTTGCGGTGGCGCCGATGCACAGGGCGTCATCGGCTTCGCTGGCCACCCAAGTGCACGCTTTGGGGTCGTTGAGGTCAACCAAGAGGACGCCTTCTTGCCACGATGGAGCGACGACGGCACGGCCGTCGGGCCAGACCACCAAACTCCGCCCGTCGAACAGAAGGTCGTCGTTGCCCCCAACTTGATTCGCAAGAAGAAACGGATGGTTCAGAACGGAGGCTGCGTGTCGGGCAACGGCAAGTCGCGTGGTGAATTTCTCGGAATGAAACGGAGAGGCGGAGAGGTTCACGGTGGCGTGAATATTCACGCCCTGCCGGGTCCATTCCGCGATGTGCTCAATCGGGTCCTGGGCGTAGGCAGACGGCGTCATACCGGCGGACTGCCAAGCATCCTCGCACACGGTGACTCCCAACGTCAGGCCGCCAAATGAACGAGCGAGACCCGAACGGTTCTTGGCCGCAAAGTAGCGTGCTTCGTCAAACACATCGTAGGTCGGGAGCAGCTGTTTTTCTGCAACGATGCGCCCGTGTTCGTCGTTGGTGATGCTGACGGCGTCCGTACCGGACCGCACCACGCCGTTGGTGGGCAGTGTGCGGTCGTCTTCTGCAGGAATCGGTGTGCCGATGAGCAGGGGGAGAGGGGCATCCATGTCCAGAGCGGCCGTCATGGAGCGATGAACGAAATCTCGCTCCATCAACAGGTCGCGTGGTGGATAACCGCACACGGCCAGTTCGGTTGATACGCCAACCGAAGCACCCGCCTGTTTGGCTTGTTGTGCGAGGGAGGAGAGGCGGTGCACGTTGAGCTCAAGGTCGCCCACCGTGGGGTCAAATTGTAACAAGCCGATCTTGCTCATGGCCTCACCCGACGAACCTCAAGGGTGCTTGACGATCTCACCGTTGGCGTCCTTGTACCACCATTCGTTGGTGGCTTTGTCGTGGTACCACCAGTAGCCGTCGGACCCCATCACCCAATCGGTTTCTTCCTCCCCTGAAGAGGCTTCGGAGGCGGTGGTGGTTGCTACCGCAGTCGCGGAGGTCGCCGCTGCAGACGTTTCCTCAGGAACATCATACTCATCGTCATCGTCCTCAAACTCGGAGGAATACTCATCCCAGTCAAACTCAGAACGTGAGCCAGAATTCACGGTCATTCTTCGCATCCACGTGAGCAGCATCACCACGACGGCCACCAACAACAGACCGGTGAGGCTTCCGATGACGGGGTTGACGTCGCCGAACAATTTCTGTGAGAAACTGGGCTCTTCGGCCACTCGGACATCGACGTTGGGACCGCTGACGGTCATGCCGTTGTCAAGCGTCGCTTCGACCCACTGGACGCCGGGAACTTCGGGCTGCCAATCTACGGCGAGCAAACCGATGGCCCCTGCCTCTGCATCAACCGCGGTGCGTTGAATCAGCGTGCGCTGGCCCGTGGTATCCACGGTTTCGATCACCACGCCGATCTCACCCTGCAGCGATCCGATGTTTTCGACCTCGAGTTGAACGGAGGTTGTTTCACCAACATCCAGCAACAAGCGGGAGTAGGTCAAAGCGGACGGGGCGACGGTGAATTTTGGCTGCAACCATTCCATGTTCCATGTCGCAAGGAAGGGGTTGTTCAGGTTGCCACCAAGGCCCGTGACAGCGTTTCCTGCAAGGTCGCGACCAGCAATGCTGATCTTGACTTCCATTCTGTCGATGAGCATCTCGTTTGTGATTTCACTGAGGTTCATTTCGGTGTACAATTCCAGTCGCAGTCCGTCGAGTTCCTCGCCTTCGAGGGAAAGTGGCTCTCGTCCGGACCGAATCACATCACCGGTCTCAAAGTCTTCAACCTGCCAAACGAGTTCAAGGGACTGGAGGTCAAGACCGCCCAGTTCTTGCACGACGACACGAACTTCGTGAGCCTCACCGCCCAAGATGGCACGGGGTCGAGGCGAGAGCACTTCCTGAGGTTCGGGACCCGTACCGTCAACGACAATCCATTTCACGGACGATTCTTGGTCGGTTAGGTCAATGCCCTGGCCCTCAAGGCATCCCACTTCCCACGTCATGGGCACCGAACCGGAGGTTGCGGGAGCGTTCAAGGCGATGGACCAAATGCCGTCTGTCGCCGTAGCGCCGTAGGTTTGGCCTGCAAAGAGAATGTCCACCTGACAGGCGAAGTCAGGCACGGAACTGGTCTCCGCAAACACGAGACCGCCAGAGATTTCCATCGGTGTCAGCGGGGTCACTCTCGCTCCGTCGCCAAGGAAGGACCCACGGGTGAGGTGGAGGTTGACGCTCTCTTCTGGGATTTCGAGTCCAGCGGAGAAACGCCATCGATGCTCAGGGAAATTTCTCATCTCTTCTTGGCCCGCTCGGTCCACCACGAGAATGGCGGGCTCTCTTCGATTCTCACCAAGATCCGGCGTGTTCCAACCGAAGTGAAGATGAATGTTCAGCACGAGGTCCTCCTCGTAAGGGTCGGCAACGCCGTTCGCGCCGAGCATGGTGCACTGGTCGATGAAAACATGTGTGGACGTCGTGGTGCACTGGCCGGTGTCGAAGGCCCATTCGATGCTCATCGGGTCGCTGCCTTGATTGCTGGCCAACATGACTTCAACGGTTGAGAGGTCCGAGCCTCCGTTGGGCTCAGAAATCTTGACGTTGAGTTCGTAGGGTTGGGCGGGATGCAACCACGACATTCGTCCGTCGGCCCACGCAAAGGCATCCGGTGCGAGTTCGGGAGCGCCGTCAATCGCCAGTTGGTAAACGAAGAGCTGTTCGCCTTCCTCCGCACTGCCACCGTCCTGTATAGCGTAGCCAGAGGGGTCGGTGCCTTCGAGATAGACGGCCACTTTTTGGCCGAGTGTCCCGTCAGTGTCGTCGATCATCAGCGTGTAAACACCGGTCAAGGCCGTAAGGTCGCTGGGCAGGAGCATCGAAACGGGGTTGAATTCACCCTCGTCGGGCCACCCGTTCATGTTGGCATCATCGTCCCATTCCTTCCAGACCATGGCGGTCATGGCGTTGGGAAGTACGGGTTGGTCGAGAATGGTGACCTGCATCACTTGGGTAGGGCTTGGCGTGCGGTGGTCGTAGCGATACATCGAGGTCTCGGTGACCCTCGGCTTGACTGAATCTACCGTGAAGGTGCGACTGATGACGCTGGGCTCGATGACCGATGAGCCGTTCAAGGAAACAAGACCAACTTCCCATTCCACGTCCCCGTAGGTGAACGGGATGTTCTCGGTGAAATTCCAATAGGCCCCATCAAGCGAGGTGGTGTTTCGCACCGCAACACCGTCTCTGTAGAGGGTGAGCTCAGCGTCGCCGTCAACGAAGCCCCGAGGGTCCGAGACGTCCTCAAAGCCAACGGCGATGGAGACGTTCATCGACTCCCCACCTCGGAGGTATTGGCGGGTCGGGCTCATGGCCACGCCGTCTTCGGAGAACACCACGGACTTGAGTTCGAGGTCGTTTTCGTAGCCCTGCGTGGAAAGCCCACCCCAGGTGTGTGAGAAGGGGATGGAAATGACACCGCTCTGCATAACCAAACGGGAGGTGGCGGTCAGCTGTGTCTCGTCGTCCCACGTTGGACGAAGACGGAACGTGATGTTGGTGGTCACGCTCGTCCCGTCTTCGGCGATGGTGATGGCGTCGGTTGGATGAAGTTCGATGAGGTCGGCGTCGCCCAAGCCGGACGGCCCACCGCCGTCTGCCGGGAAAAGGAGGGTGGCTTGGGTTGCCTTGCTGTAGACATCGAGGCGATGATGGGTGATGGAACCGCCGATGACCTGGTAGGTCGAGGAGATGGTCTGCCATTCTTTCGACGGCGTCAGAACCGTTGTCGCGTCGAGCATCGCACCCTCTTCTAGCAGCACCGTGCTCGAGGTCTGCAGACGGACCACCTCAACGGTCAATCCACCGCGTTGGTCGGCCATAAACGGCAGAGGAATCGCCTGCATGCCGCCGGCGTTGGCAACAGAGGTGCGAGCCTCATTCACGCCCATGACAAAGGCGGAATCGGCACCGGCCACGAGGTTGTGCGTGGCGTTGTAGGTCGCCCGCAGTCCTGCGAGCACCGTGACGCCGTTTCCGGACACCTCGATGCGGGCTTCGGTGAAGTCCGTGCCGAGGATGTCGACGGCGTTGCCGGTGTTGGCGAGGGCGTGGGTGAAGTCGGCCAATTCACTGGCGCTGAGATGGAACAAACCTGCGGTGGTCGTGTCGGTGGTACGGTTGGTGATCAACGTGTTTTGAACGAAGAGCGCAATCTCCAGCACGGTGCCTGCTTCTGCGGCATAACCGAAGCCGAAGGACGTCAAATCGTTGGCCGGCACCAGCAACCGGGTGTCGGTGGGAGCACCTGAGGTCAGCGACAATGACACGCGCTCCTCACCGTTGGCGAAGCGGTCCTGCCAGCCCCACGTGCCGATGCGAGCATCCTCCCCGCCCCATTCATAGCGCTCGTCAAGATTGAAGTCAAGGGTCGGGCGTGCGGGGTGCTGCCCTCCGAACATGTCCAGTGCGAGGTCTTCAACGTTCCAGACGGTGAAGTTGCTCATGTTGCCGTCGGCCGGGAGAATGGAAACCACCCGTGCCTGCATGCCAACGCTGTACTGGTCGAGCGTGGGAACGAAGGGCAACGAGACGTTCATCCACGGCTCATCGGGATGGAAGCGTGCCTGAACCTGTCCGTTGGTAACCGTGCCGGAGAGACCAGCATCGTAAAGCGGCCCGCTGGCCAGGACCCACGGTGATGTAAGGGTCGAGTTCCCGTCCAAACCCACCACGCCAATGCCCGGCGTGTAGGTGGCGTTGGTCATCGTCCAGCCCCGCTTGGCAGGGTCGGTGATGAAGGATTCGCGCGCAGCACCGTCGCCAGCGATGCTGTGGACCTCTGGCATGCCCGCTGCGCTCCCTTTGAATTCAAGATGAAGGCGGAACTGGTCGACAAGGTCATGGTCGAGCAGGTTGATCGGCACGATGAAGTCGTTGGAGCCCTCCATCCCCGGGATGACTTCACCCGCCGGGTTGAGCACCGACCAGTTGAGGTAAGCGTCCGTGGGAACATTGGCTTGAATGTACAGCGGTGCATAGGTGTCGTCGGCGAGAAGTTGGGTCGAACCCGTCTTGTGGCCGAGGGAAGGGCTTGTCCAGTTGGACTCAGGTGGGGTCGCGATGTGGACGTCGTCAACAAACCAGTAATCGCAGCAGGTGCTGCTCCCGCTTGTTTGATGGATACGGAATTGCGAGCTGCTGTGAATCGCCGCAGCCGGGAGCGTGGTCATGAACTGGAAGTTTGAGGTCTGCGAGCCACCGCCACTGAAGGTTTGGAAGGTCGTCCATCCACCGGCGGCCGACTTATACTGGAACTGAAGGTTCTCACCGCTGTCAGGTGTTTCACCGCAACCAGAGCGCCCCTCGTGCACCCATGCATGGAAGGGAATGTTCGCCCCGCCGGCCAGGTTTACCACGGGTGATGTCCCGTAGGTTGAGCCGGCGTAGGTTCGCAAGGAGCCGCCTGAAGAACCGTTGTAACCGCAGGCAGGCGAACTCACGCGAGCGGTGTAGGAGTTCGAGAAGGTCCAACCTTGGTTGTTGGTGTTGAAGTCCCACAGAATGCCCGGGGAAGAACCCGTCAACACACCGCTGGAAGAGGTTGAGCCGTTGGAGATTGCATCGGGGTGGTTCCAGTGGCTGTCACTTTCCCAGACGAAACCCGACTGGGTCGGTAGAATCCGAGGCGTGAAGTTCATCTCAGCGTTTACCAAAGGTTCACCGTAAGGAAGGTCGAGTTTGAACATCGTGTTGGGCGAGGTTGTCAACGTAAGGTTGACCTCATCGCCCTGACCGGCTTGCAGGACCGCTGTTTCTTCTGCGAGGCGGAGGGGCTGGGAGCCGGCTGGAGCGACCACGCTCAGCCAACTGCTCATGACAAAAAGCACGACCAAACCAAAGGCCTGTGCATGGGCACGCCTACCCGCCATGGTCGTTGGTGGTCATCAAAGGACTTGAAGGATGCCCCTCTCGTTTTCCCCGGAAAATGATTCCAGCGGTTTTATGCCTTGGTTTTCCCAAAGGCGCAAACCCGGTCGAGTCGGGAAAAATGAACAAGATGTGGAGTAGTGTTCAAAACCGCGTCCTCGTTCGGTGAACCATGGCTCAACCCTCATCAGCAGGTGAATTGAATGCCGTGGATTTGGAAACGGGACTTTTGGAGCAGTGGGCGTCCGAGAACACCTTCCAATCGTCCATTGACGGGCGTCGCAACAACGCCCCGTTCATCTTCCTTGAAGGACCACCCACCGCCAACGGGAAACCGGGCATTCACCACGTCGTGGCTCGCACCTACAAGGACCTCGTGTGCCGGTGGAAGGCGATGGAAGGCTTCCTCGTGGAGCGAAAAGGCGGCTGGGACACGCACGGCTTGCCCGTGGAAATTGAGGTTCAGAAACGCCTCGACCTGATGAGCAACGAAGCTATCGAAGCCTTTGGCATGGCGGAATTTAACCAGGCCTGTCGTGAATCCGTCTGGACTTACGAAGCGGCCTGGCGAGAGATGACGGAGCGCATGGCGTACTGGGTTGACCTAGACAACCCCTACGTGACCTTGCACAACGATTACGTTGAATCAGCGTGGTGGGCCTTGAAACAGATGTTCGACAAGGGGCTTCTCTATCGAGGACACAAAGTGCTTCCCTACTGCCCCCAAACGGGAACATCGTATTCAAGCCACGAAGTCGCCCTCGGCTACAAAGAAGTCGAAGAGCCATCGGTCTACGTCAAATTCAAGCTGACCGATGATGACGCGTCAATTCTTGCTTGGACAACCACGCCTTGGACGCTCCCTGGAAACGTTGGCTTGGCCGTTGGGCCCGATGTCACCTATGCTCGATGCCGCATCAAGGAAGCGGCGGGTGAGGCATGGACCGGTGCCGGTGGTGCCGATGTTGGCGAAGAGGTCATCTTGGCCAAGGACCTGATGAAGGAGGTGCTTCGCCACCATGTCGACATCATCGAAGAATTCCCGGGCTCCGAACTGGTTGGACGCTCCTACGAGCCGCTGTTCCCCGAGGCCGTCCCCCGAGGCGATTCCACCACCGCTTGGACGGTGCTGGCTGCCGATTGGGTCACCACGACCGACGGTACCGGCGTGGTTCACACCGCGGTCATGTACGGTGAGGACGACTACAATCTCGGCATGGAAGCAGGGCTGCCCGCCCACCACACCGTGGGCATTGACGGCGCCTTTGTTGCCGGCACCCACCCTGAATTGGACGGCAAGTATGTCAAATCGTGCGACCAGACCATCATCGACCTGCTCAGTGCCCCCAAAGGAAGCAACGGTTCAGGTCCCGAAAGCGGTCTTCTCTACCGAGAACAGGCGTACCTCCACGACTACCCGCACTGCTGGCGCACCGACCATCCTCTGCTCTACTATGCCATGGATTCTTGGTTTGTCCGCATGACTGCGGTAAAGGAGAATCTGTTGAAATTCAACGACCAGGTTGAGTGGGCCCCCGATTGGGTCGGCGAAGGCCGGTTTGGAGAGTGGCTGCGCAACGTGAAGGACTGGGCCATTTCCCGAGAACGCTACTGGGGCACCCCACTGCCCGTATGGCGGAGCGAAAGCGGTGAAATGAAGTGCGTTGGTTCAATTCAGGAACTCCAAGAAGAAGTGACCAAAGCCGTAGCGGCAGGGTTTGACAATCCCGACTGCCCCGATGATGTTGACCTCCATCGGCCCGTCGTTGACGGCTTCACCCTCGTGTCCCCGACCGGTGCGCCCATGAAGCGGGAGCCGTTTGTCATGGATTGCTGGTTTGATTCCGGCTGTGCCCCCTTTGCGCAGTGGCACCATCCCTTTGACAACGAAGCGACGTTCAACGCCTCCTTCCCCGTGGACTACATCTGCGAAGGGGTTGACCAAACCCGAGGCTGGTTCTACACGCTGCTGGCCGTATCGGCGACCGTGTTTGACAACATGGCCTACAAGCGATGCCTTTCGCTGGGGTTGATCCTCGACGCTGAGGGCAAAAAGATGTCCAAATCACGAGGAAACATCGTCGACCCGTGGGACCATTTCAACCGTGAAGGGGCCGACGCCACCCGCTGGTACATGGTCACCGCTGGCGCCCCGTGGAACCCCATGAAGTTCGACCCCAACGGTGTTCGAGAAACCTACGCAAAGATGTTCCTGACGACGTGGAACGTGTACAAATTCCACGCAGACTATGCAGCACTTGACGGCTTTGACCCGGATGCACAACACGTTCCTGTGGACCAACGCAGCGCCCTTGACCGGTGGATTCTCTCTCGCCTCCACACCGTCGCCAAAGCCTACCACGACAATTTCACCAACTGGCAGTTCCACAAGGCCTGTCGAGACCTTGAAGATTTCATGGTCAACGATGTCTCAAACTGGTACGTGCGACGCAGCCGTCGCCGCCTGTGGGACGAGGCTGACAGCAACGACAAACTGGCATGTCAGCACACGCTCCACGACGTGCTCGAAACCGTGTGCAAGTTGGTGGCACCCGTCTCGCCCTTCATGGTCGACCACATTCACCGCAACCTCACCGGCGCATCGGTTCACACCGCCGACTGGCCGCTGGGCGTGCCCGGTGGCCTCGAAGGCGCCACCGCCGATGCGTGGGACGAAGACGCGGCGATGGCCACCGCCGTGCTGCCTCCTCAAGACCTCACCCTTGAATCCACAATGGCGCTGGTCCGAGAGTTGGCCGAAGCGGGACGACGCATCCGCATCGACGGAGGGCGACGGCAACGTCTGCCGTGTGCCCAAGGTTGGATCGTTGCAGGCCCAGATCTTTCAGCCTTCCACGATTTGCTCGCAGAGGAACTGAACGTCGAATCCATCCTGGTCGAAGACGACCTCGACCGGTTTCAGCAGATTGAACTGGCTCCAAATTTCCGTGCCCTTGCCCCCAAGGCCAGAGCGGATGTGAACAATGTCGCCAATGCCATACGCACGGCGGAAGACCCTGTCGCTTTGTTGGCCTCGATCAACGACGGTGGCGCGGAGATTCTGGGCGTCATGGTTGAAAGCAGCGATGTGGAAGTCAAGCGTGTTGAGCGAGAAGGGTTTGCCGCACAGACGGTGGAAATGGAAAGTGAGGGCGACCAACTTCACGTCAGTCTCGTGCTCGACATGAACGACACCCCCGCACTGCTCTCAAAGGGCATGGCCCGCGATATCGTCCGACGTGTTCAGGCCAAACGGAAGGACCTGAATCTTGAGATTGAGGCCACCATTGACTTGGAGGTATGGCTGACCAACGCACCCGAATTGCAGAACGATGACGAGGCATGGGTGGCCACCGAAACCCGTGCGGCTGGCTGCATGTTCCATCCCGAAGGAGCGGAAGCCCCCTCCGACGCTGAACGATTCGAAGTCGACGGCACGACGGTCCACTTTACGGTCAAGTGAGGCCTTGCTGTGCGCATCGTTTCACTCGTACCGAGCCTCACCCTCGCCCTGTTTGATTTCGGATTGGACGCCAATGAGATCGTCGGCCGCACGCCCTGGTGCATTCACCCCGAACAACGCGTGAGCGATGTCCCCGTGGTTGGCGGAACGAAGACACCCACGCTGTCAAAAATTGAGGCTGCGCAACCCGACCTGGTGGTCATGGACAAGGATGAGAATCCAAAGGCGGTGTACGATTGGTGCACAGAGAAGCAGTTCCCCACCTTTGTTTGCCATGTGAAGCATCCGCAGGAGGTCCCCGACATGCTGCGGGAACTTGGTCGAGCCGTGCATCGTGTGGACGAAGCAGAACGCTGGGCTACGCAAATCGAAGCCGAGCTTAACACGAGCCCCTCGCCCTCAAGCCGCGTTGGGCTCCCGTTGATTTGGCACCAGCCCCTGATGGCAGCCAACGGGAACACCTACGCGGGGAACATGCTGACCTGTGCGGGATTTCCCGTCCCCAACATCGACCCCGGTGGCACGGGCTATCCCGAAGTTGACGCATCCACCATCGTTGAGCACGGCGTCACCGACCTGTTTCTCTCCAGTGAACCCCACGAATTCACAACCGAAGAAGGGGATACTCTGTTCAAGCAATTGCGTGACCTCACGCCGCGACCACCACAAATTCACTACATTGACGGCGAAGACCTGACCTGGATGGGAACGCGAACGCTTTCGGGCTTGAAGCGTCTTCGCAAAACATGGGGTGCATCGTAGTCGGCCGTCCTCCGAGCCATGCATCACGAAGCGACGCCTTCAAATTACGCCCAAGCGAGGCATCACCATGCGCCGATGCCTCCCCGTGTTCGCCATGGCGCTGTCGATGTTGCTCGCTGGATGCTTCGGCGACGGCAGCGGTACGGTGGCCGATGAGCCAGAAGCGGCGATTTGGGAATCCTACGAACGTGTTGATGACCAACCCCACGAAGTTGAGAGAATCTTCACCACCATGGATTTGCGAACAAATCAAACAACCAACACCACATGGGCGGTGTTCGACGCATCGTACGGTGGAAATTGTTGCGAGCACTACCTCGCAACCGACATCGACGGCCAAATCCTCAACATCGGTGGCGAATACCCTGTCTTCTCAACCGACCGAGGACACATGTGGGACACCTACATTCCTCCTGCGTTGCCCGACCAGCAATGCCGCACCTTTGTTCCGACCAACCCCGGCCAAGAAGGGCTTGGGGAGGGAAGCATCGTCCAAGCCACAAACGGTGACATCATCTCCATGTCGTGGTTCCCCTACATCGGTGGCGACCTGAAGTTGGACAAGTTCTACGCCATCCTCTATGACGAATCCGAAGGCGAATGGAAGTGGTGCTACAACCGCATCACAGAACCCTTCTACGACCGCTCCTGGCAGGTTGAGGTCATCGGCCCGATTTCGTCCTCCATCGGCGACGGCGAATGGGCCAGTATCGTGGTCTCGAACTTCTGGCACCAAACGCAAAACGCAGGCGGACAGATCAGCGTTGACGGTTTGAACTACTATCCATTCCAGTTCCCTGGACGAGACGGCGGCGACCCCGTCATCGAACTTGACCTCGATTTCAGCGATGCTGACCTTCCCGCCTACTGGGACGTCAACAAACCGCACAAAGAAATGCGAGCCTTCTCCATCCCGAGCGGCGGACTCCTCTTCCCGGCCTACTACAACAACGGGAACGCCGCGTACATGGACACGACGTTGTCGTGGAACGAACTGGAGGTCCAATTCCCATCCGAATACTGCCAAATTGACCGCACCGGTACGCTGCACTGTGTCGCCAACACCGGCACCACCTTCACCCACTACATGTCCACCGACGGCGCCCAAACATGGTCAAATTACACCTATTCACTCGACGCCAAAGCCTCCCAAATCGAGGAGTGGGAATTCCAAGCCAACGGCGAATTGGACCTCTTCATCCTCAATGTTCGCTATCAATCCACGGACGGACCCGATGTTGACACCGTCTACCATGTTCGAGGGTACTCCGAAGACATGTCGCCTGACACCCTCACCTACATTGGCCAGGGTGACCTTGACTCCACGTCTGGAGCCGGTAACGACATTCGGTTTGACTTTGCATCACTCGCGATTCTCAACGACGGTGGAGTGGTCGTGGCCTATCACGATTCAACCGACCCCGACCCGCTCTTTGCGGTCGAATTGGAGCTGCCGGCGTGATCTAATCCTCGATGGAAAACATCTGGAGAATATCGCCAAAGAGCGACTTGGCTTCCCCTGAACTCTTCTCAACCAGTCGCTTCACAATCAATTCAGGCGTGGAACGAGCGAGATGATTGCGCTTTGGTGTGCGGTCCACAAGCAATTCGAGGTCCTCACCCAGACCGCTCGCTTCAATGCCATCGACGCGCAGGTCCTCACGACCCGTTGCGGCAAGGATGGCCGGTGCAAGATGGGTGACCAGCAACATCGTGGTGTCGTTTTGGGCTTCTGCGGCCAAGAGCATGCCCGCAATGATACGAGCCCCTGCTCCAGGTTCGGTAATGGCCTCCAATTCGTCAGCGAGAATGAGTTTCGGCGTGGGGTCGCTGACCACGGTGGCCAACTCCACGAGGGTCTGCTCAAGGGCACCAGCACTCTGTGTCCCACCTGCTTTGGCCAGAATGTGAAGGGCTTCCACCTTCCCAATACGGGCCTTTGTTGCCGGTACGGGCAGCCCCATATGACCGAGAATGCAGGCAAAGGCCAGACATTCGAGGAGCGTGGTTTTTCCTCCTGAGTTCGCTCCGGTAAGAAGAGCCAATGATTGCTGGTCTTCTTTGATCGCCGCAGCCCCGAGTCCGTAGGTGACCGGGTCGGGTTCCATGCCGAGGAGAACGTGCCGGCCTTCTTCCAGCCAAATGCCGTGGCCCACGAGCTCTGGCATCACGCAGCGGTCGTGTTGCGCCCAACGAGCAAGCGAAAGCCACTGATCAGCCTCGATCAATCGGCTCACAGCGTGTTCACAAGGCGCCTTCAGCGGCCCAAGTTGCCGTGCAAGGCTGACCAGATGGTCGGTTTTTTCTGCCTTCAATTTGGATTCAAGAGCAGCATCGATCCCATCGATGGTCTGCCGGTCAATTTTCGCAGGCCAGGTATCGGTGAACACGTCGAAAGGACAGCGGAGGCTGGCGGGCTGAAGGAAGGCGGCCAGTTGCTCGCGTGCCTGTTGCATGGCTTCTTGGATAACGTGCCCGGTCGCATCGCGAAGTTTGCGCTGGAACGCCGTTCCATCGGCCAGTGCTTCGAGTAATTCTGCTCCAGAAAGCGCCATCTTGGCGTCGTTCATCGCGTTTTCCACTTGCTGGTTCACGTCTTCTTCCAGTTGCTTGACCAGACCCCAAAGCTCGTCCTTGATGCGGGCGACCTCTTCGATTTGCGAAGCATCGCCGAGCATGGACATGACCTCGGGCAGCGATGCAAGCGGGGCGAGGGCGGTGCGAAGTTCATCCAGCGATGCGTTCTCGGGAAACCGGCCGGCCTTGATGGCGTCAACGGCCTCGCAGATCACATCCAGCGTCTTTCGATTGTGCGTGAACCAATCGATGGTCCGTTCCGGGAGGATCATGGACGCATCGGGTGAAGAGCCCAACACCAACCATCCGTCCGGCGCCTCCATGGGCGCACCGGGGCCGAGCCAAGAGACGGTTTTGAACACGGTGTAGTCCTTCCATGTCTCCTGCTTGGTCGGCTGAAGGACACGGCAATATCGCTTGAGGTGTTCGAGCGGTTCAGGTGAAACGACCACCCGCTCGTAGCGTTCTTGCTTTTCCTTCAATCGACCGAGGTCTTTCCATGCTGTTCGTTGCTCTTCAAGCCAATCAGCGTCAAGGTTCATGGCGGCTTCCACCAAGCGACGACGGGGTTCGGGGTCCGCTACCGGCATGAGCAAGCCCATCCGCTCTTTCGTAGCGGGGCAGGCCGCAAATGACTGGATTCTGGTCAAGAGTTGCTGGTGCAGTTTTTTCGCTTCCTTCGTTGCGAGAAACGAGCCTTCTCCACCGGCATAAAAACGAGCGAGTGACAGCGCACGTTTCACCGATAGACCGTCAACCTCCGCCAGACGACCGACATCGCCGGCGGCAAGGGTAGACACCACCGCTTCTTCGGACCCAAAATGGTCCGTCATTTTCGACGCCATGCGCTCACTCACACCGGGCAGGGAGGTCAAAACCATGGGCACCATCGTTTGTCAATGGCTTAAGAGGATGACGCTGGGGGTGCGGCCATTCGTTTAGAAAACACGCCCGAGAACCTCGTTCGCCTATTGAGACTCTACAGGGAAGGTCGGTTATGGAGTGGCCCAACGTTAGGCCACATGGGAATACTACGTAAAGAGAAAACGCGCTCAGAAGCGCCAAGTTACGACCGCACGTGGGTCGAGATTGAGTCCTTGCTCGATCAGGCCATACAGGAAATGAAGACACAGGAAAGCAAGTACAAACGAAGAAAATTAACTGGGCCAAAAGCCGACAAAATGCGGGCTCTCATGAAGTACACACGAGCAAAGGCCGTTGTGGATTCCTTGCGTTGGACCATCGGTGTGCGGGGTCAACTCTCGCCGCTCGAGGAACCGCTGCAATCGTGAACTTAGCACACGCGCTGTCCGTCACCGCCATACTCGAGCATGGGTGCTTGGAACAGGTCATCACAGGTTCGTTTCACCAGCGGTAGCGTCAGTGTGGAGTCCGCCCAGTTGATGGAATAACCACCTGCCGCTCCGGGCGACGGAACGTAATCCCGACCGGTTTGTGACATCGTGATGACGATGGTTTCTCCTTCTTCGAGGAAGATGTCCATGGCCATGAACTCCATTTTTCCGAGGACCGTCTCAAAGCCCAGGAGCACTTCTTGACCGTCTCGGCCACCATCGTGGAAGCGGAAATCCATCACGGCATGTCCCAGACGGAGACCGTTGCCATCGCTCATCTCGAGGTAGCCGTGGGCGCCGTTGGTGGTGTGGGGTGTGACTGCGATGTGGAAGGTGGGCATGCCTGCGATGTAGACGTCTTCTTCAAACGGCCCGTAGGTCATGGTGATGGTTTCGGTGGTGGTGACCATCGAGGCACCCGATGGGTTGAGGTCGGCAGCAGGGATTTCGAGGTATTCGGTGTCCGGCGCTGGATAGGTGGTTTCAAATCGCCAGCCGCCACGGTTGTCTTGCATCTCAACCCCCAGGGTTGGTGCTCGTCCTTCTCCCTTGAGGTACCAGTCAAACCAGTAGAGCATCTCATCAGCCCAGTCCCACCTCAAGGTGTAAGGGTAAGCCTCCAAACCTTCACCGCTTGGCAGAGCGCTGTGGCCTGACTTGCGGTCGGGATAGTCGTGGGCCCATTGGCCTGCGAGGGTTTTGATTTCAATGCCCGCTTCTTCGACGATCTGATGGGTAGGGAAGGACATGTGCGGATCGACGTTCCAATCCTGCATGCCCTGAATGATGTAGACCGAACCGTTGTAGTTCTCAATCACACGGTCAAGGAACGACCGCTCGGTCCAGTAGTCGTTCCCGGCGTACGTCACCATGCCACCGGAGAGATAGGCTGCTGGCCCGTTCACGTAGCCTTCCAGATATCCTTCGCATAGGGTGTGAGCGTCCTCGGTATCACCGTCGATACCAAAGGAGCCGTAGACGCCGTTGTGCATGATCATCCCTCGTGCTTCCATGCTCCCGTTTCGCCACATCAGCTCGTGGACACCGATGAGGCCGGACATGGGCACGATGGTGGCGAGGTGAGGATTGCCAAAGGTGGCCGCTTGCCATGGAGTTGAACCGTCGTAGGATTTTCCGATCATACCGACCTTGCCGTTGGACCATGGTTGGGTACCAAGCCACGAAACTGCGGCGTCGATGCCCCGTTGTTCATCGGTGCCCATCAGGTCCATGCAGTGATTGGATTCACCGGTTCCAAACACCGATACTTGGGCCACACCGTAGCCGTGCGGCACGTAGTTTTCGATTAACATTTTTCCGAGACGATCAGCGGGTGTCAGCGCATCAACATCGCCGTCGTTGTAGTAGGGTCCAACCTCGGCGATGACGGGGACGTGACATGACGGGTCAAGCGATTCACTTTCCCAATCGCACCCTTCGATGACCGGCAACCACAGCCCGAGGTGAACGGTGGCGTCACCGGTCAAGCCTGCACCACCGTCGGCCGCAGTGATGCTGGGGACGGGAACATACACCGAACGCACGGCGTCGATGGCGTACGTACCGTTCACGGAAACGCGGGCGTAGATATCCTGGTCATCGTACTGAAGGTCGGCCCTGTCCCAAGGTTCGGGATAGGCATCATCGCCTTTGGGCAGTTCCTCAACGACCTCGGTCTCCCCAAAACAACCGGCGAGCATGCTCGTTGAAAAGAGCAGCACGACCATGAGAGGTTTCAGGTCCATGATGCATCGGGCGCGTGGCATAAACTTGAACCAATCGGAGCGCTGTTCCCATCACTCGTCCTTGTTTTCTACGACTTCTTTGGCGGTCATCTCTGCCCGAACCTCGTCCATGTCAAGGCCCTGGAGTTGCTGCACGAGGTCGCGCAGTGCGGCTTCAGGAAGGGCGCCGGGTTGCATGAACACGCCGATGCCTTCCTTGAACGCAATGGTTGTGGGAATGGAACGGATGCCGAACATACCAGCGAGTGCCTGTTGTTCCTCGGTGTCAATTTTCCCGAACACCACATCTGGGAATTCTTCGGAAACTCGTTCGTATACCGGACCGTAGGCTTTGCACGGACCACACCATTCCGCCCAAAAATCAAGGATGACAAGTGGGTTGTTTTCAATGGTCTCGGCGAAGGTGGGTTCGCTGATGTCGAGTGTGGCCATGCGTGCACCCTCAACTCCACCCTTCTTGAAGGCATGTGATGGGGTAGCGGCGTAACAGGCGCTCTTATGTGCTGTGATACCATCCATGGAATATGCGCCGACGACTCGCCCTCGGTCTTCTCCTCGTGGTGCTGTTTCTGGGCCAGAGTGTTGGCCCTGTTCTCTCGGAAGCAAGCGAAAGCGCCAGCGCTGCAGGGGCCCGAGACGCCACGAATGTTCGTATCAGCGAAATTCTCGTTTCGGCGAGTTCCGAAGACTACAACGGCACGGATTGGAACAACGACGGCGACATCGGTTCAACCTCCGACCAATTTATCGAATTGTGGAACGCCGGTGACGAGCCTGTTGATGTCTCCGACTGGCTGCTTGACGACATCACCGAAGGTGGCTCTGGCCCCTGTCGTCTAGCGTGGAACACCACCATCGAGCCCAACGCTTACATCGTCATCTTCAGAGAGAGTTCGAGAATTGAACTGGATTACTGGGACGGCGACACGGCGACCATTTCAGACAGTTCTGGCAACCTCATCGACTCGCTCTCCTATCCCGGAGAGGACTCGAGGTGGGACACCTCGTACGCCAAGGCCCTCGATGGTACAGTCTCCAAGGTCGACCCGCCCACACCGGGCTGGGGCAACGGGGAAACCTACGCCGTGGCCCAAAACATGGTGCGCTGCTACGGACTGAACGACAACGTCCATGAAGGCGCCTACGTGCTGAAAGGCCGAATTGTGCCCATGACCGGCGAGGCTGACGTCATCAACGAAGGCCACATTCTGGTGAAGGACGGGATGATCGAGGCTGTCTGGGAAAACGAAGTCCCGTCCGACATCCAACTGACCAACGTGCCCGTGTTGGAAACCAACGGCACGATTTACCCGGGCCTGCTCGACCTTCACAACCACCTGCACTACAACCAGGCGCCACTGTGGGACATGACCCCTCACCTCCCTGAGAACAATCGAAACCAGTGGTCCGGCTACAACAACCGCTACGAATGGAAAAACCACCCGGATTACAGCGAACAAGTTACCAAACCGAAGATGTTGGTTCACTCGGGGCCTTATTGGAACATGGAATCGCAAGCGATGAAGTACATCGAAATGAAATCCCTCGTGGGTGGAGCAACCGCTGCACAAGGCGGCCCCAGCAACCCCGAAGACAGCTACACCACCGTCCTGTCGAGGAACATCGAAGACTACAACTTCGGCAGGGATGAAATTCACACCAAGGTCACCGAACTGACGTCGGACTATGTGGGCAACCACATCAAGACAGGCAACGCCAGTGGCGAACTCGACGCGTGGTTCATCCATATCGCAGAAGGCGTGGACGAGCGAAGCCGCGGTGAATTTGACATTCTTGTACAAAACAATCTCCTGGTGGGAGAATTGGTCTTGATACACGGGGTGGCGCTTGGCCAACAAGAATTCACCCAAATGGCGAACGTTGGTGCCACGCTCGTGTGGTCCCCGCTTTCCAACCTCCTGCTGTACGGTCAAACCGCCGATGTTGCGGCCGCCAAAGCCGCTGGCGTTCACATCACGCTGGCACCGGATTGGGCGCCCTCGGGCTCAAAATCACCGCTCCACGAACTGAAGGTGGCAGACCTGTGGGACGACGAGATGCTCGGAGATATTTTCACCGATTACGAGCTGGTCGAGATGGTCACATCAGGTGCGGCCATCGCCACCAACTGGGACAACGAGGTCGGGACGCTTGAAGCGGGCAAGGCTGCCGATTTGGTCGTGGTTGACAACATCGACGCCAACCCCTACCGCAACCTCATCAACGCCATCGACCCGGATGTCCGCCTCACGGTGGTTGGCGGACTGGCAGTATACGGAGATGAAGACCTGATGGCGGGACTGAAAGGCGACGACATTGAACCCGCAGGGAAGTTCGGAAAAGCCGTTGATGTGACCTATCTCGCCGCACCGGATGGCGCTCAAACCTGGAGCAGCATCGTTGAGAACCTCACCATGGCCATGCGATTTGACATGGAGGAAATGAGAGCGGCCTTCGGCGACGCAAGCGACTTTGACAGCGTTACCAGAGACATGGGCAACGTTGGCTTGGACCCGTGGTATACCTACGGTGATGAGCGCTACTTCAACGTCCTCAACAATTCAGGAACGGCCAACAATCAGTGGGACATGTCCTTGCTCTACGACCGATATTACGACCGAGCGGAGACGCTGGATGCGGTCACCGAATTCGAAGTGGTCGAAGCCTCTGAACCGGAACCGTGTGAAGATGGCTCGCAACCACCCTGCGAAACCGACAACACGGGCGACAACGGCAATGACAACACAGGAAACACCGGGGCTGACAACACCGGAAACACCGGGACCGACAACACCGGAAATACGGGCGAAACCCTGAACCCGGTCGACACGACACAGGCTGAGGAAGAAAACGTCGAGCGACAAGCGCTCCTTCTCTTCGTTGGCATCATCGTCGTTCTCCTCGTCGCCTTGTATGTTGTCTCCCGTGGTGGCGAAGACGCGCTGGCCGCTGAGGTGCAAATAGAGAAGATGTGGGACGAGCAAGAAGCATCCGCTTCAAGCATGAACGCCTTTGTCCCTGCTCTTCCACCGATGTCGCCACCGGCCGATGAAGACGAATGATCACACCAGGTCCCATTCGGGCCCGCTGGCCGTGTCGGTCACGACGACCCCCAAGTCGTTGAGTTGGTCTCGAATCGTGTCAGCAAGCCCCCAGTCTTTGTTGGCTCGTGCTTCGCTACGTTGGCGCAGCAGCGCCTCGACCTCGTCGGCGATTTCCGCTTTTCTCGGGTCCTCCTCCGGTTCTGCCAGGGCCACGTCTTGCACAGGCAACACACCCAACACGCGCCCGGCCGTTTCCTCCAAGAGGTCAACGGCATAGTGGGCGAAGGCGTTTCGGTCGGCCGCCTCCATGTAGGTGGCGAGAACTTTCGTGATTTCTCGAACCATTCCCAGGACCTTGGCTACGGCCTCTCGGGAATTGAAGTCATCATCCATCGCTTTGGCGAAGCCTTCGCCCATTTTCTCAAGCAGGCCAAGCGACGTTGCCAGCGGCATGGGTGAAGCGAGGTCGGGCGTTGGCAACGCCACGGGGGAGGGGTGCTCCATCGCTTTGAGACAGGCGACATAACACGCCAAAAGGCGGTTGTAGTTTCGCTCGGCATCGTTGAGCAAGGCTTCGTTCATGTCGATCGGCGAACGGTAGTGAGCGTTGATGAGGGCGAATCGCAACACCATGGCGTCGACTTTGCTCAAAATGTCGCGAATGGTCCAAAAATTACCCAAGGACTTGCTCATCTTCTCTCCGTCGATGTTCACAAAGCCGTTGTGGAGCCAGTGATGAACGACGGGGGAATGTCCGGTGTGGCATTCGCCCTGACAGATTTCCGCTTCATGATGAGGGAACCGCAGATCGTGGCCGCCACCGTGGATGTCAAACTCCTTGCCGAAGTAGTCCATTGACATGGCCGTGCACTCGATGTGCCAACCAGGTCTGCCCGGCCCCCACGGGGAATCCCATGTGGGTTCGCCTGGCTTCGCCGCCTTCCAAAGGGCGAAATCTTTGTGATCTCGCTTTCCAGAGCCGGTATCGCCAACACGACCCCCTGCACCTGAACGCACGGCGTCGATGGACTGGCCGGTTAACTGACCGTATTTTTCGGGCGCCGATTCCACATCGAAGTACACGCCATCATCGGCTGCGTAAGCGTGCTCTTTGTCAATCAGGTCCTGTGTGATTCGTATCATCTCGTCCACATACTCGGTACAGCGGGGGTAATCATCAGCCCGAAGGATGTTTAACGCGTCCATGTCTTCGTAGTACGATTCGATGTTTTCGTCCACCAACGCTTTCCAATCGCCGCCGATTTCGTTGGCACGATGGATGATTTTGTCGTCGATGTCGGTGAAATTCTGCACATAGTGCACGTCGTAGCCGCTGGCCTCCAGCCACCGATGAATCAAATCAAAGGCCAAGTAGCAACGAGCGTGGCCCAAGTGGCAGCGGTCGTAGACCGTCACGCCGCACACGTACATCGACACCTTTCCGGGCTCAAGGGTGGTGAAGTTCACCTTTTCTCGGCGACGCGTGTCGTGCATGCGAATGGGCATGGGCTTCACTTTCGCCTGCGAGGGGTTGCACTTGAAGGTTCATACGGGTCGCGCCGTTCGGCATGCCTATGGAGGCAAAGAACGACCAGCGAATCTTCGTCACCGGCGTCAACGGCCACATTGGCAACCACATCGTTCGCGATTTATTGGAAAACGGCTACCGTGTCCGAGGCTCGGTCCGCGACCTCAACGACGCCACAAAAACTGCGCACGTGCTAGCTCACGCTGCCGATTTGGGTCTTGAAGACCGCCTTGAGTTGGTGCAAGGTGATGTGTTGGAAGCCGACGGCTGGCGTGAGATGCTCAAGGATTGCGACGGATTGTTCCACACCGCCACGGTCTACTCAACACGCGGAACGGCCACGATGATTTTGGACACGGCCAACAAAGGCACGATGCATTTGCTCCACGCTGCGGCACAAGCGGGTATCAAGCGCATCGTCTACACCTCGAGCACGGCCGCCGTGGGAACCTCACCAAAAGGGACGACCAAAGACGAATCCGTCTGGAACACGGACACTTCACTTCCTTACACCACGGCCAAAACCCAATCGGAACGTCTCGCTTGGGAGTTGACAAAGGAACTCGACCTCGACCTCAGGGTCATCAATCCCACCGCTGTGCTTGGTGGTGGCTTCGTCCGACCGACACCCAGCGTGGATTTCTTCCAGGACGCCATCGCCGGAAGTTATCCTGTGGTGCCCAAGTTCCCCATGTCGGTGGTCCATGTTCGGGACGTTGCGAAAGCCCACCGTCGAGCCTTCGAGGTTGACGAAGCAGAGGGACGCTTCATTTTGGCACCGCACGCCAACCTGACCCTCGCCACCATCTGCAAGCGCATCCGTACGCTGAACCCGACGACCAAGGCCCCTCGCTACAGTCTTCCAAATGTCCTCGTGCCACTCGCCGTGTTTCAGGACTGGTTGGGCGGGAAGTTGGGAAGGCAACGCTACCTCACCCGAGCCGTGGCCAAGAACATGATGGGCGGGGACACGGATTACTCAAGTGCCAAAGCCGAGAAGGTCCTCGGCATGGACTGGGAGGACTTCGACACATGCATCCAAGATACGGTCGACGTCTTCCTTTGACCCACGACCAAGGCTTGCTCGCAGCCCGAGGCAGCTACCTCGTGCCCACCGCCACCATCCTCGCCTCCATGCTGTTGCATCAACTCGCTGGACCTCGTGCGGTCCCGTTTTTCATTTCCGAAGCCGACGCCACCGGTGCGGACGGCGTCGTGTTTACCGTTGGTCTGACCCTCGGTGGTATGGCTCAAATGACCTATGCGTGGCATCTTTACCACACACTCGAGGCGGAACGTCCGCTTCTTTGGTTCGTGGCCACCCTGACCGGTCTGTTGGCGTCGTTGAATTCGATTCTGGTCAGCCATTACGACATGTATAACCACATCAACCCGCACATCCTCACGGCGATGCTTGCCTTTGGAGGCGGCGTTGTCTGGGCCTTGCTCGCCAGCATCGCCCTCGGGACGCATGCCAGTTCTGCGGGACAACGCATGCGGCGAATCGGTTTTGGCATGGCTGCCACGGGTTTTGTGGTCATGATCGTGGCCTTCCAAACGGCCGCCAACACCGTTGACCCCACCGGCCTGACAACGATTGAATTTCTCAACCAGGCGCAAGACGGTATCCGCATCGCTGCACCTGCAGAATACATCTTGGTCGCAGGTCTGATGCTTTGTTTGGCCTCCTTTCACCATGAACTCTCTGCAGCAAAGAAAACAGCACAAGAGATTTAATCCTCCGGAGAGCACCTTGTTCGTATGAACAACCGGACAACTGTTCTGTTTTGCCTGACCCTCATCCTTGCAGGTTGTGTCTCGGAAGAAACCGTTTCAGAGTTTCAGGAGGAACAGGCCCAAACTCCGGTTGCCGTGGTCTTTCCCGCTTGGGATGGTGTGGACCACACCAACACTTCCCATGCCGTGAATCAATTTGACAACACGTCCTACATGGCTTATTTCTCCGCCCCGTGGTGCGCTCATTGCGAATCGACCTTGGACGCTTACGACCTCGTCATTCCGGAGGACAAGTTGATGGTGTTCTCCCGAGAAGCCCGAGAAGAATACGCCAACATGAGCGAATGGCACAACACCACCGAACAGAACCTCAACCGCACCATCAATCGCCCGTTCATCCTCCATCCGGTCCTGGCTATGGAGGTTGAAGCCAAATCAATTCCACACGCTGTCTTCGTCAACCAGCAAGGCTATGTCTACCATGTTGAGATTGGAAAAGAAACCAATCAAACCTACATCGCCGACCTTTGGAACACCGTTTCCACCGCCACCTTCTCTCCGGAAACGGGCTGGAACACGACCGCTGCAGTCTAGGATCGATCGCCCCGAAGGACGAGAACCTCCGAGGGTACGGTGTAGGTGTAGCGCGCCTGCGGACCCTCCAATCGAAGAAAGGTCAAGGCGTCGTCAAAAATCACGGTCGTGAAGGCCGACTCGATGGAGTGGAGGGGCATGTTAGCCAGGAGGTACCCGTTTCGGTCAAGACTGATGCCGGTGGGAACCGCTGGAGGAACCGAACGAAATTCCAACATGGTCTCAGTTGTCGACAGAATGCCCAAACCGTGGAACATTTCACCAAAGCGAGTGGAGATTACCGCCCAATCTCGCTCAATGCTCAATCCCATGACCACCACTCCGTACGAAGCCGTTTAGCCATTTGCTTCTAAGCGCTAGGAAGGTGCATTGGCGTTTGCATATTCCAAAGCGAGATTCAGAACTTTGTCATCGAGTGAGGAGAGCGCAACGCTACCCCGAGGAGTACCGTGGGACGCAAGGTCGTGCTGCTTGAGATGGACCCGGACCACGATTTTTCGATGAGACAACTGGTGATTGACCGTACCGCAGCTGACCACATCTTCGAGACTGCGTGGTGCCCCATCGAAGTAGACCGGGCCCCACAAACCCGCAAAGATGCCTTTCATCGGTCGTTGATGCAGAACAGGATGGCCGTCAAGAGCAAATTCAACCACCGCCGTCAAGTTGAGCATCGACACTCGCTGTTTCTTTGGAAGTGGGTAACCACTCGGGTCGCTTTTCCCTGCGCAGGAGGCTCGAATCGGGCAGCCCCCGCACTTCCAGCGTTTGGGCGTGCACACGGTCGCTCCAAGTTCCATGAGGGCCTGATTCCAATCGCCTGGTCGTTGGGTTTCCAGCGAGCCATCAGCCCACGCTTGAACCTCCTTGGGCGTCGGACTCGGTTGGGCGGTTTGCCGTGCCATGACGCGTCGGATGTTGCCGTCCACGCAGGCAGCCGGTTCTCCAAAAGCAATGCTGGCCACGGCGGCAGCGGTGTAGGGGCCAATACCGGGAAGGGAAAGGAGGTCGTCGTATGTCGAGGGCAACTGGCCGTCGAAGCCACCCTCGGCTTTGGGAAGGATCACCTTCTGACTGAGCGCATGAAGACGACGAGCACGACTGTAGTAGCCCGCACCTTCCCACGCCTTGAGCACCGCATCAAGCGGGGCTTGCGCCATGGTAGCGATGGTCGGAAAGGTCTCGACCATGCGTTTCCAGTACACCAACCCACGGCTGACTTGCGTCTGTTGCAGCAAAATTTCGCTCAACAGAATAGCCCAAGGGTCGTTGCTTTGCCGCCACGGTAACGCTCGTTGATGTTCATCGTACCACGCCAGCAAGGCCTGCTGGTCCTGTTGAGAGAGCACGCCTCAACCTCAGGCCTCGGCGGGTTCGGCAGCGGATTCAGCCGAGGCTTTGGCCGCTTCGATCTTGGCGTCGTTGGCCTTGATTTGCTCCCAGACCAGTTCGGCCACGTCTTTGACTTCCATCTCAGCCCCGATGGCACTGAGGCCGTCGGTGACCATGGTCGAACAGAACGGACAGCCAACGGCCACGGTGTCGGCACCGGTGGCGGCGAGTTCCTTGGAGCGAATCACGTTCACGCGGTCATAGCCTTCGTCGACGTGCTCTTCCATCCACATCTGGGCGCCTCCAGCCCCGCAGCAGAAAGAATCGCGCCCGTGGCGCTCAGCCTCAACGTCCACGCCGCCGATGGCGTCGCGAGGCGCATCAAGTTCTCCACCGATACGGCCGAGGTAGCACGGGTCGTGGAAGGTGACCGAGCCGTCGTGCTTGGGCTCGGGGAGTTTTCCTTCCTGCTGAAGGTGACTGATGAGTTGGGAGTGGTGCATGACCTCAATGTCTTCTCCACCGTAGTCTTTGTACTCCTTGCCGAGGGTGTGGAAACAGTGCGGACAGGAGGCAACGACCTTCTTGACGCCAATCTCCTCGAAGGTGGACAGGTTGGTTTCTGCGAGCATCTGGAACAGGTACTCGTTTCCTGCACGGCGAGCGGCATCCCCGCTGCAGCCTTCCTGCATGCCCAAAATACCGACGTCAAGGCCGGCTTCTTTCATGATGCTGATGGTGTCTCGAGCGACCTTCTTGTTGCGCTCGTCAAACGAGGCAGCACAGCCTGCGAAGTAGATGTATTCCGCTGGCTCCGCCACCTTGACGTCCAGACCTTCCGCCCACTCGCCTCGCTCGTGAGCGGGCAGTCCGTAGGGGTTGGAGTCCGACTCGAGGTTTTCGATGGTGGCCATGAGCGGCATGACGGTGTCTTCGACGCTCTCGTCAAATTCCATACGCTCCATCATCAGGTGGCGACGAGCGTCGGTGAGTTTGGGAACGTGGTCGATGTAAATCGGACAGGCTTCGACGCAGGCGTGGCAGGTGGTGCAGGCCCAAATGGCGCCTTCGCCGAAACGAGCGATGATGTCTTCCTCGGGTGTTTCGTCCGCGAAGATGGTGGTGGCGTGGTCGTTGGCATAGTGGCGAACGTCGTGAATGATCTGCATGGGGTTGAGGTCCTTGCCGCTGGCGTAGGCCGGGCACACGTCTTGGCAGCGTGCGCATGAAGTGCACGCCCAACCGTCGATGAGGTCTCGCCAGGTGAAGTCGGTGTAGCTCACGGCACCAAAGGATTCGATATCGAGTTCGTCGAGCAGAACCGCCTTGCCGTCCTCGCCCCGAGCGAGCGGCTCCATGGTCGCCATGGGTCGCAGGTCGTGGAAGAACACGTTCGGGAACGCCATCACGAGGTGCATGTGCTTCGAAAGCGGGATGAGGAAGAGGAACACGCAGATGGCGAGCATGTGCGCCCAATAGGCAGCGATGATGAGACTGGTGGAAGGCACCAGCGTGCTGGCCACCCATGCACCGATGGGCTCCCAGGTGGAGGAGACCGTTGATTCACCGGCTTCAACCACGAAGGAGGTGGTGGTGATGGTCATGATGAGCAACAGAATGACGTTGCCCTCGAGCTGCGATTTGCCCTTGAGTTTCTCTGGCGTAAAGACCACACGACGAATCAGCGCCAGCACGCACCCCACAAAGGCGATGGTGTAGCCGACTTCGACCATGAGGTTCCAAGGGCCCCGAACAAGTTCCGGGAGCACTTTTTGGGAGAATTGGTTGCCACTGGCGAGGTCAAACATGTCGGTGGAGAGCATGAGGAAGCCCCAGAACATGAGGACGTGAATGCCACCGGCGACGCGGTCCTTCAGCACCTTTTTTTGTCCCAACCATCCGCTGAGCACCTCGGAAATACGAGCGCCCCAGTTGTCGAATCGGTTCTCTGGCTTGCCTTTGAGCACCAAGCGAGAGGCCTTGACCACCTGATAGCCAAAGAAGCCCCCCGAGACGCCAAACAAAACCAAGAGAATCGCCCAACCGGGAATCGGGCCGTAATCCAAAAACAAGGGGTGTTCCATGTTCCTCACCGTTAACGCTTGAACGCGCCTATCTGTCCCAGTTCAACACGCACTTTCAATGCACCGTCAAAAGAACAACGAAATCGTGCACTGCGCAACAAGGAATATGAAGCCGGACCTTGTGTCGGGAGCATGGGTGAAGCAAGCGCATCAACGGTTGCGAGCGCCCCGGGAAAATGCATTCTCTTCGGCGAACATGCCGTGGTGTACGGCCAGCCCGCCGTTGCGGTGGCCATCGAACAACGGCTGACGGTTACCCTGTCCCCCGCAGCATCGTGGAGTGTTGACGGCAGCCCGCTCAACGAGAAAAAGCACCCGCACATCATCATGCTGAGAAAGGCCTTGCTCGATGAATCCAGCCCCATGGCGATTCACGTTTCCGGCGATATCCCCAACGCATCGGGACTTGGTTCCAGTGCGGCGTTAAGCGCAGCGGTGGGCGCCGCCATGCATTGGGCTGCCGGCAAGGAGGCACCCCTTGACAAGGACCGTTTGAGTTCCCTCGCCCATTTGGCCGAGGCCCACGCGCAGAACGGCCGAGCGTCGCCGATGGATGCGTCCACCAGCGTTGAGGGCGGTCTTGTCATCCTCTCCAATGAACAAGAGGACAGAGGAGAGTGGCTCTACACCCGCCGCCTTGAGACGCCGGAAGGCGAGCGAAGATGGGAGGTGCACGCCTTGCCTACTCCGAAGGATGATATCTTCCTCGTTTTGGGCAATACCGGCGTTCACGCACCCACCTCACGGCAAGTGGCCATGGTGGCTCAGACCTTGGCAGCTGAACCCGAGCGGATGGTGGAGATCGAAGCCATCGGCACCGTTGCTCGCCGGGGCATTGCGGCGCTGATCAAAGGCGATTATCAAGCGGTTGGACACGCCATGAGCGAAAACCATCTCTTGCTGCGAAACCTCGGTGTTTCATCACCCGAACTGGAGCATCTGATTCAGGCGGCAGCCCCCACATCCTTGGGCGTCAAGTTGACCGGTGCGGGCGGTGGAGGGTGCATGGTGGCGCTGACCCGAGATCCAAAAACCACGGGCGAAGCGATTGAACTGGCCGGCGGCAGGGTGCTCATCTCAAGACTCGGTAACCCTGGCGTCCGCATCGACAGCCGGATGTGACCAATGCGCAGGTTCACCATGGCTTGGTGCCGAAATTCCTTTTATATACTAAAGGTCATTGGGCCTTTATATGACCACTGATGAAGAACGCCTAACCGTTGTGAACGTCGTCGCCAGCACACGTGTTGCCGAAGAACTCGACCTCCCCGATATCGCCATTCAATTGAACTGCGAATACGAGCCAGAACAGTTCCCCGGTGTGGTCTACCGCGTCACCGAACCCAAACTCGCCATCCTCATGTTCCGCTCCGGCCGTGCTGTCTGCACCGGCGGTAAGGACGAAGACAACATCCACACCGGTATCGACCGCATGATCAAGGATTTGCGAGCCGCTGGAATCGAGACGTGGGACCTGAAGGACGTCACCATCGAAGTCCAGAACATGGTCGCCACCTACGCCCTCCATTACCCCGAGGACTACGACGGCGTGGACAAGTTCACCGGTGAGCCCCAAGCCGGCGTCCCTCGCAAACTCAACCTCAACCACTTGACCTTCCACCTTCCCTTTGACAAAGTGGAATACGAGCCCGAGCAGTTCCCCGGTCTCATCTATCGACTTGATGACCCCAAGGTCGTCTGCCTAATCTTCGGCTCCGGAAAGATGGTCATCACCGGGGCTCGACACAAGGACGAGATTCTCGAAGCCGTTGAGATCATCAAGGACGAATTGGCCGACCTGCTCTGAGCACACGATTCAGCCATGGTGCTGGAGGAGAAGTCTTGATGTCCTCCCGCGCCCGTGCTCCGGGCATGGGGGAGGTTCGCTACAGCAGCACCGTCCCCGTGGCCTTGGTGTTGCTTCTGTTGTTGAGCATGGTGCCACAGGTTCACCATGAACACCTGACTGAGAACCATATTCAGCATTCCATCGCCGGCGACCCGGGCGTTTCCGATGTTCCCACATGGCGAATTGGCGACCGTTGGATTTACGCCGGTACCTTCGACCCCACGGTGCTCGTAACGGATACAGGTGTTGACGCCACCGTTGGTGAAATACAAGGCGACACCACCTCTGAGGTCACCGGCATCACGACCCAAAACGTGGACAACATGTCGGTCCTGGCCTACACGCTTCGGACATCGGCAAATTTCGACAAGTCCGGCGTTTCGCTCGAGGGATATTCGGGCAACGTCTACATCCAATTCACCCAAACAGAATACCTGCGCGTCAGCGACCTCGCGCCCATCCGAAGCGAACTTGACATGTACATTCGCTTTGTCCCGAGCGGCATTTCCTTCCTCGAACAAATTCTTGGCGACATCACCATCACGACGACGTATTCACCCGTCAATGAAAACTACGATTTCCCGCTTCGTGCGGACGAGCGATGGACCACCACGACCACGTCCTCTTCGCAGTGGTCGGGGCAAAGCGACTACATCACACCGTTCCCCGCACCTGAAACCGATACCAACACCACCACATGGGTGGTGAGCGACGTCGGCAAGCCCACCAACGATCTCGGGCAAACCATCGACTACGGAGGGTGCAACGAATCCTACGAAATGACCTCATTCAACAGCGACGGTGTCTCGGAAGGTTACCGCTGGTACTGCCCTGAAGTTCGCAATTATGCTTGGCTCCACACCGCCGACGACATCGGTTTGGTCATCGATTTCAAACTCAAGCGCTACGACCCTGTCGGTGCGACGGGCGTGGAGTCCTACACGAATCCGGGTTCCCGTGCGGATTGCCTTGAGGTGGTGACCGAGCGGTCCATCACTGCACTCAACACCCCGATGCAGGTTTGGGTCAACGCCTCTTCGTCTTGCTTCAGCAACCCGGCGGGTGTGCAACTTGAACTGCACCACGAAGTGGAAGGGTTTGTGACCGCCCTCACCACGGCGGCCAACGGAAGTGCATGGGCGCTGGTTGACATCGGCGACGCCTTGGATTCCTCTGCCACACAACTCGATTATGCGAGCAACGGATTGGTCGCAAAATCCGGTAACAAGGTCGGTGCAGCGACCGTCACCCTCGACCAATATCTCGTTGGTTTGGATGTTTTTGCAGATGAGGGCGCTGCGGTCATCTTGCGTGAGCGCTGTATCGGTAATGTTTGCACCATCACGCAGCTCAATGCCCTTTCCGGATTCAATGTCTTGCCCGGCGATAAACTCGACATCGAGGTGGCCTTCAACAACCGTGGCATCACCACCTCCACCGCCACAAGTGCTCAGTTGACCATGCCCGACGGCGTGGCCATCACCGAAGAGCTCCCCGCTTTGCAAACCTATCAGGCGCACAAAATGTTCCAACTTTGGGAGGTCCCGCAGAATACGAGCATCGGTTCGCTCCAAATTGAGTGGGAGGCCGATATTGGGCGGCTCAACACGGCGGATGCCGACTTCCAAAACAACATCGGGACCGTCGAATTGTTCGTAGGGCGGCTGCCCACCCCCGTCGCTGTCGAACCGGTTGGATTGACCCAAGAGACCATCCTTATCGACGCCAGCGAAAGTTTCGATGAGGACGGCGGCAACGTATCGTGCGAATTTTATGTCCCCTTCGACGACGGCACCCGCACGTGGGACTTCCAACGAATCCCCTCGCCGTCGTGCATGCTGAACTACACGTGGATTGACGACGGTGTTTACCCGATTGAAATCACCGTCGAGGACGAGGAGCGTGATGAAACGGTCATGGTGCTCAACGTGACGGTTGAAAACCGCGACCCGAAGATCGAGGTGCGAAGTCAACGAACCGAGGCCAAAGTCGAATACCCCATCACGCTCTACGCCTACGCCAACGATTCGGACTCTGAAAAGGTGTGGCCGGGCGTGGTCGACATTTACTGGCCCGGAGCCAACTGTGATGAGGGCTACTACACGCGTGTGTGCACGACCACCTCAACCACCGAAGGCTGGAAAACCTTCACAGCGGTTGGCACCGACGACGACGGGGCCGTCGCTTCAGCGACCTTTGATGTGAAATTCACCAACATTCGACCGCACAGTTTGAACGTCCAAATGGTGGGCGAGGAGGGGGCCATCGCCATGGACACTCAGGACACTTGGCACGTGGATGAAGATCAGACGGTCACGGTGAAAGGCCAAGCCCAAGACTCCGTTGACGACATCGACGGATTGACCCACACGTGGTGGCCCGATGACGCCCAACCCTCCCTCGTTCGGGTTTTTGACGGACGCACCTCCGAGTACGAGATGGTTTGGCTTGAGGCCGGTCTGCACAAGATGCGCCTCGAAGTGACGGATTCCGAAGGCGCCTCGAGCGGGATTGAAGAACGCTGGGTCAGCGTTCAGAATGTAGCCCCAACCATCGAGGCCATCGCTCCCGTCCTCCCCGTTGCTGAAGGCCAAAGCATCAGCGTGTCCGGGTCGGCCTCCGATACGCCCTCCGACGTGGACGGTTTAGTCCGATGCTGGGATGTTGACCCGAGCATGGATTCCGATGATTTTGGCAGCGCTGATGATGACTGCGACGTCATCGGCGATAACTTGACCGTCTCGTGGAACCGGAGCGGCGTCCACAAACTCGTCTACCACGTGACCGACGACGACGGTGCACACACAAGCGAAGTCTTGGAGGTGCTCGTGCTCAACACACCCCCCATCGTGCGTACCGCACCCTTTTCCTGCACCGCCTACCAAGCCTGTCTTCTCGATGCCAGCAGCACGCTTGATGCGCTCAACGACGTCAACGACCTCACGGTGGCGTGGGACATCGACATCACCGACGATAGCAACGAGGACGGTATACCCGACAACGATGCCGACCTCATCGGAAAAACGGTTACGTACACGTTCAAAAAAGACGGCCTCCAATCGGTGAAGGTCATGGCGTGGGACGAAGACCCCGAACGCCCGGGGACCAAGGTCGTCACCTTTGCCGTGCTCCCCGCCGACCGCACCCCGATTGAGAACCTCGGAGCCGCACTGGTGGGTGAAGAAGCCAACCCGGTGACACAACTCGGCCTTCTGGTGCTGATGTTGTTACTCGTGGTCCTGTTCGCTCGTCGACGCAACCGTGTCGAGCAGAACCAACACGGTTGGGACGAGGTTTCCAACGCCTTGGCTGGCCATATGTTTGACGACCGCGACCAACGCTTGAGCCAAAAACGACCGGAGGGGCCTCCACCTGATTATCTGTTCCAGCAGGCCATGCAAGCCGCCCCTCCCAGCGGTGCAGCCACCCAACGGGGACCGCCGCTCCCCGAGACCGGTCTTCCGGAGGGTTGGACCATGGAACAATGGGAACACTATGGGCAACAATGGCTTGATTCACAAGGTTGAATTCGTAGCAGAAAGGACATCCTCTTTTGTATCAGAACCGCAACCTGCATCCATGTTGGGACGTGCTTGTCAAGCCGCTTTCCTCGTTGCCCTCTTCCTTCTTTCCACGGGCCTGGCCGTCGTGGAATCGTCCATACTACAGGACCGTTCACTTGGACAACAGCACTCGCAAGGCACCAACAGCGTGGTTGATGTCCCAACCTATCGAGTCGGCGATGAATGGGTCTACGAGACCAAGTTCGATGTCGCCCAGTTGCTTGCACAAGCCAATGTCTCTGCATCGCTCAACACGCTGACCGGGGACACGGTCAACGAGGTCACGGACATCTTCTACGCCACCGACAACAACGGCGATACCGTTCTTGCCTACGAAGTGGAGATCAGTGGAAGTTTCACGTCGGGCATCAGCGGCGCCACCCTTGAAGGCGTCACCGGGCGACTGAACATTGATTACGACGGCATTGACGTGCTTAGAGCCCGAGATTTGGCCACCATCACCAGCGATTTCACCCTCGACGTTCGCTTTCGTCCATTCAACCTCGGGTTCCTCGAGCAAACCCTCGGCATTGTGACCTTTGATAACACCTACACGCCGGCCAAAGAGCGCCATGACTTCCCGCTTCGAACCGGCGACCAATGGTACATGGAATTCGAAGCCGAAACGGCCGTCAGCGGGACCTCGGACTATTTTGACCCGAGTGAGTTTGATTCCCAAGAAGATGAAAACAATTCATGGCAAGTCGTCAAAAACGAGGCCCCGAGCGAGGATGGGGTCTCCCCTCAATATACGGGATGCGATGATTCGTACAAGATTTCAGAATGGAACGCTACGGGCGTTAATCTGGGATTCAACTGGTACTGTCCGGCGGTTCGTGGAAGCGTCTGGAACCGCATCGTTAACCCTGCAGGATTCACCATCGATTGGCTGTTGAAGACCTACACCCCCACCGATTCAAACAGCGTCGTCCCTTCATCGTCGCCCGGTGGCCGCAACACCCAGATCCAGGTCAGCACCGCCACCACCGCCACACTTCCAGACGCCGTTGAGCAGATTTCCATTGCCTACAGCGTCGCAGGGAATCCGAGTATTCCACTCAAAAACACCAATTTGCAACTGCGATACGAAATTGCAGACACCATCATCAATCCGACCACCGACAACAACGGACAAGCACAGGTCTCGCTCAACGTTTCTGACGAGGTGGACGACACACCCGCAAGCGACGACTACACGAGCAACGGTGTCGTGGTGTACGACCCCGTTGGTGATGTGGTGGGTGCCACCACCGTGGTCCAGGATTTGAGCGTCGTTGGTATTGACCTCATCGCACAGGCCAGCTCTGTTATCGTGGAGCGCACCCGAAACGGCGACACCACAACGCTGAGCGCCTCCATTGGGTACAATGCTCTCCCGGGCGATGTCCTCAGTTTCTCCTTGCCCGCTCAAAACCGAGGTGTTCTTTCTGCACCCTCCACCTTTATGGAAATCGAGACACCTGACGGTCCGGTCTCACGAAGTGCCCTTCCGTCCATCGCACCGTACGCAGAAGAACGCATCGAAGTGGACTGGGCCGTGCCCGCCGACATGCAAATTGGAACGGCCCAACTGATGTTCACGGTCGACCCGGATGAAAACGTCACGGCTGACGCCAACCGTAGCAATAACGATGCATCCATCTCCGTCTTTATCGGTCGAGCGCCCAATGCTTCGCTCGTGGTGGATGAAGGAAAATACACGTTCGAAAACATCACACTCAACGCCACGCAGAGTTTTGATATTGACGGAGGCGATGTGGATTGTCGCTTCGAAATCGAGTCCAGAGCCGGCCTCATCGACGTCATTGAAGCGCCCGATTGTTGGACCCAGTGGAATTGGTCCAACAGCGGTTCGTGGAGCGTCAAGGTGCTCGTCATCGACGAAGAGTTGGATACCGATGAGATGGTTGTTGACGTCGTGGTGTTGAACCGTGCGCCGAGTTTCAACCTCACCCACCCCGCATCTGTTGAGGTTGAAGCACAAATCTCTGTCCAAGCCATCGACATCGTGGACATTGATACATCATCGCCATCCGGACAACAGGTGAGCATCTCATGGCCGGGCCTCGAATGTGACGAAGGACTCACGCAACCCACCTGCACGTTCACGCCAATGTTTGAGGGCACGCTCAACATCACGGCCATCGCTACGGACGACGACGGAGAAACCACGACCCTCACCAGCCAAGTGATGGTGCTGAATGTCCCTCCGACCCTCTCCCCACCCACGCTGTTCAAGGGTGGCGAGGAAGTCTTGCCCGACGAGAACGGCACGTGGCATCTGAACGAGGATGAGGTGGCGCTGCTCAGGGCCACAGCGAGCGACACCGCCAACGATGAAGGCACCGTCATTATCGAATGGCACCCCTCTCTGGAGGATGAAAACTGGACCGTTTCCAGCATCGGCGTCAGTTCCTCAGAAGCCGTTTCATGGAACACTTCGGGCATGCACACCGTTCAGGTTCGAGCGATTGACGCCGACGGTGCGTCCTCCGAAGTTCAACAGGCCAAGGTCATGATCCACAACGTACCGCCAAGCGTCACGGGTCTGCCAGGAAACACGCCGGTGTTTGAAAACGACCTGCTCAACTTGACCGTCGTTGCTTCGGACACAGCCTCCGACATCGCAGACCTCGAGGTGTGTTGGGATTTGGATGCCAGCCTTGACCTCGATGGAGACGGCACGGGCGATAATGACTGTGAGCTCACGGGAACGAACATCGAGCCGTCTTGGACCACGCGTGGCGTGCGGATGATCACGGTAACCGTCACCGACGACGACGGTGCAATGGCTCAGCAAACCATGAACGTGAGCGTGCTGAACCTCCCCCCAACGGCAGTCATATCCGAAATCACCGTACTTGACGACCTCATCGAAGGCGACAATCTCACCCTTTCAGGAGCCGACTCGGTGGAAACCGAGAGCGATAAGGAAAACCTGGTGTACGAGTGGGACGCCTCCTACCTCGACACGGACCTCGACGGCGAAAAGGTCGGCGATGTGGACTTCACAGGACCAACATGGACGGTCGAAGATTTGCCTGCTGGAACATGGGTGTTCACGCTCACGGTGACCGATGACGACGGTGAATCAACACAGGCGGAGATCACCGTGCTCGTCGCTGAAGCGCCGCCCAACGGTTTGCTGGAAAGCATCACGAGCAGCATCGGCTCAACCACCACCGCCGTTATCGGGTTGTTGGGCATCATCATCGTGGGCCTGGTCGTCTTCCTCTTGTTCACCCGCCAACGTGGAGGCGCAGCAGAAGATTTCAGCATGTTTGAGCAAAGCCAATTCGCTGCGGCTCCCAAGGCTATGGCACCGTTGCCCGCATCCCAACCAGAAACGCCTGTTCAGGCCGCTCAAACCGCAGTGGCGCCTGTTGCTGCGCCCATGGAGACGGCCCAACCGGTCAACACCGGTCCACCGCTCCCTGCCACAGGCCTTCCCCAAGGGTGGACCATGGAACAGTGGAATTACTACGGAGAACAGTGGTTGGCGGCAAATCAACCCGCACCGGCCCCTGTTCAACCCATAGTTTCACAAACTCCACCAACCCCTGCCTCCAATGAGTTGCAGTCGTTGCTTGACGACTTGGACTTCTGAGGCAGAGAAGCATGGGAAGCTTGTGGAATTTTTTCGGTTTGCCCGACCCCGAAGGCACCCCGCCTGCCCAACAGGCACCAGCTCAGGAACCTGCACCTGCGCAGCCCGTATCATTGACCGGCATCCCCTCTGAGCCGACCCCCTCGTCCGCAGTTGAAGCCAGGCCGATATCGAGCGAAGCGCCAGACCTCAGTGGATTGCGAGCGCCGCCATTGGGTTGGAACGGACCCGTGACCCCGGATGGAGAAGCCTTTCACGACCTCGGCGTGGAGCGAAAACATCGCCAGCAGTTGCCGAAGAAAGCACTGCGATACATCGCACCGGATGTGATGAAGCGAATTCCTACCTCTGCCATGCTCGAGCGCGTCCTGCAAGGGGATACGGCCATCGTTGACCTGCGCTCCCTGGTCCATATGGAAAGCCATCAAATGGCCTGTCGAAGGGAAATCAAACACATGGCCGACCAAGCCCGAGTGAGCGTATTTTCACTGGATGCCGAGGATAAATTGTTGATGATTCCCGGCCTGAACGTCGTGGTCGATATGGAAAAGCATCAACTTGGATTGACGCCTCTGCTTTGAATTTCAGAGGGTTGAAGCCAGCACTTCGAGGAAGGCCATCGCCTCGCCCGCAATGCCAAGCACGGTGCTTTCTGCCCCCTCAATTAGGCGAGCATGTTCACCCATGGGCCCGTGAAGGTCGTAACCACCTGCTTTTCCTTTCCAGGAGTCTGATGAGAGAAGTGCATGCAGTTGGTCATCGGTAAATTCAGGAAAGGAGACGATAGAAGCCTCACACCAATACTGCCATGTGCCGTTCCATCGAACACCGGTGGCCGACCACACCTGGTGAAGCCGTCCGCTCAGGCGATGAAGCATGAGCGCAGCCTGCGTCCGGTCGTGTGGTTTCCCGATGCTCAAGGAGTGGTCGTCGGGATCGCTGAGCATGGTGTCCGCCACCACGACCACATCGTGATGCGATGGGGGGACCGCGAGTGCTTTTCGTTTACAGATCGCCAAGACCTGCTGCTCAACCGTACCGGAAGGTGGCGTCTCGTCAACACCCTCCATCCCTTCGTATTGAAGTTGGGAGAAAAGTGGACAGAGCAAGGCAGAACGACGCGCTGAATTCGAGGCGAGCCACACGTCCATACCAGCAACTGCACACGAGGGGCTTTTGAGATTCCCATCCAATGCGTGGGTGATATTGAAGAATCCGAAGGTCTAGCGAAGACCGAGTGAGCCCAATGAGCGAGATGGAACGAATCCCCACCCACATCGAAGGCCTTGACGAGAAGATGCAAGGCGGCATCCCTCAAGGACACATTTGCATTGTTGCAGGCGCTTCCGGAGCCATGAAGTCCAGCCTGACGTTTTCCATGCTGTACAACGCCGTCCTCTACGGCGAAACCAGCGGCATCTATGTCACGCTCGAGCAGGGCAAGGATTCACTTCGCTCGCACATGGCCAACATGGGCATGAACGTCGACGACCCCCGCGTCCGCAACCGCATCGCCATCATCGACCTCGCCGACCTTCGTGTTCAACTGGACGAACAAGGCATGGGCAACCGTGTTGACTGGATGGGGCAACTCATCAAGCAACTGACCTCCTACCGACAATCCATCGGTTTCGAGCTGTTGGTGTTCGACTCGCTTGGCGCGTTTTTCACCCTGACAAAGATGGAGAACCCCCGCGACGAAATTTTCCGTCTATTTGAGGCCGTTCGCCGATTGGAGTTGACCTCGTTCTTCATCTGTGAGATGACGGGCGAAGACCACAAGCAGTTTGGCGAATACGGCGTAGAGGACTATCTTTCCGACGGTGTCATGCACCTCGTCATGGAACGAGAAGGCGATGATGTCTTCCGTAAACTCGGCATCGTGAAGATGCGCCACACCAACCACTTGCTGGGCTACAAGCCGTTCAACTGGAAAGAAGGTGAACAGCGGTTCACCATCGTCTGACCTTACTCAACCGTGACAGATTTTGCCAAGTTGCGTGGACGATCCACGTCTTTCCCGAGTTTCACCGCCGTTTGGTAGGCCATCAACTGCAACGGAAGCACGGTCAGCAGGGGCGTTAACCACGGATGGATGCTGGGAACGGCGATGGAGACATCACCCTCCGAAGCGATGGCATCGCCTTTTTCGTGAATCAGGATGATCTTGGCACCTCTCGCTTTACACTCGTGCAGCGCCGACATCGTCTTTTCCTTGAGGTGGTCGTTCGGGGCGATGATGACCACGGGGCTGCCCTCTTCGAGCAAGGCGATTGGCCCGTGCTTCATCTCGCCAGCAGGATAGGCCAGACAGGGAATGTAAGCCAGTTCCATGAGTTTGAGAGCACCTTCTTTGGCCACCGGCGCCGAAAGACCTCGGCCGAGGAAGAGCACCGAAGAGGCATCGCAGAGAAGTTCCACCGCTTCGGCAACAGGACCGATATCTTCGAAGTAGGTCTCCATCAAGTGCGGGGCCTGTTGCAGATGCTGAATCAACTCACGCCCTTCGGCTTTCGAAAGGTGGCGAGTCCGGCCGAGTTGCGTTGCAAAAATCGTCAGCGCCCCCACCATGTTTGTGAACGCCTTGGTTGAGGCCACAGACTGTTCAGGGCCCGAGTGGATGTAGACCCCTTTGCCGCACAGTCGGGCGATGGTTGAACCGACGACGTTAATCACACCGTAGACTTGGCCGCCTTTCAGTTTGATTTCTTTGATCGCAGCGATGGTGTCAGCCGTCTCTCCGGATTGTGAAACAGCGAAATAGAGCGACTTTGGATTGATGACGGGGTCGTTGTTTCGGAATTCACTCGAGATGTGGGTCGCTGCGGGAATCCGTCCCATTTTTTCAACCAGCATTTGTCCTATTTCCGCAGCATAAGCCGCCGTACCGCATCCGAGCAGGTGAACATGCGGTGCCTGAACGAGGGCGTTGTGGTCAAGACCCATGCCGCCCAGACGCCCATTGCCCATCTCCCGTTCCAGTCGCCCTGCGATGCAATGGCGCAACGCATCGGGTTGCTCGTAGATTTCTTTGTACATGTAGTGGGGTGCATCACCGAGCTCGGCTTCGCCCCAAGCGTCCTCAAGGACGGTAATACTGGGCTCAACGGCCTTTCCTTTGGTGGTTGTCAGTTTGAATCCGTCCCGACGGATGACGGCGATGTCCCCGTCCTCGAGATAGACCACGCGCTGTGTGTGGGCGGTGAGGGGATGAGGGTCGCTGGAAACGAAGGTTTCGTCTTGGCCCTGACCGATGATGAGCGGGGAGCCGTTTCGTGCGCAGATGAGGAGGTCATGGTCTCGAAAGAGGATGCACAACCCCCAAGTGCCGCGTAAGTGCTGGAGGGTGTTTTGTACGGCTTCAAGAGGGCTGGCACCGCCCTTGAGTTCGAGCGCCATCATCTGAACGAGCACCTCGGAATCGGTTTCACTCACGCACGAAACGCCTCGAGCTGCCAGACCTTTTCTCAGGTGGAGGTAATTCTCGATGATGCCGTTGTGGACCAGGTGAATGGCACCATCCTCCGAAGCGTGAGGGTGGGTGTTGGCTTGGGTCACGCCGCCGTGCGTGGCCCAGCGCGTGTGAGCGATGCCCCGAGTCCCACTGACCGTTCCGGGGAGGATTCGCTTCAGATCGGCCACTTTACCAACCGTCTTGTGGGTTTGAATGTCAGTTCCATCATCCACGGCAACGCCGGTAGAATCGTAGCCTCGGTATTCCAGACGTCGAAGCCCCTCAACCAAAATAGGGAGGGCTTGTTGGTGTCCGAGATAACCAAAAATACCGCACATGAGATCACGCTTCAAAAGTCAAAGGTGTTGGAGCACACAGGGCAAGTGATACGCTTCAGCATCAAGTCCTTGACGCCAAAACTGGCTTGACAGGACGGGCATGTCGCCTCACGTTTCAATTCGGGCAGCGGCAAAGCCGGTGCAGGAAGCGGAAGATGGCCGTCGAGTGGAGGCAAGGCACCCGGCACCGGTAGCGCATCCGGCATCGGAACTGCGTCCGGCATTGGAAGACCCGGGGCAGGGAGGGGAGGCAATCCTTTTTGCAGGATATCCGCCATCTCACGCTGCTGTTTTCGCTTCATTCTGCGTTCAAGTCGCGCATTCCCCTCGCCTTCCTCGAGCTTCCGCTCAAGTTCAGCCGCAAGGGTTTCATCCTCTTCCTCGACCATCACCGCAAGTTGGCTTTCTTGAACCGTGAGTACTTCAGCGTCTTCCTCGATGGAAACCAAGGGGCCTTGGTCCTGTTCGGGCGTGATCATCAATTCGACGCCGTCGTCCTCTGCTCCCAATTCCTCAAGCAATTCCTCCACTTCGGCGTGGGAACGGCGTACCATAACAACCACAACGCCCAAGAAGAGAACGAGGAGCCCCAACGTTCCTGCAAGAATGCGGTATTTGACCTCGTTTGATTCACCGGGGAGATAATCGAGCAGCGTCTCGAGGAGGCCGGGCACCTCGACCGGCTCGTTTGAACCACCAAACGAGGCCACTTTGCTGAGACTGAGGGACCCACTGGGTGTCATGGAGCAGATGATGGTGTCTTCTTCCATGACGCCGACGCCGAACAGATAGCCATCGTCAATCATGTTTGACATGCCGTGCACGGGAGCGCCTTCTCCATCGGCGACGAGACCCATTCGATGCACCGGCCCGTAGATGTTGATCTCGTCGTGGTAGAGGTACACACCGTCATTCCGCTGAGCAAATCCAAGGGTTGAGACACCGGGTGCGAGGGTGCGCTGGATGTTGTCACCTGACCACAGCGCATCGGTGTTCGCCATGACGACATTCGAGACCTTGCCTTGGCCTTCAATCCATGCAGCGAGAAGACGGTCTTCATCGTCATCCACGAGCACCTCCATGGCCGGATACTTGGCGCTGTCACCAACGGAATACTGGAAACTCCACGATGAGGAGGTGTAGGAGCCGTGGGTGTACATCAGGCCGACCCGTTCAACGCCGGTGACATCATCTCGGTACTCCTGATAGAGAAGGTGGAGGTATTCCTCGCCCAAGCCAACCGCCACCGGCTGTGCATCACCTGGACGAATGTCAATATCGGAAAGCACCGTGAGTGGGTTGGTCCATGAATTTCCCTTGTCGGGGGAAGGGGATGAGATGACGAAGAGCGAGGTGATGTCTTGCCATGAACCGCTCGTGGAAAGGTCGCGGTGGTAGCCCGCCAGCACCATGGTGCCGTCGTATTGGTCAAAGGTGAACCCGTAATAGGAGCCCTCTGAGAGTTTGAGGGCCGGCATGTGATAGTGTTTGGGCGTGGTTTTCCCTGCCGCAGAAATCGAGGTCATGGCAATGTCGGTGAGGATGTAGCCTTCAACGCTGAGCGAACGGCGGGTCCATGCCACCTGCACGAGACCATCGTCTCGCTGATACATCGCCAACTCACCACCCCAGTTCTCTTCAAGCACCGTACCACCAACCATAGCAAGGGTGGACGTGATGGTGCGGACATGAAGTTCGCCATCGAGGGTGGTGAAGAGGAGCCCGCCGTTGTTCAGACCAACAAAATCAACGGCAACTTCGCCTGTGGCCAGCGACAGTCCCACTTTGGAACCGGGGCGAACGTCAGCCACCGTGATGTTAAACCGGAACTCACTGTGTTCAATCTCCACGCCCGAGCCGCTCAGTACCGCCCGGTAAGAGACGGCGCCGGCTGTATCGTGAACGTCTGCAAACCGTGCAAAGGCGTAGCCCGACGTGGTGCTTGAACCGGGAACGAGCGCTACGGGCTGATCGTCAAGGCGTTGCCATCCAACCTCTTCGATCCATCGCTCAAGACCCAAACTCAGGCTGCTGGCATCGGTTTGTCCGAGGTTATCAACTCGGACGCGAAGGTCGTAAGGTGTTCCTGGCACCGGTACATCAGGTGTGGTTCGGGCAGCTCCGGGGAGGAAGCGAAGCATCGGTTCAATCGGCCGTTCATCGATGACGAAACTGAAGGTGTAGGCGTTGTTGCTGCGGTCGGGGTCTTCGTACTGGTTGGTCGGGTCGAGCGAAAGCGTGACGTCATGCGTCCCTGCTTCTGTTGCCCACCAGTACAGGGTCACCTGTACGCTATCGCCTTGTTCAAGCGAGGTCACCTTGCCTTCCGAAGGGTAGGTTGTTGAATCGCTTCCCGGACCGTCCAGCGTGAGGTAGACTTCGTCAGCGTCCAGGTCGCCGATGTTGCGCAAGCCAAATCGGACCTCGAGGACGGTCCCTGCAACCGCGCTGTTGACCGGCAGACCGCCGTCGTAAACACCAACGGTTCCCGTAAACGCAAAGTTTGGCGCTGCGGGCAGATTGTCCACTTCGTAGGTCCGTTTCAGAACGTCGCTGGTGACACCCGAAGCGTTGACCAATCGGACACTGACTCGGTGAGAGCCATCACCAACTTGACTTGAATCCCACGAAAACGACCAGTCTTGAACAGCATCGCCCTCGGGGTCGAGCGTCTGGCCAACTTGCCAGTCGAGGCTGTCAATCTTGTATTCGATGCGGTCGTGTTCGATGCCTTCAGCCGTCCCGGAGAACTCGGTCAGGCCGACCAAGGCCTCACCCAACGGTGGTTCAGAAATGGAGACGGTCATTCGAGCGAAACGTACGATGCGAACATCGACCACGGAGGCTTCACCGTTTTCGTTGAGCGCTCTGGCGTAAACCAGCGAGTACGATTCGTCGGCGTCGACCCAATCATCGTCCACCGTGATGTCAAAATACCAATCTTCGACCGTTCCGTCGGCATTGAGCCAGTTGGTGAGCTCGTTGCTCTCTCCATCGTCGTAGAATTGCTCAAACTTCACTTGAACCTCGATGTAATCGTTCTCGCTCACATCGGTCGTTCCCTCGACCGACAAGGTGTTGCCTGCGAGGTGGAGCGTTTGGTTCACCGGGGCGGTCATCGCGACATCTTCACCAAGTCCGTCGCCACCGGGAGGCGGTGTGACCACGATGCCCCCGTTGTCTTCCAACGGCGTGCATGCACGGTCCAAAACGTGGTCGAGCGCGCAAGAAGCGTCGACCAAACCAAAGCCCCATTTGTCGTTCCAACGGTCGGAAATGTCCGACGCCGAGGCTGAACCACGTGATTCTGAGGAGTTTCGGAGGATGTTGCGGATGTCCTCAGGAGAAAGGGTGTCATCGGCTTGAAGCAGACTGGCGACGATGCCGGAAACCAACGGGGTGGCCATGCTCGTCCCGTCTTTTGCATCGTAATCGTTGTCGGCGAGGGGCCGTTCTGGTTGACCGGGGAAGGACGGTCCGGTAGCGGCGGTCGCCGAGGTAATGCCGCTTCCGTAGGCGGTCACGTCGGGTTTTAATTCGTCCCACTCGTCGTCGTCTCCGTCGTCCAAGCGAGGCCCCCAGTTGGAATAGGATGCCATCACGTCATCGGTTCGGTTGACGCTGTTGCGGTCGTTGACAGCCCCGATGGAAATGGCGCCATCAGCGCTGGCTGGGGAGGGAACGCGCTTCGACCCGTCGTTGCCCATGGCGACGATACAGACAATGCCTGCGTCTCGAGCATCGTTGACCAAACGCGCTTCGGCACCCGAACCGTTGTCGCCTTCGTCATCGGGGTTGAGCGGACTGCTCAACGAGCCAAAGGACATCGAACCGACGTCAATGCCCCGGCTCGACTCGTTGTTGCCCCAGTCGGTATCTTTGTTGTTGATCATCCACTGAATCCCATTCAGGGACGCTTGAGAGTTTGTGCCGCCTGAATCGGTCAGCACCTTAATGTCGACGAGATAGGCGCCCATACCGCTTCCTGTATGAACTCGTTGAGCGCCCCCTGTTCCCAAGGCCGTTGCCGCAACGTGCGTTCCGTGCCCCTGGCCGTCATCCGGGTCAACCGTCCCGTCCGGGTTCGAAGCGGATGAGGTGGCGTCAAAACCGGCCACCCACTTCTGGTCGTTGTAGCTGGTGGCATCGCTGTCGGGTTCGTCATCCACGTCATCAAAGTCGTTGAGGGCTCGGTGTTCGTTGTCCACACCGGTATCAAGGACGGCAATGACGACGCCCTCGCCGTAATAACCACGCTCGTAGGTGCTCGCAGAATACACCTCGGAGGGCATCGCTCGAGCGGCTTCGGAAGCCACGCCGTTGAACGGAACCATCACGTTTTGCATTTCAATCACGACCACACCCTCGAGTGCGTATATGTCCATGAGGGCGCTGACGGGCACTTTGTCGACGACAACCGAGTCGATGGCGTTCATGACCTGGAACCAAGCCCCGCCGGATTCGGAAACCCAACCGTGCATGTTGAGGACCGAACGAAGTTGTTGAACTTCATGGTGATTCGGTGCCCACGCGTAGTCCACGACGATGGCCACGGTTTTGCGACCGTCGGGACCGACGATGGCGGTTGGCGAAATTGACTCGTGACCTGCGAGCACTCGCTGAAGTCGGTCATCCATACCGTTCCAGTCGAGGTCCGGACCGTAGCCAAGCCACCACTGGTCTGGCTCGGAGGAGGCTCGATCACCTCGCTCGATAAGGCGAGTCGGACGTTCGCAAAGGTCATCGCCGCACATCAACGGCGGCAGGCCATCGACGAGAATTGGCTCGTCGTAGCCCTTTGGTTCGGCGGTCATGGTGGAGGTTGCAAGGACGCCGCCGCTGACATCTGCGAGGAGCACCAGCAAGGCAAAGAGAACGGCACCCATAGGTAGCGAACGTTGTGACTGACGAAGCATCTCTTCACCTCTCGTTCTGCTGGAAGGCTTGCCCACCTTTGATTCTATCCTCAGATGTATCATCACACGACCCGATGATGAAAGGAATTAACGGGGTGGCCATTCAAGGTGGCCGGGTTCGACGGAGCATTGCACGTGGGGGCCCGAAGTGCGCTCGACCAGGCCCAACGGCGCATCGCAGGTCGGGCAGCGGCCTGTGTCAGCCACATGTTCCATCCATGCTGCTCTCGTCTCGGGCTCATCGCTGGCCTGCACGAGGTTTTTCAGCGGTTCACGCAAATGTTTGGGAACCTCGAGGCCACGGGCTGTCCACGGGTCTTGGACCGTGGTCAAGTCCACCATGTTGGCCTTCATGCGCCGCCGCTTCGCTGCATGAGCGTCGCCCTGACTTGGCCCTCCGTCAACAACACCCAACGCAACCGGACCCCCCTTGGCCACCAACGGCAGGAGAGCGTAGGCCGCAACGAAGCCACCGATGTGAGCCATGTGCGCAATGCCGCTTGACACCCCAGCGTCCATTGTGGCGAGCGCCCGGGCCAATTCCAAACCGAAATACAGAAGCGCGATGAAGACCACGGGCCAAGGGCGAATGAGCAACAGGGGAAACGGAATCTCGTCCCTTGGCCAGCCGGCAAGGTAGGCCCCGAGCAGGCCAAAAGCGGCCCCTGACGCACCAAGCGCGGGCGTGTAGGAGTCGGCGTTGAAGGCCACCCAGCCCAACGAACCACCGAAGAGACCGATGACGTAAACAACAGCGAATCGCTTGGCACCAAGACGTTGTTCCAACGGCACGCCAACCAAAGCCAGAATGACGACGTTGCCCAACACGTGCATCATATCGCCTTGGCTGTGAAGAAAACCAGCCGTAGCCAACGTGTGCACAAAGGCAGGCTCAAAGGCGCGAACCGGAACGAGGACGAAATCACTCCACACCCAGTAGTTCACCAACCCCCAATTGTACAACAGGGCCCAAAGCACCTGAACCACCGCGCCCAGCAGAACCGAGACCGTGATGCCCATTGCCACCGAGGTCCGTGTTCGAACGGCGTAGAAAAGGGGTGCAACGATGGCCACAAACCAAAGCAGCAGCACCGCCCACTCCATCGTGTTGAACAGCGACATGGCGAAGGCCATAGGAGGCGCTCTGCTTCCCTCTCTTTTGAGTTGATGTCTCAACGGGCGAAAACAGGAGGGTTCTTCCTTGGCGAACCTTTCCCCGCAACATGGCCAAGGCCTTGCTCAACCTCGACGGCGTGCAGGTTCGCCGAGGCATGAGGACCGTGTTGGACGGGTGTTCCCTCGCCGTCAACAGCGGGCAAACCGTGGTGTTGACCGGAGCCAACGGTGCGGGCAAGTCAACACTGCTTGAAACAGCCGTTGGCCTGCTTCCCATGGAAGCGGGTCGCGTTCACCACGGTGGCATGTTGGTCGCCGACGGCGAAGGGCGCCGACGCAACGCCCCGCAGACACTGGGCATGGTGCTCCAGCGAAACGGTATGCTGGGGAGTGAACTTCTCGGTGAACACCTGTCCACCGCCATGTCGATGAGCGGCCAAAGCGTTGACGTGGAGCCTTTTCTCGAGGCCTTCAACCTGACCCACCGAGCCAACGACCTCGTCGCCCATCTCTCTCAAGGCCAGGCACGCAAGGTCGCTGTCCTTGCAGGATTGCTTCCCGCCTTCGCCAGCACCGAACCGGCCTTGGTGATCTTGGATGAACCCGATGCAGGTTTGGACGACGCTTCGATAGAAACGCTCGTGAGCTGGATCAACGAATTGCGGAGTATGGGCCACGGGTTGCTGATCGCCACCCACGACGAGCGAATCGTGGAGCAGGCCAGCCATTTGTTCAATGTGGACGAGGGCGAGGTTCGCACCGCATCAGCGCCAGAAGACGTCCACCCAGCCACCCGCAGCGCAACCAAGGTGAAACCCGTTTCTCGAGCGGCCTTCGGGGTGCAAATCCATCTGCGAACCATGATGTGGCTCAACACCAACGCGATGGCCGGACTCCTCACGCTCGGCATCTTACTCGCTCTGGGTGATTTCATGGATGGGTTGGACGCGTTGCAACGGATGGGTTTCATTCTCGCCCCCACGCTGGCCGTCGGCCTGTGCGGTGAGCCGCTCGTCGCTGCTCTTCGCGAGGAGCGAGCCGGCGTGTGGTGGCGTGCGGTCGGTGGCGGCGAGCCCCATGCAGGCTGGATGCCGTTGGCCATCGGTGCCGCATTCACGTTCCTTTCGACCAACGGTCTGGGCGAAGCACGCGAAGCCTCCACCGTCCTCGTCGGGGCTGCCCTGTGCTTCGTGGTGTGGCACAGCGTGGGGTGGATGCAACGGTCAACGCAACGTCTTGCGCGCCCTCACGCCGTGTTTGTGGGGTTGCTCACACCCGTGCTGATTTTACCCTACTCGCTCCTCATTTCCGTGCTCGCATGAGACAAACACCAAGTTCAAGGAGGACAATTCAGCCCGTCGGCCATGAGGTTGGGAGAAGCCGTGTTGTTGACCGGTTTCTTGGGCATTGGTGCAACCCTCCTTCTCGCCCTTCTTTGGGCGCCAAGCGTCTCCCTCGATGCGTTTGAATCGCCGGCGGCCCAGCGTATTTTCTACTGGCATGTTCCAGCCGCATGGGCCGCGTTCATCGCCTTTGGAGCACTCTTCGTCGGTTCGGCAGGCTGGCTGTTCAAGCGGTCCGAATGGATGTGGCGTCTGCATGTGGCCGGTTCGGAGGCCGGCCTCGCCACCGGACTCATGACCGTGTGGTCGGGTTGCGTTTGGGGCGCTGCCGAGTGGGGGACACCGTGGGATTGGACCGATGTTCGATTGAACACCTTCGGACTGCTGACCCTGCTCGCCATCTATGTCGTCCTCGGACGAAACAGCCAGCCAGACGGTGTTGAAACGAGAGACACCTTCGCCGCCTTCGGACTCTACGGCTTTGTTTTGGTTCCGCTCACCTACATCGCCACGCGCATTTGGACCATCCGTCATCCCGGGCCCGTGGTCGCCACCGGCGATGAGGGTTCCATCAACGGCGACATGGGCCTCGTGCTCCTGATAGGGGCGGTCTCATTTACCGTCTTCATCATCGGTCACATGATGGCCTCCATGCGGTTGACGTCGATGGAACAGCGATTGGAACGAATGCAGCAAGGCCTTGACGGTGGTGTTTGAAATGGAAGGCATGACCTATCTCGCCATCGCCTATTTTGGCATGCTCGTGGCCATCGGCTTGTGGACATGGACGGTGGTGCAACGAAGTCGGCGGCTCGACCAGCGCCTCCTCGCCATGGAGGCGGCCAGCGCCAAAACCGATGAGGACGCTCCTTCCGAGGCGTAGTCTTTCAAAGGCTGTGCCGCGACAGGGGGGGCAGGGAGACGCATGTCAGCGCAACTCGGCGGAGAGTTTTGTTTGGTCTGCGGTGCAGACCCTCCCCTCTTTGGCGACCGTATGTGCGAACCGTGCCTCCGGGCCCGAACCGTCCTTGCCAAAGTTCCCGAAAATGTACCGTGGGTGCGTTGTGCGCGATGCGGCATTGTTGAGATCGAAGGGAAGTGGGAAAACACCACTGAAAACGAAGTGTGGGACGAATTGCTCCATCGAAATTTGGTGGTTCACGAACGGGCCGAAGACATCCAACTGGCGATGGAACCGGTCAAGGTATCCGACCGACACACGCTGCTCCACATCCAACTTGAAGGCGTCATCGACAACCTCCTGTTTCAGGAAGAACACACGATGCGAGCACGGATGGCCAACGGCGTGTGCCTCACCTGCACCCGCAGGGCAGGGAATTACTTCGAAGCAACAGTGCAACTCCGCTCGAGTGCACGCCGCTTGAGCGAAGATGAATTCAAGCGCCTGCGAGCCACCCTCGAAGACGTTCTGGACAAATTGTCCGACGACCCCATGTTCTTCATCACCTCTGAAGGCCCTGTGACCGGCGGCTACGATGTCGTGTTGGGCAGCAAAGGCCTCGCCAGGGCATGGGGGCGACATCTCACCGCCGAGTACGGCGGCATGGTGGTTGAAACGAACTCCACCGTGGGGCGAAAAGACGGGGTGGATGTCACTCGACTGACGCTGCTCTATCGCAAACCTGGCTACGAGATTGGCGACGTCGTGCAGTGGAGAAATCATTTCTGGCGACCCTCATCGTGGACGAAGGAAGGGGCCATCATGGAACGTGTTGACCGCCGTGAGCGGACGGGTGCTTCGTGGCGCGATTTGGAGCAGGCGAAGGTGTTGGCGCAACGCAAGGAATTCATCGAAGTCGATTTCATCAACGAAGATGCATCTGCGGGCGAATTCCTCGATCCCACCACATGGAAGATGAGCCTTGTTCGACTCCCCTACGACCACGACCCGGGACGAAAGGGGTTGTTGATGCGACACGACGAGGACTGGATCGCGCTGCCCTACATGGCCATCGACACCCCCGAACTGCAGGAGGATTGAGCATGCAAACCGATGAGACAGCACCCGTACCAACCCTGGCCGACCTCGCAGCGCGGTATGACAACGAGGGCATGGTGGGGTTCACGCAACGGTTCCATGATGACCTGAGAAGAGGTTTTGAGGCCGTCAACGAGACCCGTTTTCCCTGGCTGAGCGAACTCAAACAGGCCCCTTGGAGCGGTGTGCTGTGTCTGGGCATGGGCGGCAGCGCAGCGGGAGGCGATTTCCTCGCAGCGTTAACGGCGAATTCCGGAGGATGTCCTGTAATGGTGCATCGAGACTACTCGCTCCCGGCGTGGTTCGACGCCACGTGGCTGGTGCTCGCAACAAGCCACAGTGGAAACACCGAAGAGACGGTGGCTGCGGCCGAAGCGGCTTTGCAACACGGCGCAACCGTCATCGTCATCGCAACGGGCGGTGTGTTGGCGGGTTTGCCCGAACTCTCACCCCGCTGCCACCTTCTTCCCACGATCGGAGGGCAACCCCCTCGCACCGCGTTTGGTCATATTTTCAGCCGCCAAGTGGCGTGTTTGGAACACCTCGGCCTGCTGACATCGCAGACCGCCGAAGATCGAGAAGCCATGCTCAAGCGGTTGGAAGCGAGCAACGAGCACTTCGATGTCCTGGCGCAACCCGAGGGCGACATTGCCCTGCTGGCTGCGGCTCTGCTCAACCAACCGCTCGCCGTGGTCGGACCGAGTGAATTGGCTCCTGCGCTCAACCGCTTCAAGAACCAGATGAATGAAAACGCTGCACGCTTTGTTCGAGTTGGCGTCCTGCCCGAGATGAACCACAACGAAAGCGTGGCGTGGGGCGGTGTTGGACCGGATGGCGATGAGCGCGCCTCCGAACAAGCCTTGCTGTTGTTGACGTGGCCGGGCATGCACGGGCGAGTTCAACAGCGATTGGACTGGATGGTGGCGCACTCACCGACCGAAACCGCTTGGAATTTAGCCGGCGAAGGCGAGTCGCTGTTGGAATGCATGCTCTATCACTGCCTCGTGATGGATTGGCTCTCCATCACGCTGGCCTTTTTGCACGGCAAAGACCCGGCCGCCATCGCTCCCATCAACGCCCTCAAGGCTCATCTCAACAGCGTTCAGTAGAGCGGTCCGCAGATCAGCCGAGGGTCAGGGTACCGATTGAGGGCCTCTGAGCGGTCATCTTGACGAACCACGCCGGGCAAATCGCCGTTCTCCGGCGCTTCCCACGACATCTGAACGTGAACATGGGGGGGCCAACCGCCGTTTTCCTCCTCGTGCCCCATCAAGGCAAGGACATCGCCCTGTGCAAACGCATCGCCGCTCTTCCAGTGGGCAATGCTGTCCCAACTGAGGTGCCCGTAAAGGACCCAAAAGGTGCTTTCCTCGTCGCTGAGGGGACCGCCTACCTCAGTTGGTAGCGGAAGGGTGTGCTTCGTGATGAGGGTTGGGCCGTAGGATCCGTCCTCGTCGTTGACGGTCACGTGGACGATTTCGCCCGCACCAAAAGCATGGACCGGCGTCTGGACCGGCCCGCCCAAATCCAAACCCACGTGATGGTCCCGTTCACCGGCGAACAATTCGGTGGTGTACATCGACGGCCGGTGTTCGTCGTACCTGCCGACCGAATAGGGATAGGGTGCCTGCCAAGCCACTGGGCTTGGTTTGGTGAAATCATGAACCCAGTACGGACCGTCAAACACCACGGTTGGGTGATAATGGAAGGTCGTGATGGAGGTCATCGGTCCGGCGAGGGCGTGTTTCTACTTGAGTTTTCGGCGAATCATCAAAACATGGCTTGGGCGTGGTGGGTCCATGCTCGGTAGTGCCGTGGTCGTGTTGACCCCGAGTATGCTGCCCGGTTGGGCCCTCAGCACGGTCCTGGATGGAAGCAGTGACCGTTTTCGCAAGGTACTGCTTGCTCCGGCGTTGGGTCTGCTCTTGCTGTACGGCCTTTCGGGCACGCTGGTGCTGCTTGACCTGTGGTCGCCGTTGTTGCTGGGCCTGGGTCTCCTCGCCGCCAATGCCGTGGCGTATCGGCTGATTCATCAGCGGCACGAGGTGTTGGCCAAACGAACGCGGTGGCAACAGCTTGAAGCCGCCATGCACGGGGAGATTTCCGAAGAAACCGATGCGCCATCGTTGAGCAAGGAAGCCGAAATTCAACTCGAATTCCAACGCCACCGGTCAACGCCGTTGATGGCGCTGAGCGTGGTCATCGCCGCCACAGCCATGCTCTCACCGTTGATTCAACGCCTGCCCTTTGGCGTGGATTGGATTGGATTTGCCATGCTCACACAACAGTTGGTGTTGGAGGGCAATCTCAGCCTGCCGGGCACCAACGAAGGCTTCTGGACCTACCCACCTGCCTTTCCCTCGGTCGCTGCATGGGTGGCGACACTCACCGGCCAAGACGCCGGCACGGCGGTGTTTCATCTCGGGCATTACACCCTGTTTGTCCTGCTGGTGGGACTCATGGGCTCGCTTGACCGCCACGGGGCGGGAGCCCACGCCATGTTGGCGATGGGCTTGGGGCTCGGATTGTTTGCCAAGACCTTTGATTCGGGTTTTCCGAGCGTGGCCAGTCAACTGGGTTTGGTCGTGGGGATATTGGTGCTCTTCCGCCATGCCGACCAGCGACAAAAACACCACACCATCGGCATGTGCGTCGCCTTGTTTTCCGTCGCGCTGATTCATCCCACCGGCGCCATTTACCTCGCCCTTCTGTTGTTCAGCCACGTCATGCACGGCCTGGCGCTGGAAAACGAAGAACATCGGGACCTCGTTCGACGGCTGGCGTACATCGCATCGGCGTTCATCACCGTGGGCTTTGCTGTGGCCCTTCTCGTCATCGCCCCGCGACTGTTCGACGAAGCGGTCTTTTCCGAATACGGCTGGCAGGGCGGACGGCCGCTGCTGGTGTACAACGGCGTGCTGCTGGCGTTTGGAGGGGTGGCCGCCGTGGCGCTTCGAACAACACTCGAAGGACGCATCGCCATCACATGGTTTGCACTTCTTTGGTTGCTAAGCATCGTCCATCTCGTGGAAGGGTTACGCTACATCCCCGTCCTCTCGTTGTTGTCCTACACGTTGTATTCCATGGCGCTGCACGCCTTCCATGTCCCCCTGGCCGTTTTGGTGGCGCTGTGGTGGTCGCCCCACACCAACCTCACCCCGCATCTGGAAACCTCCTCCACGCCCACGGCCATGCCCCGCGCCCTCTCCGTCACCCTAGTGGTTGCAGTGCTTGCGGGCACCCTGATGGCGCAGTCCGTGGCCTTCTCCCTCGCACAGCATGAAGAACTCATGGCGGTCTCTCCTGGCGATCTGGAACTGCGCCGTTCACTTGACACCATCAGCGGGGCGGTCTACACCGAAAACATGCATTGGGGCTACATTTGGGACGCCCCTTCGAGCATCCAAACCACCTCGATTCCGACGCTGGGGTTGGTCCACCTGACGGCCAGCGAACACGCCAACGCCACCCAAGCCATGTTCCTCAACAACATCTCGTACTTTGAAGATCACAACATGCGACATGCGCTGACCTCACCGCTGGGCACCATGCAGTGGACGCTGGCCGGTTCCCCCTACTGGAACGTCGGCCTTCGCACCGACGGCGCCACCCTGTGGGTGCTGCAACCAGACGGTGATGCGCCGGTGGATGTGCTGACCGGTATCGATGAGGAGGATTGCTCAGCGTGTGAGGCTCGCCTTGACCCGTGGAGAAACCACAAGTTCCGCGACCCACTCGAGTTGGGCGAAGACCGGCCCTTCCTGCACGAAGGTACGGTGGGCGACCTTGCCATTGAAGCGCCTGAGGACGCCCAAAGCATGTGCCTTATCTACGAGGTCATCGGGCAAACCGGAGGCCTCTATCTTCAGTCCTCCGCTGGCCTAGAGCGACCGTTTCACGCACTGCGTTCGGACGCCGGCTACCACCAAGCGTGCTTTGATGTTGAAAACGCCAGTGAACTGACGACCGTACGCTTGGAATGGGACGAGACAAAAGCATCGAGGTGGCTCAATCCACTCGGGCTATCGGGACGGGATACGGTGTTGTTTGACCGGACCGGCGTCAAACTTCAGTGGTTGAGCTGGTCCACCGGCACATGAACGGCAAATACATGTGGAAGAAGCCCGAGGCGTAACCATGCAACACCTCGTTGTTATGCTCCCCGTCCTCAACGAGGCGTTGGGGTTGGCGTGGGTGTTGGAGCGCCTGCCTTACAGGCGTTTGAAGGCCATGGGGTACACGACAACAGTGCTGGTCATGGACGGCCACAGCACCGACGGAACCGTTGAGGTGGCGCGTGAATACGATGCGGTGCTGGTCGACCAGGACGACATCGGCAAAGGAAGCGCCATACGCCATGGATTTCGCGAAGCACTCCGTCTTGAGGCGGATGCTGTGGTCATGCTGGATGCTGACGGCACCTATGCGCCCAGTGAAATGACCCGATTGCTGAACCGTCTTGATGAGGGAGGTGTCGTCATTGGAGACCGATTGAACGGAAGGATGGCCCCTGATGCGATGACCCGCTTGAATTTCATCGGAAACCACATGCTGACCTGGTTCGCGACGGCCCTCTTTGGAGTGACCACCTCCGACGTGTGCTCGGGGTATTGGGCGTTCAGCAGCGAGGCGATGCACACCCTCCGACTCAACAGCAGCTCGTTCGAAATTGAGGCCGAGATGTTTGCAAGCATGGTCCACCTTGGCGTCCCGTTTTCGTTTGAACCCATCAGTTATGGCCCTCGAATTGGCGAGGCAAAACTCGGCTCCACCGCCGACGGTTGGCAAATTCTGCGGAAGTTGATCACCCGTCGCATCTTCCCTGAACCGCTGCCATAACCTTGGAAGCCCTCAAATCCCAAGCGAGGCTCCGAGGACCATGGAACGCCTCAAGGTCGCTGTCCTCGGTGCTGGCGGCCTTGTGGCTCAACGCCTGCAGCAGCGCCTCGCAAACCACCCGTGGTTTGAACTGGCGGCGGTGGCCGGCTCGCCACGGTTCTGCAACCTCGCCCTAAACGAGGTCCCGTGGGTGCTCGATGAGCCACGACCCCCACTTCCCGACCTGAAGGTGCTCGATGTCGCTCACCCCAGCACCGTCTCGCAACTCGCCGACGAAGGCATCGCCGTGGCGTTCTCTTCGCTTCCCCGTGAACAAGCGACCACCCTTGAGCCACTTTGGGCCAACGGCGGCGTGGCGGTGTTTTCCAACGCCAGTGCGTTTCGGGGCAAAGAAGGCGTGCCGCTGGTGATTCCCGAAGTGAATCCAGCAGCGCTGGAGGCAGCCGAAGGACGCCTGGCTCATGTGTGCGCCACCAATTGCACGCTGCTCCCGCTCATTCTCCCGTTGGCGGCGCTTCACGACGCCTACGGACTGCAACACTACACCATGCGCAGCGAACAAGGGTTGTCTGGAGGAGGGTTCGACCACCTGCAGTCGGCGCTCAACGCCGGGCGGGTGTCGCCGGACATTCCTGGTGAGGCGGCAAAAACCGAAGCCGAATTCAGACACATTTTGGGATGGAAAGGCGAGGCTTCGTTGACGTGTCAGCGCGTGATGCGGGCCGATGGCCATCACGTCTTCGTGGACGCCGCCTTTGACCGCCCCGTCGACGTGCACGCCGTTGCAGAAACGCTCAGAACATGGTCGCAGCAACACGCCATGAACGACCTTCCCAGTGCACCTGCCCAACCCCTCATGCTGGTGGAAACCATCGACCCGATGGGCCATCTGTTCGCTGACGGTAACGGATTTCCGACCGACGTCAATCCAGCCGATGACCTCGGTGCTGGCATGGCTGTCGTGGTCGGTGCGCTCTCCTGCCCAACCTCGACCTCCGTGCGGTTTGAGGCCTTCAGTCACAACACGATTCGAGGGGCGGCTGGTGGTGTCATCTATCTGGCAGAATTGGCGTACTGGAAGGGATTGCTTCCAAGCAAAACGGTCAACCCGTAGGGTAAAAGGTCGGGACCGCCTCCTCCCCATCGGTGCTGAGATGGGAATAACCGCCATGATTCCGGACATGACCATCGGTCAACTCACCACAGAAGCCACCGCACGCTGGGGAGAGATATGGGACGCCCGCGCCACCCGAATGACCATTCTGCTGCTTTGCCCGCGCAAAGAGCGCAAAATGATGGAACTGCACGGCGACATGATCGAACACGGCCAACCGGTCATGGCGGTCTTCCACCGACCACGCGCTGAGGCGGACCTCCTGAAAGAGCAGGGCTTTGACACCCGAGCGGCATCGTTCCAATTCGTGAACCTCGCCACGGCCGATCTCGGCCCGTGGATGCAACAACTCGTCAATAACGAGGGATGGTTGAGAAGTTCCATCGCCCTCACCTCGACACCGTTCTCTGTTGGCTTGCCCTCGCAACGCCCGTTTGAGGCCGTTCAAACCCTGTGTTTCCGTCACCCGTCGCTGCCCGCTTTGGAACGCTACTACCTGCCCTATCCCGTTGAATCGCTTCCCGGAAAATGCTTCGTGAGCCTCCCTCGAAGGGGCGCCGCAGAGATGGCTCGCCAGCAGGCAGAAGTGTTGGGTGTTGGCCGACTTGAGAAACCAAAACCCGAACCCGTACCGGAACCCACACCAGCACCGGAACCTCAACCCGCACCGGTTGCAGAAGCACCGGCCGAACCAGCCCCGCAGCCCGCACCAGAAGAAACCGTGGAAGCGCCTGCCGAGGCCTCCGAGCCAGAACAAGCCGCCGTCCCACTGCCTCCTGCCACTACGAAACCCACGGATGAGTCACCGGCCGAGGAGGTGGCCGTGCCGTTGCCCCCAGCCGCCGACGACGCAGCGGAACAGCAGAAGAACGCGGCCGAACCCTCCGAGGAGACCACCACGGAGCAGGCGAATTTGGAACTGCCCGAGGTTGAGGACGAAGAGAAACCCGAGATTTCGGAGATCGAAACCGAACTGCGGGCTTTCTTCCAGGAACTCATTGAAGCTGGCGTTGAACCTTCGGCCTTCATGGACGATCCCCGCTGGGAAGACATCAGTGAACGGGCGATTGCAGAGGGCTTGGAAACGTGGCCCATTCTTTTGCAAATGACCGCCATGAACTGAGAAGGTCTAAATCCAACGACGAACCGACACAAACCGAGGGCGTGCCATGGGATTCTGCATCAACTGCGGCCAACAACATCCTGACGGCACCCGCTTTTGCCGTTTCTGCGGCAACCAGCAACCCGGCGAGCAACTGCTTCAGCGTCTGCGCATTGAGGCGCAACAAATCCACAGCATGCGTTTGCAAATGCAGTCCCAACAACCCCAACAGGGCAACCCCTACCAACAACGTCGCTGGTGAGGCGAATGCGCCCAAAGCACCTGGCGATGACGCTGTCCAAACTGAAACCCCACCCGTGCTCCGAGGTCGGTCTTGAGCAATACGCCACGGAGGGCGACCTCGCCGCCTATTGGATGCTCGCCGTCGACCAACTCGACGGTTTGGAAGGGCGCCATGTGGTTGACCTCGGCGCAGGCAACGGCATTCTGGGCATCGCTGCGCTCATGTTGGGGGCACAAAGCGTGGTGTTTGTTGAGGCCCACGAGGCGACCGCTGCCGTCCTCCAGCAGAACATCGACGAACTGGATGATGAACTGAAGGGACGCGCTCAAATCATCACCGCCCACATTGGAGCCGATGAGGTCGACCTCGGCCACGCCGAACTGATCGTCATGAATCCGCCCTGGGGCGTTCAGCGAGCCAAGGCCGACCGCCCTTTTTTGGAACTCGGGTTCGCATCGAGCGCCACCGCTGTTCACGTGCTCCACAGCGACCATGCTGCCCATCTCGAAGCCATGGCAAACGAAGCCGGGTGGGAAGGCGAGGTGGTGCTTCGCACGACGTTTCGACTCCCACCAACCTACGCGCACCACGGCCAGCGGAAAGGCGCAACCGACGTCAAATGCTGGCGGTTTCATCGCCCAGGCGACGCCCGATTGCCCCCTGAAAGCGATGATTGACCCATATGGGGGGTTCAAAAGGAAGAAACCCTCGCCTCAATTCAGCGAACGGTGTGCGACCCATCTCGGGCCATGCCTGCGAAAAAGGAATGAGCATCATGACGGCGAGCCTCGTCACCCCCGGAAGCATCATCGCCAAAGAGGGCGACCACGAACACGGCGAAGGAACCGCCCTCGCTGACGGCAACATCGTCTCCACCGTAATCGGTTATGTCCACGTCGACAACGGCTCCATTTCCGTCTCCGCCTCAAAGCCCATCGTGGAACCCGTCGTGGGCGACACCGTGCTTTGCGAAGTGGTGAAGCTCAACGAAAAGCACGGTGAAGCGATGATCCTCGCCGTTGAAGGCAAGCCCGGCTCCATTCAGCCTCAGCACCTCTACGGCCAGTTCTTCGTGACCGGTCTGGTTGACCGTTTCATGCACCAAACCTCGGACGCCATGCGCCGACGGGATGTTTGCCGTGCCGTGGTGAAAGAGGTTGAACCGGTCGTCCGCCTCGACTTCCGAGAGCGGGACGACTGCGGTGTGCTCCACGCCATCTGCCCGCCTTGTGGCGACACCCTGCAAGCCGAACTCGACGGCGATTGGAACGTCATGTGCCCCACCTGTGGCTACCAAGGCTACCGAGCCCTGGCCGACAACTTTGGTGCAGGTTGGGCGGAACTCGACCAAGGGGCGAGTGCGCTGAACAACGCCGGCAAGCGCTGGGGCGCTGCTGCCGAAGCCATGTTCGCCAAAGGTCCAGCCGGCCGAGCCACCTTCATCGCAGCCGATGTTCGTGAAGACGGACGAGAGCGCACCTACTTCCGCTTCGAAGGCCAAGACGGCGGACGCGGCGGTGGTCGCGGCGGGCGTCAGCGAGCCGCACCCGGCACCCGACTCTTTGTTGGCGGCCTGCCTCGAGATGTTGGCACCGATGAGCTCAGTGAACTCTTCAAGTCCCACGGGGACATGACCGATTGCGTCGTGTTGACCGATGATGCCGGCGTCAACCGAGGCTTTGGCTTCGTCACCTACGCCGAGAAATCCATGGCCGAAGCCGCCATCAAGGCCCTTGATGGCCACCGCATCAATGGACGCCGCATCGGTGTTCGCGATGCTGATGACGACAAGAAGAAAGGCGGGAGAACGGAACGAAAGGAGCCAGAAGGTCTCAAGCTTTACATCGGAAACTTGCCGTTCTCCGCAACGCAAGACCAACTCAAGGCGATGGTCGCCGCTCACGCCACGGTGAACGAAGTTATTCTCGCCACCGGCCCCGGTGGGAAGGCCAAGGGCTTTGGCTTCGTCTTCATCGCAGAGAAGGACAAGGGCGAAGATGTCGTCAAGGCGCTCAACAACAGTGAAGTTGAGGGCCGCAAGATCAAGGTCGACATCGCCAAATCCAAGGGCGGCAAAGGTGGAAACCGACGCGGTGGCCGTGATGGCAACCGACGCAGCGGCCGTGATGGCGATGGTGGAGGAAAATCCTCTCGCGAACTCCAAGCGCTCCGAGAAGAAGGCGAAGGCGGGAAGAAGCGCAAGCGACGCCCTCGCCCGAAGAAGGATTGAAGGCGGCACCCCCGCCCCTTGAGCCATGGTTGAATCGTCCGAGCCACGCTGGTTGGTCTTGGACGGCTACGAAGACGAACCCGCTGCCTTCGGTGTTCCCCCCTACGTTGGCTTCCATGTCCGCTATGTTTGTGGGGTGCTGGAATCCGCCGGCCTTGACTACGAATACCTGACCGTGGACCGTTATCGCCAAGCCCTGAAGTCCGACCCCGAGTCGATCGCCAAGCGCCTGAAGGATTGCCTCGGCGTGGTGTGCCTTGCCGGTGCGGTGGTCCCTGGAAAATACCTGCGGGGCACCCCCATTTCACTCAAAGAAACGCAGACGCTGATACGAAGTCTACCCCATGGCACGCCGGCCCTGTTTGGCGGATGGGCCATTCGTGGCTGGAAGCAGCAGGGCTGGACACCGCTTCGACCCAACCTTTTCCTCGCCGTTCAGGACACGGATGCCACTCTTGCACACTTCCTCGAAAAGGGGGAGTGGAAACACCAGCGCAGGACGGCCGAGCAATGGACGGCGTGGGCCCAAGCCGGTGCTGCAAGCAAAGCAGTGAGCGACCATCCCGACCTCGGAAGCGAATCGCAGGCCGGTCCGCTGACCTACGAAGTGGAGGTCTACCAGGGCTGTGTTCGCTACAAGCGAGGGTGCAAATTCTGCATTGAGCCGAAAAAAGGCGTCCCGATTTGGCGGACGCCAGAGGACATCATCCAGGAGGTTCGCATCGCCCACAACGCCGGCGTGCACCATGTCCGCCTCGGCGGCATGACCGACACCTACACATACATGGCCGATGGCGTGCGCGAGTTGGAATACCCCGTGCCAAATCCTGAACCGATTGCGAAGTTGCTTCACGGGCTTCGTGAGGACGAGCGGCTCGGTATCCTCCACACCGATAACGGCAACCCGTCCATCATCGCAGAGAACATGGAGCCATCTGAGGAAATCACGAAGACGCTCGTTGAAACGTTGTCCGACGGCGCCGTCCTCTCCTTCGGTTTGGAATCAGCCGACCCGAGCGTTCACGAGGCCAACTGGCTCAACTGCGACCCCACCCAACTCAAGACGGCGATTCGCCTCATCAACAAATACGGTAGCGTGCGTGGCGAGCGAGGCCTGCCCAAACTGCTGCCCGGACTCAACTTCATCGCCGGCCTGTACGGCGAAACCGAAGCGACCTACGGCATGAACATGGACTTGCTTCGAGACATCCGCAGCGAAGGCTTGCTGCTTCGCCGCATCAACATCCGCCAAGTAGAGGGCGAAGGCTTCCAAGAGGTCCCGTCAAACGCCTTTGCTTCGTTCAAGACCGCTTGCAGGGACGAGATCGACAAGCCGCTTCTCGAAGAATTGTTCCCGCTGGGCCAGGTGATTCATGACGTCCACTGGGAGTCCCACGACGGGCGAACCCGCTTGCCGGTTCATGAAACGGACCTCCATCGCGCCCCGGAGGTTCACGGGAAGGCCGGCATCACCTTTGGACGGCAAATCGGGGCCTACCCCATTCTGGTGGGCGTGGAATACAAGATTCCGCTCGAGACCCAGTCCAGCGTGATGATCACCGGCCATGGCGCCCGTTCCATCACCGGCGTGGAGGTGGGGCTGAGCATGGACACCATCACCCAAAAACAACTTGAGGCCATTCCCGGAATCGGGAAAAAAACGGCATGGAATCTGATCAGTTCTCGGGCAAAGGCGAAATCGAAAGGACGAAATCTGTCGCTGGAGGCATGGCTGGGAGGGGAATGTTCCGCCCATAACGAGGAATGGATACGGCGGATTATCAGTTGAGTTTAAAAAAACAACATTCTCCCCCTCAAACATGAGAACCAGAGTTTTTGCCTTGGTGGCCTTGTTGTTGCTCACGTCACTGTCAGCCGTTCTTGACCAGCGTTCACCGTTCGTCCTTGACCAAGATAAGGTGTCAATGGAGTCCGGAAACAACAGCACGGGATGTGGGTACAACACCACCTACTTTTCGGTCTATGGCTCCTATGCCCCCTTCCCAGTCTACGATGGTGATACCCTCAACACAACCGTTTCAACCAGCTGCAACATGCTGAACCAAACCATGACGGCCTCCTACGGTCTCTCGAACTCGACCACCTACCTTGCCAGTGGTAACTGGAGTTGGACAGCGACGACTCTCAGTGATAACCTCTCGTTTGAGGTGGCCAACATCCCTGCGGGGACCTATGTTCTCACGGTAGACGTTTACTACGGTTCGAATTATACCTCCCTGACGAGTTACAACACCACCATCACCGTGTTGACAAGTAACAACAGCGGGGGGGGCACCGGTTGTGGGTATGATGTGAACAACACCATGCTGATGGCGTACGCTGGGATGTACATGTACGACAACGACCCGTTCACCTCCTGGATCAGCACCTCTTGCGATCTCATCGGCACCCCGATGCTTATCACGGTGAACATCACGAACACATCGGGCACCATGGCCTCGACCAACTTCACCTACAATGGTTCAACCACCGGCTTCAGCGGCAACTTCAACCTGTCCGCTGGCACCTTGAGTGCGGGTAACTACTCCTTCGCAGCCTCGCTATACTATTACCACAACACATCTGGATGGACTCATGTTGAAACGGACAGCACCACCATCACGGTGTTGGCGTACACCTCTACCTCCTGCGGATTCCAAGCCTCCTCGGCCAGCGTCTTCGCCTACTCCACTTACGGCGGCTACGATGTCGGTGAAGACTTCGAAGGTGTCATCGCAACCTACTGTGCCATCTACAACGCCACCATGATGCTCGACTGGACGCTTCATGACGATGATAACAACCAGTCCGTTGACTCAGGCACCTACAATTGGACAGCACAGCAAACTCAGGAAGTGCACTATGTCAACTCAACTGCGCTCTCGACTGCTACAGTTGGCAACTATTCCTTCCACGTTGAGTATTCCTGGTATAACAACTCCTCGATGAGCGTTGAGGTATTGGACACAGACAGCGACAGCTTCTGGGTCTACAACTACACCAGCGGTGGCGGCAACCAATCCAGCGGTTGTGGCAGCGACCCCGTGCATGCAACAGTCTATGCGTACTCCGACTTCTACGCCTACGACCTCGGCGAGGATTTCGACGGAACCATCTCCACGTACTGTGCCATGACCAACGAAAGCATGATGCTTGATTGGGTGCTTTACGACGATGACAACAACCAATCCATCGATTCGGGTTCCTTTAACTGGACGGCCCAGCTAACCAGTGAGCAGCACAATGTTACGTCCACTTCGCTTGCCACGGCTGCAGAAGGAAACTACTCCTTCACCGTTGAATTTTCCTGGTACAACACCTCGTCAATGGCCTGGGAGGTGCTCGATAGCGACACTGACGGCTTCTTTGTGATGAACATGAGCAGCGGTGGCGGCAACCACAGCAGCGGTCCTTCCTGCTCCGTTTACGCATGGTCCGACTATTACTGGTTCTCCGTTGGAGACAATTTTACCGGTGAAGTGGACTCGTATTGTTCCTTGACCAACGAGACGCTGATGATCGAGTGGGCCATCCTCAACACCGTCACCAACATGACGGTGGATGCAGGAAACATAAGCTGGACCACCACCATGTTCTCCGAGACGCAAAACGTCTCCTCCACGGCTCTCGCCAACCAAAACGCTGGCAACTACTCCTTCGCAGTCATGCTCTCGTGGTACAACACCTCGTCAATGGCATGGGAACTTCTTGACAGCGACAGTGATCCGTTCTCCATCTACAGCGGGAGCACCGGCGGTGGCGGCAACCACAGCACAGGATGTGGAAGCGACCTTGCCTACACCATGGTGATGGCCTACGCGTCCTCCTCCTACAACGTCGGCGACACCCTCTATGGCGCCATCGACACCTACTGCCCGGTCAGCGGTGAAGCCTTCATGGTGGACTGGTCGGTTTATTCGTGGGACGCCGGTTACAACCTGACCCAAAGTACCTTTTTGTGGACGGCCAACAACAGCACCCACTACCACAATGTCGAAGTCACCAACCTGTCAGAAGGCAACTGGTCCCTCATTGCAACCCTGTACCACTACAACACCTCGAGCATGAGCTATGACGGAATTGACCAATCCATGGCAAACTTCTCGGTGTTCAACACAACGCAACCCTCCATCGACGGGGTTGTGGCGGCTAGCATGACAGAATCGAATTACGCCAGCGGCGACACCGTTTCGTGGTTCATCGAAAGTTCCGAACTTGTCATGGGCGAGGACTACCACCTCGAGTGGGCCGTCGTTGAAATCATGAGCAACACCACCGTTGCTACTGGCAACGCTTCGTGGACTGCCTACAACAACATGAGTGGCGAACAAGGCAACCTTTCCGGTCTTTCCGATGGCATGTACTGCCTCGATGCTTCCCTGTACCAGCAGGTGGACACATACGCCTACTGGGTGGACTACGACTACGCTTGCTTCAACGTGGGCAGCAGCACCTCCGGTAATCACAGCGACGCCTTCATGAACATCGACTTCGACTACCAGATCACTCAAATTGATGACGACACCATCGGTCTCACTTACACCGTCAACAACTCAGGTGACTGGGCGGGCAACTTCTACTACCAAGCCTATCTGAACCCTGGCGATATCATCGTTGACCACGTTTATGGCAACGTGAGCATCAATGGCATGGGCGTCCACACCGACAGCGTGACCTACGACATCGACGAACTTACGGACGGTGCAGAGGTTTGCATTGAAATGGCCTTTGTGAACATCAACGGCACCACGGAAGCAGAAGGCAACGAGTGCCTCACCATCGACATCGATAATGGCTCCAATACAGGCAATGAAACCGGCAACAACACCGGCGGAAACACCACCATCGACACCGACGGCGACGGCGTGTTCGACCAAGACGACCTCTGCCCCAACACCGCTGCTGGCGTGATGGTCGACGAGGACGGTTGCGAGGTCATTACGGCCCCAACCGATAATGACGGCGACGGCGTTATGGACGCTGATGATCTCTGTCCCAACACCCCTGCCGGCACCACGGTGGACGCCACGGGGTGCGAGGTCGTTGACCCTGTGGACAACAACACGGACAACAACACCGGCAACACCAACGTTGCACCGAGCATCACCAACGTATCGATCACCCCCCTCCTGCCGGAGATGGGCGACACCCTGACCTGCGCCTTCACGGCCAGCGACGACAACGGCGATACGCTCGCTGGCACCTATGTGTGGACCGTGAACGGTACCATTGTAGCCGAACTTTCCAACACACTAAGCGATGGCTTCGATGTTGGCGACACTGTCACCTGCACGGTCTTGGTCACCGACGGAACGAATTCCACCGAAGGAACGGCGACCACCGTCATCTTGCCCGCAGGCACCAACGATATTGTTGATGACCTCGAAGAGGGCGGCCTGCTGCCCTCGGTAGGCACCATCGGTACGCTCGTGGCCATCGCCTTCGGTGTTGGTCTGACCCGCCGCCAGGACGACTGAGCAAGCACTATCAGGCCCCTCCGCAAGGAACGGGCGTGAACACGGTGGACCAACTCAAGCAGGCGGCACGCCGCTTGTCGGCAGCGTGCGACAAAGCCATCGCTGGGCTCGAAGCTTCAGGTGCGGTCGCTCACGCCACCAACCCGCTCAACTATGCGTGGGCGCACCACGAACAATACCTCGAACAGTGGGGCGGACGGGGTGCCACCACCCTGCTGCTGGGCATGAATCCCGGGCCGTGGGGCATGGCACAGACGGGCGTGCCCTTTGGGGCGACACAGGTGGCGAAAGATTTCCTTCGCATCGAAGGGCGGCAACTCAGCACGCCGGCGAACGCCCATCCCAAGCGACCCATCGTTGGCTTGGGCCTTGAACGTCAGGAAGTCTCAGGAACACGACTGTGGAACCTCATGGAGGAATTGTACGGTAGCCCAGAGGCGACCTTTGCCAACCTGTTTGTCGTCAACCACTGCCCGCTCTTGTTGCTGGGTGACCGCGGCCAGAACATCACGCCGGACAACCTTCCCAAAGGGCTGATTGAACCGGTGCTGGAAGCCTGCGACGACCACCTTCGAGAGGTCGTTGAGGTGATGGGCATCACCCGCATTGTCGGGGTTGGCAAGTACGCCGAAAAGCGTGCTCGGATGGCCTTCAACGCCGGAAAAAAAGGGCCAGGAACGACCAGCAGCGGGCGGGAGATCGAGATCACCACCTGCTGGCATCCAAGTCCGGCCAGCCCGCTGGCGAACCGAAACGACGGGGCCGACTGGCGCGAAAATGTTCGAAACGTCCTCATCGGCTAACGGGGTGATGTTCAAATGCTCAACCCGACACTCAAGGCGCATGGAACCCTTTGAACTTGCATGGGAACGCCAGCCCGACGACCGACAGTGGGAAAAGCCCGAAGGCGACGACCCCCGAACACTCTACCAGATGTTGATGACCAGCGTGGACCGCTTTGGCGACCTCAACTGCTTTGGCTATATCCCCGAAGCTGGCATGCCCCGAACCCACATGTCCTACACCGAATTTGGCGGCCTCGCCACCGCCGTGGGCAAGCAACTCGCTGCTGTTGGCATCAAGACCGGCGACCGCGTGGCCCTGATTCTCAACAATTCCGTGGAATGGGCTGCGCTCTCCTACGGTGCCAACGGCATCGGTGCTGCTTACACCGCCATGTACACCCACCAGCACGGCAGCGAATGGGCCTACATCCTTAACGATTCAACCCCTGCACTGCTCGCTGTGGCTGACACCGGTGTGCTCGACAAACTGGTTGAGCACATGCCAAAGGAAGCGAGTGGATGGCCAGCGTGCGGCGTGCTGCTGCTCGGCAGCGAACCTGCCAACGAACTTCCCCCCGAAGGTGTCACCGTTCATGCGTGGACCGAATTTGTTGCCGCCGGTCGAGAAGCCGAGATGTTTGAAATCGCTGACGACCCGTTTGCGCTCAACACGCTGATTTACACCTCCGGTACGACGGGCAACCCCAAGGGTGTCATGCTCTCCAACTGGAACACGTTGTCCAACATCCTGTGCGTGCAGTCAGCCTTCACCATCTATGTGGGCGACAAGAACGCCGCGTTCCTGCCCTGGGCACACTCCTTTGGGTCCACCTTTGACCTGCACTGGATGATTCGCTGTGGTGTGCACATCAACCTGATCTCTGACTTGACCAAGATCGCCGACGAGTGTATCGAGATCAAGCCCGCCGTCTTGCTGGCCGTCCCCCGTGTTTGGAACAAGTTCTACGACCGTGTGAACGCTCAGTTTGAATCTGCGACCGGCCTCAAGAAGGTCTTCATCAAGAATGCTCAGAAGTCCGCCGCCAAGCGCATCGCCAAGGCCGGTGTGGAATGCGACAAAGTGCCACCCAGTGGTTTCTTCGACAAGCTGTGGGACAAGCTGGTGTGGTCCAAGGTCCGTGCTCGATTCGGTGGCAACATCCGCTTCTGCATGTCCGGTGCTGCCGCCCTTTCCCCCGATGTGGCTGCCTTCATCCAGATGGTCGGCTTCAACTGCTACGAAGGCTACGGTTTGACCGAAACCTCCCCGCTCGTGTCCGCCAACGGCTGGTCTGGACCCGGAACCAGCCGCCTGAACACCGTCGGCAAGGTTGCCAACGGCGTGAAGGTCACCATCGACACGGATGCTTGGGACGACCCTGAGCGCCCCGACGAGGGTGAAATCGTGGTCACGGGCCCCAACGTCATGATGGGCTACTGGAACAACGAGGAAGCCACCAAGGAAGTCATCATCGAACCTGGCACCTTCCGTACCGGTGACCTTGGCAAGTTGACCAACGGCTACCTCTCCATCACCGGTCGCGTGAAGTCGCAGTTCAAGTTGGAGAACGGCAAGTACGTCGCGCCCTCCGGCCTTGAAGAGACCATCACCCTCAACCCGCTGGTGGAGCAGTGCGTCCTCGACGGCCGAAACATGCTGAACACCTTCCTCATCGCCCACCCGAACATGGAAGCCCTCCGTGCCGCCCTCAAAGGCGCTGGCAAGGACGCCTCGGGCGACGATGCCGCACTCTGTGCCAGCTCTGAAGTACGAACCTTCGTACTTGAGGACCTCAAGAAGAACAACATGGTTGCTCCCGACTGGAAGGGCTACGAGGTCGCCAAGACCCTCATCCTCGACCCCGAGGAGTGGACCACCGACAACGAGATGCTTACGCCCTCGTTCAAGGTCAAGTTGCGCAACCTGCTCGCCAAGCACGAAGACGAAATCAAGGCTATCGCTTGAGGCGTTTATATCCCCTCGAACGCTCATAATTTCATGAGCAACAACAGCGATGGAGGCAGGACGCCCGAAGCCCTTCGGGCACGCTTTGAACCCCACCTCATGGAAACCTTTCACGAGCAGCGCGTGCTGTTTGAGGAAGGCCGCATACGCCTTCATGCCACCGCCAGATTGGAATGCGATGCGTGGGGCGTGAGTGTGCGCCTTGAGCCCGAAACCGATCGAGATCCGTTCACCGTCTCGGGCGCTTGGGAAATCCTCTCGGTGTGGAAGAACCGGCTGGGTGCGGCTTACGTGAGTTGGGGTATTTCGTTGCCTGAGGACGAAGAAACAGACCCTTGAACAGGGTGCTCAGGCATCAACGGTTGTTGAGGTAGTCTTCACCGTACCACGCCCACTGCTCCATCGTCCAGCCGGGCGGCAGGCCTTCGGGCGGAAGCGGCGGTCCGGTCTGTGTTGGCGGCGCTACAGCGGGAAGCCCCGGTACCGCTGGAAGTGCAGGAAGGGTTGGCAGAACCTCGCTCGGTCCACGTCGACGACCCACCATGAACAACAACAGGACGACGACCACGATGAGCGGCACGCCCACGGTCAACAGGTTGCCCGAAAGCAGACCCGCCTCGTGCTTGGTGGCGTCTTCAGGGTAGGCGTCAGCGGAGTTCGACCAGCCATCGCTGTCCGTGTCGGGGCAGCCAAGGGCGTCCTCGGTCGACGTACCGTAGACCTCGGGACAATCATCGGAGAGGGCCGTGCCTTGCTCGTCGGCGTAGCCGTCATCATCGGTATCGGACCACAAAAGCACGTCATCGGGGAAGGCATCGAAAGCGTCGGCCCAACCGTCTCCGTCGCCGTCAAGGCATCCGAATGCGCCCAAGGTCGACGTTCCCGCAACATCGGGGCAAGCGTCGGGCTGAACGCCCTCGGCGTTGTCGCCATAACCGTCGCCGTCGGTGTCGAGATGCTGGGTTGGCTCCTCGGGCAGGCCGTCGTTCGCATCGGACCAGCCGTCGCCATCACCGTCCACACAACCGAAGCGGTCTTGCGTTGAGGTCCCCGCTGTCTGAGGACAAGCATCGGGCTGGAAGCCGGCGTCGTTATCGCCGTAGCCGTCGCTGTCCGCATCGAGATGCTGGGAGGCGACGGTCGGGAAGGCGTCGTTCGCGTTGGACCAACCGTCGCTGTCGGTGTCGGCGCAGCCGAACCGGTCGTAGGTGGAGGTCCCCGGACGCCCCGGACAGGCGTCGCCTTGGAAGCCGTCGGGGTTGTCCCCGTAGCCGTCTTCGTCCACGTCGGCCCACTGGGTGCCGTCGACCGGAAAGGCGTCGATGTTGTCGCTGTAGCCGTCGTCGTCGCCGTCAGCACATCCAAGCACACCGCCCATGGAACTCGTACCCGCCACTTGCGGGCAGTTGTCTTCGGCGTCCTGAACACCGTCGTTATCGTCGTCGAGGTCTTCGTTCGAATCTTCACACCCGTCTCGGTCAGCATCGTTGCTGTTGGAGGAGGTGAAGCCGAGGGTGCTGTTCGGACAGAGGTCTTCCTCCACGGACGAAACGGTGCAGGCCCACGCAACATCGGTCGTGGTGCCGTCGCAGATGCCGTCGTTGTCGTCGTCGAGGTCTTCACCTGCGTCCTGGCATCCGTCGCCGTCGTAATCCGTCGCAGTGGACGAGGTCCAGCCGAGTTGCCCTGCAGCGCAGGCGTCGGCGAAGTCAAACACGCCGTCGTTATCGTCGTCGTTGTCCTCAACGCTGTCTCGACAACCGTCGCCGTCGTGGTCGGTCGCAACGCTGGAGGTCCAGCCGAGTTCACCTCGGTCGCAGGTGTCATTAACATCAAGCACGCCGTCGTTGTCGTCGTCATCGTCGCACGCATCTCCCAGTCCATCCCCGTCGGTGTTGAGCTGGGAAGCGTTGGGCACAAACGGGCAATTGTCGGCCTCATCGCCCACGCCATCGCCGTCCTCATCGGTGAACGGGTCGATGCGAACGACCTCGTCCTGACCGTTATCGACGTAGTAGAGATGGCCGTTGGGTCCGAATTCGAGCCCCATGATGGCGGTGGCCGACGTTTGGATTTCGTCAGCGTAGGTGCCGCCTTTGCCGTCGGAAGGCAAGTCGTAGGCGACGATGTTGCCGTTGCTGTACTCCGAAACAAAGAGGTGGCCGTCGTGGAGGGCGATGCCGGTTGGACGGTCAAGACCGGTGGCGAGCACACCCCATTCGATGCCGTTGAATCGTTTGTACTCGGCGAGCGGTTCAAGCCGTGAAGGGTCGTTCATGAGGTCGGTGGAGGTGTAGGTGGCATCGTCGGTGTTGACCCATAGCACGCGGTTCGCGGCGGGGTCGGCAATGTAGAGAATCCCCGTATCGTGGTCGAGTTCCATGTGGCCGGGGACACCGAGCACGTGGCCGAGTTGGATGTCGGAGTAGCGGTGAACGATGGCGTCGGAGTGGTCGTCGTAGCCCGTGTCGTGGTCTTCAGCGAAGTCGTAGCGAACCAGTTCACCGTAGTGGCCGTCGTTGTACCAGTACACGTTATCGTAGTCGTGAGCGATGCCCGTGCCGTAAGGGGATTCGTGGTTCATGTCGATGTGGCTGCCCAGCAAGTTGTTGTTTTGGTTTTCAACGGAGTAGTGGTCAAGTGAGGACGGCCAGAGCGTGGGCCCCATGAAGTTGTTCGCTTCTGCCTGACCGCAGTAGGTGTTGGCCGTTTCTTGGGCGGAGCCCCACTGCCAGTCAAACTCGGGGTGGTAGGCACCAAAGGCGATGGCGCTGACCTCCTCAAGGAAGTGGTTGCTGTAGGCATCCTCGCGGTTCTCCGACGTTTGGTTCTCAAGGCCGGTGTTGTGCACAATCGTGATGCTGTCCGTGGCCCGGTTGGCGACCCACAACTCGCCCGTGCGGCCGGGATGGAATTCCAAATCCCGAGGGTCGTCAAGGTCGTCGAGGTAATCGGCGATGACCGTCTCGACAAATCCGTCGCCAAACGCATCCACCGTCTCCGTGTCCTCGGCTTGGGCGGTGTAAATTGGGACAGAAGGGAGAGCGAAGAGGAGAAGGAAGACAAGGGAGAAGGCAAGTTTTCGCTCCATCATGAATCGTATGTGTGGCGCTTCGCATTTGATACCTTGCTTTTCCTGCGCTCAAACGTAGCTGCTGTGTGCGGATTGGCCCGGTGTTCACACTTCGGAGACTTCACCTTCAGCCAAGGGCGGCAGGCCCTTCTTGGCTCGGACATAATCGGTGTAGTTGCCGTAATACACGGAGACCACGCCGTCTTGAAGTTCCCAAATGCGGTTGACGACCTGGTCGAGGAACCAGCGGTCGTGGGAGACGGTGATCAGCGAACCCGTGTAGTTGATGAGCGCCTCTTCAAGGGTGGCTTTGGAATCCATGTCCAGGTGATTGGTCGGCTCGTCCATCAGCAGGAGGTTGTTTTCCTCGAGCAGGAGTTTGAGCAGGGCCACACGCGCCCGCTCGCCACCGGAGAGTTGGGAGAGTTTGGTCGAGACCTGTTCGCTGGAAAATTGGAAGCGACCCAAGGCTGCACGGATGTCGCCGTACTGGAAGTCGGGACGGAGTTTCTGAATTTGCTCGACCGGATTGAGGTTGAAGTCAAGGGTCGCGTGGTCCTGATGGAAGTAGCCAATTTCACAGCCCGGGGCCAAATCCATCTTGCCGCTGGTCAATTTCTCGTCGCCGTTGATGAGTTTCAACAACGTGGTTTTCCCTTGCCCGTTGCCGCCCACGATGCCGATGCGGTCGCCCTTGCGGACTTCCAGCGATTGGTTGTCGAGGATCTTGCGGTCCAGTCCTTCAAACGCCTTCGTTCCGCCGTCAATGGTGAGCACATCCATGCTGGCCTTGTCCGTCGCTTCGAGGGAAAGGATGAGAGGTTTGCGCTTCTTGGGCACGCGGGCTTTGAGCGCCTTCAATTCCTGCTGCATGCGCTCGATCATCTTGTGCTTGGCCGAGATGGACTTGTCGTACTTGTTCGCCCGCTTCATCTGCGCCATGGCGCCCATGGTGGATTGGATTTTCTTCTCAATGTTGGCGATGGCTTCGCCAAGTGCTGCCTCGCTGGCGGTCTTCTGCACGAGGAACTGGCTGTAGTTGCCCTTCCACGGCCACGCCCGAAGGTTGTCGATTTCCACGATGCGGTTGCAGACTTGGTCGAGGAAGTAGCGGTCGTGGGAGACGATGAGTTGGGCGCCTTTGAATTCGGTCAGGAAGGTTTCGAGCCACTCGGTCGTGTGGATGTCGAGGTGGTTGGTCGGCTCGTCAAGGAAGATGACGTCGATGCCGTTGAGGCCGACGAGTTGGCGAGCGAGCGCCAGTTTGGCCTGCTCGCCGCCCGAGAGTTTGTTGACGGGCATGTCCATGGGGTGCTGGTCGAGGCCGAGGCGCTCGAGAATGCCCTTGGCGATGCCTGCGACGTTGCCCCCACCGCTGGAGGCGAGGGTTTGCTGGAGTTCGCTGTAGCGTTCCATCACCGGTTCCCAATCGCCCTCGTAGAAGGCGGGGTCAACCATTTGGGCTTCGATGGCGGCGATCTCGTCCTCGAGTTCTTGGAATTGACGACCTTTGCGACCGAGTTCCTCTTCGATGGTTGAATCCGATTCAAGGTCTCGAATCTGTGTCAAGTAGGCGAGACGGATGCCAGGGGCGAATTCAACGTCGCCCGTGTCTTGCTTTTGCTCGCTGATGGTGTTGAGCAAGGTCGTCTTTCCCGCACCGTTGTGACCGACGATACCGATGCGGTCGCCGTCGTTGACTTTGAGGTTGATGTCCTGAAGCACATCGACTGCACCAAAGGAGCGGTCAACCGCTTCGACGTTGATGAGTTCGCGTGCCATGGTGGGTCCCTCACTTCGACGGCCGCCGTTGACCGTTGATAAATCACCCTCATCGCGCCAAGCGACCGGGCGCATTGCATCGGCGACCAGCATGAGGGAAGGGCCACCCTTGAATTGATGAACCAAAGGCTGCTGGAAGGAGCATGGCCGAAGACGAAGAGGTCGTGTTCACGACGAGCACCGGTCCCGTCCGTGTCATCACGGCAGCGTCTCTGTTTGACGGCCACGACGCCGCCATCAACGTCATGCGACGGCTCATCCAGTCCTCGGGGGCTGAAGTCATCCACCTCGGCCATGACCAGTCGGCCAAAGCGGTCGTTGACTGTGCCATTCAGGAAGACGCCCACGCCGTGGCCCTGACCTCGTACCAGGGCGGCCACGTTGAGTACTTCACCTACATTCGCCAGCTGCTCGATGAAGCCGGTTGCCAGCACGTCCGCATCTTTGGCGGTGGCGGCGGCACCATCACGCCGCCCGAAATTCGCACCCTCCACCAGTCGGGCATCTCCAAGATTTACTCGCCCGACGACGGCCGAACGATGGGCTTGATGGGCATGATTCACCACCTGATGGGAATGGCGAGCGACGTCGATTTGGTCGGGAAGGCGCGCATGGACAGCCTGAACGGGCCGGTAACGCCTGAGGATATGGCGAAGGTCGGCTTGTTGTTGACGCTCTCAGAATCGGCCGATGAGAAGACCTTCAAGGCCGCTGTGGAAGCGTGCCGCTCCTCGGACAAGGACGTCCCCGTTATCGGGTTCACCGGAACGGGCGGGGCAGGAAAATCCAGCCTGCTCGACGAATTGATGCTGCGCATTCAACGGGATAACCCCGGCAAGAAGGTCTGCCTGCTGTGCGTTGACCCTACACGAAAGCGAACCGGTGGCGCCCTTCTTGGGGACCGCATCCGCATGAACTCGCTTTCCAACAACGACCTCTACATGCGCAGCCTCGCCAGCCGTGGCAGCGGCTCGGAGATCAGCGCAAACCTCGACCGAGCCATCGAGGTCGCCAAAGCGGTCGGCTTCGACCTCATTTTCTGCGAGACCAGCGGCATCGGCCAGGGCAGCGACGCCATCACGACGGTGGCCGACCATTCCCTCTATGTCATGACCGCCGAGTTCGGTGCTCACACCCAACTCGAGAAGATCGAGATGCTCGATGTCGCCGATGTTGTCGTTCTTAATAAGTATGAGAAGCGGGGCAGTGAAGACGCCTTGCGAGCCATTCGCAAGCAGGTGCGTCGCAACCGCAACATGTTCGACGTGGCCGATGAGGAACTCCCCGTTGTCGCCACCATCGCCAGCCAGTTCGCTGACGGTGGCGTTGACCGCCTGTGGCAGAAAGTCGCCGGACTTGTGGGCTTTGAGGCCAGCCAGCCCGTCGACGCCATGGGCGAGCGCAAAGGCGTGATTCCGCCCGAGCGCATTCACTACCTGTCGGAAATCGCCGCCACGGTGCGCGACTACCACGCCGCCAACACCGAAGTCGCCGAGAAGTTGCGCCTGTGCCAGCATTTGGAGACGGCTGCCGCCAATGCTGAAGAGCGCGGTGTGAAGGCGACGGCGAAGGATGTGCGGGCCCAGATTGGCGAGATCATGGAAGGGCTCGATGAGGCGAAGGAGGCCTTGGAAAACTTCCGGGCGTTGGCCGAGGAATACGCTTCAGGCCAGTACACCTACCACGTGCGTGGCAAGCCGTTCAAGGTTCAGACCACGACCGAATCGCTGGCGCACTCGAACATTCCTCGTGTCGCTTTGCCCAAGACCCGGGATGACGGCGAGTTGTACCAGTTCATCACCAAGGAAAACGCTCCCGGCCATTTCCCCTACACCGCCGGCGTCTTCCCGTTCAAGCGAACCGACGAGTTGTCGGCCCGCATGTTCGCCGGTGAAGGCGAGCCCGAGCGCACCAACCGTCGCTTCCACTACCTGAGCCAAGGCCAGGACTACGTCCGCCTCTCGACCGCCTTTGACTCGGTCACGCTCTACGGGCGGGACCCCGCTCGCCGCCCTGACATCTGGGGCAAAGTGGGCAACTCCGGCGTCTCCATCGCCACCACCGACGACGCCAAGCGCCTTTACTCCGGCTTTGACTTGTGCAACGCCAACACCTCGGTCTCGATGACCATCAACGGGCCGGCGCCCATCATCTTGGCCTTCTTCCTCAACGCTGCTATTGACCAGCAGGTGGAAGCGTATCTTGCCGAACAGGGCAAGCCGGCGAAGTTGTTGGATTCCGCCTACCGGGGAGAACTCCCGGAAGGGCACAACGGGTTTGGACTGGCGACCGTGGGACGACGGGGCGACGAAATGGTGGACCCCAAGACCTACGCTGAGATCAAGGCACGAACCCTGCAGACGGTGCGTGGAACGGTCCAAGCCGACATCCTCAAGGAAGACCAGGCGCAAAACACCTGCATCTTCTCCACGCCCTTTGCGCTCAAACTCATGGGCGACGTGCAGCAGTACTACATCGACCACGGCGTTCGCAACCACTACTCCGTGTCCATCTCGGGCTACCACATCGCTGAGGCTGGAGCGAACCCCATCACGCAACTTGCCTTGACGCTCGCCAACGGATTCACCTACGTGGAGTACTACCGCAGTCGGGGCATGGACATCAACAAGTTCGCACCGAACCTTTCCTTCTTCTTCTCCAACGGTCTTGACCCCGAATACACGGTCATCGGCCGGGTCGCACGCCGCATTTGGGCGGTCACCATGCGCGACATGTACGGGGCCGACGAGCGCAGTCAGAAACTCAAGTACCACATTCAGACGAGTGGACGCAGCCTTCACGCCCAGGAGATCGACTTCAATGACATCCGAACGACCCTACAGGCTCTGCTTGCGATTCAAGACAACGCCAACTCCCTCCACACCAACGCCTATGACGAGGCCATCACCACCCCCACCGAAGAATCGGTGCGACGCGCCCTGGCAATTCAGCTCATCGTCAACAAGGAGAGCGGCTGGACCAAGACGGAGAACCCGATGCAGGGCGCCTACATCGTGGACGAACTGACCGACCTCGTCGAGGATGCCGTGCTTCAGGAATTCGAAGCGATTTCCCGTCGTGGCGGCGTGCTCGGGGCCATGGAGACCATGTACCAGCGAGGCAAGATTCAGGACGAATCGATGTACTACGAGCACCTCAAGCACGACGGGACGCTGCCCATCATCGGCGTGAACACCTTCCAGAACCCCAACGCCGCCGCCTTTGACGAATCAGCGGCGGACGACTTCGAGATGGAACTCGCTCGTGCGACGCCCGAGGAGAAGGAAGCCTGTTTGGAGCGGGTGGTCCACCGACAAACGGTGGACGGTGAGGCCACGCAGGCGGCCCTTGCGCAGCTGCAAGAAGTCGCACGCCAAGGCGGGAACGTGTTCGAGGAACTGATGGAGACCGTCAAGGTGGCGAGCTTGGGTCAAATCACGGATGCGCTGTTCAACGTGGGTGGGCAGTATCGGCGAAACATGTGAAGCTTCAACCCTCAGCATGCCGGAGAATTCTTTATCTGTCTCACATTGAACCAATCACATGGAGACCCCACCTCCATCCTCTGATTCCAAGCCAAAGGCGATCACCATTGGAAATGTGAATATCTCGCCAATGGCCCTCGAAGAGCAGACGCAGGACACTCCCCCATCCATCGAACCCACCGTGAATCGTTTTGATGGGAACGAACATTCTGATCTTCACGGCCTCGTACGAACCAGAACCGATTCAACGATCAAAACCAGCACTTCTCCCGGCCTCTTCGTGATGTTCCTGTATTACCTTCCTTCTCTTTACCTCTGCATGGCTATTTTTGTTGTCCCTGACAGGATCAATGTAGAGGCTTTCATCGTGGGGATCATGGCACCCATTATTGGATTCATTGTTGGCCTTTTTCACCTGAGATGGGAATTTTTCAGAGGCTTTCTTTTGCAGATTGGTCTCTCTTTTCCCGTTGCTGTTCTTTGGTGCGTCGCAGGTGCTGCCGGTCTGTTTGGGAATTCCAGTGCTGCCGATCTGTTGGGGGAAAACTATCTGCATGAGAAATTCACCATGGCCTTGCTGGCCACCCTTCTTGCAACCCTCATTCTCCCCTTCAACTACCACACGAAGTCTTTGCATGGCCGAGCGCTGGGCGCCTTATACGGTGCTCCTTTCGGGGTTTGTCTCTTGTTGATCGGCCTCTTGATTGGTGTCATCAGTCGGTTTGGCATTGTCTGATGAATACGGGCACTCAAACGATGGGTGAGGGCCGCGAAAATGGCGAGCCACGGTCAGATCACCGATGCGCTGTTCAACGTGGGTGGGCAGTACCGGCGCAATATGTGATTGATTTTCCTCCTATAGTTTGCCGCCTGCGCGTGTGCTTCGTTATTTTATGAAGTTTTCAACCGAAGCCTTTATAAAGGTGGTAGTCCCGACACCATAATGCCCGCACCAACAAATAGGACCCATATACAAAAGGAGGCGAACACCATGCAAACGAATACAATAACCGAAAACCTAGCACTGACCGAGCTGATGAACCACGACGGAGGCGTTGACGCTGACATGGTGGACATTTACTTCCACTCTCCAGACTTAATCAAGGCTCTTACCATGGCCGTGAAGCAAAACCTTGTGATTTGGGACAATGACAGAATCCACATTGAACCCAAGCTGTTCTTCGCCATGGTTCAGGGGGTGGCGTTCTGATTACGCTCACGCTCTCATGTTCCAATCCACAATGCGGAAGCGCCATGCGACTGCCGTTCACAACCCACTCGGTTTTTCCGAACATCGAAAACCGTTGCGCAGTGTGTAATCAAGGCGTCCTCATCATTTCACAGATTGAAAATGAGGACCCTCCTCTTGCAACCACGGCAGCCATCCATGCAGAAGCACCCGCCAGCGATGTCTCATTGAACGAGAGTCTTGGAGGAAACCGCATTTTCACAGCATTCCAAAACCGATTGGCGCCTCTTGTCGTCATCCTTCAACTCATTGATGAACTGAGTGAGGAAACCGGAGACGTTGAGATTTCAGCCCTGGTTGAAGCCTTCAAAGAGCGCTCGGGATTCTTGCGAAAGCACCTCTCCGACCGTCTCGAGCACCCGCTTGGCGTCAAGCGAGGCCAGAAACTGTCGGACGGCTTTCCGGCCGTTGACCGCCCTGGCCCATTGAACATCACCCTTCGAAACTACATCGGTTGCGATGAAAAACGATTGTTGGTAGGCCGTGGGCTCATCCAGGAGTTTGACCTGGTGACCATTGTTGACGATACCAAACTCAAGCTGACAGAGAAAGCAAAGCCGTTCCTCAAACTTCCTCACCTCGCTGACAAAATTGAGACCACACAGGAGTTGGTAGCGTTCTACTCCAATCCAGTTCTACCGAAGTACTACGAAGAAGCGTTTGCGTTCGAACTCGCTCATGCAGTTGGAACGTTAGCTCCCGATCAGCACGATTGGATGATGCACATTCTCGGAAAAATCATCGCTTGCGAACACAAGAACGGTTGGGATTCCAACGCCTATGCTGCCGATGAAACGCAACTCGCCAGTGTTGGGAAGGCTCATGCGCGGTGGAGGCTCATCGACCACACGTTCGGAACCTTGTATGAGAAATTCGAAGCCCAGGCGGTGCGAAAGGCTCACCATGACCCTGAGGGACAAGCCAGGAGTCGTCATGAGAGCCACGTCAATGGGAAGCTTGGCAGCGTTTTGAGTCATCTCAAGGAACTCGGGTTCATTGTACCCGTGGCTGTGGGGAACACGAAGAATTTCGCAGCAACGGAGCGTGGGCACAGATACCAAGATTCAATGTCCAAAGGAGTTGAAAAGTGATGATTTTTAGAACCCAAGGTAGATATACCTGTTTTGAAAGTTAGGTGGATGCATGACGATTGAGTGGGTTTTTGATAAAGCGGGAGCGAACATGACCAAGCACCGTGACATGGAGGAAGGAATCGTCCAAGCCACAAGCACGATGACTCGCCTCGAGATTCTAGCTCGGGAAAACGAACAAAATCTTGTGGACCATCCTGCAGACAACACAAAGCCCACACGATGCACCTATGAGGTGAAAAAACTCTCAGGGTCTGTCAAAGATGATTTTTATGCCACACTATGTATGAGTGATTATGGACCTCACATAGATGGGGCAATAAAACCGCCCATTGCTGATTTCCCTGTTGCAACGAACCTTGTTTCAGATACCAGTGAAGACCTAAATCTTTTGATAATCCGCCACGACAATGGAATTGGTTTACTCGGTGGTGAATTCATTGATGAGGGGACGGTCGACAAAAATTTTCGGGCGCTCGTGAAATCTTACGGACTTAATGAGAAGGGCGCAGATGGCGGCGGAGGTTCTCACGGTGTTGGGAAAAACGTTTACTGGCAGTGGTCCAAACACGGAATTGTCCTTTTTTATTCAAGCCTGTCAAAAGATTACAAGGGCCACACTCGCAGATTCATTGGTACAGGCCGAGTGAAGGTGGCTCACATGGAGAAGGTAGGAGGGCCAACTTACCACCCCTATGGCCTCCTTGGAACAAAAACTACTCATGGAGGCGTTGATGCCTGTGTTTCGTTGTATGATGATGACGCAGATACCCTTGCGAAAAAACTCGGGCTAAATGTAAGGTCTCCAACTGAACCAGGTACAACCATCGTCATTGTAGGATTCAGGGACCCATTGGATCCAACAAAAGATTGGGTTGATGAAGCAATCAATGGAGAAACAACCTTGCGATTTTCGTCTGAGAAGAGTTGGTTTCCCGCAAAACTATCTAATGCACTCGAGGTATCTTATGTTGACGCATCAGGACCAGAAAACTGGGACCCAACCGTAGGTAAAAGTTTTCGATTGTTGAAATGGTTGGAAAAGGGCCTTGATGAGGAGAAAGGGGCGGATGAATTAGTCCCCGGTCGCCCAAAACGTTGTCCTACAACTTTGAAGAGAATTGAACTCGACTTGTCCATCCCAAGAGATTACCCAGGAAACAGCACAACTGGAGTCTTACGGTCAAAGGCCGTGCTGGCACTGATGATTGTTGATGATGAAGAATTCGACCAACCGAACCCAGAACTTGGAGATGACAAATGGGGGACTACGGCGTGTATCAGACACACGGGCATGGTGGTCACATACAAACCATTCATTCAAAAACCTACAAAGTTTTATCGAGGCGTCCTGTTAGTTGGTAAGAGCGTTGATACTTTTGACAAAAAACTCCGGGGCACGCTCAATGCTGATGCACAGAAATTGGCAGAAGAAATGATGAAGTTCAGTGAGCCCGCAGTGCATGATGACTGGCAACCCAAAAATTTCAGCGCATACGTCGCAGGAAACGGTTCACTAGAATCTGGGTACAGAGCAGTCGCATCCGTTGGTGAAAGAAGAATTTCAACCTTCCTCAAAGATGTTGAGAAAGCAACAAGAGAAGCACTTGGCCTTCTCGCACCACCGAAGGCCAAGAAATCTGCTGACTGGGCAGATTTGTCAAAAGAACTCGATTTTGGCTCAAGCAACTCTGATTCTGGAGGCAGGATCATCAGCATTACATCTTCAAAGGTGGTCAAAACTGATGGAAATAAAGCTAAACTTTCATTCAATGTTGATGTGCCTAGATTGGGGCCTGCAAACGGATGGAATTCGAAGACCACACATTGGTGGCTCAAAATCGTACCCAAACTGTTGTGGCCAAACGGGAAAAAGCAGACACCTCCCACAGAGATTGTCTGTATTGACTTTGCTAATTTGCTGGATGATGCAAACAACTCAACATGGAAGAACCTAGCAAAGGTGAATTATGCTACTCGCAAAGCGGAGTGGAAGAAGAAAGCCAGCCGTCAAGCAAAAGCCATGAAAATTGATGAATGGGTTGGCAAGGTGAACCACTTGGAAAAGGCAGAAGTATTGACAAAAAACATCTCGTTGTCTTTCAAGAACATTGAAATTGACTTAACAGGATATGAGAATGCTATGTTGGTATTGTCTATCGAAGCTGGAGAGGTGAGACCATGAGCAACACATCAAAAACACCTGCAATTATGCTGCCACACGAAACCGGAGAAATTACACTTACAAAGGCAATTGTTGAATTCAAAGATACATCCGGGAATCCTTGTTGGGACAAATATGAGTGGGTTAATTCTGATGATGATTCTCCCCGAGTGGATGCTCGCGAGTCGTATCCAAACTATTCAGAAGATCAACTCTATTCACCCGTTGATACCTGCGAGGTTTCCTTGACATTTTCTGCTGATACGGAGGATTGTCTCATGGATGTTGACGATGAATTCCAATATTGGGTCAAAATTATTAGCAGTGCATCAAAGTACCAGATTGTGAGGCCTGGAGTAGAATCCAAGCGAGGGAAATATAATACCACGATGTCCGTCACCCTACTCCGAGATGAGTTTCTGAACCTCAAAGGACTTGTAGAGTGTGAGATTATCCTAATTAAATCAGGAGACGGCACGTCCGTCGGTACGAATCCTGTCAAGACTACCAGCGGAGTTTTTGCGACCTCTGACGGAGCAATTCTTGCTACTTCCGATTCAGATTCAACGTTACAAATTGTGTTGGACGACCCATCCGCCCCGACATCAAAGGGAATGGAACTTGAATGGATTGACATGAGCGATACTCCAAACGCACAATATGTCTTGAATTATTTGAATTGTGAAAATCCCAATGAAACGAACTTCAAAATCACACTCCAATTGAATGACAAGTCTCACCTATTTTCACTTCGAAATGCACTTGGTGGCAGAAAAAAAGATCTGAAGAAATTGGTCATCAGCCAAATATCTTCAACTGTGTCAATGAATCTTCTCTATGACCTCTGCAATACTCATGAAGCATTTATCCAATCCGTAATTGATGGTACAGCAACGCCAGTGGATGATTCTCTTCTAGAGTTCTGTATATCTGTTTTAACAGGTGTGGCAAAATCAATTAGCATGGATTACGAAGAGATTTTTTCGGCATTCGTGGGAGACATAGACAAGGTCAGAGAAATAGCACTCAAGATTCAAAATTCCAAAGCAATGGATGCTCTGTTGACTGAATTGGTGAGTTCTTTTTGAGGTGAAAATATGGCATTAGTATCAGTAAAAAAATTGCAATTGCAAAAAGACAGCACAGCCTCGCGCTCAAAGTTTGTTGAGGGCAAGATCAAACCATTGCACGACCCAACCAAAATATGGGCGAATCCCTTGTGGCCTCTTCCGACCAACGACGAGGTTGTAGAAGTTGACGGAGTGGAATACAATGAGAATGAAGTTATCAAACTGCTTGACAAAGCGGGTGGTGACTTGAAAAAACTAATTCCTCTATCAACAACGGAAGAGGCTGCAAGAGTCGCACTAGAAGCGGCAATAGAAGCGCGGAAAATTGCACCATCTGGGGCGAACAAAAAAGCTGCTAAGGCAGTGGAAGCAAAGGCAAAGAAAGTACAGGAAAAGGCGACTGAGGATAAAAATAGTGCCAAAATAAAGATTGAAACAAAACTTGGAATTGCGCTTCATGAATACTTGAAAGACCTGCCAAGGAAGATTCTCTTTGACAACGCTTTTTGGTTCTATCTTTTTTGGAAATCACCAATTTATGGCGTCCATCGATATGAGACTTGGGACCCTCATGAAAATCAAATAAAGAGCGAGGTCAGAATGTACGGAGGGTGGACAAGAGCGAGTATTCCTGCTGCCTACCTTTCGTATTATCTCGCCAACGAATGCGGAATTTCTGATGCGGACTACAAGAAGAAGAGATGTGGTGCTCGGTTGCGGATGTGGATTCTTGACGAGTCGCCTCTCATCTCAAACAAACTAAGAAAGAGTTTTGTATCCGCCGTCATAGGCGGGAAAAACCTTGATGACACATGGAAAGCCTTGTTTCAAAAATTGGGCGCCCTTGATGTTGACACACTGACTCAAGCCCAGATTGACACTCTGATTGCAGGGCTGTGATGTCAGGATTCTCCTAAGAGAATTATGGCAATGTGCTTGGCCATAAGAGGTGGCACGGCGTTGCCAAGCATCTTGTTCAGATTGGTCCGTTTCTGATTGCGGAAGTCGAAGAAGTCCGGGAAGGATTGCACCCTGGCCGCCTCTCGAACAGTGAGGCAGCGTGCCAGCTTCGGGTGGGTGAACCGACCTCGGCCGTTACACGAGTAGCCGGTCGTGATGGTGGGGGCCGGTCGATCCCAATACATTCGCCCGTACACCGCAGGGTAGGTATTGCCGCTTGGCCCGTGTTCGTCGTACTTCTGATGACATTCGGGTCGAAGCTCGGGAGGAAGTTCGTACTCATCGTTCTCAATGAGGTAATCCATACGAGCCTGGTTCACTTCCTTGGCTGTAGAGGCTGAATTGAGCACATCGTTTTCATCATACACCTCAAGGAGATCCCCAATCGCCCAAGATATGGGCCGCTCTTCAATCCCCTGTCGGTGCTGGAATGACGAAAGATTGAGCGTCGAAACCCTGCTGGCGATTGAGAAATGTCGCTTTCGCATTTGTGGCACGCCAACATTTCGGCCGTCAATCAGGCCTTCAACGGTAGAATAACCCTCAGTCTCCAGCCAATTTTTCGTCTCGCTTACGACGTTTTGTTGCGCCCTTCGAACACCAGCAACATTCTCAATAATGGCGTATTCTGGCTTGAGTATCTCAATCATTCGAGCCATTCGGAGGTAGAGGAGGTTTCGTTCGTCTGTTCCTCGGGTGTGATTGTTCAGGTTGGAATTGCCTTGACAAGGGGGGCCACCAACGATGAGATTGATCTCACCAACCGATTCCATGAATTTACGTTCAGATTCGGTCGGAGGTTGCCCGCGTTCGCCGTCAATCACCGTCTCAATAGGCTCCGATCGAATTTCAACACCGGTGAAATTTTTTGCATAGACCTCTGTTGCGGCCGTGAAAATGTCCCATGCAATGACGGGTTGCAATTGGATGTTCAGATCCAAACACGCTGCTTGTACGCCCATGCTGATGCCGCCACACCCAGAAAAAAGGTCAATCATTCGGAGAGTCCGCTGCGGTAAAGAGCGCAATCCAGGGCGGCGTTTTCTTCGGAGCCACTTCCAGTCTTGGTCCATCTTGGGCCGCTGAACTGACTCCATGTTATCCTAACGACACCGACAGCATTTAGAGGTTGAGCAGACAATGGTTGAAGTGGAATCTCTCATTGATTAACACTTCAAATAGTCTGGTTGGACATCTCTACCATGACACACAAACTGGACCCTGTACTGGACGCTGGACTGCGCTCCAAGGCAAGCTTCATGAAATCTCAAAACGGAGAGAAGTGGGGCTACATTGACACCTTCAAGCACGAGCAAGGACACTCGAAGTGCGTGTTCGAAACCGATGAAAACGGTTCGTTCCTCCAACTGACCCTGATGAACGAGGACGTCGGTGATGAGCACGTCCCCGAACTTCTTGAAGTGATCAACATCATGAACGGCATTCAGGACCAGGTTCGCTTCTTCTATCATCTCGGCAACGGTTCCCTCTTCGCCAAGCGCGAGTTCATCGTTGAGGGGCGCAAGCCAAAGCAAATTCAGGAGATGGTGTTTGAACGCTACGACCGCATGAAGGACATCTTCGACGACCTGCTCTGGTCCTATGATTGGAAAGTCAAAACCGGTGGGGATTTCGAAGCCCTCTTCGAGGCCCTTGCCAAGCACAACGAAGACCGCAAAAAACGCAAAGACCGCAACAAAGGAAAGGAAGGCTTTGACCCTGCTTACGCTTGACGCTGGTGCTTCGCCCGCCCTGCACTGGGACAACCGGAAAGGGTGTTGGTTGAGGAATCGTGTTGAGCAGCCGTGAATGGAGAGTCAATGTTTTTACTTGTTCCCAAAAGCGAACGCCATGAACGGCAGTGAAAAAGGCCTGCAGGCCCTCAGTCTCGCTGCCATCGTGATCTTGTCAGCGGTCGTCATGGACCTGTTGAGCGAGCCCGACCAAGACCCTGAAATCGTCTATGTGATGGTTGACAACCGCATCATCATCGATGAAAACACCACTGTGGAAGAATTGAGCAGAGACGATGTTGCCAGGGTGGCTTCCTTCAACATCAAGGTGTTTGGCGACACCAAGATAAGCAACGCCACCGTCGTAGAGGAACTGGTGGACCTCTTCCAGCACTACGATTTGGTCGCCGTCCAAGAGATCAAAGACATCGACGAGGAGGTCCCTTTCCTCTTCCTTGATGAGTTGAACGATGTGGGCGCACAACGCGATGTTCTCAACCAAACGCTCCCGTGGAACATGGTTCTCTCCCAACGAAGTGGCTTGCAAGAGGATGACAGAAACTCTCAGGAGCAGTACGCCTACTACTACAACCCAACCGTGTTCCGGCCAATGGACAACGGCACCTTGTACGATGACAGCGTGAATGATTCCTTCCAGCGCGAGCCCTTCCTTGCGCGCTTCATGCTGCTTGATCATGATGGAAATGACACGGGCACCGACATGGTGTTCGTCAACATTCACACCAAACCCACCCGGGCCGTTGAGGAGATGAGCGCCTTGGGCGATGTCCATGCCTGGGGGCAAACAAACTATTCCGACGACGACGATTACGTCATCCTTGGCGACTTCAACGGCGATTGCTCCTACGCCTCATACAACGAGTTGATTGAACTCTCCATCGCTTCGGAGAACTACACGTGGCTGATTCCCGACGATGCTGACACCACGATGGGTGATTCACGATGTGCGTACGACCGCATCGTGGCCTCAAGCGATTTGGACGGCCGCCTCACAGGCAACTGGGGTATCGATGAACGGGTGAGCAGCGGCGCAGTCTCCGACCACAAACCGGTGTGGTTTGACATCAAGCGAAGTTGACCTGGCCAAATCGTCTCGAAGGTCATGCCCTTACCTGAATCGAACCGCTCTTGTGCTGACACAATGCTCGCACTCAGGAAGAGGGAGACACGGGCGGCCTGACGGTTAGCCACCCAAGATGAGACTCAGCACCGAAAGGATGAACCCTATGACCATCAGCACCATGAAGCCAGCGATGATCACAAAGGATGTACCGAGCCCTTTGGCGAGGGACCAACGCCCGGTGACCGCAGAATATCCAATCATGCCGATAAGCGCAATGGGAACGATGGTGAAGGCCAGCTGCTGATTTCGAGGTTGTTCAACGTCGTAGTAGTGAGCTTCAGCGCCAAAGTCATGGTAATCAATCCGAAGGCCGATGGATTCGTTGGCTTTACCGTTGAGTACAAATTCAGCCGTGTGGTTGAGCTGGTCGTATTCGCCGAGTTTGGTCCATTCATACTCCCCACCGCCCACAGCCATGTAGGAGTACATGCACACACTTTGCAAGGTTTCAACCTCACAGTTTGCGTAGTAATCGTCTTGATGGAAGTTGTTTAGACCGATGAAAATTTCCGGACGGTAAGCCATGGAGAAGGTGTTGTAAGAAGGATCGATGAAAATGATGTACACGGATTCTTCCACGCCGTGCGACACCTTGGGGTCTGCATCAAACTGGAAAACGCCGTTGTCATCGCTGTAAATCGTCCATTCCACCCGTCGATCAAATTCCCAAGCACCTGGCGAAAACAGGCTGCTGTTGGTGAGGAAGAGAACAACGAGTATTGGAATCAAAATACCCAACAAAAACAGGGGGCCATTGGCTTCAGGCTCCTGTTGTTCCGGTTCTTCTTCCACCATCGGCGCCGCCTTGACCTCGACTGCGCTCTTGGCTTCCTCGGGTGAAGAGGCGATGATGACGGGAGCTGGGGCGCTTTCAACCTCATCTGGCATGGATTTTCTACGGTTGGGACTGCTATAATGCTGGCCCCTTCAACCGTCGTTTCATCGAGGTTTCAGGTTCCTTCACGGTGACCACCTGCGATGCACCAACGGATGGAGGTCGGGTGGCCCTGGCCGGAATTGAACCGGCTCCTCTGCTCGCGCAGCGTGCACCTTACACCAAGGGCGGGCCGTAGCTCCTCCACCATTCCTCAACCCGAGACACCTGCGTTCGCTTGCCCGTGTGCGAACACCGACCTCAGTCGGCGCACGAGCCATCGTCAGGGAGGAATTGGAATTGATGCGGCATGGTCGTAACGTCCGTGTAATCGTCCTCGTCCAAGCACACGATGGTCATCTCCATCGGCGCTCTGCCCATCATCGGTGGCAGGCAGTCGTAGTACGCCACAACGGCCCTCATCACTTCGCCAAGCGAAGCCGTGCCGTGGGATACGGTCACGATGTGCCTGACCTGCATCGATGTGATGCTCGGATACGCCCTGCTGTAGGGTTGTGATTTGGCCAACTCGAGCATCGTTTTGGCGAGCTGCGGCGTGGCATCCTCGCCCGACCACTTCAGCCTCTTGACGGGATTGCTCATCCACGGCGCTGGCGACTGCAACTCCAGCGTTTGACCAAGCCATCTTGCACACCTTCCGACGACCTTCTGTCTGAGACTTTCCCTGACCGCCAGCACGGTGTTGGGGCCATGGAGGGCAGGGGCAAGCCTAAGCAGGTCACCGTGGACGATGTGGAGCTTGAACGCTTCACCCAACAGCCTGTAGGTCCTTTTTGGAAACCCGCCGAGCAAGAGTGAAGGATGGTCGAGCAACCACCTCAGGTAGTCGGCGTAAGCGCCCGGCGGCCACGCATGCAACGGAGGTGTGGGCCCGAGAAAGGCGGGACCCGGCTCGTGTTCGTCGTGAAACCTTACCCAGTCCCTCATCCACTGTTCATGTGTCGGTGCATCGGGATGAACGGGCGGGGTGGGTTCGCTGCTGAGCAGGTCGGCCACCGCTTCGGGCGACATCGACACTTCGGGCATGGTCGTCCAAAACCAAGGCTGCATGGCGTCGTCCCAGTCTTTCTGCGCGAGGGGACCTTCCACACCGTGATGCACCTCAAACACGCTGGCGCTGTGGGTTTGCATGTTGCCGTAGAAGTCGGGCGACATCCACTCAACGGGCCCTTTGTTCACGAGCATGGAACCGTTCTCCAGGTGAAGCACGGCCTCACCGCTTGAGGAAAACCACGGATGTTCCCCGTCAAGGAAATGGGCGTGCTTGAGGTCGAGCACCACGAGACCGCCTTCCCTGATCTTGTGCACGTAAGCACCGATGAGGTGGGGAAACGCTCTGTCGTCGCCCGTGCTGTGCGGGTCCAACCACTCGAGCCAGTCCACGTAGAGGATGTCCACGGGCGGCGAGGCGGTCAGTTTCGAGAAGGCCTCGTGTTGAATGTGAACCTGCCAGTGGGGTGTGGAAAGCGCCGCCTTCCTGTAGACGGCGTGGCCCTGCGACGTGTCTGAAATCCTTTGCCAGGTCGCCATCCCCGCCTCGTTGGCGTTGATGCCCCAACCATCGGGCGTGTACTCGCTGTACTCCACCACGACATGGATGAAGGGATGACCTGCATCGCTGACCAAACCAAAACTGGCGTGGTGGTGCATGGCGGCTGCGGGATGGACGATGACCAGCGGCCTTCCCTCAGGCGGCTCGATGGGCAAACCGATGCCAGCGGGCGGCCCGTAAGCCACGCACCCACCGAATCCTTGGGGTGCTCTTCTGCTAGCTGCCATGCTCATCAGATGCACCTCGGATGATAGAGCGGGACAACCCTGAAGATTCTCTTGGTTTGCCTCTCAAGTCTGCTGTACGCCTCAGCCTTGCACACACCGCCTGACGTAGCCGACTTGGCCGTGTCGTAGATGGTATCACCGTGCAAGGTGATGATGTGAGCCGTGCACAACTTCCCCGAAGGTTGCGGGTCGGAAGGCGGGTCCTTGGAGTAGAAGCAGAGGAAGAAGAGGTCGTCGTAGGTCACCAATTCGTCCACGAAGTATTCCAGTCTCCTGACATCGTTGTTGCAATAGGCCAACTGCATCCCGTAGGGCTTTAGCGCCTCCGACCATGTGTGGGGTGCCTGTGAATTGGTCACCGCCTTGAAGTCCTCTGGCGTGGTGTTCGCTCCCGTGGCGTTGGCCACCATCGACAGCGTCGTGGCGACGCACGAAGGACCGACCTGCTTGATGTGCTCAATGGTCACGTCGCCAAAGAAGGGGCCGTGGGGTTCGCCGTGTCTCTCGCTGTACCACAATGGTGCGGAGGGGTTCGGTCTCCAAGTGACGGTCATTCCCATTCCTCCCTGAAAGCGTCGTCGAACTCTTGCCACTGCTTTTCGTCGTCGGGCAAGGGTTGTTCGGTCAGGGCTTTCATGATGCAATCTGGGCACGAGCACGGTCTCTCGATGTACTCGCTCATGTCTTGCACCCTCAGTTTGGTCAACTCGTTCTGGAGCCTGAAAAACTCCATCACCAGCATCATCAGTTTCGTCCATTCGTTCTCATTTTTCTTCATCTTTTCATCTCCTTGTTCATTGATACTCAAAATCCTCGGGTCTTCCACCCGGCCATTCCCTCTCCATCTCTTCCACATACGCCTGCCTGTTCTGCGCCTCCTCGTACTGCATCACCCAGATGTGCTGGTCCTCCAAACAGAGGTGAATGAGCGACAAGAGGTTGGAAGGAAAGGTGCCCTCCAGGTGGTCGATGCAAAAATACTGGTCGTGGGTGTAGACCGTGGTTTGGCCCCCGTATTCGGGAATGTGTTCGGGGCAGGTCCAGTACTCGCCCAGCGAGTGAGCGACGTTGTTGGCGTACATGTAAGGGGGCGGCGCCCACTTCCACGCCATCGGTTTTGACGCAGCGGCCTTCTTCCTTGCCTGGTATGCGACAAAGGTCCCGGGCGCACCCCACTTCTCGAGGTCAAGACAGAAATCAAAGGCAAATTCGTGCCCGTTCTTCCCCTGAACGGTGATGGTGTAGCCGTCCATGGAAACGGTAGGATGGTCATGCACCGTCTCCGCTAAGGCAAGCCAGTGCTCTCTTTGCACCCAATCCTCGTGCGTGTCGATTTCAGGCATCAGGAAATGAAGCCCGATGTCCATTGAGGTCAAGCACAACTCCCAGCTGGGCCATGTGTCCCACCTCGTCTTGTTCGCGATGTTGTGCTGGTTGTAGGCCGCAAAGATGCCAAAGAAGGCTGCAGGCTCGTCCAAGTTGGCGTTATGGTCAATCAGTTCGTCGGGATGGGTGTAGCCGTTGGCCACAAACCACTCCCCTTCTCTGCCAACCACGAAGGTATCGGGCTTGGCGTGGTGGTTCTTCTCGTTGTTCTGTTCATGTTCGTTGTTCATAGGTCTCGCTCCTGTGTTGCGTTTATGCACCGCCGTGCGTCGAATTGGCTGGGGCACCGGGATTCGAACCCGGGTCAAAGGTCTCGCAAACCAATATGCTCTCCACTACACCATGCCCCAATGGTCGGGAACTGGCAGAGGCACCCGGATTCGAACCGGGGTCCAGGGATCCGAAGCCCCTGATGCTATCCGCTACACCATGCCTCCTTGCAGTTCCCAACGAAACGGCGGTTGCACTCAGGGTGTCAAACGCCGGTTCGCTTGTGCCGTGAATCGTTGGATCAACGGCGATGTCGGGAGGGTCGCTTGGTGTCATTTCGGACGCTGTTGTGTTCATCCATCATGCTCGACCCTCCGGAGTAAAGTGTGGAATGGGCATCAAATATTTAAACCTTTGTGCTACTTTTCATATACTCATCCCACATGAACGCATCATATTTTCCCAAATCCTCCCCCCAGAACGAGGAAAAGACGCGCAAAAACGCTTGTAACCGACAATGAAGGGTGTATCATTATAACCTCAACGGCCCGAGGTTCGTTCATGACAACTGGAATGTCACCCCGAAACATGCTGATTGCCGGAATCGTCTTGGTTCTGCTGAACGTTGCTGCGCTTGCTCCATTGGCCACCGGTGCCGTTGAAGACGTGGTGGACGAAACCTTCGAAGATTACTCCAAGGACGCCGTCTGCGCCAACGATGACTGTACCGAAGCCGAGGAAGACTGGGCTTCGTCCACGGCCCAGCGCGACTACTACGCGTGGGACGTCACCAACCTCGCTGAGGTCATGGGCGGTGCGGCACCGATCACCGAAAAGGTCGGACCCTTCACCTACGACATCACCACCACCCGCACCATCAACAACTACGATGCAAATGCCGGTGAATTGACCTACAACGCCGTGAAGACCTTCGAGTGCGCTGCCGACAGCGCCGTCTCCTGCGACACCGAGGTCACCCAACTCAACATCCTCTTCCAGGCCCAAGTGATCGGTGCGACCGGTATGGCCATGGGCGGCATCATGGACTTGACCAAGGTCGGGTTCGCCGTTCAAATGGTCCTTCAGGACATGAACACCACGCAGGCCGGCACCGCCAGTGTGGGCGACATGTGCATGGCCGACATGAACGGCGACGGAACGCCCGATGCGATTCCATGCCACTCTTGGGCCAACGGTGGACAAGCTGCACTCGCAGTGTCCGAAACCGGCATGGGCATCAAGATGATGAACAACGATGACACTCTCAACACCACCATGGATTCGGGTGATGCCTTTTCCGAGGGCAGCCTCGACGCCGCCATGACCGGCACGTCCCACCCAGCCGACCCGAACTTCAACATCTCGTTGATGACGCCGCTCGGCTCTGTGGCCTTCATGGGCCTGGGCGCACCAGAGACGCTAATCTCTGACGTGTTCGCTGACCCTTCCAATTCCACCGTGATGGCACGAGCCACCACCTATGGCTATCTTGCGATGGCCGACGCCACCACGCCCGACTTCTACACGACCTTTGTTCGAGACTGGGCCATGTACGCAACGGTGGGTGCCAGTTTCCAGGCTTACGGCGGCGGCAGCGACGCCAACCTCACGAACAACGACGACCTTGCCATGCGACTCCACAACCTTGTCGGCGTCGACATGACCGGCGTGAACGCCGTTGGCCTGATGACCGCTGGCCACATGACCGACACCCCAACGGGGATTGTCGCCACCAACGCTGAGGGCACATCCTTCGGCATGGCCGCTTTCCTCGGCATGGAAGCCGGTGACGTGATGACCTCCTACAACATGACCGCAGAGCAGTACGGCGCTGTAGCAAGTTGGGTCGGAGGATGGGCCACCTCCCAATCATCTGCACAACTCGGCCTCCTTGGCGGCGTGGGCACCATGAACGCAGAACAATTTGTGAACCAAACCTTCGGAGGCATGAGCCCCGTTGGCGACCCCTACCTCGAGCGCTCACTGAACCTCGGCGGCGCCTGGAGCAGCCTGTACGGCAACGAACCGGTTGACTTGACACAGGAACAATCCGCCAAGATCCTCTACGACCCCATGATTGGACTGACCACGCGAGGCGGTGCAACCCTGTTCATTTACGGCGAGTTGGCCGGCATGACCCCGCCGATTGACTTCACCACGATGGAATCCGGCACCCCTATGGTCTGGGACGCAGCCACCATCGGCGCCCTCTACGGCATCGACACCAACGCTGCCACCGCCCTGCGAGCCCTCATCATGGGACCCATCTACGGCACGACGGATGATTCGTTCGTGCCCGACTACCTCATGTCCACGTTTGGCACGACGCCCTACCTCACGCAATCCTTCAACAACTGGCTCATCGGCTGGCACGACCCCGTCAACGCCTTCCTCGCCACGGGCAACCCGATGGACATGAGCGTCGGGTGGTCATCGCTTGAAAGCAACGCCACCTACTTTGGTTCGGGCGGCATCGCTAACGGCGACGGCACCAACTACACGATGTGTACGGGTGAAGTGGCCGGATGCGACAAGGGCGAAACCCTGGCTGAAGACGGTTCAACGCAACTTTCGTGGCGCAACGACGCCATGATGGCCGCCACCTACGGCCTCATCATGCCCGAGCCCCTCGTCGGCACCACCGGTGGCTTCCTAACCGGCACCGAGGACAAGGTTGACGTCAGCGGCTACGTGATTGCGGACGTTGAGCGAACCGGCGACAGCACGCTGAAGGGTATCCCCGTCTATGACTACGAAGCCAAGCAGGACGCACCCGGACGGAGCATCCAAGCCAACCTCATGGAGACCTTCAGTCTGCTCGACGCCACCCCCGGCGCCCTCCCCGTGTACTTCTCCACGGAGATCACCATGCAGGCTGAACAACTCTCCGGCCTCATCATCGCTGGCTCCTCGACCAACACCTTCTACCTTGACAACCGTGCACACACGGACCAAGCCAGCACGCCAACGATGGACGACCTAGATCCCGTGTTCGAGATTCAGTCCTCCTCGATGATCGAAGACGACGACGCAGAAGAGATGGAAAGCGCCATCGTGCAAAACCAAAACAGTTTGACCTATTGGACGAACTTTGACTCGTGGATTGACTTCGTCACCCTCCTGTTCTGGGTCGGTGGCATCGCCATGATCGGTATCGGCATGGTTGGCGCAGCCAACACACCCGCCGAGGACGAAGGCAAGGACTTCTCAGCCTCTGCTGGGGACGAAGCTGCTCCAGAAACTGTTCAAGAGTAGGCCCAATGTTCGAGAAAAGGTCGCAAAACCGGCCTTTTCCCCCCGACTATAGGGGGAAGAACATATAGGGACTCAAACAACGGTAGCACGAAGAGAACATCTCTTCGGTGAACAGCTTGAGTTGCAAGTTGAACCTCCCCCTCGGCCCTTCGCTGCGCGACCAATCCCTCGAGGCTGACCTCCAAGCCCGTTTGGACGATGGACATCGTCTCTTCGTCGTGGGCGATGTTCACGGGCACATGGCCACCTTCCGAGCGCTTCTCCATCGACTCAACCTCAAGCCGGAGGACCGTGTGGTGTGCCTGGGCGATATGATCGACCGTGGTCCAAACGCTGCGGGCCTTGTGGAGCTGCTGCGAAGCCATCCCCAAGTGATTTGCATCAAGGGCAACCACGAGCAGATGGCGGCACAATCGATTCAGGCCGACGGCTCTTTTGAAGCGTGGCAGCCGTGGATGCAGCGGGGTGGTAAGTCGACCTACGCCTCCTACATCGTTCAAGCCGAAGGCGATTTGTGGCAGGCCAAACGGAACATGGTGGACGATTTCATGTGGCTTGACAACCTCCCAACCCAAATCGTGCTTGACGATGTTCGCTTCGTTCACGCCGGCTATGACCCACGCATGCCTCTGGACATGCAGGGTGAGAAGGAACTCCTCTGGATTCGCAAGGCTTGGACCCAACACGAAGGTGCCGTTGACCCGGCAAGGACCGTGTTCTTCGGCCACACGACCACCACCAAACTGGGTGACGCTGCCGGAGAAGTCGCCCGCAGCGCAACCTTGCTGCCCGACGGCCGCCCCTCTTGGGTTGGTTTGGATGTTGGCGCCTACAATCATGTCTCGCCGGCCCTCGCCGCCATGGACGTGCGAACGCTTCGTGTGGTCATGCAGCCCACCCTGCGATGCGACCGATGGTTTGAGCGGATCAACCGGCAAAAAGGAAAGAAGGACGCCCTCTGGAAGGGGGAAGGGAACCTCCGTGAAGCAGAAGTCTCCCTCAGTTTTGGTCTCAAAGCCTTGGCGACACGGGCAAAGAAGGCTCGGGTCTCCACGCACAGAGCCCAGCGAGAACTCGAAGAGGCGGGCGTGGTGTTTCCGCATTCCCACGTGAACCAAACCACAGAGGGTTATCGTATCTTCAAACGGGCGGCGCAACGGGCCAAAGAAGCCTCTCTCCCTCGCGGACCCACCTCGTTTCGCGTGTACCGAAAGCGAACGATGAACGCCAACACGGCAGCAGAACAACGGCGTCGCCTTTCCGGTGTAAGTTAAACACCGAAGTTTCTTTTTACGGAAACTATTTTCCACAAATGATTTGATTTCGTCGTTGATGCATCCATGATGCACAGAAAACAACATTAAAGAGGGTGTAACGCATTTTCTTGTTTCATGAAGAACCAATCTGAACAAGCCGGTTCCATTCGTGCACTGCAGAAGGCCTACCTCCGTGTGATGGAACAGCGCCATGCGAACGCCTCGATGTTGCGGTGGAGTCTTGACTTCGCTCGTGCTGAAAAGGAACGCAACTCGGGCTCGGGCGTCACCCTCTACCTGTTGTAGTGGATGCGCCAACTTTGATGGCCGGCACAACGTGGGTAGAGCATGGAGCCGCTGGCGTGGGATGTGCTTCTCGCTGCGGGCACCGTGTTTTTCCTCGGCGCCATTTCCCCCGGGCCGAGCCTCATGGTCGTGCTGCGCAACACGATGATCGGTGGTCGTCGTCAAGGCGTCATGTGCGCCTTGGGCCACGGTTTAGGCTTCGGCATGTACGCTGGGCTGGCCGTCTTCGGTCTCATCGTCCTGCTCGAACAAGCCCCGACCGTCTTTACCGGCCTGCAACTGATCGGCTGCGCGTTGCTGGTCTGGTACGGCGTCTCCATGTGGAATGCCAACCACGACGCCCTGTTCAGCGAAGACACCGGTTCGGGCGCTCAGGGCTTTGCTGAAGGGTTTGCGATTGCGTTTTTCAATCCAAAAATCGCCTTGTTTCTCGTGGCCGTGCTCGCTCAAGTACTTCAGCCCGACATGAACCTGCTTTCGAAAACCGCCGTTGGCCTGCTCGGCATGACCATCGATGCCCTCTGGTACCTCTTGGTGGCCGTGGTCTTGACCGGTACACCGTGGCTGGACCGCTTGAAGGACCGAGCCGCCTTCATCCACCGACTGACCGCCCTTGTGCTGTGGGGCTTTGCGGCCAGTGTACTGCTGAATCTCTGATCATCGCTGGCACGAGGGGCAGAAAAACGTTGAACGGTTGCTCTGAACGATGCGCCGAACCACACCGCCACAGCCCGCCTTCTCACATGGCTGGCCTTCTCGGCCGTAAACCGAGAAACGGTGGGCGAAATACCCCAAGGTTCCGTCAACGCTGGCGAAATCGTTGAGCGTCGAGCCACCGGCTTGAATCGCTTCAGCGATGACGTCTTTGATGTGCCCGACCAGGACCTCCAAGCGTTTGGTCGGCCTGCCGTTCTTTCGGACCAGTCCACCGGCTTCACGGCGAGGTGAAATCCCGGCGCGATGAAGGGATTCGCAGACGTAGATGTTGCCCACGCCAACCACGGTTTTCTGGTCGAGCAAGGCGAGTTTAATGGCGGTTTTTCGGCCCTTCAAGCGTTGAGCGAGGTCTTCGGCGCCCCACGGGTCGAACGGTTCGGGACCCAGCGATGCCAGCAGCTTGTGGCCGGCTTCGTCCTCGGCTGGAAAGAGGTCGATGATACCGAAACGACGAGGGTCGGTGTAGACGGCGCGCGAGCCATCGGTGAAGATGAATTCGAGGTGGTCGTGTTTGCCGCCGTGTCCGGTTTGGTCGCCAAACGAGGACACGGGAACCCCACCGTTGACCGTCCTCAAGAGGGGTTTCGCAGAGGCCGCTTCCTCGCTGTCAAACAGCGTGTAGCGTCCGCTCATGCCAAGGTGAGAAAGCAGGACGCGGTCGTCATCAAGGTCGATGAGGAGATACTTGGCCCGTCGGCGAATGTCCACCACGGTGGTCCCTGCGAGGGTGGGCAAGGCATCGGGGAAGGGATAGCGCAGGCCTTCTCGTCGAATCAGCACGTCGTCGAATGTTTTGTTCAGCATGCCTTGAAGAAGACCTTGACGGACGGTTTCGACCTCAGGAAGTTCGGGCAAGGTCAGACCTCCGGCTTTCTGACCACAAACAGGCGATGGTTGTCCTCATAACCCGTTAACTCAATGGCTTCGTCCACCGAATAGCCCGCTTGGTGAAGCCGGTCTTCAACACCCTGGAAAAGCGCCGTTTCCCCTTCGCCGGTCCAGCGTTCACTGGCCGCTTTGAGGGAGAGCAGACCGGTGCCGCCTGCCTGAAGGAATCGCTCACAGGCTGAAAGGAAAATGTCGACTTGACCGGCTTGTGCGACATCTTGGAAGAGCCACGGTACCTTGGTGGGCAGCAGCACACCCCATGCAGCATGCTTGCGAGCATCACCGAGGACGGGTACCAAACCCGGCCGCCCCTTGGCCATGAAGGTCAAGTCCCGAAGGCATCGAGGCGCCAAATCAACGCAAACCAGTCGCCCACCGAACCGATTTTCACTCCCGCAGAGATGGTCGTAGAGATGACTGACCGACGTACCGTGGCCTGCCCCGAGGTAGAGCACGGTCTCACCTTGCACCGGCAAAAGGTGGGCGGGGTCGCCCTTGGTGCGCAGCATACCGGCACCTAATTTCGAGCGACTCGGGTCCCAGCGACGGTGTTCCTTCCCCGAAAACCGTCGAAGTGATTCCCCGTACACCGCCTGGCCAGGAACAGCGTTGCGTGTCCAAAGCGTACGGCGGTCGAGGCGAACCGTTGAGGAGAGTTGTTGCGGGCCACGCTGGCGGCGCTTCTTTCCTCCACCCATGATGTCAGCCCCTCAACGCCGAGACGGTGGTTGCTTGTTCGCTTCGCGAAGTGCTTCCACGCGCGCCTCCACCTTCGCCACGTCATCTTCGCCCCAAGGCTCACCCTCGAACGCGTCAATTTTTGCAGCGATGCTGATTTTTCCAGCGAGCATCCGGGCGATTTTTCCACGTACCCAGCGAGGGGAACGGCTGATCCACGGATGCATGAAGATATGGCCGTGCTTGGGCGAGGGGGCACCCGTTTTGAGATGGTGGAAAAACGCCTTCTCCGCCCCCAAAATCTGAACCGTTCCCGAAGGGAGGCGGGCCAGTCGTGCTCGGCCGTGGGCTTCAACGCAGAGGCGAGCGGCAAGAAGGGGGCCAACAAGCGCAGAGACCGAGGGCAGGTGTTCTTCGGCCAGCCAGCGCAGTGCGTTCTCCATCCGGTCCAGTCGACCGTTGGCTTGGGCTGCGTTTTCTGCCCATTCCACGAGGGAGTTCCATTCCTTTTGTGAAGGAAGTTCAGCTGGGACCTCGATGTCCATGGCTTCAGCAAAGGCGGCCGGTTCCTTACTCTGAGTGACGGTGCGCACGTAGGCTGCACGGTCGGTGACCGTGGTCATCGGGAAAAACAACCCCGCCCACTCGATGAGTCGGGATTCCATGGTCAAATGACTCGCCCGCAGTTCATCGCTACCACGCACCAGATGTTCCAAGCGACGGTCGGGGTCGTTGGCAGCGGCTTGCACGCCCTCAACGGCCAGGCGCAGGGCGGCTGCGTCGGCCACGGCCTGTTGCTCGGCTGTCGGCACTGGATAGGACGCATCGGGGAGTCGGGGGTCACCGTGGACGCACAGCACCGCCTCGGGGAAGCGCTGCTTCAATTCCTCTGCTTCTCGTACGGGCTGCCCAGCAGCGATGCGCCGCAGGCGCTCAACGGCGGCATGCTCGGTCATGTGACCGCCCCATTCGAGGGCATCAACGATGTTGCCGTGCTCGTCCACGACGGCCGCAGCCCGCCAGTCGTACCACAACCACATAGGCGACCCTCGGAGCGGTTGATTTTGACCCTTGCCCTCCACCACAGGCCAGAAAAAGTGGAACGGTGATTCAGCGTTTATAACCAACCTAATATAGGCGCAATTGGAGGCTACCCCATGTTTTGCCCCAAGTGTGGAACCTTATCCTTCCCTACACCCGCTGGTGACATCTCCTGTACGAATTACAAGTGTGGGTACAACGGGCCAGCCAAACTGAAAGCCAAAATCGGTGGCAAAGAGGTGGACTTGTCCAAGGCAAGCTCAAGCACAAAGGTGGAGTCTCGAGACTTTGAAATCATCAAAGATTCCGACAACATGCAAGGGATTCTGACGACGGGCGACTACATGTGCCCGAAATGCGATTGTATGGAAGTCTACGCCTACCTCGAACAAACCCGGTCGTCGGATGAACCTGAAACTCGGATGTTGACCTGCAAAGACTGCGGGAACGGTTGGCGCGAGTACTGAAATCAGTAGTCGGATTCCACACGTGGCGCCAGGAAGTACAGCACTTCAGCCGCTCCGTCGTTGAAGGTGAATTCAAGGCTGAGCGGGAAGCTTTCGCCGAAGCCCAGTTTGACGGTGCCCAGCGAGCCGAACACCTTTGACAGCGGCACGAGGTAGGTCAAGGAGTATTGACTTCGGGCGGGTTTGGAGCAGTTGAGCGACTCCAATTCGTCCTTCGAAAAGCTGACCGTGACCGAGTCGGTTTGGCCCTGGACGTGGACGGTGAAGTCGTTGGCGTCAATGCTGAACGTCACCAAATCGCCGACCTGCTTGGCTGCTCGTAGTGCTTGAGCAAGGGAGGCCCCGTTGATCTCAATCGAGGAGGGGATGTCGATGTTGGGCAGGTTGGGCGAGGTGACCGTGCTCGGGTCCAACGGTCGAATGTTTCGATCAATCTTGCCGAGGTTCAGCGTCAACACGCCAGAATCCTTGGTGTAGGCCATTTCAATCAAATCGTCGGCGCCGCCCAAACTGATGAGTTCCTTCACTTTGCGCAACTCCAGAGCGAGGTCGTTTTCCTCGATCTCCCACGTGTCAAAGGCGGCAGCGTCGACCTTCATGTCGATCATCGCAACGTGCGATGCATCAACCACCGTGGCCTTCATTTGGTTTTCTTTGAACTCGAAGCGTGCGTCCTCGACGACCACGCCCAAAGTTTCTACAATCTTGTTCATCAAGTCCTGTCGGGCTGTGACGTTCAACATGAGTTCATCCCTCTCTGCATCAAAAGCCCACCGCGACGGCTTATGAACTTAGCACAAACGCAAGCATGAACGGACGCGTTCGTGCGCGGTTCTAATCACCCACGTAATTCTCCGCGCATGGCGCTTGTGCGTCAGGTTTCCCTTGATTTCTTATGAGGCGGGCGTGTGGCCTGTTCCATGGGCGAAGGTGAAACCGTCCCCGTTTTGCTCAAAGAGGACGGGACGCCGTACAAGACGGCCGTGCTGATTCCCACCATCAACAACGCCGATGAACTCGACATCGTCCTCGAGCGCCTCGGCAAGCAAACCTACCCGCATTTTGAGATCGTCATCTCCGACTCCAAGTCCAAGGACCACACCAAGGCTGTGTGCGAGAAGCACGGCGCCACGTGGATTGACGACCCGTCCCGCAACCGTGCCGATGCGTGTAACTTTGCTCTACGCCAAATGGACCACGACCTCGTGTTGTTCACCGACGACGACACCGTCCCGCCCTTGGACTGGGTGGCCAAACTCGTGCGATGGTTCGACAACCCCGAGGTCGGCGCCGTGGGCGGCCCCAATTTCGCTCCCGACGACGATCCGTTCGGGGCCAAGTGCGCTGACGTGGCGTTCTGCACGAAATTCATGACCGCCGGAACACGATACGGTGCCCAGCCGAAGGGTGAACTCGTGCCCATCACCCACAACCCGGGCGTCAACTGCGCTCACCGCATGGCCAACCTGCGAGAAGTGGATTTCTTTGAGGAAGGCTGCATCGGCGCCGAGGACGTGGTGCTCGACGCCAAGATTCAACGCAAGGGCCACAAGTTGTTCATCGACCCTTCCAACGTGATGCCCCATCGCCGCCGACGTCCGTTCAAACCCTACATGAAGCAGATGCGAAACTACGGTTACACCCGCATGGTCGCCAACAAGCGTTGGCCCGAAATCGCCACCTGGTCGCACACGGCCATCGGGTTCTTCCCGCCACTCGTGGTCCTGGCACTCGCCGCGATGCTCTACGGCGGCCTGTCGGGTGGTGCTGAAGCCGACCTTTGGTTCACGCTCGCCGGTGATTGGAACCTCGCCCGCATCGCCTTCCACATCCCTTTGGGACTGGTGTGCGCCTACATCGCCATCTCGTGGTTGGGCGCCGCCATCGGCACCTCGCCCCATCGCTCCCTCGGTACCGTGTTTCTCGCGCCACTCTTCGTTTTCCTCGCACAGTGGGCTTACGGTCAGGGCGTCATCAAAGCCTGGCGTGAAATTCGTCAAACCGGTGGACGGGCTGGCGAAGGCGCCCAAATCGACGACAGGGTCCGAACCGCTTGAGCACCGACGCTGTGAAAGAGGCTCGGCTACCGCCTCAGCAGTGCGAAATTTCATGACGGCGTTCAGATTCTCTCGCTCATGGCCCGACCGTCCCTCGCTGAACGCCTGTCAGCGATGGACCAGCCCTACCATGCCAACGACGCCGATGCGATTTGGGGCTCCGTGCGCCCGTTGCTGGTGCTCGGGCGCATTGTGATGGTGGGTTTGATCATCGTCATCGGTGAAGTGTTTGACGACGTGCGCTTGGTAGGATTGACCATTGGCGTGTGGGCCCTCATCCTCGGCATACCCCTGTTTTTGTTGATGTCCATGGTCATCACTTACGGTGACCGGTTCGTGAACAAAACCGGTGAAGGAACCGAAGATTCAACCCCTTAGAAGAGACGAAGGATGAAAAGGAAAGCACACGATTTCTAACCATGCGCCAAGGTGCTGCAGTGCTGGTGGTCTTTCTCCTCCTCGCTTTAGCGCCGCTCTCTCTGGTCAACGCCAAGGACGACGGCATCTACAATCGGTCCAACGGTTGCGGATGTCATGGCGGCTCAGGCAGCGTCACGGCGCAATTGACGGGGCTGCCCACCGCCTACACCCCCTCAACCACCTACAGCCTGACCGTTGCGATGAGCACATCACCCAACACCGGCGGATTCAACCTCGAAGTGAACAGGGGTGCCCTGTCCAACCCCGGCCCCAACGCCCAAGTGTCCTCCAACGGATTCCAAGCCACCCACGGTTTTTCCCCGGGCACCACCTCGTGGACCGTGCAGTGGACCGCGCCCGCCAGCGGGTCGGGCGTTGCGCTGTTTGACCTCGCCGTGCTTTCAGCCAACGGCAACGGCGGCACCAGCGGCGACATCTACGACACCCTGTCCATTTCCGTGGGTGAAGACATCAACGCCAATGCGCCCCCGACCGCGTCCGAACTCACCATCAGCCCCAGCACCCCCCTCACGGGCGACGACCTCACGCTCACCTACGCCTACACCGACGAAGACGGGGACGCCGAAAGCGGCACCGTGGTGGCCTGGCACCTCAACGGCGTGGCCGTACCGGGACAGACATCCCTGACCCTTCCAGCATCAGCGACCACGAAAGGCGATGCGTGGCATGCCGTGGTCACCCCCTCGGATGGCGAAGATGCTGGGGCCTCGGTGGCTTCGAGTTCCGTTGTGGTCGCCAACACTGCACCAGAGGTGGTCGCCATCGACGTCAGCAGCGAATCCCCGGACACCAACGACGATGTGTCGTTCACCTTCCAAACCGCCGATGCCGACGGCGATACCATCACCGCATCCGAGGCTCGATGGTTGTTGGACGGCGCCGTCGTATCCTCCCTCGACAACGCCAGCACCCTCCCCGCCGTGGCCTCGCGTGCTGGCGACATCTGGACCGTGGAGGTTCGGGTTTCCGACAGCGAGGACTTCTCTGCTTGGTTCGCTTCCGCCGATGTGCTCGTCGGGTCGAGTAACCAACCTCCGGTGGTCAGTGACGTGATGGTTGGGCCGGAAGGCGCCACCAGCCTCGACGAATTAACCGCCAATTGGACAGCATCGGATGCTGACGGCGACGCTCTGGTCCGAACCGAGCTGATGTGGATGAAGGACGGCGTCCATCAAGCCGAACTCGACGATGTGAATCCTCTCCCGTCATCATACACGGCGAAAGGGGAAGCCTGGACCGCCGTTGTACGGGTCTCGGACGGCGAGGCTTGGTCTCCGACTACCAGCAGTGAGGCGCGCGTGGTCGCCAATGCTGCGCCAACCGTGCTGAACGCTCATCTCATTTCGCCCTCGTTCAGTGCGCTTCACCCGTTGACCGTGAAGTTGACGACCGATGATGTGGATGGCGATGATGTCGACGTGGCCGCTGTCCGCTGGCACCTGAACGGTGTCGAACAAAGCGATGGCATCGACAGTCTCGTCTTGAACGCCACCCATCTTCGGCGAAGCGATGCGTGGCATGCGGTCATCACCGTTGATGACGGCATCGACCAGTCCACCTTCACCACCGATGCTGTCGTTGTTCTCAACGCCGCACCGCAGGTTGACATCGAGTGGCCTGCAGACGCCAATTCCCTGGTTGATTTGGCTCCCACCATCCAGGTTCTCGACCTCGATGGTGACGCCACTTCGATGACCACGACATGGTACAAGAACGGGTTCCGAGATGCCGGACAGACCAACGCCTCCTCGGTGGAAGCAGCAAAACTCGCACCCAACCAAGACTGGCGGCTGGTCGTCGAGGTGTCGGACGGGGAACTCACGACGGTGAGCGAGGCGAGCATCGTCCTCATGAACCTCGAACCGGTTGCGGACATCGGCGTAGCTTCCTCCCATGTGTGGTACAACGAAACCACCGTGCTGTCCGCTGAAGCCTCGAGCGACAGCGACGGAACGCTTGTTGAATACGCATGGTCGTGGAACGGCGGCGTTGCACGAGGCGCGACCGTCGCCTTGGTCCTCACCGAAGACACCGAAGTTCGATTGGTGGTCAGCGACGACTCGGGTGCCAGCGATGAAACCACCCTGCTTGTTGAGGTCGAGGCCGGACCGACGGTACAGAACCTTCGCCTGGTCAACGACGGGGCCGGGAACATCGACCTCGCGTGGGCGTGGCCCGGCGACGAGGTGACGTTCAACATCCTGCGCAACGGCGAGCCGATCGCCACCACGAGCAGCCCCGCCTATCGAGACCAACCCCCCATGAGCGGGGTCAACACCTACGCCGTTCAGCCCGTCAACGACGAGCGCGTGTTCCTCAACGGCATGGACACGATTTCGACCTCGGTGGAGCCCGTTGTTGTTGAGGCTCCCGGTCCGGCAACAGGCCTCGGGCTCAGCCTTGGTGGCCTGATGTTGCTGGCGCTCGTGGCCGCACCGTTGCTCGGAAAACGGGAAGGAGGTGCGTTGGAATGAGACGCTTGTCGGTGCTGGCTTTGGTGCTGGCCTTGTTGATGGCGCCCACCTTCGGGTCAGCCAACCCCAACGGTGTCGGGTCGGGCACCTTTGATGCCCAATGCGGCGGAGCATGCCACGGCGACGCCGATATGAATCGCTCCTCCTCCGCTTCGGTGTCGGTTCACGCACCCAGCATCGCCTACGAGGGATTGCTCACCAGCGTCTCCGTCACCGTCTCCAACATCGAGACCACCCAAACCGGCTTGCTCGGTTTCTTCCTTCTCTCCGACCTCAGCGGTGCCGAAGATACGCCAGCGGATGCAGGGTGGACCATCGTTTCCAACAGCGAAGGCGGAAGCGAGAACTACGTCGAAGCCACGATTGCTCCCGGACAGACCGAGCACACCGTTCACTGGACGCTGCGCGCCCCGCAGGTCGGCACAGCCACGCTCTACGCCGCCATCCATCACGGCACTGAGGACGGCAGCGAAGCCCCGTTCTTCGGAGCCTCAACACAACCGGCGACCGTTGAGGTTCGCGAGGTCCCCGAAAACCTCCCCCGTCTTGCTGCAGACTTCGAGCCGCCGGTGCGAAGAGATGTGGGCAAGTCCACCATGCTACGCCTACCAACCGAGGACGTCTCCGCCGTTTCGGTTGAATGGCGGATTGCCGGTGGAGAGGTTAGGGCCGCTTCGGTTTCATCGGTTGATGAGGCCGTCTGGGCGCTTGAACTTCCAGCCAGTCTTCAACCGGTTCAACTGGAATGGCGAGCGGTCCTGAAAGGGGAAGGCCCCGCACAGACGACCCCGTGGTTCCAACTCCAAAGCGATGAGCCTGCCTGGACGGTGGATGAAACCGCAGCCTATGTCCAATCCTTTGCCATGCTTCTGGTGTTCATGGTCGCCTTCCTGTCCCTCCAGCGGCAGCCCATCGATGGGCCAAAGGCGTTCGATGACGCCTTCCTTGACGACGAGGTGATGGACTGATGGTGTCGGCAGCGACCCTTCACGTGGTCACGACCGAACTGGCCGTTGGCTCCTACGCTCTGGCCGGCCTTGGCTTTCTTCTCGCTGGCCTCGCCAGTCATGGATGGCTTGGCATGAAACGACATCTGCAACTCGCAGACCATGTCGCTCACTTCGCCTTGGCGTTCGGACTGCTTGCACTCCCCTTCGCCATCATTACCGGCATTCAGTCCAGTCCGGGCGAGGGCATCGACCACCCCTTGCTCATCAACAAGATGCTCCTCGGCTCGTCCGCCTTTGGGCTTGCCCTCGGTGTGCTCTTCGCTCGTCGGGCCCACGGCGCTGGCATCTGGCATCGTGCTGCTGGACGACGATGGCAGACGCTCGGTGGATTGGCTGCGGTGGGTATGGTGCTCTTGACCGCTTCACTGGGTGGCACTTTCACTCGGGGTGAATCGCTGTTGTCGTGGCTGCCGATGTCCTTTGACAGCGTTCCCTTGATGCCGATGTGGTTCTCGGGATTGCTGGTCATCACGGCCCTGGTGAACCTCGGCCTGATGCGCAGAGCGAACTCAGCGTGATCACAGGCCCGCCATATCGCCGGTTTGAATGGTCCACTGGCTGGCATACACACCGCCCGACGCCACCAAATCATCGTGCAAGCCTCGCTCGACGATGGCGCCGTCAACCATGGAGAGAATTTCGTTGGCGTTGCGAATGGTGCTCAAGCGGTGAGCAACGGCGATGGTGGCTCGTTCCTTGCCAGAAGAGAGAAGATTCTCCTGAATGCGACGTTCGGTTTCGGCGTCCAAGGCGCTGCTGGCCTCGTCGAGGATGAGCAGACTTGGAGCCTTCAAAATGGCACGAGCAAGCGAAACACGTGCACGCTGCCCTCCACTAAGCATGGCGCCACGGTCACCGACCATGGTGTTGACACCGTCTTCCAATTCTTGGACGAAATCCCATGCGCCGGCCATTTTGAGCGCTTCAACGAGTTGGTCCTCGCTGGCCTCTTGGTTGTAGACGACGTTGTCCTTGACGCTGCCGTAGAACAAGAAGGGGTCCTGACTCACGAAACCGATGGCTTCGCGCAGCGAGTACAGCGTGAAGTCGGTAATGGGGCGGCCGTTGACCAGCACGTCGCCACTGTCAGGCGTGTAGTATCGCATCAAGAGTTTGAGAATCGTCGTTTTACCCGCACCGGTGTGGCCCATAACGCCGAGGAACTCACCCTCGCTGAGCTTGAAGGAAATGCCGTTCAGGACCTTGATGGTGGTGTTGGGGTAGGTGAAGTACACATCGCTGAATTCAACGGTTTTGATGCCGCCTTCCAGCTCGATGGCGTTCTCGTCGTCAACGATGGTCGGCTCGAGGTCGATGGCAGCAAACACCCGACGAGCAGCAGCCTCGCCGCGTTGAAGTTGGTTGACGAGGATGCCGAAGATGAACATCGGCATGGTCATGCGCGTGCTGATGAGCAGGAAGGTGACCAGTTGACCGGTGGTGATGTCCCCTTCACTCGCAAGGTAGCCACCGCCTGTCACGAGCAAACCGAAGGCCACACCTGCCGTGGCGTAAATCATCGGAATGAAGCGATTGCGGTCTTTGCTCGCGCCCATGGCTTGGTCCCGGTAGGAGCCCGACTCGGAGGCGACGCGGTCAGCCTCCCACGATTCAGCGTTGTAGGCCTGGACTACGGCGATACCTGAAATGAGGTTTTCAAGAACGGCGTGGATGTCCCCGGTCGATTCCCGTTGCTTCCGGTACTTTCGCTGTACACGGGTCGAAAACCAATAAACAGCGGGCACGATGAACAAGATGGGCGTGAACAACACGGCCGCCAACCTCCACGACATCAGCACGAGGATGAGAAAGGCGGTGGCAAAGGTGATGATGATTCGGATGATCGAGGTGGATGAATCCGATACCACGTCTTCGAGTTGGTTGACGTCGCTTGAGAGCACAGACATGATTTGCCCTGTTTGCCTCAAATCGTAATAGGAGGCTTCCATGGCGATCAGCGACCGCGTGGCGTCCATCCGAAGATCGTGTTGGATGTTGTAGCCAAGGGTCTGCCAGGCGTACTCCGAGATGCCTTGGAACACAGCCAAACAGAGGAACCCGAGGAAGATAAGCACCCCATAACCGATGGCGGGATTGCTGTGGAGCGTGGTCACGGCGTCCTGAACGATTTGAGGTCCAGAGAGCATATCGGTGGTGAAATAATCCACCGCCAGTCCGATGGCGACGAAGGGCATGAGGTCAAAGAAACGAGCAGCAGCGTTGGCGAAAATGCCCGTAAGGGCCCGTTTTGGGTATTTCTTGGCGTAGGGAACAACACGCCAAATCTGTCTTCCAAGAACGTCAGCGCCCTTGTTGATGTCTTCGGGAGACATCTTGTCGCTGTTGGCTTTTGCAGCGTGGGCCCTCGTCATGTCTGCGTGGCAATGACCGAGACTCTTGAACCCTCGCGAGACGAGCAAGGTTGGGCTGACCGTTCAACCAATCTTTGATGAGGTTCTCCGGTTTGGTTCGTCTCATGCAGACGCAACGCCGCAGAACCTCACTCGTTTTCTTTGCGCTTCTTTTGGTTCAGGTGTTGTCGCCGTTGGCGTTTGTCCAAGCGGACCAATCGACCTACCAACCCGATACCGATGCGGCGTTGGAGTGGCTCGAGCAGGTCGGTGTTTCTCCCACCACCACCGCTGAACACGGGTGGATGAATGCAGATGAAGCGGCCGGTTCCAGCGCCCTGCTCTATCGAGACGTGCAACTGGTGGCCACCGAAGAATGGCGTGAGCGCACCGGGGAAACGCAGGTGGACGGCTACCACATTTTGGGCCATACCTACCCCGTGCCCAGCGAGTGGTTCAACGAGCTCGCTGATGCGGGCATCGATTGTTTCTCCTTCCTTCCTCCGGCGAGTTTCCACTGCCACGTCAACGGCCAGACGCCGGCTCAACTGGAACAACTCGATGTGCTCGGATTGGCGGCCATGGACGCCAGCGACAAAGTCCAAACCGACCTGCTTCGCGGCCTCCTCGGTCTTGACATGGTGGCCTACAACCCCTTCGTGAACGACGAAGGAGCCATCGTGAACGTCGTCTTGTCGGGTGAAACCCTCCCGGAAGGCTTGACGCAACGCAGCGATATCGTCCTCGACACGCACAGCGGCCGATTCGCCACGATGGCCATTGACACCGATGGTTTGGCGTGGTTGGTTCAACAAGATGCGGTCGAGTGGGTTGAGCCCCGTCCGTTCTATGAGATCATGAACTCAAAGGGCATCGAAGTGATGAACGTCGACGACATGTGGAGTTCCACCAACATGGCCAACATCGACAGTTCGTGGGCCGGGCTGGACGGCAGTGGCATCATTGTGACCGTCGCCGACACCGGATTGGACAACGGCGTGAACAACAGTAACATGCACCCGGATTTCAGCGACCACATCACGGGCATTCTCTCGTTCCCCCCGCCCGCATCGGTGTGCACGGCCTTCAGCCTGAGTCCTTGCGGCGACGATGCTGAAGACCACGACGGACACGGAACCCACGTGGCGGGCTCGGTCCTTGGTGACGGCACCCACAGCAACGGCGACATCATCGGTGCGGCGCCCGAAGCCCACCTGTTGTTCCATGCCATTGCCACCACCCACAACAGCGAGGAGAAACTTCTCGGCATTCCAAACGATCTTGACGACATGTTCGCACTCGCCTGGGAGAACGACAGCCGGATTCACACCAACTCGTGGGGGTCAGCGGTTGCAGGACAATACACCTCCTCATCCATGCAAGCGGACGCCAGCGCCCGAACGCACGACGAGATGGTGATTCTCTTTGCTGCAGCCAATGAAGGTGCGGACGCCGACCGCAACGGTGAGATCGACCTCGATTCCATGGGTTCACCGGCGACAGCCAAAAACGTCCTCACCGTGGGTGCGAGTGAAAACGACCGCGGGAACATGACCTGGGTTTGGGGCAGCACCGATTACGGCTCACCCATCTCCAACGACCGTCTAGCGGATAATCCGGAAGGCATGGCGGCGTTTTCCTCCCGAGGACCCACCGACGACGGCCGCCTAAAGCCCGATTTCTCAGCACCGGGCACCATGATTCTCTCTGCAAAGAGTCGAAGCACAACCGATACGGGTTGGTTGGCGCACAACGCCAGCTACACCTACATGGGCGGGACGAGCATGGCCACGCCGCTCACGGCCGGTGCATCGGCGCTGTTGCTTGAGCACCTGATGGAAAACCTCGGGGAAAGCAACCCAACCTCTGCGCTGGTGAAGGCCATCTTTACCGCCAGCGCTCACGACATGACCGGACAATATTCCTCCTCCACCAACGGAGCGGGCGAAGCGGCACCCAACGACCACGAAGGCTGGGGTCGAATCAACATGTCCCAAGCCATCAACACGTCCTATCTGTACAACCACTCGGTGACCACCGACGCCGACTCAGGGTGGTCGTTCAACGTCCCAGCAAGTGCGGATGACATCAACATCGCCCTGGCATGGACCGACCCGGCCTCAACGCCGGCGGCCTCCACCAACTTGGTCAACGACCTTGATTTGGCCCTCAAGAGCCCATCAGGCACCTGGACGAATTTGAGCAACAACCTCGACAATTTGCGAGGACTGACGCTCGCCTCACCGGCCCAAGGCACATGGGAGGTCCACGTGGTGGGCACCAGCGTGCCAACCGGCCCGCAATTCTTCGCTTTGGCCATGACGGGAGACTACACCCTCACGAATCTGACGCAGGACGCCGACATGGACGGTTACGAAGACGATGATGATGACTGCAACAACACGGCGGGCACCTCAACCGCTGATCGAACCGGGTGCCCCGACACCGACGGGGACGGCTATTCCAACCCGGACAGCAACTGGACCGTCAACCAAGGTGCGGATGCCTTCCCAAGCGAACCGACGCAGTGGGCCGACAGCGATTACGACGGCTACGGCGACAACGCCGTTGGCGATGAGCCGGACGCTTGCACCTCCACGGCTGGAAACTCCACCGGCGACCGGTTCGGCTGTACCGATACCGATGGCGATGGGTATTCCGATCCCGATAGCGGTTGGACCGTCGCCAACGGAGCAGACGCGTGCACGAGCGTCGCCGGCCCCTCAAGCCAAGACCGCAACGGCTGCGCTGACCAAGACGGTGATGGCTACTCCGACCCTGACGGTTCGTGGGGTACAACCAACGGTGCGGATGCTTTCCCCACCGATGCCACCCAATGGGCGGACGCCGACGGCGATGGCTACGGCGATAACCCGCCGCCGGCGACATCAGGTGATGCCTGCCCGAGCACCAACGGCGGGTCCGATCAAGACCGCTACGGATGCACGGACACGGACGGCGACGGCTACTCCGACCCCGACAGCGGTTGGACCGTCGCCAACGGGGCCGACGCTTTTGCCTCCGATGCGACCCAGTGGGTCGACACCGACGGTGACGGTTATGGCGACAACGCCAGCGGAAACAGTCCTGACGCCTGCCCGACACAGGCCGGCACCTCCACACAAGCGGGCCGCTTAGGATGCGCCGACACCGATAGCGACGGGTACGCCGATGTTGACGATGCCTTCCCCAACGAAGGAACGCAATGGGCCGACAGCGACGGCGATGGTTACGGCGACGAGGCCTCTGGATTCCAAGGCGATGCGTGCCCCTCGACCGTTGGTACGTCCTCCCGAGACCGGTTCGGGTGCACCGATTCGGACAACGACGGCTCTTCAGACGGCGACGCGACGTGGACGGTGGCCAACGGTGCCGATGCGTACCCCAGCGACAGCACCCAATGGGCGGACACCGACGGCGATGGCTACGGCGATAACCCATCGGGCACCAACGGCGATGCATGCCCCTCACAAGCAGGAAACTCCACGTCCGACCGACTCGGATGTCCCGACACCGACGGCGATGGTTATTCCGACCCCGATGGGGCATGGGGCGTGAACGAAGGCGCCGATGCTTATCCCAACGACCCGAACCGTTGGGGCGACATCGATGGCGACGGCTACGATGACGGCTTGGACGATGACTGTCCAGCCCTCTACGGCACATCCATGCACGACCGAAACGGCTGTCCCGACCAAGACGGTGATGGCTATTCCGACCCTGACAGCGTCTGGACAACAGCCGAGGGAGCTGATGCATTCATGACCGATGCCACGCAATGGAACGACACCGACGGCGATGGCTACGGCGATAACCCCGGTGGAACCCTTCCCGATGCGTGCCCTGCAGTGTTTGGTTCTTCGTGGCAAAACAACACCTACGGCTGCCCAGACGGCGACCTCGACGGTTGGGCCGATAGCGAAGATACCCATCCCGACGACAACACGCAATGGGCCGATAGCGATGGGGATGGCTACGGCGACAATCCTGGCGGCACCCTACCCGATGCCTGCGTCAACCAGTGGGGCAATTCCACGCTCGGAAACCGCATGGGTTGCCCCGATAACGACGGCGACGGGTGGGAAAACAACATCGATGCCTTGCCCGAACTACCAACCCAGTGGCTGGACCAGGACGGAGACGGCTACGGCGACAATGCGACGGGCCTGCAACCCGATGCGTGCCCCGGTGAAGCAGGAACGTCTTCCATCGGTTTACTGGGTTGTGTCGACGATGACGGAGACGGCCATGCCAACCTCACCGACGATTTCCCGAACGACCCAACACGATGGATCGACACGGACAACGACGGATTTGACGACGCTGAGGACAACTGTCCGCTCCTTTTCGGAAATTCCACCACCGACCGCACCGGCTGTGTTGACAGCGACGGTGACGGGGTCTCGGACCCCACGCTCCCCGTCGGAAACACCAGCGGATGGAACACCACAGACGGTGCCGATGCCTTCCCGGCTGACCCCACGCAAAGCGCCGACGCCGATGGCGATGGCTTCGGAGACGACCCTGCCGGTTATCAGGCGGACGTGTGCCCTTCCGAAGCCGGCTTTTCAAACGTGGACCGGTTTGGCTGCGTGGATGAGGACGGCGACGGCATCTCAGATGCCAACGATGCCTTCCTCGCCGATGCCACGCAGTGGAGCGACGGTGACGGCGATGGCTACGGCGACAACCCCAACGGAAGCCAACCCGATGGTTGTCCTGCGGTCTCCGGGACGTCCACCCTCGGCACTTTCGGTTGCCCTGACGGAGATGGCGATGGGGCCGGCGATGCTGAGGACTTGTGGCCAAGCGATGCAAGCCAGTGGTTTGACAGCGACGGCGACGGTTACGGCGATGAAACGAGCGGTACGGACGGAGATGCTTGCCCCAACCAAATGGGGACCTCGGCCGCTGGTGGCACCTTTGGATGTCCGGACCAAGACGGCGATGGCTGGGCCGACAGCGATGATGCCTTCCCAGAGCAACGCAGCCAATATACTGACAGCGATGGCGATGGATGGGGCGACAACGCCTCCCTTGGCGCACACAAGCCCGACCACTGGCCCAACGACGCCTCTCGGAGTTCGGCTGAAGCGTCCATGACCTGTACGCCCCTCACCATCGATGTGGACCTCGCCGCTAGCGGCTGGTTCACCTTTACGTGCACCATCACCACCTCCATGAGTTCGGCCTTTGCTGCGAATGTGAATTGGCAAGCGACCGCGAGCATCGCCGGAGAAACCTCTGGCCACCTGCTGACCTTTACTTCAGCGACAGGCAACACGCAGACGGTCACCTTCTCTGGAAATGCCAAAGATGTCGGGAATCATCAGTTGTTGCTCTCAGCGACCGAGCCCGGTGCAGAATACCCGATGGACACCGTCACCGTGGTCATCAAAGCCAGCGATTCCAATGCGCCCGTCGAGGTGGCCGATGAAACCGAAAGTTCCCTTATCACCGTCATGACCGAGAACACGATGGTTCAGGCCGCCCTTGCCGGCCTGGTGCTCTTTGTCCTGATGGGGACCTTGATGATTCGAGGGCAGAACAGGAAGGCTCGGGAAGACGACCGCCGCATGATGCGCGCTGCAGAACTGCGCCAGTCCCGCGGACTGGCGGACCTGCCCGCTCGCAACCTGGTGCAAAACCAATCGCAGCCACGCGTCCCACGAGAGCGTACGGACTCCGTGTTCAGTGATTTCAGGAGAAAACGGTGAGCAAACCATCCGAACCGATTGCCTCAAAGAGGAGAGGCTTGTCGCCGTGATTACCACACTGCGGATATGGTGAAGTGGTTATCATCTGAGGTTTCCAACCTTATGTCGTGGGTTCGACTCCCGCTATCCGCACCTCCCAATCGGTCAAGAGAGCGCCCGTTTTCGCGGGTCAACCGGGCAAGCATGAAAGGCTCAACAGCACAACGAGCATCCAACACCTCGGTGATGATGCATGGATTTCCTCTCGCTTTGTTTGCTCACGCTTTGGCTCTACCTTCCCGGCTTTTTGGCCAACACCTTCGCCATGATGTGGGGGAAATGGTTGCCCAAAACCGGCTACGGCCCCTGGCCCATCGACGGGGGGCGCGTGCTTGCTGACGGCAACCGGATGTTGGGGGACGGAAAGACATGGAACGGGCTGATCGGCGGCTCCCTCACATCAGGCCTGTTGTGCATGCTTCTGGCTTCCTTGGTCAGCACGGGGGACATGGCAACCGCCTTCGATGATGGGGCAACGGTCTTTGCCCACCCCCTGACGGGTTCCGAGGGGGCGTGGTTTTCCATCGGGGGCGCCAACACCACGGCTTTTGTTCTGGGAAGCTTCCTCGGATTTGCATGTCTGGTCGGCGACAGCACGGGCTCCTTTTTCAAGCGCCGACGAGGGCTGAAGCGAGAGGGTGACATCTCCTCCAAAGCACCGCTTTTGGACACCCTGCCCTTCGCCATCATGGTCTTCCTATGGGGCCAATTATTCCTCGGCTCATCCATTCTGGCAGCCGAGGAATTGCGCCTTCCTATGTTGGCACTGGTGGCCATCACGCCGGTGCTGCACCGTTCGTTCAACCTCATCGGGTACAAAATTGGGTGGAAAGATGTCCCCTACTGAACCTGGACTTAGGACCGAAGCGAACCGCTATGAAGACGGGCCTAACCCGATGGTCATGAGCATGCGAGGCCAAGCGGTTTCTCGGGCGTTTTTGCTTGGCTTGTTGATGGTGGTTGCGCCGCTCTCAGGGTGCATCGGAGAAGGCGAAACCGCCTCGACCGTTGACCTTGATGCAGCCCTCACCATCGACGGTTCGTCTCCGCAAGACGCCCAAGTTCGAGCAGGCGAATGGCACGATGTGCTTCTCCTGGGCGAGGATCTGCGCCTCTCGGCCCCCGCCCACGATGTGCTCTTGTTTGTTGATGGCGTCATCGACATCGACAGTTCTGTCCCTGTAGATGGTGACCGTGTGCTCGTCCAGATGTTGACCACGCCCTACACCGAATTTGTTGAACTGGTCGTGTGGCACAAGGATGGAACAAAATCGGTGTTCAACCGCACGGTGAGCAACGGCACCCCCATTCTTGCGGGTGAGGCGTGGTACGAAAAGATGGATTACATCACCTGCGACACACCTTCGGACGATTGCGGTGCGTACAACGGACGATGGATGGGAAGTCCAAACCCCCAATTCGAACGTGCTGCATCGTATTTCCAAGGCCACTTTGAGGGGCTTGGCTATGAGACTCACCTGATGCGTGTGGTCGACCACCTCAACCCGAGTCAGCCTGAATCGCTCAATGTCATTGCGTGGAAGCGTGGCACCTCGGACGATTGCGTGCAGGGCATGGGCTCGCACATGGACATCGCTCCCCCCGGAGGCCCTCCCGGCGGTGGAACCGCCGAAGGTGCTTACGACAACACCGCCGGCACGGTGGTCATGATGCTCTACGCACAGGCACTGGTTGACATTGAAGTGGAGTGCGACACCTTCCTCGGCTTGTGGTCCTCCGAAGAAGAAGGACTACGAGGCTCCAACGCGTTTGCCAACAACGATTGTGAGGCGTGTTTGCCTCAGGACAAAGAACTCCGATTTTACATCAACATGGACATGATGGGCATCTCATGGCCCGCCCACAAAGAAAACGGCGACCCCTTCCCCTATCACGCATGGTCCGGCCCCGACATCGACCCAGAAGTGCAGGATGTTGAAATTACCAGCATCGTTGACCACGTGCATCGAAACGTGCTCAACGCACCCATGGACCTGCGCATCGACGGGACCTACGGAGCGGGTTGCGACAACCACTGGGAGGAACACAGCGACTTGGTCATGGACGTGCATGAGGACAGTTTCGGTCGGTCCGACCACGTCACCTTCCGTAACCTTGGCGCACAGACCATTTTCCACCTGGGAGCCTACGACGACGATTACTCGGCCTACCACTCGCCTCAAGACACGTTGGAAAACATGGTCGCAGTGGTCGGTGGGCAAGAAAACCTCGAGGAAAGTTTGGAATTTGTCATGTGGGCGGCGTTCCTTGAGTTCATTTTCGCCGACCAAACTCCCGAAATTCGAAACGTCAACGCCTGAGGGTTTGAACGAAACTTCTTGTAGAACATAACACAAGTTGCCGTGTGGATGTCTACGGGGCGTCGAGTTCTGATGAGACGGTTTCACCGTCATGGCTTAAGCACCCCGCTTTGGCCATTGGTGTCGGGTTTCTCCTGGCCTTTGGCGAGATGATCGTCCGTTTGCTCAGTGGTAAGAATACAGTGGACGCCATTTGGCCCCACGCTGTTCGTTCGCTGGAATGGACCATGACACTGCGCAACGCTCCAACACTGACGCTGACCTTCATGTTCATCGTGGCTGGGGCAGCCTACGCCTTACGAAAAGCCATCACACGGCATGAGCGCCAACCGGGTTGGACGCTGTTCCCTCTCGCTTGTGTGGGTTTCCTGCTCGGGCTCATCTCGCTTCACGTTCTGATGGATGTCTTCTACCTTCGAGGTGCGTTTCTTCTTCTCCCGACGCTCATGGGGTGGACGTTGGCCTGCTTGCTCGTGGGGCTTTGGGGACCTCCGGTCTTGCGCCGTTCGGGCGAATCTAAGGTGGCCCCCGCTCGGGTGGTCCACATGCTCGGCGTGTTTTTCGCAGCCTGGCTCGTTATGCCGGGTGTCCCGGCCGTCGTCGGCTTTGCACCCGCACCCCCGGCAACTCCCTCGATGGGCTACGGCTCCTTCCCCGGACCCTTCACGGTGGAACAATACCGCTCGCCCTACACGCTTCCTGACGAGGTGCTTGCGGTTCAGGGCGATTTGGAGGACGATGTGGAATTTAGCGTGTACATCACCCTGCCCAACCTTCCCGAAGACATCACCTTCAGCAGCATGCCGTTGGCGGTTCTCCTCCACGGATTTGGCTATCCTGATGTTGACGCCTACCAGGATTGGATCAATCACCTTGCTGGAAAAGGGATGGCGGTCGCCTTCATTCAATACCCCTCCGACCTTCGTCCAGAAGGGCATGAAACGCACGAAGCCACCTACGACCAAGGCATGACGGATTACCTGCAACACGTCCAACGAGACCTTGCGATTCGAGCTGCCCTTGACCATCTGGATGCGATTCTGCTTCAACCAGAGCGAGAACCCCAGCTGGAAGAACACCTCGGTCAGCGCCATGTTGACCCGTCGGTGCTGTGGGCAGGCGGCCACAGCCTGGGTGCTGCTTACACATTCATCACGCTCGACGATGTGCTGAAACATGGATGGGGCAGTCGCGCTCTCGTGGTTGCCCTCGAATCGCCTGCACATCGCCCCATGCAGCCTCATCTCCACCCTGACCTCTCCCAACTTCCCAACGAGACACTGGTCCAAATCGGAATTCCGGAAGACGACATGACCGTGGGTGTCTGCCCCGGAGCGTTCCACCAACAACTCTTTTCTTCGCTCCCCGAAGAGCGCAACCAACTTCTCGAAATTCAATCCGACCTCTACGGGTTCCCACGACTGGTCGCTAGCCACTACCTCCAAACCGACCCGGCCCACGACACCCTCTCCGATTGGAGTTTTTACCGACGCGTCGACGCCCAAGCGGATTACCTGGTCGCCATGGGGCGAGAAGACACCTTTACGGCCGATTGGGCCTATCAGTATCTGACGGACGAAACCATGCTGACCGACATGGGAGCGTGGTCCGACGGCACGCCCGTGTTGCCGCTGATTTGGCACACCAACGCCATTGAGGAAGTCTCTGCGTTCCAGGACTGCCTTGCGAACACAACTTGAAAAGGAATACAAGAGATTTGTAACCATGGCGGAAGCCCATGTTACCAACGATGTCAAATCGTTGTGGAAGTGGATAGGGGGATCGGCTTTCCTCGCCTCCATGTGTTGCTTCCCAAGCGTCGTTCTCGTCCTCTTTGGGCTTGCCAGCGTTTCAAGCGCAGCAGCCCTGTCAAACGATTTGTATTGGGGGACCAACGGTATGTGGTGGTTCCGACCGCTTTTGACGGCGCTCAGCGCAGGTCTTGTCGCCCTCGGCCTGTTCATTTATTTCCGAAACCAAGGCATCTGCTCACTTGACGAGGCAAAACGCCAGCGAAAGCGGATTGTCAACACGTCGTTGGTCGTGTTCCTGTTGTCAACCATCACGTACATCGTGTTCAATTTCGTCGTGTTGACCGAACTCGGTGTGGCCCTTGACCTGCCGTGGGAGAGCAGCCGATTGTGGAATTGATTCAGGCACCGCTTCGTTGGGTTTTACACCCAACACCCCAATCCGGCTCGGCCTCCATCGCCCTGCGTGTTTGTTCGAGAAGCACGTCCTCGGGCGTCGGTGAGGTAGGGGTTGCGGACGTGTACGCCAGCGATAAATGATAACCGCTTTCCGTCCAATATTGCAATTGGATTTTTGATTTTTCAATTGAAATTTGGTCGGTTTCATTCTCAATTGGAATTTCAATTTCCCGGGGGTTGAGGTGCATCCCTTGGCCCAGACATTTTTGCACCGCTTCCTTCCCCGTCCACAAACGGAAAACATGCTCCGGTGCTTTGCGAAGGCGCTCGAGTTCGCTGCCTTTGGCCATCATATCGAAGGCGTTCTCTGCGAGGGTTCGGTCAACGGGTTCTGCATCAAGTCCCACCCGAAGAGCAGGGGGTGCGAGGGCGACAAACGCCATGCCGTCACTGTGAGAAATCGAAACATTCGGTAGCGGCGTTCGTCTCCAAACACCTTGAATGAAATGGATGGAAGGTGCCCTGAACTCGTCCCTTCGTACTTCCAGCACCGAGAGGTCGCCCACGCCCCACCATTCGAGCGCCTCTCCCAAGAGGCGGCGGCCCGTCAAGTGTTCACAACGACGCTTTCCGGTGACGAACGTCTGAACCTCGCTCGCCTGTGCAAGAGGAACCTCCGCAAGGTTCCAGTCCCGCACGGGCATGACAAACACCTCCACCTTTCCATCGGGAGGCGTGAGCCGTTGAATCCCCACGCCAGACCCCTCGCTCATCGCTCCAGTGAAAACCGTTGGTTGTCATCAACCGTAGCCATGGCTTTGAGTTGCAACCCTTTGAGGGCCAACACAGGAGCATCGTCCTCACCGACGATAACAACGTCGTGAACGGTGATGCCATCACCCGGGGCGCCAACTTGGAGGCTTCGCAACCGAAGCGTTTCATCAGCATCGGGAACCCTCAGCATGGTCGACCAGGCGATACCCACGGGAAGGCTGCTGTAGCCAAGCAGTTCCATGGCCACGAGGCCTGCGTTCTGGAAGCCAGCTTCGATCAGCATCGGGAGCGCTTCGAGCAACACCTGCTCACCGTCAGATTCCAAGGCAAACTGGTCTGTTTCGGGGAGTTGATGTCGCATCAACGCCAGCCCGTCAATACCTTGTCGGCCTTCATCACCAACGCCTCGAAGCACACCTCCGTGAGATTGGAAGCGTGGGCCGTGGAAGTACCGGTCGTAGATGAAGGAGGCGGGATGGAGCACATCGCCCGATGGAGGTGTGCCCGTTTCGGGTAATTCATCGACTTCACCTTGCAAGAACGGCCGCAGGTCTTCGTGCTTCTCGATAAGACGAACAAGCGCCGAGTGGTGTTCTCGCTCGCCGAACACTTCGCCCTTTGAGTTGGCCAAATCTGACACCAAACGACAACGCACCCATGTAAGGTCGCCTTCGGAGCGTTCGATATTGACCTCAACACGAACCGTCATCGGGCCTTTCAGAAGTTTGACGGGCAGCCCAAAGCTGACCTCTTCAAAACCAGCTAAACATGTGGTGGGGAGGAGAAGCAGCGAGGATTGGGCAAACATTTCGAGGGCCATCACGCCAGGGTGGTAAGGGACGCCCTCAATGGCATGGTCGGTCAAGAAAGGATGGTCCTCCTCCGAAAGGGTGGTCTGGGTGACCATGTGCTGGTGTTCTTCCAAGGCCACGACCTTGTCGACGAACGGGAACCGTGTGGGGTCAGCGATGGTGGCGGCCATGCTCGGAGGCAACTTCAGCGGTGCTTCTCGGAACGAATCAAAGCGGTCCATCACGCCCAGCGTACCGCACCCAAGCACCCTGCGTTTTCCACCCTGAAGGGCTTCGGCAACGAAGAGGGCCACGCCGTCCTCAACGGCGAGCGTCTCAATACCTGCAGCAGCGAAGACCGCTTCAATGGAGCCTCGGGTGGCCATGCCAACATCGCGCCAACCCGTCCAACCGATGGCCACCGCCCTGCAGGCCGTGGTCGCCGTCAGGCGTGCCATTTCAGCATCCAGGACCGAGTTGGCGGCAGCGTAGTCTGTTTGTCCGCCGTTTCCAAACCGACCGGCCACGCTGGTGAAACAGCAAGCGAAGTCGGGAACGTCCCGTCCCGAAGCCTGAACGGCCGACATCAAAGCCCGCCAACCGTCAATCTTCACCCGAACAACCCGATCGAACACCTCGTAGGCTTTGTCGGCAACGAGCTTTGAGTCTTCCAAACCTGCGCCGTGAACGATTCCGGTGATGGGGCGTCCAAGCGACGCCCCAAGTTGTGCAAGGCCTTCGTGGTCCATCACGTCGATGGAGTGGTAGGTAGCCTGATTGCCGGTTTGAACGATGGCGTCCAGCGTGAGATAGACATCGCGACTGCGAGTAAAGCGTTGCCACGCAGTATTCCATTCCACCATGGTGACCTTTCCGGTTTCACTGGCCTCGATGAGGCGCTCACGCAGGGCGTTCTTCTCCTCAGCGAGTTGGTCTTCGGTCCAGCCAATCCAATCGGCGGTCGATTCGATAAGGGTTGAGCGACCAAGCAACTCGAAGTGCGCTCCGGCCTTTGGACTCGCTTGAGCGACGCCGATGATGGACGCAGCCGTCACACCAGAGCCACCGCCGGACACCAACCACGTATCTTCGGCTGTCAACGGTTGGACCTCCTCCACAACGTCCTCTGCGAAAGCGACCAGCGACCAGCGGCGTCCGTCTCGGTCAAGACCAATCTCGACTTCTCCCGCAAGACCGAGCAGGTCCTTTTCGATGCGCTGTGCAGCATCGTCGGCCTCCAAAACAAAGTCAGGATGAAGGTCCAGCGCACGACAACGAAGGTCGGGACGCTCGAAGGCATACGACTTCGTGATGCCGCTGGCGGCACATTGGATCGCATTGAAGCGGTCGCCCTTGTTTCCGTGCCGTCCGTCGAGAGAAGAAACAGAGGCGATAAAGCCGGAGGAATCAGTTGGGATGCTCTGGCCCAATTCCTTGAGAAGGCCAAACCAGCCCTGGGCTGCGAGCGCGATTTGAGAGGATGGATAGGTGTCTTCGGACCACTGCTCTGATGCGAGTTTCATCGGCGCCATGTGAACCAGGCCTGCAAGGCGAACGCCGGCGAGTTGGGTTGCAATCCAAGCCAAATGCTCGGGTTGTTCGGGGTCGGCTCGGAACACGGTGCGACCGGCTTCTTCCTGACGAGATGCATCGCGAATGCGGCTCTCAAAGCCAATGCGAACAGCGCTCAAACCTCGCGCCTCCATGCGCTGACAAAAGGCTTCAGCGATGCCCCAGCCGTCGTCAGACACGACCACCGTGCCTTCGGGATGCAGCGGAGCGGCCACACCCGGACATCCTTCTATTTCCACTTGCCATCGGCGAGGACCCTCTGCGTGGGTCGAGGACGAGACGGGGGCAGAGATTTCGGCCACCTCATCAGCAACCTCAACCTCAGGTGCCTTTGGCGTCGGGCTTCCGCCCTGCATCTTCACGATGTAGGCGGTGAAGTGGTTCAGCGTCGGATGGTCTGCGAGCACAAAGTCTTCGTCAACGGGCAGCGAGAAGCGGTCCCTGATTTCGGCCATGATCTCGGCTTGTTTGACCGTATCAATGCCCAGTTCACCCTCGAGATCCTGGTCCAATTCGATGAAATCCGCTGGGTAGCCTGTGTGGTCGACGACGACCGAAACGAGCACACCTTCGATTTCGGGGTGCGATTGGTTGGCCGCTGTGGAAGGCGATGGTGCGGTGGGCGCAGGCGTCGGGGCGGGCGTTGCGGGGGCTGGTGCTGGAGGAGTGGCTCTAGTCGCTGTTTGAGCGGCAGCACCGCCCTGCATGCGCTGGATGTAGCCAATCATGTGATTCAGTGTCGGGTGGTCGGCCAGGACGAAGTCCTCGTCAACGGGCAGACTGAATTTGTCGCGAATATCAGCCATGATTTCGGCTTGCTTGACGGTATCAATACCCAATTCGCCCTCGAGGTCCTGGTCGAGTTCAATGAAATCAGCGGGGTAGCCCGTGTGATCAACGACCACGGCGACGACCGTGGCGGTCATCTCGGCATCGTCAAGCGGAGCGGCAGGAGCAGAAGCTGCGGGGGCTGATGCTGGAGCTTGAGCCGAAACGGGTTCGGGGACGGCCAGTGCAGCGACTTCTGCGGGGGTTGATGGTGCGGGCTCGCCACTCGTCATGCGTTGAATGTAGCCGATCATATGGTTGAGGGTGGGGTAGTCGGCGAGCACGAAATCCTCGTCGATGGGGAGTCCAAACCTGTCGCGTATGTCAGCCATAATTTCGGCTTGCTTCACCGTATCAATGCCCAATTCGCCCTCAAGGTCTTGGTCGAGTTCAACAAAGTCAGCCGGATATCCGGTGTGGTTGACCACCACGTCGATCACGGTGGCGACCATGTTCTCGTCGTTCACGACAGTTGGGGCAGCAGCGGGTACAGCGGGTGCAGCGGGTGCTGCAGGAGCGAGCGAGGATTCCACCGGCGCGGCCGTTGGTGCTGGTTCCGGCTTCGGGGAAGGCTGCATTGGTTGAGGGGTGGACACTGAGGGCTTGCCCTCCCACGGTGCTGTGTACGGCCATGGCTCGCCTTGGATGCCACCGTGGAGGTTGTTCTCTCCGTCGACATATGCCACGAGTTTGTTCTGGAGAACCCGCATGACCACATCGTCCGTGCCCGCAAGTCCTCTGGCCCAAGCGAGTAAGCGAGCACCGTCGATACGCTCGCCTTCCACTGGCCATCTTCGCATCAACGACAAAGCGATTTGTGAACCAAAGCCAGCTGCAAAGCGCAAACCGTATTCCAATTCGGGATAGTCGCCTCCGGTGGAAAGGTTGAGGTCGCCCAATTCAGGGTCCTTTTCCTTGTGGTTGGCGATGGGGGGAATGCGTCGTGTCTTCAGGCCGTAGAACATGCTGGCATCTTCGATACCAACCGCCATCGGATGGCCGGTGAAGCCTTTCGTATTGGCAATCACCAATTTGTTGGTCGATTCACCAAAGGTGTCGCGCAGCGCCTTGACCTCGGATTGGGCCGAACCGCCACGGGCCGGCGTGTAGGTTTCGTGGGAGAAGAAGACCGTGTTCGGGGCCATGGCGTGTCGGTCAAGCCCCCAGCGTCGCTCCATATCGGTGATGAAGCTGTTGACCACCTGGCCCACGTGCTCCACATCCAAGCGCGTGCCGTGGTAGGCAGAATTGGCGGTGGTGGAACCGAGGAACTCAGCGATGGGTTGCACGCCACGCTGTTGGGCCTCTGAGTTGCGCTCCACGACAAAGGCGGCTGCACCCATGCCCAAAATGAGCCCGTTTCGACGGCGATCAAAGGGCAGGGCGGTTTCTTCGACGACGTTGTTGGTCGCTGCGGCACCCGAGGCGGCAAAGCCGCCAGCGATCCACTCCCAAAGGTCGTCGCCCGTCACATCGTCACCGCTGATGATGACCACGCGGTCAACCCGGCCGGCGTCAAGCCAGTCCTCTGCAACACCAAAAGCAGCGGTTGCTGAGGCACATGCGAGGTTGATGGTGGTGTTTGGTCCTCGAATACCGGTGTATTGTGCGAACTGAGAATGGCCCATGTTCAGCGTTTGGAACAGGTAGCGTCGGTCGAACCGACCCTCACCGTCATCGCCGTTGGTCTTGGCGTGTTTGGACGCCATCTGAAGGCCGGGGAAACAGGATGAGAAGACGATGCCCGTGCGCTCTCGTTGGATTTGAGGCACCTGCCAGTTGCGAATCAGGCGGAGTCCACCCTTTCCGATTTGTTCAACCGGCGTCAGCGGAATACCTGCGTCTCGCAGCGCCAGCAAACCAGCAGCCACCGCCAGTTGGGTACTGATATCCCACGCCACGATGGCTTTCGGGTCAATACCAAATTCTTCGGCGAGGTCAAAGGCACCCTTCAGCCCTGCAAGCTGAGGGATGTCACCAAACACGGTGGCTTGGTCCATGTTGACCGAGCCATCTCTGCCCTTGATGAGGCGAACGATGTTTTTGTCCAAGAGACGCTGCTTGTATTCGTCCGAAACTTCGCTGATGCAGGTCTCGCCTCGAACCAGTTTCTCAAAGGCGTCTTCCGAGAAGACCCGGTCCATACCGGGCAAACCGAGCGAAACACCGGTGACCACGTACGGGTCAGCATCCCGCCTCGTGCCCTGTTGAAGCATCGAGACGGTGGAGACCGGCGCCACCTTGAGATTGGAGGGGGCTGAAACCGAGGTCATCGGCGACCAGGAGGAGGGCGGTGTGCGAACCCAGCGAGCGAGGTCTCCAGCCGTTTGGGCGGCGGTCCCATCAAACTCAGGGTCGATTTCTGCCTCCGAAGCGATGGTGGCCACGACCCGTTGGACTTCGTCGGCGGTGAGGCCCAAACCCGCTGTGAGCGATACCTGGCCGTGACAAAAGGAGGCAGGATAGCCGCTGTGAGCCGCGATTCGGTCGCCGACATAGGCCCTGATGGCGCGGTCGAGTGCAAACTGTGAATCCATCGGGCCGGTATGGACGGTCGCTGCTGGTGCGACTGGGGTCGGGCTTGCCCCACTTCCAGGCAACGGTCGTGCCCGGGTGCGCAGGGATTCCTGTGCGGCACTGGAGGATGAGGAGGAGAGAGGAGCAGCCTGGCGGGCTTCAAGCGGTCCCGCCTTGAAAGCGTCCTGGAGCGCATCCGAATCAAGCGAAGGCCAAGATGGAGGGCGACCGGCGAGCGCCAAGGCACCAAGAGCCGTCATGAAACTCGCAATACCGCCCTGTTTTGGATGGTTGGTCATGATGGGCACGTGAGGCTGACCCTCGAGGATTTGCATAGCAAACATGGTCAACGCACGCTTTGGACCGACCTCAACAAACAAGCGTCCGCCGGCAGCGTACATGGTTTCGATCTGCTTGGTCCATTCTACCGAGGAAGCCATTTGCGGAGCGAGTTTCTCCAAAATGGCCGTCTTGGCGTCGTCGCCTTTGTCGGGATAGAACGTGCCGTCGACATTGGCGGTGATGGGGACCTCAGGCCAGCGGATTTCCAAGCCCTCCAAGAACCGGCGAAGCGGTTCGTTTGCTGGGGCTACGATTCGAGAGTGGAAGGCGTGTGAGGTCGCCAAGGCAACGCAGGAGAACCCTTGCGCCTCAAACATCTCCATGGCGGCCTTGACGGGTTCGGTTTCTCCGGCAATGACCGTCATCTTGGGCGAGTTTTTGTTGGCCGCGATCACATACCCCTCGGTCGCTTCAAGCACCGCCTCGACCGCCTCATAGGGCGCGGTTACGCTGGCCATCAAGCCCTTGTCGTCGATTTCAACGGCGCCCATTTCCGTTCCGCGCGCTGCGGCGGCGCGCAGTGCTCCGTCCATATCCAAAATACCAGAGGACATGAGGGCGGCGTATTCACCCAACGAGTGGCCTGCGACCATGTCAGGTGAGTGCCCGTAGGTTTGGAGAGTCCGCTCAATCGCCAAGTCGGCGGTGAGCATCGCAGGTTGCGTGTATTCGGTCTGCTTGAGTTTGTGCTCTGCTTCTTTCAATTCATCCTTAGAGAGCGCCGAGCGCAAGACAAATCCTGAGAGGGTCTCGCCTCCCAGCACCTCAACCATCGTTTCATCGGCCTGTTCCCAAACGGCTGCGGGGGCCGTGAAGCGTTGCACCAAATCGGCGGTCATCCCGACGTATTGACTCCCCTGCCCGGGGTACATGTGAACGGTTTTTGCCTCGGCCGGCATGGCAGGCTGGTCGGTCAGCAACACACCTTGTGCCTGCAAGAAGCCCCACTTCTCGGCGTCCATCATGGCCTGGCTCGCCAGGGTTTGTCGCTTCGCAAATTCGGCCCAAGACGTCGCCACGAGTGCCATGCGAACCGCTTGATTGGAATCAAAGGCCGAACTCGCGGTTTGCAGCGCCTCAGAGAGTCGGCGACCCTTCGGGTCGTCATCGAACAAGGGGGCGTCAAACGAGACCTGAGTCAGCTGTGCATGAAGCGCCTCAAGGGAGTCATCGGAGAGCAGCAACACGCCGCCTTCAACGGCTTTGAGCGCCTCGTGCGACATGGTTGCAGGAATGGACGGGTCAAAAATCGAGGGAGCACTGACCTCCGCTTGCCCGCTGTAGGCCGTCCAACGGGCGTCCCAATCCGAAGCCAACGGCACGTGATAGTCGGGCTCATAGCCCTCGAGAGCGATGTGGAAGTTCGTGCCACCAAAGCCGAACGCCGAAACACCTGCACGTCGAGGATGGCCTTCGGGCCGTGGCCATTCAAGCGGTGCCGTGGGAACAAAGAAGGGAATGTTGGACCAGTCCACCGTTGGATTGGGCGTCTCGAAATTCGCACTCGGAGGGATGGTTCGGTGGTGCAAAGCCATGACCGATTTCATAATGCCCGCAATGCCAGCAGCTGCCTTGAGGTGCCCAATTTGGGATTTGATGGAGCCAACGGCGACGTTGCCGCTCCCCTCAACGCCCGTCCACAACCTGGAGAGCGTGGAAAGTTCGGTTGCATCACCAACCTTGGTCGACGTCCCGTGAGCTTCCACCAGTTCAACCGTCGATGCAGGGTAGCCTGCTTGGCTGTACGCTCGGGCAATGGCCTGAATTTGACCTCGCTGGCTCGGGGCCGTGATGCCTTTTCCTCGGCCATCAGAAGAGCCCCCAACCCCGCGTATCACGCTGTAGATTTCATCATCATCCCGAATGGCATCGCTCAGCCGCTTCAGCACCAGAACACCTGCACCCTCACCCATGACGAAGCCGTTGGCTCGGGCGTCAAAAGGCGACGAGTGGGAGGGCGAAAGGGCGCCGATAGCCGAGAACTTCGCAAAGGTTGCAGGGTCCATGGTTCGGTCGGTTGCCCCTGCGAGCATGACGTCCACCTGGCGTGTTTGAAGCAGGCGACACGCATCGAGAACTGCAGCCATCGAGGAGGCGCATGCGGCGTCCATGGCGTGATTGGGCCCTTGCAAATCCAGCAGATTCGCGACACGTCCCGAAACCACGTTGGCCAGTTCACCGGGCATGGTGTCTTCATCCACCCGAGGCGTGCCCTCAAGAATCGCTTCGGCAAACTCGTCTGCTTTTCCTTCGGGCAGACCGTGTTGCTTCGCCACGTTCGTTGTGTGGTTGGACCACACGCGAATGTTCGACAAGTTGCGGTTTTCTCCACCAAGCGCATTGGCGAAGACGACCCCGGTTTTTGTTCGGTCAATGTCGCGTGAGTCCCCATCATAACCAGCGTGCTCGATGGCGTCTGCGGAAACGGAAACGGCCCACAACTGACACGGATCGATTTGCGGCAATGTTCCGGGTGGTTGACGCCACCTGCGCCAGTCAAACTCAGCATCGGAGACCAATGCGCCAATCTTGGCGTAGGTGTACCCTTCGGTGTGTTGCCCGGGGCCGCCCTCTTTCCAGAAATGGTTGATTGGACCGGGCCAACGCCCCTCTGGAAGCGGTCGGATGCTCACTTTGGCGTCGAGAATGTTTTGCCAAAACGCATTGATATCCGGCGCATCTGGCATGAGGGCGCCAAGACCGATGACGGCAATCGGCTCGAAGGGCCCCTGCTCGATCCCCTCGCATGGTTTGCCGTCTGCTGTCGTCAACGTCATGTGAACACCTCAATTCATGATGCTTTCCGGCACCATCGTGATGGAATAGCCCGCATCAACGTAAACGCATTGACCTGTGACGCCCGCTGAGAGTGGACTGGCAAGCCACAAGGTTGCACCGGCCACATCGGCCTGACTGACGTTTCTTCGGAGCGGTGCGTTCGCTTCAACGTGATCTAAAATTCGGTCAAATCCAGGTATGCCGCTGGCAGCGATGGTCCGTATGGGCCCGGAGGAAATGGCATTGACACGATGACCCTCTGGCCCGAGATGGCAGGCGAGTTCACGTGTCCAGCACTCCAAAGCCGCTTTTGCCATGGACATGATGCCGTAACTGGGAACGAATCGATTGGAAGCCGCATACGTCAGTGTGATGGTTGAGGAACCGGGATTGAGGTAGGGGAGGGCGTGCTTGAGGCAGCGCTGAAGCGAATTCGCCGAGATGGTCATGGCGGTGTTGATGTCGTCGTCTTCAACAAAAAGAATGGGCCGGTCAAAACACGAGCGAGGCGCAAACCCGATGGCGTGGACCAAGATGTCCGCCTTCTTACCGGGGTGGTCTGCGGCAAAGGCGGTGAAAAATTCCTGCGTGGTGCTGTCCGAAGCGACGTCGAGCGGATAGAAACCACCGATGGCGGGAAGTTCGTCCTTGAGTTTGAACACACGACTCATGAATCGCTTCTGGTACCCCAGATAGAGCGTGACCCCAGCCGCTGCCAATTGCTTGCAAATCGCCCATGCAATGGAGTCTTCGCTTGCCACTCCAAACACAAAGGCCGTTTTTCCTTCCAGTCCAAGCATGAAAATCCTCCTCGGGGATTAGGTGTAGTGCGCTACACCAAGCCTTTGAGTGTTACCTCTCAAATCGTGCCACATCGGCCGAGTTCAAGACCGTAGAAGGAGCGCCAAAACGCAAGGTCAAAGGTCGGCGAAAACGTCGTCAAATTCGTCTTCTTCGTCCTCAGGGAACAAATCGTCCAGATCGGAGAGGTCCAAATCATCCAAGTCGTCATCCTCTGGCTCGTCCTCCACATCAACGGGAGGCACATACATCGGTTGAGCGTTGGCTCGTCGACGAATAGTTCGAGCCAAAGCCACAACAAAGATCAGGCCGAAAAGAACGGCAGCCCCGATGCTCCCGTACATCACGAGGGTGTCTTTGTCAACCTCTTCCAAGCCGCCGCCAAGTCCGCCAGCCGTGTTGCTGACCTCGAGTTGAATGGAGATGCTGGTCTCGCTCACGGGGGCTTCGCCATCGTTCTCACTTTCGGCTTGGAAAATAACCTGGAGCCGTTCCTCAGCGGCCACTTCCGAGGGCGCCCTGATGGTCAATTCGCGCACCGTTGAAACGCCGCCTTCGGTGACGTCTTCAGCCACGAACGTGCCGCTAGGGAAGGTGAAACCAGCCTGCTCAAGTTCGGCGGCATTGGTGATGGAAACACGAATCTTATCGTCGTCGTTACCGTTGTTTTGGAATTGGAACGTGATGGCGACTTCATCGCCCTGAGCCATGGTTCGTGTGCTCTTGTCAGAAATGTCAAGGTCCACCATACCAAAGGTCGCTACGTTGAGGTCGCCGTTCACCGTTGCGTTTGACGAGAGCCCTTCCGGCCAGTCAAGCATCCCGACATTGGTGACCGTAGCGGTCAAGGTGAATTCGTAGGAGACCTCGGCTGAAAGGCGGGTTTGACCGTTGAAGGTGACTTTGAAATCTTCTTCTTCATCAGGACCGAGGTCAAAGGAATCCTCCTCCAACATCATGTCGACTTCAAGACCGTCCCACTCCTTTTCGACAGCGATGGTTTCTTGGAACGAGGAGGGGTTCCTGACGGTGCAGGTGATCTCCACCACGGGTTCACTGAGCGGATGAACATCGAGTTCGGGCTGTTTTTCGTCGCAGTCGATCTCAACGCCGGGCGCCGTGGGAGCTTGAGCTTGGACAGAGCCTGCGAGACTGCACAGCAAGAGCGCCACCACAACCCATCCAAAGCGGCGTGAAGCTAGCATGGCCCTCATGGTCCCCTGTGGTTTCTCTTTCATCAATGTGATGGGGTGTTGTCGGCAAAAATATGCGTTCATAAACACCTCATTCTTCTCCGTAGACAACGGCCGGCAGGACGCTGTGCGTGTTCCACATGACGTCTTCGTCAACGCCTGCAGCCAGCAATTGTTGGGTCCGTTTCGGCACGGTTTTGGGGCCCAGCACGGCACCGGGACGACGAGGGTCATCCATGTAATCGGTTTCGAGGAAAAACCCGTTTTTCGCCATGCGATGGGTTTCAACCAACCGTTCCAAAGCGCCTTTTCCGCACAACACGCTGGGCGTGAGGCCGTGGGTGTGTTCAGCACGAACATCGGGGGGAGAATAATGGCGCACCAGTTTTCTCAAATCCATCCCTTGACGAAGCGCTCGACGAGACAAATCGCCGTAGGTGTCCTCTCGCTCGCCTTCCACGTGAAGTTGAAGTGGCAATCCCTCTTGAGCAGCAAGGTGCATCGTTTCATCGAGAAGTTGGTTTGAAAGGTCCCAAATTTCGTCCGAAACAGGCCAATGAGGTCGCCCCACCTCGCCGATGGCGTGAGCCTGCCCCTCGTGGACAAACCCAAGGGCGGCTTCAATGGAATGGCGGTAATTCTCAATCGCACGCTCCTTTCCAGCATCCCCTTCGTTGGAGACCCAGCGCTCGAATTGATGGGCGAAGGCCGCAGGATGCGGGCCGAGAACGACACGTACGCCAAGGCCAACGTCCTCTCGTACCGACGCCGCCATCCGAATCGTGTCGGCGTAGGCGTTGCGATGGCCTTCAAAGGTCTCGGGAGGTGCGGAAAAATCAGGGCAGTGAACGAGCACGAGGTCGGTTCCGCCCACGCGCTGAAAAGAGCGTGCTGCATCAAGGAACAATCCCTTTCGGTTGAGGTGAAAGTGGTTGTCCAAAATCGGACCGTCATAGACCATGGAGTTCCCTCAAATTCGGTCGACGAAATAGCCGTTATCGCTGAACACGCCGTTCCAGTAGACCGCCGCCATGGCCACCATGTTCGGATGACGGGCATCCGCCACGATGCACTTGCCGTTGGGCCAAATCTGAACGGTCAAGCTGTGTCGGGTGTCGGTCAACGTGGTGCAGCCGAGGCGAGCGTCAAACTCGGCGGCCCCTGAGGGCAGGCTGGCTGGAATGGCCTCCAAATTGAGGGCTCGGTCGAACTGAAACGACACGACGACGGGGCCCATCTCCGCAACAAGACCGCTGTCGTCCATGCCCATGCGGAGCAGGAGTTCCTTGGCAGCAGCACGAGCGGCTTCTACACGGTGCGTACCGTGGACAACAATCCTGCCTTCCTCATCGATCACGAGGGTGGCGCGAGGGCGTTCCATGGCTTTGATGACCACGCCGCTGTTGCGCTGGCCGCCGACTTCAGCGATGACGGTGTCGTGGTTGAGGGGAACAGGGCAGACAAAGCGAACGAGTTGGTTCTCCACGCGAACGTCGATGGAACCTGTGGCCATATCATTCCTCCTCCGTGTCGGTGGTGTGGGTCAATGTTGATGAAATCTCCTCAGGTGATGGGCGTTGATTCAACGCCTCCATCATCGCCGCGCAATGGGGCAAATGCGCCACCAAGAGAAGGGTCGCATCCTTCCCCACCACGCCACGCAACGTCGCCAGCGCCCCCCGAATGCGAGCGGCATATCGTGCATTTCGGCGCTGCGCCAGTTCGGGCGTGCTGAGCCATTCAGAGAGTTCCCACCAAGCAGATGCCAAGACGCTTGCCGTGGAGTAGTCCACAGACTGCCCCTTGGGCGGGGGCTGGGCATTGAAGAGATGATGCTTCACGCTCTTCTTCCATCGTTTGGTGACGCGGACCATTCCCAGCAATTTCTTCCAGTGCGAAACCGCCCGTGCCTCCTGGGTCAGGTAGTCGCCCCAATCCTCGTCGTCGGCCAAGGGTTCGATGAAAAACACCGGACGGTTGTGCCGGTCTGCATTGCGTTGCAGTCGGCGTGGTTCGGGGTCAGGAAAACGCCCACCCTGCAGGTGCTCCAGGGTAGAAATTCCCTCCACGTACTTACCGAACGCCCCGCCCGAGAGCATGGCGTGGGTGAGGTTCACGCCTTGGGATTCCACTTCGTCCGCTTCTTCCTGAATCCAAAGGTCAACCACATCGGGCGATTCGAGCAGAGCCAATCCGTGCCATGCCGTACGAGGCCGCATGGCGTTGGGATAGACCACGGTGGGCATCGTTCCGTGGATGATCACGGTGCCTCCGTCCGGGTCTTCCCAGACCGAATCGGTCCAATCCTCGGCCGCCATGAAGGTGCCTCACTGGTTGTTGACCCAGTCTTGCAGCGACTCAACGGTCCACCCTTGGTCAAAGTAACCCTGGATTTCCTCCTGCGTCCACTGCGGGAAGGTTTGCATGGCGCGGGCCATTTCCGGATGAACATCAGCAGGAATCTCTGCGAGGACCTTGCTCTCCGTGTATCCGACATCGTCGTCATCTTCGTATTCATACTCGTCATCGAGCATGGACGCACCGCCACCACGGCGGGCAAGCACGAGAACAAGCGTGCCGAGGACACCGATAACGACCACGAGAAGCACCACGATGAGCAACATGTTGCCCGAGTCTTCCTCGGCCTGAACCTTAACGTTGAACACGTCCGCCCATTGGGGTTGCGAACCATCGTAGATGTTCTCGCTGGTACCGTTGAGGCTGATGGTGTAGTACATGCCCGTGGTCTGGGTGGCGAATGGTGCGAGGGTCACTTCGACCCAATCACTCACTTCCTGGATGCCCAGTTCGGGCGTTGCGACCGTGTCTTCCACAACAGGCGTTCCACCGTCGGTGACCGACTTGATGACCAACTCGGCAACGCCGGCCATCGAACCGGTGTTCTTGACCTTGATTCGCAGTTTCATGCTCTCGCCAACTCGCGGGTCTTCGCTGAGAAGAACGTCTTGAATCTCAAATGTCGCCTTTTCTTCGATGAAGGTGTACTGTGACTCATGCTGGGCTTGTGCCGTCGAGATGATAGGAAGGATGGACCCGCCCTCTTGAGGTCCTCCACCGAATCGAACGGTCGAACCGGCAGAGTCAGCGCCGGACACCCAGAACACGAGCGTGGGCTGCTGCGTTTCGTCCACTTCGGCATCGAACACACGTGGTTCACTGTCGGAGAGCGGCCAAAGGTCCAAGCAGGTGGCCGTTGCGAGATAGCCGCCGTCCAAGGTGCTGAGCGAGAGGGTTTCGGAAGAGGGTTCGAATCCGAAATACTCGGCGTATTCGGACCATGGCGTGTAGTCGATGGTGTTGCTGTAGAACATCCAGTTGACCTGGAGGTCGCCGGGGAAGATGGCTTCCTGCTCTTTGATTTGCAATTGAATGTCCACGCAGTGGTAGTTGGCGGTTGACAACGTGTTGGCGATGATGCGGCCATCTGCACCTGCTGGCAGGGCTCCCTTCTCAGCAAGCCATGTGTTGGACAACACTTCCGGAGGCGTTCGGTCGACCTTCAACGTGAACTCGCCGCATCCATAGGAGGTCGAGGTAGCACAAAGCGAAGATGTGACATCCACTGCACCGTTTGGCAGACTGTAATCTTCTTCAGCATCACATGAATCAGCTTCATCGCTTGGCGGACACAACCTGTAGGTGTACTGATATTCATTGGTGAACACAGGGGCCGTTATGTTGATGTCGAAAACACCGCCTGAGAAGGTGTGGTAAATGGTCTCACCGGGATACTGGATGTAGCCCTTGCTGCTGTCATCCAAGGCGTCAAGGCGAATGATTTCCATGGTCATTTCAATTTCTGGGTTGATGTAGACGCTGTTGTAGATTCCATCTCGGAATGCATACTGACCAGTGAATCGAATTGTATCTCCTGCGTAGACGAATCCTTGCCGGACATCGCTGGTGAACGGTTCACTCGCGTCTTCAAACATCGGCGTAACCATGAGGTTGTTGACCTCGTCCGTTCTGAAATCAAGTTGCATGATATCGGCATAACGCCAAATTTGGATGTAGCGTCCCGGCACACCAGAAAGCATCGTGTAGAGCGGGTTGTCAAGGTCCTGCATCTGCAATTTGGGTTCGATGTCCTTGCCGTCCATACCGACAATCCCCCAATCGATGCGAATAGGGATGTTGAGGATGAAGTCCGACTCAAACGGGTCGATGAGGGCCGTGCCGTCCATGGTGAGCATGGTTGGACCCACATCACCGTCGTAAACAATGTCCATGTGTGGGCTGTCTGTCCAGGCCGTCTGATTTCGTGGTGAGTACCAAATCGTCATGTCGTCTGCTGTTTTATCGAGGTTAAGCTGGAAGAAATCTACGTCTCGCCAACCGTTGTCATCGCTGGCCTCCAAAATCAGGTGGTAGACGTTTCCGGCATACATGGTCTGGTTCCACGTTCCGTCCCATCGCAATTCGTTGGCGTTCAGGAACGGATTGCCTTTCGAATCCTCGATGAAGAAGTTGCGAATCACCGGATTCTTTGACGACATGGATACATACGAGACTCGGTCGTTGTCAAATCCGGGTCCACCACCGTCGATGGTGTTCCCTGCGAGATCGTAGCCTTCAATCCAAATTGAGACCTTGCCTTCGAGTCCTTCGTTTGCAATGTCGTTGTATTGACCGGTGTAGTTGGCCGTTGGTACCTCGCCATCGCCGTTCAACGTGATGATGGTGTATTCATTCGCATCGGGGAGACCGTCGCCGTTAGCGTCGTGGTCGTTTTCAACCCAAAGGTGCATGTCCAAGGTTGCGGGTGGGTTTGGTATGTCCTGACTGGACATTCGAATTTGTTGCGCACTGTTTGGCACGACCCATGTATCATCGAGAAGAGTTCTCCAGTTTGAATCAACATTGGGGTCCGTCCCCGCACTCAACACCTGGAGGTCAAGGAGGTTGGGCTCGTAGGTATCGATCATGACGTCAAAGGGGATGGCACACGTCTCGTCAGGGTTGTAAATTGAGGGCGGGCAGAGCAAATCACCGTCTTCATAACCTCGAAGGGCAAATCGGTAGGTCTCGCTACCAGCTGCGGTACCAAGGTCGACATTCCAGTTGAAATTGCCACCAATCACACCCGAGCGATTCGCCACCTCTTCCCATTCCACTGTGATGTTGCCGTCGGTGGTGTTGACATGCTTCAGCTCGAGAACGAGGAAGTAGGAGGTAGGGTCGGGAGAAACGGTGAGGTCTTCAAGCCGAATTTCACCGACGAGGTTGATTTGTCTTCCAGATTGGGCACCTGTCAGGGCTTGAGGCTGACCAATGCCGTTTTGCAGTTCAAAACTGGTGATACCCGCATCGTTCTCGACAGCGTTGCCCACCAAGGGGTCCAACAGGGCCGCATCGGGCAGGCCGTTAACACCGTTGGTTGCGGTGAGGCCGGCGTAGAGGCGAACGGCAGAGGTATCGTCCCAAGAGGGGTTGACCCTGAAGTGCCAGGTGATTTCCTTCCCGTTGGTGATGTCAACCGCAGAGGATGTCGCTTCAAGTTGTACGTGGTCGAGATCATCCATTTCAGAGAATCGGGTGAAATCGTTCCATTCAAATCCGAGGGAATTTGCTCCGTATTCAAACATCAACGAGGCCCCGGAAAGCGCAGCACCCGTCAGTGGATCAACGGTGTGGGTGGTCACGATCTCGTAGATTTCTCCGTTTGGATAAAGGCCGTTCGGATTATCGGTGATCGTCAGTGAATTGTCATATCCCGTGCTTGAGGAAATGCTCAGGTCGCTGAGAGCGATGCCACCACCGGAACTTGTGGACACAGCGATGGGTACCTCGGCTGTTGCTCCACCGGTCCACAACGCAACGCCCTGATTGAGTTCGATGTCAAAACCATCGGCCTCGTTGAGCACCGTTTCGTAATCGTAAACAATATCCAGGTCAACAAGGTTGAGCGAAGTACCCGATGACGCGTTGGGTGAATCGACCATAAAGCGGAACATCACCCAGTTGCGGCCAAATTCATCTTGATGGTTACCGGCCACCGAGGGGTTGTTGAGCAACGAATTGATCGCACCTATGAAGTCCATTTGAGGGCTCAGAATTTCCTGTGTGATGGTGGTGCTGTTTGGCATATCACCCAACACAACGGACTGAGAGCCGGTCATCAATTTCAGTTCAAAACCTTCTTCCGCATCAGAATTGGAATTGATGGAAACCTGGTCCATTCCAAAATCAGCAGCCGTTACCTCTGCTCCCTCCGGCAAGAGGAAGAAACCGCCCGTGGCTTGACCGTTGACGCCGAGGGTAAGGGTCGCCTCATCGGCGGCGAGGTTTACACCGTCAACCGTCCCCGCCACGAAGGTGGTTTGTCGGCCGAACATGTCAAACGCAGGCTCGGCCAAACCAAACTCAACATCCCCGTCGTTTGCAACATCGATCATCAAATCCTTAGCGTGGTGGGCAAATTCCAAATCAAACCAGATTCCTGCGACATCGCAAGGATTCTGGTAGGACGTAAGGGAGTAAAATCCGAGGATGGGGTCGTCAAGGACCTTCTTGACGCCGTCTTGAACCGTGATGGGGCTGGATGAGCCGGTTGGCACGATTTCAATATCGGGCGATTCACTGCACGAATCTTCGATCATCGGCGTAATGGAGGTGATCGGATGACTGAACTTGCTACGCTCCAACGTGGAAGCGTAGGCCTGTTGCTCAACCAGCGGAACGTAAAACATGGGCTCGCCTCCACCCATGGTCTGCCAAACGCCGTTGGAGATCTGTGGGGAACCCGGCATGGTCGCGTTGAACCCGGTCCCCACCCGGGTTCCGATACTGTAGCCGTGGAACACTGGAGAAGTCAAACGCTCGGGGCCGGAATCGAAATTGAATCTGAATTTGACATTGGGGTAGTCCGATGAATCGATCTCCCAAAGTTCGATGATGTCGCCCGAAAGCCCGGACATGACCGTTCCGTCTTTGCCCACAACGAGGTTGTCATTCGCATCGAGAACATCCACGGTCAGCGTTGCGGAAGCCGTTGTTTCTGCTTCCATGGTCAGCACACCATACCCGTTGGGGTGGTTCAGGCCACCGGCGGCCGATGGCAGCATACCGCGGACCGTCATGCTTCCGTTTTGGGGAAGAAGTTCTCCCAATCTGAAGTTGTCGACATACCAGCCGGACATGTTGTCATCAACGTTCAGTGCCGTGGAGGCTGTGTGGTCCATCACAAACCGGATTTGGACGTAGTCCCCGATGTATTGGTCCAAGTTGACCGCAATGTTGGCCCAGCCGGACGGGTTCTGTGCGGTCGTGGAGGAACCGGCGATTCCCCAACCCCACTGACTGCTGCTCAACTGCAGCCCATCGCATTGACGATTGATACGATTGTCTTGGTTCCAAGTGGAGCCTGTGCCCTGGGCGTAATTTTTCCCGAAGACAAGCCCCGTACTGTTTTGTTGGTCAATGGGCAGATAGTTGAATCCACTGGTGTCGGGTGGGAAGGATCCCGGGACAGGGGAGGAACGGATTTGGAGATAGCCGCAATCCCTGAAAATGAGCGAGTTTTGAGCAGAGCCCGTTGAGGTCTCCAGATTCCACCACGAGTCGAAATACGCCGTGCTGCTCTTGAGGAGCGGATCGACATGGAGTTCGGCTGTCGTCATTCCAAGCGTATAAGGGTCATAGGTCGGGGGCGTGTTTCCATCGGGGTTGTCGTCCGTGTAGTTGGTGTCGGCGATGTTGGTGCCCCAACATTCCATGCCCGAAGCACAGCCACCCGGCACATCGTTTGGCCCAAGGAAGCCGTGCTCCCAGCCAGGACCGGTGGAGGGCATCTCTGCGGAGTCGGTTGAATCCGAGAATCCTCCATTGGTCCCCTCAAAGTCTGTTAGGAAACCTTCCGAAACCAACGATACAGGTGTCGCTTGGCTACCGTCATCGTAAGTGAAGAGTGCCTCGTCCGAGAATTCTGTCAATTTGCTGTTGTAGTCGGGGTTCCACACGCGATAATTCCCGGACCCATCGAGGTCGGTTTGGGTATCAATTCGGGTTTGGTGGCCATGTTCGACGGCGTTGGTTTTGATTTTCACACTCGCAGAGGTGACCGTCTCGCCGTCCGGGAGGGCGACCGTACCGTCGACGATGTTTTCGAGCAAGGCGCCTTCGCGGATTTCAACATCGGCCTCGGATGACCCGTCGGCAAAGGTGGTGACATTGGCCGAAGCCATCGGAGCAAGAAGCATCAGCAGCATGAGGAAAATTGGCGTAGCTTTACGGTGTGATTTGTTTGACATGGTGTCACCTGCACCTGTGCGAAGGTTTGCCCCCATAAAATCTCGTCGCTTTCCCGATACCGTACCGTATTCCTCTTCCTTTGCTTACTGTTGTGAACATGAGTTATGAGGGTGGACCTTGTGGAACGAGCATGGAGCCGTATTCCACCGAACCCGTGACCCTTATCGAGGAGGTGTTTCCACAAGACACGAACGCCTACAACACCCTGTTCGGCGGCCGCCTTCTGTCCCTGATGGACAAGGCTGGCGGCATCGCATGCGCCAAATTCGCCCATCGCGAATTTGTCACGATTTCCATCGACACGCTGACCTTCATCGCCCCTGCACGGCAGGGCGATCTTCTCGAGGTTTCAGGGCAAGTGGTGTTCACCAGCAGCCATACGGCGTGCACCAAAGTCACGGCCTACACCATGAGCAAGGCAACGTGGGAAAAGAGCATCATTTGCGAAGGATACTTCTTTTTCGTGGCCATTGACTCCATGATGCGCCCCATCCCTGTTCCCCAGTTCACGCCACAATCCGAAGAAGAAAAAGCGGAATGGACCAAGGCGAAAGCCATTCGGGACAACATGTTGGCGCAAAAGGCCAAGCGGGACGCTTGACCACCCATTGCTTCTTCAAGCGCAGCCAACTCGCCGGAGCATGGTCGTGTTGAACGTCGCCGTCATCGCCTCAGATGAACTTGCTCGAAGCATCGCTAAACCCGCCGACCAGCGAGACGTCCACACCTATGTCCACAAAGAAAACGGCCCGGATGGGGCACGTATTCTCTCGCTCATACGACCGGCAAAGTTCCCCGAACGCCTGCCGCCGTTTCTCAATGCCCTCTCAACCTCCCATGCGGGAATTCTTGAAATCAGCGCTGTTGATGCCACCCTCGGTGAGGCACTGGTGGCCTTCGCAAGCGCTGGAATTCATCACGGTCTTGCGGTCATCAACCCCGGTGAGGGCGGCTGGGTTGACGAAGACCAAGTGAAGATGCTGTTCAAACAGGCCGGCTTGGCGTCGTGGACCTTTGAGGCCAACGATGGCATCCACCTCCGGGAACGCATGTACGATCTGATGGACGACATCAAAAACGTGCTCGAAGCCAACGCTAACGCTCCGTTGGTGCTTCCCGTCGATCAGTACTTCAACGTGAAAGGCATTGGATTGGTCGCCATCGGCTATGTCCAATCCGGACGCGTCAACGTGCACGACGAGGTGTTGCTCCTCCCCGCAAACGGAACGGGCAGCGCCAAATCCCTCCAGGTCATGGACGACGATGTCGAGGTCGCCACCGCCGGCGACCGTGTTGGTCTTGCACTACGAAACGCCAAGGAGGAGCATCTAACGGGCAACACCATCATCGTTCATCCCCCCGTGGAGGACAAGCGAGCCGATGTGTTCACGCCGATGGCCCTTGACCAACATCAGCGGTCCACCGTTGAGCTGACCACATCACCTTTCCAAAAGCGTGTCCTGGCCGAGGGTGATGTCATCCACGCCAGCGTCGACCTCCAATTTGTTGTTGGACGGATTCAACGGGTTGAAGGAAACACACTGACCGTAGCGTGGGACCACCCCCTCTTCATCAGAAAAGACGACCCGCCGGCCGTGCTCATCGCCCAGTTGGATTCCAAACCACGCATCATGGGTTCGGCCGTGGTCACCGCCGACAACCCCTGACGGCGCGGAAAACAATCCGCTGTTTTGGACGGGGCCCCTCGTCGCTCGTGCGGTGGGTTGATAACCCCACACATCTCGCTCGGAGCCGGGATGCGCGAGATTGGGCAGGGGACTGTACCAACCGGCGAGATGGAAAAGGAAACCTTCCTTTCTCTTCGGTTGGCAGAGCCTTCAGAACGGGTCAATATCACCCTGGATGAGCGCATGCTGAGCATTGAAGGGAAGCGGAGTGCCACGGTCGACCTGCGCCTCAGTGCCATCACCACCATGCGACATCACTCGTCAAATTTGGTGCCAACGTGGCTCATATTATTGGGCATGGCCTTTGTGTGGATAGGCTATCGTGTCTTGGTGCCAACGATCTACAGAATGATCTTCATCGGTATGGGCGCTGGATTCATCTCAGCACGCCTGTTGACAAAAAAACCTACGCTGACCATTCAAACCTCATCGGGCGACACCCACGTGCTCTACGGAAACGAACGGGAGTTGAATCGGTTGAGTTTCATGTTCAATCATTTAGCCAACAACAAGAGCATGGCCGAGGTGCGAGCAAAACTTGCCGCCATTGAAGCTGAACTCGGCGGAGGATGGCGCGAGACAACCGTGCCCCCTGCCCCGGTGTTGCCGGGCTTGCTCGACGTGCCTCAAACCGTTGACCGGTTCTTGGCGGAAGGCGAGCCGAACGCTGTTCTTTCTGCAGAACCCGAACCCGAATGGGTGCCAACCCACGAACCTGCACCTCAGGCCAGCCCGCAAGTGGTTGGTTTCATCCCCAGTTTCCAGCCCGTCGTCTCTGCCCCGCAGTCTTCCCAATACCCACCCGACCACCGCCCATCACCCATCAACCGGCCTGTCCTTATCCCAGAACAGACCCCGCCCATGTACCAAATGACGGATCAGGAGGGCCGCCCGTTCTTACCCTCATTTTTCAGCCAAGATGCCGCCCACGTCCCGGGTTTGAATACCAGCGAATCACAAGAAGAGGAGGAGGAAGCCGAAGATTCGCTCGGCCTCGATGCTGAGTTGCTCGATGCCTTCGAGGCGAGCATTGTTCCTGAACCGGAGCCTGCCGAAGACCGGTCGGCACCGGCTCCCCGACGTGAATCATCTTTCAAGCCCAAAGACCGGCGAAAGGTTGAGCAAACGTCGTTCCGGCCACGCCGAACACAGCAACTTCGTCCGCGCGAGAGCCGAGGAAACGGTCTTTGGAGCCGTATTCGTGAAACATCGAACGACCTCATCAGGCGAGGCAGCGACGGTTCACGAAGCCGAGCCGTAGCAACGACGGAAACCTCTGGTGGCCTTCGAGCCCAGGCCGCTGCTTCAGCGGCGGAACTCAATGCCGCCCGCCTCCACGATTCACTCTCCGAGGAACGAGGCGGGGTCTTGGCAGCGGCGGAGGCAGAACGCCTCAATCAGCACGCTCAACGCCTTCTCACCACGGCGAATGAACTGGCGCAATCCGGAGAAGATGAGTTGGACGCCATCTCGTTTAGTGACCTTCGCTCAACCACGGAAGACGACGAGAACGTGCATGTTCCGCGGCTGGACGATGACTGATCAGTGCCCGAGCATGGAGCGATAGGCTTCAAGTCGATGGTCAAAAGCAGGGCCGCTGAGTTCCCGAAGCGCGGTTGTCCCGAACGCCTCAAGCGTGAAACTGGCCATCACGGTGGCCATCATCAAACCCTCACGCAGTTCATCCAGCGTCAACGCATCCGAACCGGAAGCGAAGTGAGCCGCCAAAGCGCCGGCGAACGTATCGCCACAACCGGTTGGGTCGACCACGTCTGCTGTGGGGAAAGCTGGAAGGGCGAGCACCGCGCCCTCGTGGAGGGCGAGCACGCCGTGTTCACCCCGCTTGACGATGAGGGTTGGTGTGTTCGTTTCTTTTGCAAGGACGTGCATGGCACGCACGAGGTTTTCATCCTCTGTCAGCATTCGTGCTTCCCCGTCGTTGATGATGATGAGGTCAACGGACTGCATAACCTCGAGCAGCGCCGGCTTGGCGATGGTGATCCACAGGTTCATCGAATCAAGCATGGTCAGCCTTTGCGCCGTTGTTTGCTCGAGAACGCTGTGCTGAAGAGCCGGATGGAGGTTGGCGCAGAACACAACGCTGGGTTGCTCCCATCGCTTGGGAACGGCGGGTTGGAAATGTTCGAACACGTTGAGGTAGGTTGCACGGGTTTCTGCCTCGGCCATCGACCCCTGATAAGCACCTTCCCAACGGAATGTCTCGCCTTCCGCCGTTTCTACGCCCTCAAGGTCAAGACCGGCATCAGAAAGGAGTTGGCGATCCTTTTCGGCAAAATCCTCGCCGACCACACCCACAAGACCCGTGTCCATGCCCTTGCGATGGCGTTGAACGAAACGGCACGACAAACCGCCGTAGGTAGCAGAACCACCCAGGGCACGGTCGACCGAGCCTGCAGGGGACTGGACTGAATCGTAGGCGATGCTTCCAACAATGAGGACCGTCATGAAGGCTCACCTCAACCAAGCAACGCCTGGTGCATGTCAATGTACTGAATCGTGATGTCGCCGTTGTTGAAGTCTTCCTCGTCCATGATGCGACGATGAAGCGGAATCAAATGCTCCACACCCGTGATCATTGTTTCATCCAGCGCCGTCTTCATGCGGCGAATCGCATCTTCACGGTCCCGGCCCCACACCAAGAGTTTCGCCAGCAAGGAGTCGAAGCATCCCGGCATTTCGTAGCCGGGGTGGGCGTGGGTGTCGCAACGAATACCGAATCCGCTTGGGAAGTGGCATTCCCACAAGCGGCCGGGGCTTGGAACAAATTCGCGCGGGTCTTCGGCGTTCAAACGGCACTGGATGGCGTGGCCTCGCCACGCGATGTCCTCTTGCTTGAGCGGCAGCGCTTCACCTTGAGCGACGCGAATACCGAGTTCGACGAGGTTGTGGCCGGTGATGAGTTCGGTGACCGTGTGCTCCACCTGGACACGGGGATTCACTTCAAGGAAGTAGAAATCGCCGTTGGCGTCGCGCAGGAATTCAAAGGTTGCGAGACCCTTGTAGCCCACCGATTCTGCACCCTTGCACACAAGTTCTCCGATTTCAGCACGCTTTTCATCGGTCAACCAAGGGCCCTCTTCGACCAGTTTTTGGTGGCGGCGCTGAATGGAGCAGAAGCGTTCACCAAAATGGATGGCATTCTTGCCGTCAGCCAAGACTTGGAATTCAACGTGTTGCGCACCCTGAATGTACTTCTCAACGAACACTCGTTCATCACCGAAGGCCGACTTGGCTCGGGACTGACAGAGTTTGAGGGCACTCTCGAACTCGTCGGCCTGCTGCACGATTTGCATCCCGATACCACCGCCACCCGCAGCCGCTTTGATGATAACAGGGTAGCCGATTTCATCGGCGAGCGCACTGGCGACATCGGCACTGGCAATGGGTTCAGACGAACCCTTTGCGGTTGGGAGGCCAGCCGCCTCCATCGCCGCTCGGGCTTCGATTTTATCACCGAGCAAGGTGATGACACCGGAGGCAGGGCCGATGAAGGTGATGCCTTCTTCCTCGAGGCGAGCGACAAAGGCGGCGTTCTCGGCCAAAAAGCCGTAGCCGGGATGAACAGCATCGCACTCGAGCTCTTTCGCTGCTTGCACCACGGCTTCGATATCAAGATAGGAGTCCAAGGGGTTCGTCCGGTAGTTGGGATAGGCGATATCGGCCATTTGAACTGGCAGGGAGAGACGGTCTTCCCGTCCGTGGATGATGGCGGCTTCGATACCCATATCACGGAGGGTTCGCAAGATGCGAAGAGCGATTTCTCCACGGTTGGCGATGAGGACGCGCTTGAATCCCATGGACACCCGTCGGCCGACGCAATCTATGAGCAAAGCGGTCCGACGGTGAGAATTTTACCCGACGCCGAGCGGAGACCCCCCGCCCTTCACTGGACGGTTGAGGCCTCATCCTGAGGGTACACGTCCCACGGCTTCGTGCCCCGCTTGCGAAACATGGACTTGCGCATGGAGCGGAGAATATCCCTCGCGAAACGCAACGACCGTCGAAGAGATTGGAACGGATGAAGCACATACCACAGCGGATTCCGCCATCCCTTGAACGGATGACGTAATTGCCGAAGGATGCCATCGGGTACGGGTTCGTTTACCCCATAGGACTGTGGCCGTCGGTCCTTGGGCATGAAATAGGTCCCGAACAATTGGTCCCAAAGCGGCAGGAACGTGGAGTAGTTCGTCCAAATCGCATCCCGCTCATTGGTGTGATGCCAGTGGTGAAATTCCGGCGTGATGATGAGGCGGTGCAGCCACTTGAGTCGCCAGCGCACATTGGCGTGAAGAAACAATCCGAGAATGATTTGAGCTGCAGCAAGTGCCCCCGTCAATTCGAAGGAAAAGCCCGCGGTGACAAGAAACACGAACGCAGGAGCCAAGATGGTCCCATCGAGCGGATGAGCACGGAATCCGCTGGCCCAATCCAGATGCTCGGTGGAGTGATGAATGGCATGAAACTTCCACAACACCGGTATCTCGTGATAGAAGCGGTGCGTCCAGTACACCAGCGCATCGAACAGCAGGAAGCCAACCACGGGCATGTAGGCCTCGGGAATTTTGGCCACATACGGCGCAAGCAGGAGACCCGGAATCCATGCGAGACTGAGCAGCCCAATGACGATGGCCACAACGCCCGTCAGGAGGCCCATCAGCGGTGATGCGAGCGCATAGCCCACATCCGTGTCCAAATGAGGTCGTCTGACCTTTTGTCCTCGGTGACGGGGGAAGAGTTTCTCAAACGGTACGACGAGGACGAACAGCAACGCTACAATCACAATGCCTTCGGTGGAGATCATCAAGGCGACGGCGATCAGCCCCAAGGTCATCAGGCGCAGGAGCATGGAGACCAATCGAGCCTTGAAGCCGATGCGCTCTTCCTCCATGCCAGCGACATGGCCCTTCGGGTTTTGAGGGCTTGGTGCACATGTGCACGAGAAAACGCGCTTGGTGAGCGCTCCTGATCAGTAAACGTCTCGCAAGTAACGCTTTTCTTCTCGCATCATGGTTTTCTCGATGAAGTGCGTGGCGTCGTCCTCGGACATGCCGCCGTGCTCCATGGCGATTTCGATGAGGGCACGGTGAACATCCTTGGCCATGTACTGCTTGTCGCCGCAGATGTAGAAGTAGGCGCCTCGCTCGAACCACTCCCAAACTTCAGCGCCGTGTTCCTTCAATCGGTGCTGAACGTAGATTTTCTCCGCTTGGTCGCGAGACCATGCCGTCGTAAAGCGCCAAAGGTGTCCCTCGTCAATCCAGGATTCAATCTCGTCCTTGTAGTAGAATTCGGTTTTGGCGGACTGGTCGCCAAAGAACAACCAGTTCTTTCCGGAGCCTCCGTCGTGGACACGCTGCTCCATGAACGCACGGAAGGGTGCGATGCCCGTACCCGGACCGACCATGATGATGTCCGTGTCCTTGTCTTCGGGGAGGATGAAGGACTTGGTAGGCGACATGAACACGCCGATGGGAGCGCCAGACGTGTTGATCTCATCGGCCATGAACTGCGTGCAGAGGCCACCACGGGCTCGGCCGTTGTACTCGAAGCGGACGATGCCCACGGTCAGCTCAACAAAGCCAGGGTGGGCGTCGTGGGATGAAGCGATGGAATAGAGCCGAGGCTTGAGGCGGTCGGCCAGTTCAAGGAATTCCTCTGGTGAGTACTTGACCTCGAATTCACGCATGATGTCGACGTAATCGCGAGTCCACAGGTAGTCCTCGATCGCCTTGGTGTCGGCGGTGATGGCCTCGACCTGTGCAGCAGGGTCGTCCGATGGCACGGACGGGCGGAGTGCAGGAGGCGTCTGCTGGTTGTCGGTGGCGGACCACGAGGCGTCGTTTCGGGTGCGAGACACGATGCTCATGCTGATCTTCATGCCGCTCGAGACGACTTTTTCTGCGAGGGATTGGACGAATTTTTTGTTGGCCATGTGGACCTCAAAATCCTTCTTGAGGGCATCATAGAGCGTTCGCTCGCCGTTGTGGGTGGTGACGGTGGCGTCCCGGTCCCAACCTTGGACATCGAGGAGTTCCTCAACGATGTGCGGTGGGTTCTCTGCGATGACGCCAAGGGCGTCGCCGACCTTGTAGTCCAGGCCCGAATCTCCGATAGCGAAGACGATGTGTCGCGTCTCCTTGCGAGAGCCTTCTCCGTTGAGGATGTAGTTCTCGGTTATGTGAGTCATGTAGGGATTTTTTGCAGACCAGTTTGTCATCTCGTCACCTCATTCCACGGGGGATGATTTTCGCACTCAAGGTCGCTATATCATCGTTGGTATCGTTTCACATCCTCGCTACCAAAGCCCCGAACCGATGAGAAGAAGAAGCACCGTGCAGTCCGGGCGACATGGTGCACCGTATCGAAATGTTGGGGACGGGCAACGCCTTCCTCCCACATGGCCGGCACCATTCCTTCGCGCTCTTCGACGGGCGCCACATCATCGACGCTCCCCCCACAGCCCTTGCCGGTCTTCGGCGGGCCGGTCACGATGTCGCTGGTATCGAAACGGTGTTCGTGACCCATGTTCACGGCGACCATGTGTTTGGATTTCCCTTTCTCTTATTGGAACGCAAGTACATCTCTGACAGGGAGGGACAGCAACCCCTCACCGTGGTTGGAACACCGTTTGTGAAGAAACGGTTGACCCACCTCTGTGAATTGGCCTTTCCCGGTTCACTCGACAGCATGCTCGACCACGTCACTTGGGTAATGGACGACACGGGTGAACTGAACGACGGCTGGCGGTGGGAGCGGTTTGAAGTTCACCATGAAGACGCTGTCGAACCGCACGGCTATCGGTTTGAGCACACCGACGGCACGTCCTTTGTTCACAGCGGCGATTCTGGGCCGTGTGATGCCCTCTACGAGGCGATTGAACGGTCTCACCTGGCGGTGTTGGAAATGGGTTTCCCCGACTGGGTGCCCTCAACTCACCACCACAAGCCCATGGACATCATGGCCCTGGCCGAACGCTGCGCAACACCACTGGCCATCACGCACACCTACGTCGACGACGAAAGCCCCTTTCCGCGTCTGCTTGAAGACACAGAACCAACATTCCCCGAACACGTGGTCCAACTTCACGATGGAGATCTCATCAAATGGAACGGAACGTCGTGGATGTTCTGATGTTCTCCTCGGAAGATTCGCTCATCCGAAGATGTTCATTTTTGATTTTCGAGCCACGCTTTATATTGGGAACTTCGGCGTCCGCTTCTTGTGAAATCCCTGCCTTCCATTTCTCCTCGTGAACAGGCATATAAGGGGGACTCGGACTCACCGCCATTATGGCGATTGGTTGGCAAATCAACCGCTCGACATGGGTATAAATACGGGGGTGATTTTTGGTGAAAAACAACATCTTTGACAAGTTTGTTTCACAAAAAACCCTCTTCAAAAACAAGGAACATCTGCGCCACAATTTCATGCCGCAACACCTCCCGCACAGAGAGGGAGAGATTGAGAAAATCTCCTACAACCTTTGGGAGGCACTCAAAGGGCACATTCCCAGCAACATGACGCTCTACGGCGTCACAGGTGCAGGAAAAACGGCCGTCACGGACTATGTCTGTCATCACCTCCGGGCCAAGGGCGAGACCATGGGACGACAGGTTGAATCCATCATGGTGAATTGTCGGCAGATCGACACGCAATACCGAGTGCTCAGTCACATCGGTAATTCACTGCTTGAGGACTTTGAGCAGGACGAAATTCCATTCACCGGATGGCCCACGGACAGGGTGTTCAACGAACTTATTCGACGCATGGACCGGAGGGGTGGCGTGTTTGTCATCGTCCTTGACGAGATCGACCACCTGGTCCGAAAGGCGGGGGATGATTTGCTCTACAACTTGACGAACATGAACTCCTCGCTCAAATCCGCACGCGCTTGCGTCATCGGCATCTCAAACGACCTGAAGTTCACCGATTTCCTCGACCCGAGGGTTCGTTCACGATTGGGCCAGCTGGATGTCCTTTTCCGACCGTACGATGCGGAGCAACTCCAAGACATTCTTCGTCAGCGGGCTCGGGAAGGCTTGGATGCTGAAGCCATCGGCCCGGGCGTCATTGAACTCTGTGCTGCCCTCGCCGCTCAAGAGCACGGTGATGCGCGCTGCGCTCTTGACTTGCTTCGAATCTCTGCGGAAAAGGCAGAACAATCCGGAGATGATACGGTCAACCAAAACCATGTCCGCATCGCTCAGAGCCAGATTGAATCCGACCAGATGACGCCCGTCATCGCAAGTCTGCCCAGCCAACAAAAACTGGTGTTGGCCGCCATCCTTCTCAACGAACAGAACGGCCTACGAAACGTTCAGACCGGCCAAGTCTACGACATTTACCGGCAAGCCTGCCAGCACATCCGCCAAAATCCATTGACGCAGCGCAGAATCTCGGGGCTGATCTCCAACCTCGATATGCTCGGTTTGATCACGGCTCGCACGGTCAGCAAAGGCCGATACGGTCGGTCAAAAGAAATCAATTCCTGCATCCCGGGCAACGTTGACGTCAGGACCATCATGTCCACTTCAGAGGAAGAGATGGACGTGGTCTTCAAGGCGAATTACCACCACCAAACCTCGCTTTGATGAGGCCTTCACCTCTACGGGTTGGTCCGTTCGGTGTGCTTAAATGCAGTACGCCAGTCGGCGAGTGCATGAGCGAGAACGATACCGGCGACGTCTTGGACGGCAAAGTGCCCGTTTATGCTTCTGCACTGGTCTTCCTCGGTGTCTGGGGACTGGTCCTTGCCGCCCTCAACATGTTCAGCATGGCCCACCCAACCCACCACGTTTCGTGGGGCGGACTGCTCACCTTTGAAGCGACCAACGCCGCCTTCGGGGATGCCAAAGACGGGTTCCATTTTGAAATTCTTGGCGACACCATCTTCATCGCCGGTTGTATCGGCCTTATCGCCCTCGGTAGCCGAATCGTCAACGAGCGTCACTCCGTCGGCGACTGGGCTAAGGGCCTGGTCATCAACGATACGTGGCCTGCCCTCAACGACTCAAGCCTCGGCGGCGGCCAGCGAACCATGGCTGCTTGGTGCTTGTTGCTCGGCTTGGTGTTCTATCTCTACTTCGGTATCGCTCACAGCGGATGGATCGATGTCGGCGTTTACTCGGTCACCATCGCCCTCATGGCTTCCGGCTTTGCACTCAACCACGCCAGCCGCGTCCCTCCCGGCGATGACAAGATCGATTGAAACAGGTCGCTTCACCGTTTGTGACCGTTGCGCCCCAAAACGGCGTCAACACAACCCATGAACAAACCCTGCCATAGTGCAAAACTCCAACGCAAGGTCAGTCTGCGAACGCCCAGCATGGCGATGAACTTGTTGTGCTTCGTCGTGCGCATCACCTCTCGGTTCACCACACCCAAACGTCCACGCCACAGGAAAATTTCGTGAACGATGAGCAAAAGAAACGAAACGAACAGAACGTTCCCCTCCCACACATCGAGGGCACTGCGGCTCAAGGAGAGTTCTCCTGAAAAAAGACCCCAAACAAAAGGCACACCTGAGATAACAATGCCAAGCCACATTGGAAAGAGCCAAAGCACCATCATTGAACTTCCGAGGAAATCAAAACCGGGCCCTTGACGACGGCGTTTTGGATGATGACGAACGATTCTCATGTGTGCTCGGGCATCTCGCCGACGTTTGGCCAAAAAATGGGCTGCACCGGTTTCGGGAACATGCTTGACCAGCGCATCACGCGCGTACACGATGGTTCCGCCCGCTTCGATAAGACGGAGGCTGACCTCCATGTCCTCTGCGTGATACCAACGCGGGTCGAAACCACCAACCTCCAGCAAGGCCTCCCGCAAGAACATAGAACACGGGCCGTTGGCAAGACTTGTTCGCCGTGGACGGGCGCGGTACTTTGCGGCGATTTCAACCGACCGGAGGCGGCTCACCAAATCGTCGGCTTGTTCAAACACGGTTCTGCCCGTGACGGCGACAACCCGTTCCTGCTCGGACACCGGTTGAATGTTGGCGACCATTTTTGCAATCCAATCCTGCTCCGGACGAACGTCAATGTCCGTGATGGCCACCCACGCACCGGTGGCGTGCTCCACTGCCCACTGCCGGCCCGCTGACAACCCGAGGGGAGGTTGGTGATGCACGGTCAGAGGCGTACCACGCTCACCGTTCGGGTCGTGGTACGGAGAAAGAATCGCTTCCGCCCCGTCGGTCGAACCGTCGTTGACCACCAAAATCTCAAGGTTGGCATAGGTTTGCTTGAGCAAGGCATCCAAACACCCCTCAATCCAATGGGCACCGTTTCGAACGCACACCGAAACCGAGACCTTCGGTTCACTCACTCAAACCACCTCAAACAATTCCAGAAGGCGGCGACATCTCGCCTTGGTCTCAAGACTGCTCGGTTGAGCGACCACGCCCACACCGGGCTGGCCGTAGAGAACGACAGCATGCAGAGGCACATGAAGATGAATGAACAAGGGCGCCAAATCCTCCTCCCCTTCGACCACCACCACCGAGGGTTGCTCAAGATGGGCGGCGTGGGCGATGACCGCTTTGAGTTCAGGCGTGAGAACACCGGCTGGATTGGTGGCCTCCAGGACATGGTCAAACGAAGAAAGGTCCACTCGGTCCTCTTCGGCCAAAGCGGTTCGCTTGGTTTGACCGTCGATGAAGCCCATGTCGGGAACGATGTCGAGGGCGAGAAGGGTGGCGACGGTCACGTCTCCCACAGCGATGAGAATGGTTTGGGAGGTGTCAATGTCTTCCAAGGCCGCGATCATGGCCACTTCAGGCGTTGATTCTGGCCCTTTGTACAGTGTCCCCATCGGGGTTTTCAATTCTGGCTCGGCACGCGGGTGCATCCGCAACACCTGCCCCTCCCACTCCGGAGAAAACCACGGATGGCCGTCCATGTCAACCATACCGTTGCGAATGCGTGATGAACTGATGATCTCGCCGTTGATGTCGGTGAGATGAGCGACATCGATGATGTGAAGCGGGTGGAGCCCGTTGTCCACTCGTCGCTCGTTGATACGCTCGCATTCCGCTTTTGTTTCGGGTGTCGCAACGATGGCGTCAGCGGTTGGGTGGGTGGGTGCTGGGCCGTGCTGGTCGTCCAATTCATGCACCGATACTCGGGTTGGCGCATGGGTGGCCACCCAGTTGAGGAGTTCATCTCGGCGCGTTTCAAAGGACTGCATGTTGACGGATTTTCTATCCGCCATGGCATCACTGGTAACATGGATCTCCACGTGGGCAGCGGCCTTGGAGGCTGCAGCGAGAAGCAAACGGTGGCCAGCATGAAGGCGGTCAAAGGTACCCCCGACCAAGCAGCGTTGGAAACGGGGCGTTGCTGCCATGGCTGTTGGTTTGGTTTTCGGCCTTTGAGTTCATCGCCGAAAGAAGAGGAAAAAAAGCGGTTCAGAGAACTGTGCCCCGACACCTAACGGCCTTGTTCACTGTTTCCTCCGAGGCCTGACCCTCGGTGTCGGGGCGTACTGTCCGGTAAGGTGGTTGTCTTGCGTTCATTCTTGCGTCGCACAAGGACCCATAACCCACCGATGGTTTACCGCATTTGCACCGGAAGTCACTCCCCGAAGGGTCGTCCCAGTCTTCGATTGCGGCCGTACACGTGGTGTCAGACGTCATTGCTCGTTTCACAGTCGCTCAGCCTGATGTTGCAGGTACGGTAGTCCATCCTCGGACCGACTCCATATCAATTCATCGGCCAGCAGTGGGCGTGTGCGCTGCAAAGCTTCTCGCGAACAAAAGTTCCCCAACCTTCGGGTCACCCACGGTGAGGACTTCGCTGTCAAAACGCGGCCAGTCATCCACCGGACGTACCAGCCAACCCGCAAAAGGATGGATGCTGAGCAACGGAACGGGCAGACCCTGCTCATACGCATACACCATCTCGTAAAGGTCCCGAAGATGCTGACGATCGCTGTCCTTTGAGAGGAGATGTGTACCAAGAAGCTGTTCGGTGCTCAATCGAAAGCCGGGATGCAGCACATCAAGACCGGGGAAACGGGTGGGTTCACCGTCCGGCCTTGCAAGTTGAGCGACCCACGAGCACGAGAAGGAATCAAGCCAAGACCGCCCCGAGTGACTTCCCAATTGTGTCGTCAGCCACTGACCGGCGAACACGGCCCACCAAGCATGGGGCAGGTGGTCCATCATCGTGCGTTGAACCTCGGGAATCCACGGCTCTTTTCGTTGCGCGATACCAAGGCCGACGGCCCAAACATGGAGAACGGTGGAACTGGGCTGCTGAAGGGCGAGTTTGGAAAAGCGAGCGAGCACGTCTTGCCGCCGCTTTTCGGTGCCCCGCTGCTTGGAAAACACGGCTTCCAGAACCTCCTCTGCGCACATTGGCGCCTTGAACCAGACTTCGGTGGCTTCCTCAAACGCAGCATGCTGTTCGGATTGATCGGACTGGAGACAGCAAAGAAGACACGTTGCGTAGGCTTGCGATAGCGACGCCTCCGACTTCAGCCCATGGCGCCAGCGAAGAACGACGCTCGGGTCAATGTGGGACGTCGCTTGAACCCTGCGCAAGACCAATCCCCGCCAGGAGGCACTCCCATTCACCATCGCCACGGGAAGGTCGTCCAAATCGAGCGCGTCAACGGGCAATAGATCTGTCCAGCCTGGGGAAAGGCGAGTGTGCAGACGCTTCCAACGGGACGGACGATGTTCAGTAGGCGAGGCAATCCATGCAGCGAGCGGATGTTCATGTTCCCACGTGTTGGCCTGCTCTTCATCGCCTGCAGGGTAGAGGCGCAACGCTTCGGCAAGAATGCGTCCTTCCTCCATCTCAAGCACCTCACCGGTGAATGCTGGTTCCTGCTGCGAGCGGTGGGCGAGCAATTCAATCGCATTGGCCGGAAACGACGAGGGCAGAGCGGTGGTTGCGTTCATCGGGGTCCCTTTTGCGTTCAGTTCAATGGAAAGGGTCAAACTCCGCCCGAGGCGAACAACAGCGACGCCCATATCTGAGCCGTCGAGAAGAAGAGAACGCCCTTCTACATCTGAGGGGGGCTGGCCACGGCGCGTGAGAACGCTCCGACAACGTGGGTGTTCAAGCATTCGTCCAAAGAGGGACGTATCCCGTTCTTCGAAGGGCCAATCAACAACAAACGGGATGGAAGCGTGGCGAGTGACGAAGTGAAGCAGAGCGGATGCACCTCGCGGCGTCATTCCGTAAATGTCAAGGTATCCTGATTTCAGTGGGGCACTGGTCCACGAAACCCGACCAAAATCCATCAGCGCCTCCCGCTCGAGGAGCGACGGAGAGGAGGACGTGCCCTCCTCCAAGAGCCCCACGAGGCCTTGGAAGAGTTCAGCGATGCGGTCATCGTTCATTCTTGGATGTTTGAGCGCCAACCATTCGCTGAGTACATCGTAAGGAAGGGTCCGATGTTTCAATGCATGCCGGTCCCCGATCTCAAGCGCATCCTGCGCCATTGCTTTGAGAAACAATGAACGATTGATGGAGGAATGAAGGTGGCTGCACAGACCGGGCTCGGGAGCGTAGGTGTACGACGTACCTCTCACGGTTCCAACCGCAACATCCCCTCTTTCCAACCGATGCGGCGATTGCATTGAGGTGTCTTCAAGCGAGAAACGTTGTCCTTCAACCAATCGTGATTCGCCCCGTACCTCGAAGACCTCACCCCAAACAAGCCCCACACATTGGGTGGATGGCTCAAAATCAGCGAGTGTGCTTCCCCCCAAAATCGGTGGATCTGCAGGACGACCATCGCTGAGGTGGTGCCACCGAATGTTGTTCCTTGGTGCATACACCCAAACCCCCCCTTGATTTCCGGTGGAGGGGAGGTCGCGCTGCGATGGCGAATCCGGAAGAAAGACCAGCGAGGTATCGGGCACTTCCGTGTAAGCAATGAGGACATTCGCATCGTCAGCGTGGAGCACCAACGGCTGCATGGTTTGACCAAGCGTCTGGGCATATTCCCTCATTTTGCTCACCGCATCTTCTGTGAGCCGATCAACCCCCTGTTGGCTGAGAAAAAGAAGGGCGTTTCGTAGCCCGCTTGATTCGTCCCGGGACACGAAGCCAGCCTCTCGCAGTTGTCGGCATGCAAGTGAAGCGTGCGGCATTCGCATCTCGAAATGACGCGCGATTTCTGAAACAGTGGAAGGTCCGTGTCGAAGCCACATCAAGAGCCGCCGATGAACCGTTGATCGTATTGGCCGCGAGGACATCAGAAGTCACCTTTCGCCCTGCGAGGTATTTGTGTTGAATGTTTTACCAAATAAAAAACTTACTTAGTTAATTTTAGTTATACATTTCCACTGGAACTGTGAAAAATAACTTACATCTCATGCCGGTGGTGTTGCAATTACACCGATATATTATCACCAAACGTAACCAAATCGTTGATTGAGGGAGCAACGGTTATATGAGCGGCCTCGCTCCTGTAAAATAGCGGCACATTTGAGTGATTACCGCCCTAAAAATGACAGGAGGGAACAACCATGAAAACAACACGTATCCGTGAAAAAATCAAGAAATTCTTAGGCGACAGACCACGAAACACTGCAGAGATCCTCGAGCACATCAACAGCACGATGCGACACGGCACCACCAGCCAACAACTCGGCAACGTGCTCTCGAAAGACAAGGACATCGTCAAGGTCGGCTACATCAAGCGCTCCGGTATTCTTTCTGGCGGCTACGACATCTGCGAGTGGGCCACACGCACCTGGGTCTCCGAGAACTGCCCCGAGTGGGTTGAAGGCACCCCCATCATCGTTGACAGTGAAGGCAACTTCATGACCAACAGCGACGAGAAACTTTGAGGATTTACTCATCCTCGCTGTACTCGATGCCAAGGTTGGACATCACAGCATCCATCTTTGCCTGTAATCGCCTGAGCTCCGTGTTCACGCCAACCTCTGAGTCGGCCTCCAAAGCCACCACGGTGTTGGTAAAAATGGCGACAAACATGTTCAGGAAGGTAAACGTGGTCATGAAAATAAACACCACGAAGTAGACGGCGACCCACCAGCCCTCTTGCTGAATCAAATCCCTCACGATTCCGTTTGACCATGACTCAAGTGTCATCACTTGGAAGAGGGAGAACAACGAGCGTCCGAGGCTTCCGAAATACTCGGGTGAAACAGATTGGAACAGAACGGTGGAAAGAACTGCGAAAACATACGTGACCACGAACAGGAGTGTGGCCACAGCAGATAGCCCTCGTATTGAGAAGATGAGAGATTCAGCAACGAGCTTGAGTTCTGGAATTCGTGAAACCAATCGGAATGCTCGCAGCACGCGGAACACACGGAACACAGCGAAGAAATCTCGAGCAGGGATCAGCGCAATCCCGACAACGACAAAATCGAAAACGCACCAAGGGTCTCGAAAGAAGTCCTTTCCCATCGCATAAATCCTCAAGCAAATCTCCAGCACGAAGACGGCGAGAAACATGCCGTCAATGGTCTCGAGAAAACCATCACCTCGTGGACCCCAATCGTAGGTCTCGAATCCAATGGCGATGGAACTCGCGAGAATGGCGATGAAGACGATGTTGTTGAAGCGGTCGGAATCAACGAGGGTTCGAATGCGTTGGCGTGTCGCCTCCGACATGTTGAGGCAAGTATGGAAAAAGGCGTATAATATCTACCCCTGCTCAATCGCGGTTCAGTTTCCTTCGTAGATGGCCATGGCCTCATCAACCGATGCACCTTCACAAATGATGGCGTGGCAGGCGGCGGTCATGCGCACCGCTTCTTCGGTTTCCTTTTGGTGAATGTTGCGGCCAGTGGCTGCACCACGGCAGCCAGCGACGTTCATCTGGTCGTGAAGGCGCTGCAGGAAATCACGCGGGGGAAGCGTACCGCCTCCCGAGCAGATGATGCCCGTTCGTCCAGCGGCCTCAACGGCAATTTTCAGAGACTCGGGCTGCGTCATGCCTTCGAAGGCCTTGGGATAGTTGACCTTGGCGAAATCCGCTCCGATGCAACTGGCAACGCCCGCGGCGCCCGAGATGAGTTGCGGATCCTTTTCGTCCGCCACGGCTTGTCCACGAGGATACATCCAGACCACTGAGATCATGCCGAGTTCGTGAGCCTGGCGAATGAAATGAGCGGCTTCGGTCAGCATCTCATGCTCGTATTCGCTCCCGATGTAAACGGTGTAGCCGATACCGACCACGTTGATGCCGTTGTGAACCAGCGACATCACGTCGTCCATGTCCCACAGCGCCTGGCTGATGGGGTCACGTTGAGCGGTCTTGACCAGGTTCGATTTGGAGTTCAACTTCACGAGGTAAGGCACGTCGGGGTGGTCACGGGCGTACTGGGCGATAAGACCGCACTGGCCTGCAAGAACACCGATGGTGCCTTCCGCATGGGCTCGTGCCCCAATTTCGAACAGATGGCCTGGGTCGTTTGAAGACAACGGGATGTACTTACCGCCATCGTAGAAATCGTCGTTCAGGTGCTCAATCTTCTGGTCGCAGGCAAAGAGGTTCATCGAACCGGTGCCGGCCGTAGCAGCCCCCATGTTGTCAAGGTAGGTCTCGATGAGTTCATCTGGAACATCGGCTGGAACGTTGATGTCGTTCATGGAAATCACGTCGTTTGTCACTCGCCAGTAAAGTTGGCTACACGCTTCTCAACATAAGCGGCGATGCCTTCCTTGGCGTCGCTGCTGTTGAAGAGGGCTGCTTGGAGTTCACGCTCGAGCGCCAAGTGGTATTCGAATGGAATCTCTGGACCGGTTTGGCAGGAGCGCTTGATGTTGCCGACAGCCTTGACCGCCTTGTTTGGCAGGGTGAATTGACTGCACCAATCGAGGATGTCTCGGCGGAAGTCATCGGGGTCGCCTTCCCAAATGTGGTTGATGAGGTTGCAAGCGTGGGCGTCCTCGAAGGACATCAGTTCGCCCGTGACCATCATTTCGAGGGCCTTGGCCTTGCCGATGAGGCGGGTCAAACGAGCGGTGCCGCCGGTACCGGCGAGCACACCGAGGTTGATTTCAGGGAGACCAACCTTCCCGGAGTTCTTGCGAGCGATGCGGATGTCGGCCGCCATGGCGATCTCAAGTCCACCGCCGACGGCGTGGCCGTTGATGGCACAAACAACGAGTTTGGCCGTTTGCTCAAGGCGTGAAAGGGTCTCGTTGGCGTGAAGACAGAAATTGTACTTGAAGCCGGGGCTGACGCTGTTGAGCATCTGAATGGAAGCGCCGGCCGAAAAGAAGGAGGCACCGTTCCCGGTCAAGACGATGCAGGTGACACTGTCGTCGAATCGAGCACGGACGATGGCTTCGTCAATGTCTCGCATCATGCCGTGCGTGTAGGTGTTGGGGGAGCGGTCGTTGGGGCCTTCGAGCGGTGCACCAGCCGAATCTGAGGTCAGTTCAATGACGGCAATGCCGTTCTCGGTGACGCCGTAGTTGACAAGTCGGTTGGGCATGGGTTCAAGTTTCAATCCGTAGAGGTCGCTCATGCCTTGACCCACTGGGATTGGCATTATGAAGAAATCGCTGAGATTTCTTGCGCTTCACCTTCGGCGTTGCTCGTAAAGGAGGTGTGACCGCCCCCCCGACGAACCGCCTCCCACCGAGCCTTGACCTCGAGGGCTGCCTCGCTCTGCTCCCACGTGTCGCGAGGTTTGGCTTTCCTGAACGGCAGACGCCATGGGCGTGTCCGACCAACCACCCGCTTGAGCATGAACGGTGAAGTCACTCGGAACACGAAGCGCTTGAACAGACTGGGACGAAACAAGTTCCCTATCCATCGCAGTCCGTCACCGCAACGCTCCTGATCTCGCATCCACTGCACGCACATGCGTTTGAAGGTACGGTCTCCGACCCGGTTCATCAGCCAGCGATTGGCAACACTCGTCCGGACGTAGGGCAGGAGTTGGCGACGAACTTCCTTTTCGTAGGCCTTGCCTCCGAGCATTTCCTCGGCAGCCAAGACGCCGGACCACACGGCCATCCGCATGCCAAAACCCCACATGAAGTCCTGAAGACCACCGGATTCTCCGACGAAATGCTGGCCTGTTTCAGGGACGGTGTAATGCCCGTTGAGGGTGAAATCGCCTTTCCCACCCACGCGCTTCACGGGCTGCATGTCCATCTCGGGGTAAAGGCGCTGATAGCACGCGATGGTCTCGTTGAGGAAGCGTTCGCTTTTCTTCTGCTTACGCCACAAGCAGGTGCAAATCAGACCCACGCCGTCGATGACGATGAGGTAGGAATACGCCCCGGGGGCAAGTTTGTCGTTCAGCTGGAACGCAATATGGTTCGGGTGTGAGGTGTGAAAGATTTCGCCCAGTGCGATGGCCGAGGTGTCTTTGGGCCCGCAGGCCACGATGTCAGCGTCCTTCTCATCAATGCGAGATTTGTAGTGCAAGGTTGCACCGGCCTCAATCGCCATGCGCTTGAAAGCCTGGTCAATCGTATGGTCGGAAGTCCCTCGCTCAACGATGCGGTAGGCGACACCGTCGGTCTTGGCCTGGGTCACGACGTCGTCGGGGTGAACCAAATCCACGACCGAAAACGAGGTTGATTTGAACGCCGTTGAATCGAAGCCCCAGCTTTCGAGTTGGTCGAAGAAATCAGCATCCATGCTCCAATTTTCCAAGGCTTGGAAATCACCGTCGAATCGGGCTCCTGAATCGTGGCGGATGTCGTGAACGTGAACTTCGCGCCCTGCACGAGCCAGCAACGTGGCGGCCGCAAGTCCCGACAAGCCCGCACCCATGATGGTGATGGGAGCGGAGGCGTCGGCCATGGCTTGCCATGGAGGCGTGAGGTTTGAATGATGCCCTCCACTGGCGTTTGTATGGCAGAACGTGTGGTGGTCGAGGAAGCCCCTGACGTCCTGCATCCGGAGGCGCTTCGCCAGCGCCTCAACACCGACGACTGCGGAGCCGTGGTGTCCTTTGTTGGTCTCACGAGAGAAACCGAAGGCGAAGCCGATGTGTTGCGTTTAGAATTCGATGCTTGGCAGGACAAGTTGACGCCCGTGCTCGAGCGATTGGCCAACGAAGCCATCGAACGGCATGGCGTTCTCTCCGTCGCCATGGCACATCGGACCGGTTCAGTCGGACCGCAGGAGCCCATCGTGGCCATCCACGTCGGCAGTCCGCATCGCAAAGAAGCCTTTCAGGCGTGCGAATGGCTCATTGATGAATTGAAAAAGCAAGCACCCATATGGAAGAAAGAGGTCACCACCGACGGGGAGACCTGGAAGGAGGGATTGGGTTGAGTGAGAAATCCATCGAGGGCATTGTCAACATCGGCAGCAAACCCGTGGTGGAACGACGGGCAACGGCCAAAGGAAGGGTAATCCTGAACCAGACCACCAAAGCAGCGATTCTGTCTGGTGGGATCAAGAAAGGCGACGTTTTGGAAGCCTCAACGATTGCGGCCATCCAAGCCGTCAAGGACACCCCACGAATCATTCCCCACTGCCACCCCATACCGCTTGAGGGGACATCGGTCGATTGGTCGTGGGAAGGTTCCAGTTTGTGGTGCACGGTCACCGTCAGTGCCCACTACAAAACGGGCATCGAAATGGAAGCCTTAACCGGTGTTGCCGCCGGTCTGCTCTGTGCCTTTGACATGGTGAAATCCCTCGAAAAGGACGATGATGGCCAATACCCAGTTGCCCGTATCACGGACCTTGAAGTCGTTGAGAAATTCAAGCGAGCCTGAGTGGAGCAAACTCTATTGGTCGAGATGAACGACCACCATTCATGCTCACCAGCAATTTGCGGCATCCACTGACCCTCCACCTCAACCTTCGGCGTCTTGATGCAGAATATAGCCATCGTCTGGCAGGAATCGCCTTCTTTGCAGGGTTGACGGCGTTGATGGCACAAGTGTCGTTCATCACACCTTGGACGCCCGTACCGTTTACCCTTCAAACGCTGGGAATCTTGGCCACCGGCGTGTACCTGCGTCGCAACGACGCCATCACCTCGACCGCACTCTACGTCGGACTCGGGGCCTTGGGTGCGCCATTCTATGCCGGTGGAGAAAGCGGCATCGTTTCAGCAGGAGCTCTTATCCCCTCAGCGGGTTATTTGCTCGCCTTCCCTATCGCTTCCGGCCTTGTTGCAGAGGGGCTTGACAGGTCGTTTAGAAAAGGCGTTCCAGATCTCCCAGCACAACTTCTCTGCTGGTCCGTGGCCATGCTCCCCGTCTATGCCGCTGGGACATGGTGGCTCGCTCAATCGTACGATGTGAGTTTGGCACAAGCCTACGAATGGGGTACAGCTCCATTCTTGCTGTGGGACTTTGCGAAAATTTTGGTGCTTGTCGCCATAACCGGCTGGGTCTTTTCCTATCAGAACCCTGCGGACGAAAACCAAGGATAAGGACCGTTGACTTCATTCCCCTCCCGCGCCCAAAGCACATCATGGGCATCACCACCGACCTCTCGCACCATTTCCTCGAGGCCGTTGACCAAGCCGCCATTGCAAGTGCTGCTTGGCGTGGAAAAGGCGACAAAAACGCAGCCGACGATGCAGCCGTTGAGGCCATGCGCCGAACCTTCGACAACGTACCGTTTGATGGCCGGGTCGCCATCGGTGAAGGCGAGCGAGACGAAGCCCCCATGCTCTTCATCGGTGAAGAACTTGGCTCGATGGTCGGTGTGGCTGGCGCACCTCAAATTGACATCGCTGTCGACCCCTTGGAATGCACCAACAACTGTGCCGACAATCAACCCAATTCCATCGCTGTTCTGGCGGCCGCGCCCCGCGGCACGCTGCTGCACGCACCCGATTGTTACATGGACAAGTTGGCTGCTGGTCCTGCCCTCGCCGACCACGTCGCCTTGGAGGGTGGCGTGACCTACAACATCGAACAGGCCATGCACGTCCTGGATTGTGAGGCGGGTGATGTCCGTATCGTTGCTCTTGACCGAGAACGACACAACGACCTGTTCAAGGAGATCAAAGCGACAGGTGCACAACTTGACCTGTTGGGAGACGGCGATGTATCCGGCGCCATTTGGGCGGCCAAAGAGGACGGACCCTATGACATGCTCATGGGTATCGGCGCTGCACCGGAAGGCGTGATTTCCGCCACCGCCATTCTCGGCCTTGGTGGTCTGTTTGAAGGGCGCTTGGTGTTCCGCTCAGATGAGGAAGAGGCACGTGCGGAAACCATGGTCAACGACGACCTGACCCGTCTGTGGAAAGCAAGCGACCTCTGCAAGAGTGAAGATGCGGTGTTTGCTGCAGCCGGTGTTTGCGATGGGTATCTTCCCGGTGTGAAAATCGACGCTGAAACGACGACGACATTCAACGAGTTGATCGACGTGTCAACCAAGACCGTCGTTCGCTCGGACGTGCAGCGCCAGATCTGAGACGACGAGGAACGACCATGGCTCAACAACTCCGGATTGATGTGCGCCTGCCTCAAGGTCACTGGGCTGGAGACGTAACACGCGACCATCCATCAGCCACGCTGAGAATTGAACAACACATGCCCCTCAGCAAAGGACGGGGCACGGCGAGGTGCTGGAGCAACGAGGAAATCCACACCACGGTGCGCGCCCACGGGGGCATCGACAAGTGCACGGAGCCGGAGGACGGTCGCTTTTCGGTTGACATTTCAGCCGGCGGCGGTGCCTTTCTTCGTCCGCTCGTCGACCTTGGTGTCGTGCCTCGCACACCGTTTGAAGTGCGAGACGGCTGGGTTGAATGGACCGTGGAGGGAACGCGGGAAACGATGCGGGCACTCGTCAACCGGTTCCGCAGCGATGAAATCCCACACCGCTTGTTGTCAACCCGAAGCACCGGCAATCGCCTGCTCACGCCACGCCAACGAGAGGTGTTTGAAATCGCTTCACGGGAAGGATACTGGGATGTGCCGCGGCGCATCAACCTGACCGAGCTAGCAGGGTTGCTCAACGTGGCGAAATCGACCCTTTCGAACCAACTTCAACGGATTGAGTCTGCGGTCTTTCACGCCTTCACCGACGAAATCCGCCGCCAAAGTGGCTAACATGTTCGCACGAACATGTTCGTAAAGGGTATAAGAGGGTCGGGGTTCACCTTGCATCATGGACAACCTACCGAAGACCTGGGACGACTGGATTGAGAACTTCAAAGCCTGGCAAGACAACGTCGGCTATGACCGTGAGTGGATGGGGAATTTTGACCTCTCCATCCAGTTCGACTGGGAACGTGCCGGTGATGTTATCGAATACGGCGACTACGCCGGACGTGCAAAGTGGGAACGCTCCCTCCAGGTGCCCCATCAAAGCATGCGAGACGCACTTGTCAGCATGATCACCGTCCAAGGCGACACAGAATTTGCATCGGTTGAGCAGCAGCGACATCTCTTGGCTACCGCACCCACCGACTACGACCGCTACGCAGCGGCCCGCATCATGGCCGAAGAGCAGCGCCACGGCTGGCAAATGGCCTACCTCCTCATGACCTACTTCGGACAGCAAGGACGACGAGAGGCCCAAAAGCTCCTCGAACGTAACGCTCAGGACGGCGACCGATTGCTCGGCGCCTTCAACCGCCCCATGCCCCACTGGCTGGACTTCTTCTGCTACACCATGTTCGTCGACCGAGACGGCAAATTCCAACTGGGCATGCTCTCCACCTCGGCCTTCAAGCCGCTCGCTGCCAGCATGGGCCCCATGCTGAAGGAAGAGTCCTTCCACCTGGGTACCGGCTCCAACGGATTGCGACGCATCATCAAGGCGGGTGTCATTCCGCTCGACATGCTCCAACGCTACATCAACAAGTGGGTGTCCACCGCCCACGACCTGTTCGGTGTCGACGAGTCCTCATCCGCCCACTGGGCCTATGTTTGGGGTATCAAAGGACGCTGGGACGAGCGCAAGAAACTCGAAGCCGATGTTGAAGTCTCTAAGGAAACGCTCAACGAAGAAGCCCGCCAACACTACCACGAAGAGATCGTCGGCGAGGTGCGCAAACTCTGCGGCTACCTGCCGGAGGGTGCAGCCGAACTCTATGTGCCTCACGAAAACTTCAACCGAGAGATTGGAAACTTCAAGCGCCAACGCTTCACCGTGGAAGGTACACCGTTCAATGGCTCTGACGACGAATGGGCAACTTACGTCGCAGAACACCTGCCAACCGCACAGGATGAAGAGGACCTCAAGGAACTGTTCAAGCAGCAATGGGTGGCTGAGAAGCCAATGACGGCTCGCCAAATCGCCTCCGGCATTGGCGCCAGTGCCTGAAACCACGAGGTGGATTGAATGATCCCCGTCGCCCTTTACGGCGTGGACGCTGAAATGTGTGAACGCTTCTTTGAGGATTTGCCCGGCCTGGTGACCGACGCCTACGAAGACCGCTCCTACATCGAGTCGCTTTATGCCGTCCAAGCCGAACAATCGATTGAACACATCAGCGTCGCCGACAAGTGGTCCAACCGAACACCCTTCGCCTGGCCTGAAGACATCGTCAACGAGGTTGAGATGGTGCTTCGCACCACGAACTACCCCGATGTCTCGTTGCTTGAGCATCTCATGACCTTGGACGACGTTGACGCCCAGCGCATCTCCGAATGGATGCATTTCTCCACGAACTTGTTTCCAATCTATTCAGAAAAAGCGTGTGAAACTCTTCAAAAAATGGGCCTCGAAACGCCCTACAGACCCGATGATATTGCCAGCTACGGCCTCTACGTCAACAGGATTGAAGGTCTCAAGCTCCACGCCCCAGCCGCAGGCTTACCGGAAATCGGGCTGCCCCGAACCCGCATGCTGCAGTTGGGTTTGGAGCGATTTGAATGAACAACCTCGGCGTCCATCTCAAGTTGGTGCTCGTCGCTGCGATTTGGGGGTTTGGATGGCCCGCAGGACGTGTCGTGGCGTCGGAAGTTGAACCCATCACAGCAGCTTGGATTCGCTATGTGATGGTGGTCGTGCTCTTCCTGGTTTTTCTCAAAGCCACAAACCAGTGGACCCTTCCATCCAAAAACCAGTGGAAAAGCGTGGGCTGGATTGGATTTTTCTCGACCTTCATGTACCAGATTTTATTCATGAACGGCATGGGGTTCACGGCCGCTGGTGACGCCTCCTTGATGATCACGTTCAACCCGCTGTTCACGGCATTCTTGGCGGTGTTTTTCCTCGATGAACGCATGTCATGGCGCCTTTTGGCCGGGCTTGCCCTCGCCTTCGCCGGCGTTGCCGTCCTGTTTTTGGCCTCTCCAAACACGGACATCGCAACGATAGACCGCTGGATTGGAAACACCTTCATCGCCGGTTCAGCCTTGGCCTGGGCTGCTTCAACCATCGTCATGAAGCGGGTCATGACCGACGTACCCAACGATGCAAAGGGCCCCCTGAGCCCGCTGCATTTGACGGTGTGGTCGTCGGTTGTGGGGTTGGCCATTCTAACGCCGTGGGCCGGCATCGAATCCTACAACGCAGAGTGGGCTACACCGAGCACCAACGCCTGGATTGGCATCGTTTTTTTGGCGGTCTTCTCAACCGTCGTCTCCTACGTTTGGTTCGCCGATGGCATTCGCATCATCGGCGCCGGCCCTGCCGCCTTCTACGTCTACCTCGTGCCTCCGTTTGGGATTCTTGGCGGTTGGCTTCTCTTGGAAGAACAACTCGGCGCATCCCTTGTGATGTCCTTTGCGCTCATCGTTGCTGGCGTCGTGCTCGCCCAGTCAAAACAGAAAGGCAACGGACAAGCATCATGAAGGGCGGCGTGATGCCCTCACCATGACGATTGAACGTGTGGCGGTCATCGGTGCCGGTACCATGGGAGCGGGTATTGCTCAAGTTTGCGCCCAAGCCGGCTGGCAAACCAACCTGTACGATGCTTTTCCTGAGGGACTTGAGCGTGGCATGGAACGCATCGCTGCCTTTTGGGAGAAAGGCATCGCACGAGGAAAAACCAGCCCCGAGCAACGGGATGCCTGGTCGGCAAACTTGACCCCCGTGAGCGACCTTGCGCTCGCCGTGTCGGAGGTCGACATGGTGATTGAAGCCGTTCCCGAGATTCCAGACCTCAAGCACAGCATCTTCGCCCAACTGGACGAACTCGCTCCCGCACACGCCATCCTTGGAACCAACACCTCTTCGCTGTCCATCGCCGATATTGCTGCGGCAACCCAACGACCAGAACAGGTGATTGGCATGCATTTCTTCAATCCTGTACCCATCATGAAACTCCTCGAACTCGTTCGCCACGACCGCACATCCGAAGCGACCATTGCTATGGCTCAAGCCGCTGGTGAAGCCATGGGAAAAACATGCATCCTCGTGAAGGACATCCCGGGTTTTGCTACAAGCCGCCTTGGCGTGGTGCTGGGCAACGAAGCCATCCGTATGCTCGCCGATGGTGTCGCCAGCGCCAAGGACATCGATACGGCCATGGTCCTTGGCTACAAACATCCAATGGGGCCGCTGGCGCTCACGGATTTGGTTGGCCTTGACGTACGGCGAGATATCCTGCTCAACCTGCAGCGTTCCTTCAACGACGAGGCCTATGCCCCTCACCCCTTGCTCGAACGCCTGGTTGAGGAAGGTCGCCTCGGAAAGAAAACCGGCAAGGGCATCTACGACTGGTCGACCGGACAGGCGGAAGAAACCGAGTTTGAATGAGCAAAACCTCACCCACGGATTTATTGAGCAACGGGACATGGTTTGAGACATGGACGGGAACAACCTCACCCCTTGGGGCGCCATTATGGGCGCCAACGATGATGATGCCAAGGGTACGCAGAACCCCGATGCAACCGAGCCCACACCGGCCGATATCGCCGGGCCGACCCCCGTCCTTCAACAGCAAATCACGCCTGACATGGTCGCTGCCGGTTATCAACCGGGCACGGTCCCGCGGAAGGTCGTCGTTGGCGACGAAGGGAAAGGACCCAAGATTCCCATGCTCATCGCAGCCGTTCTCGTGGTCATCGGGCTCATCGGGTTTGGCATCGGTGTTTCGGTAGGTGCTTCGATTGAAGACACGTTCAACAGCCTCTCAACCGTCGACTACACGACAGCGATTGGTGACAGCGGCGAACTCGTCCACGACGATGAAGACGGGTTTGGAGAAGAGGGTTGGTACCTGCTGATCCCCGGCGACCCAAAGGCCGATGAAAACAACAACAACATCGTGGACGCCTGCGAGGGAGTGGGTTTCTCTGTCGTTGACGAGGATGGGGACGACGCCAGTGAACGCACGGCACGAATCTCCTGTTCATTGGACAGAGAAGCCTCGGACACCAACCTGTACGAGCAGTACTTTGACATCGAAGACCACATCATCGTCGCACGTATTTGTTACACGATTGAAGACGACGTTGGGGCATCGGAACACGATTGTGCGATAGGCGAGACGTTGGCGGTGTCCAATGACGCCGGCATCAACATGTCCGTGGTCGACCTCGATGCGATGTACATCGAATCTGGATTTGCCGAAGAACTGCCCACCAAAGGAGGGATTTCGGTCGCCTCGTTCGGTGCCGGATGTTGCTCGGCATGCGGCGGCGTCATCGCGCTCATCGTCGGTTTGACCCGACTGGGTGGTAAGAAACCAGAGCAACAGGTCCAGTACCAGATGTTGTGATTCATTCAAAGCTTGGCGAACGCTTCTCCAAAAAGGCGGCAACGCCTTCTTTGAACGCCTCGGTGGTGCCGGCTGCTTCGATGAGGGTGCGCTCGTGGTCAAGATGAGTTGAAAATTCGTTGTCCGTCTGCACGTGCAAGAGGTGTTTGGTCGCCTCTTTGGTGTGCGCACCCCACGAAGACCACACCGTTGCAAGGCCCATCGCCGTGTCGAGAAGCGCTTCGGGCTCAACAAGAACATCAATCGCACCGTATTCGTGTGCTTCCCGACCCGACCAAATCTCGTTTTGCATGAAAAAACGGCGTGCACGTTGCTCGCCGACAAGCCGAGGAAGAAGCCACGTCGTTCCGCCGTCCGGCGACAAGCCCATGCCGGCGTAGGAGGCTGCCATCCGGGCATCGTCAGTGCCCACGCGGGCATCGCAAGCAAGCGCCAGACCGAGTCCACCACCGGCCGAGACGCCGTTGAGGGCGGCCACGACAATGGTGGAGGAGGTGCGTATCCGCTGAAGCAGGGGGTGAAGCACCCCGGTGAGGTTGCGGATCAATTCGGGAGCGCTGTTGGATTCAATCGAGTCTTGGAAGGCGTTGATATCAGCGCCTGCCGAAAAGAAACGGCCGTCCCCGGTGAGCACGATGGCTTTGGTCCCCGCATCCTTCAGACCGTCGTCAACGGCGGCGGCAATCGTCGGCAAAAACGCCATCGAGAACGACTGCGTGGAGGCCTGACCGGCCATTTTAATCAAACGAATATGGTCGTGTTGCTCGATTTCAACGGCCATGTTTGCACCTCAGAGTTTCACGTTCACATTCTTCACCTTGGTGTAGAAGCGCAGGGCATCCTGACTTTGCTCAACACCGATACCGGAGTGTTTCCAACCGGTGAACGCTGTTTGAGGGAAGGTGATGGGGTACTCGTTGATGGAGACCATGCCGCACTCCAAATCCCGTGCCATCTTATGGGCACGACTCAGGTTGTTGGTCCACACGCCGTTGAGCAAGCCAAAGGGCGTATC
>CBFIDD010000001.1:340851-594775 GCA_965661285.1 Candidatus Poseidonia sp.
ATTTCTCAAGCACTTCTGCACGATGGCGCTCGTGGACCAAACTGCCCATGCGCACACCCTCTTCCATGCCCGGGCCAACGGGCCACTTCGAAACTTCAGCACAGACGGCCTCTACGAGGTCGTCATGGACATCCTCATGCACGAGAAGCCGGGAACCGGCCCAACACATCTGACCTGCATTCATGAAGATACCAAAGCAGATGGCTTTCGCTGCATAACGGAGATTTGCATCGGGGAAGACGATGTTCGCACCTTTCCCACCGAGTTCGAGCGTGACGGGCGTCAACTGTTCACTGGCCTTGGCCATGACGGTCTTTCCTGTCGGGACGCCGCCCGTCAACACCACGCCGTCGACGCCGGGATGGCCGGCCAAGGCGTCCCCAGCAAGCGCGCCTGAGCCGGTGAAAACTTGCAAAACACCGGAGGGAAGCCCCGTGTCGGCTTCGTCAATGGCCTTTGCCCATGCGAGAAGTGAGAGCGGCGTCCACGAGGCGGGCTTGGCGATCACCGTGCAGCCAGCGGCAAGCGCTGGTGCAATGGAGCGCAACGCCAGTTGAAGCGGGAAGTTCCACGGCACGATGTGTGCGGTGACCCCGAGCGGCTGACGAAGGGTGTAGTTCAGTCGTGAGCCGGGGACGGGAATGGTGCTGCCTTCGATTTTATCGGTCAGGCCAGCGAAGTATTCCAGCGTCCATGCGCCGTATCGAATTTCAGAGAGCGCCTCTCGGAAGGTCTTGCCGTTGTTGGAGGATTCGATCACAGCCAATTCCTTCGCCTTGGCGTAGGTAGCGGCCGCCATTTTGTTGAGCACACGTCCACGCTGAGCGGGATCCATCGCTTTCCAATCGGCTTGATTCAGGGCAGCGCGAGACGCTTCCACGCATCGGTTAACGTCGCCGACCGTTGCTTTTGGCACCGTGGCCATCACTTCGCCCGTCGCTGGGTTGAGGGCATCGCTGGTTTCTCCGTTCTCTGCGGCGCACCACTTACCGGCGATCCACATCTGTTCTTCGGCCATGAATCTTCCAAACCAAGGCGCTTCAAAGGGGCATCGGTGGCGCCCTCCGCTCGCAAACCCCGAGCCACTGCGTCAACAACGACAGAAGCCTCATGTGCCCGAGTCCTCCAGTGGACTTCATGACCAAGAGGATAGGGATGGCGAAACGCACCGCCCAGACCCTGTCGACACGGCCTCCACGACTGCTCATTATCGCCGGCGCAACCGGTGTAGGGAAATCCACCGCAGCCGTGGGTGTCGCCCAACGAGCAGGCTTTACCCGCGTGATGTCAACCGATGCCATTCGCGAAATCATGCGAGCGACCGACGCAGAGCATGAGCATGAGGCATTGCACCGTTCCTCATTTTCACGCGGAACCAGCGGCGAGCCGGTGCTTGACTGGAACGAAACTTGCCTTGCGGTTGAAGCGGGCGTATCCGCTACGCTGGAGCGCGCACGCAGAGAAGGCATTGACCTCCTGCTGGAAGGCGTCCATATCGTACCCAGTGCTCGCCTCCTCAAGGCGTGGGAGGATGCTGGGGGCGTCGCCCTTGGGGTGGTCATGGTCGTCGATGAAGAGCGGGCACACCAAGCGATGCTAAAATCGCGAGATGCACATTCCTACCGAAGGTCGGACCGATACCTGGCGAATTTTGGACGGATTCGCGCCATACAGGACGGATTGATCGAACGGGCAAAAATTGCGATCTGGCCGGTGGTTGACCCGACGCGTGTTGACAGCGACGTTGAGCGTATCTTTACGTTGCTCAACAGAGCGATTGACCGGTATCACGAAGACTGAACGTCCAACGTGAATTCCACGTCGTAATTGAGCATCGCTTCGCCGTCAGAGACGCCGAGTTCGGCCGTGACGCTGATGGTGTTGCTGTCCGTTTGTGTCAGCTCCATGTTGGTCAATTTGATCTCCACACCCCGTAATTCACCGTGATGGAGGAAATCATCGTGCACGGTCTCGAATCCCAACTGCGCGGCCTCCATCGGCTCCAGACCGCCATCCATCCAGAGGTCCATGCGGGCTTGGGTCAACGGCTGAATGGTCTCGAGAACCTGGTTGGTGGTGTCGATGACATCGTCAGAAGCGGCTTCGTGGGGCAGGGTGAGCCCGGCGACTTTGACGCCAAAAATAGCCATCGATAGCAAGGACATGAGCAACACCACGCCGGTCGCCAAGAGCATTTGTCCTGCTTGTGATTCACGAAGGTCGGTGGATTGCATCATGCACCACCTCCCCGAGCCCACACGTCCAAGGTCACCGTCCACACGTAAGGGCCGATGACGACGAGATGATGCACGGCCACGGTTCCGCTGGACGGCGAACCCACCGTACCGTGAGGCGTGGCGACGGAGCTGTCCTTGGCCAACCAGCAGTTGGCCTCTTTGCCCGGTGCGACTGCGGACTGCAGAAGTTCGCATGCGCCCTCTCGGTCGTCCTCGGCGAGGAGTTCAACGAGGCGATTGTCGCCTTCAATTTCAGCCTCAAGACCCAGCCCGTACCGGATGGCATCGTCGCCGGCCATCTCCAGAGAAGAATCGAGGGCGACAGACGCAGAATCGGGGACGTGAACACGAATCAAAAATGTGGCTGACATGAAAAACAGCCAAAACAGCGTGAGCATCTCCAGAATATGGATTTGCGCCTCCTCGTCATGACGCATGGCTTCAACCTCCGAAATACAGCGGTGAAGGAACGAAGGTCCCCGAAGACGGATTCAAGCCGGGAACTTCGGTGATGCCAATGAGATCGGGTGAGAAGGCGACGAGGTTGAAGATCACCAGCGCCACGAGAATCATCATGCCCGAATGCTTGAACCCGGTCGAGAAACGACCCGTCGCCATCAAGCCCGCCATGGAACCATTACCCAGCGCTTGCATCGTCACGCCGTAGTAGAAAATCGTCAAGAAAAACAGCGGGTCAATGTTGCGGATGGTCATGTTTCCAATGGTTTGACCACCGCTGTCCCCACCGCCCTCACCACCGGAGTTTGAACCTGCGATAGCGGGAATAAACACCTTGGCCAAAACGACAATCACGCCAAGGAAAACGAAGTACGAGGTCCAAATGACCGCAATGTAGGAACCGATGGCGCGTTTTCGTTCGCCCTCGAGGAACTTCAATTCACGAGAGTCGTTGGCTGCCGTGACCAAAATGTCCGAAATTTTTCCACCCGCACGGTCAGCCTCTGCGATGAGGGTGATAGCACGGCGAACAAGCGGTGTTCCCACCCGCTCAGCAAACTGACGAATGACATCGGAGAACTTGACGCCCCAACTGAGTTGGTCGGACATCTTCTTGACTTCGTCGTTTAAGGCTCCATATTCGGACGTCGCCAGCGTTTGAACCGCCACCGTCATGGAAAGACCACCCTTCCAATATTCGGCCAAATCTCGGAGGAAATCCGGGAACTTTTCCTCAACTTCGTTCTTGGCGTCTTCGACCTTTTCCCAATAGTAGGAGGCCGGGTAGATGAAGAAGAAGAACGTCAATCCGAAGAAATTCAAGAAAATGGTGGGATGGACCTTGAGCGGGCCGGCTTCAACCGCAGGGCCCAGCCACAGCGATTTGTTGTTCATGTTTGTTGGAATACCGTCTTGATAGTGCACGGTCATGTCGAAGGTGACCGTTTGGAGGAATTGGCCTTCTTGAGCCGTCATGAACACCAATTCGTAGCGCGTGTCGGGCGGAATCGAGGTCATGAACAGTTGCTGCTCGCCGGTGTTGGTCGTGTCGTTCTCATATTCGAGGATATCACCAGCAGACGAGCGAATCGCAACGGTGTAATCGTAGGAGCCGGAGGCTTCAACCGTATAATTCAGCCATAAGGGTTGGAGGACAGCCGTCCCGCCTGTTGAAGATTCAGGCACGCCGGGAACATCGAAATTCTTCCCTCGTTTGGTGACCATCGTCCACTCTTCATCCTCCCACGTGATGCGGTCGGGTTGGTCTTGGAGGATGGAACAGGTTTGGTTGGCCGTGTAGGTCGGCTTTTGGTTCGTTTGGAAGTATTCACCCGTGGGGTTGCCCAGTTCGTCTTGTGCGGTTGCGCCGCAGTACAGGTTGGTGAACATCGGCTCGCCGTTGGCCGTGGGAACGAAACCAGAGTTGGCGATCCAAAACAGGCCGCTGGAGAGGCCGAGGATGATGGAGAAGAAGAGAATGATGTACAAGCGAGTGAGCGTCGAATCGTCTTTGGGAAGGTCCAAATTGACGACGATCTTCTCTTTCTTGCGTGCCAAACTTTCTCCCCCCCTACATTTCTTGCTCCTTACTGCTGGTCCACACAAGGACGGCGTAGGCGATGTGAATCATCGGGATGAAGCCAAGAACGATACCGTAAAGCATGCCTTCGCTCATTTGAGCACCCGAGCCTGAAACCCAGAACATGATGACGAGCATGACGATCAAAAACAACGGCATAGCAACGGCGACCACAATGTAGGATTCGGCAAGAAGGGCGATGGATTCGAGGAATTGCCCCAACCGGGTTCGGTTTTCACGCATGTAGTGTTCAGCACGATTCAAGAAGAAGAGTTTGAGTTGACCACCCGCCGTCAACGTACCGACCATGCCTTGGAAAAATTCCGTCAACCAAACCGATGCGGCACGGTCAACGCTCATTTTCATCGCCGTGATGAGATCGTAGCCCAGCAGGGTGATGTCGCGATAAATCATCGCAGCGTCATCCGCCACGTCGCCGTAGATGTCCTTGTTCATGGCGAGGGAACGGAAAATCTTGGCCGGTGTGGCATTGGCTGCCGACATGGCAGCGGTGTAGGAAGCGGCGTAGGGAAGGTACTTCTCAATCATATCAGCTCGTCGGGTGGCTTCTCGTTGTGCGCCACCCTTGTTGTATTTGTAGGCTGCAAAAGGAACGATCAGACCGCCGAGCGCGACAATAACCACCTTCAGCACAGCAGGGAACACCTGCAGTGCATAATCCGGGCAACCGTTTCCTGGAAGGGTGGGGTCGATGAGGTCGGGGTTCCAGTATTCCCATTCAAAGCAAGGATTCTTGGTGGCGGGGTCTTGTATGCCCTCGTAAAAAGCAATGACCCCGATGTCGGGAACGAAAAAGATGGCAACAAAGGCCCACGACATGAGCGTGATGGCGATGGAGGTAACGATGACGGTGGAGAGGTAGACCTCGGGCATCATGCCCATTGAGCCTTTGACGAGGTTAGCGGACAACTCCTTGTCGTTGCGGGCCCGCTTCTTGACAAACGGCCCGAGAAGCCGATTGCAGATGCGTTGCCATGCCGTCAAGTCCATTGTATCACCAAATCTGAATTCGCCGCCTCACTTCAACCCGTCCACACGAGCCAACATTTCGTTGGGACGCACGTAATACTCGGTGACGATTTGGGACACTTGGTCAGCCTTGCGGATATCGTTCAAGACCATCCACTCAAGAATGCGCTTTCGGGTGCGCAGTTCTCGTCGCATCTCTTCTTGACTGTAGTTGATCTTGACCATGATTTTCTCCAGAACATAGGACTTTCCGCTGAAAATAAAGTCGTCGTTGGTGACATCCCATCGGAACACTTCGTTGGTGATGACCTCCATCGAGTTGGGGTCAATACCAACGATTTCCACCACTTGCTTTGTTCGTCGCACACGCCGTCCGTTGATACGGGTTTGAATTTGAATGCAACAGGCTTCCAAAGCGGGGAGCAGCACACGAGGAATGTCGATGGGTTTGTTTTCCAAACGGTGGACCAGCGAAGGGACGGAGTCGGCGTGGACTGTGGAGTATGCGCAGTGGCCGGTGGCCATGGCTTGGAACAGAACGTAGGCCTCAGCACCACGAATCTCACCCACAATGATGTATTCAGGCCGTTCACGCAACGCAGCCTTGAGCAATTCGAACTCACCGATGACACCCTCGTCGCTTTCACCACCGAAACCCTGCCGGGTCAAACCCGGAACCCAGTTGGGTTGGGGAATATTGACTTCACGGGTGGACTCAATGGACACGATTTTCATCTGCCAGGGGATGAAGATGCACATGGCGTTGAGAGTCGTCGTCTTTCCTGATGCCGTACCGCCGACGAAGAGCATCGGCACTTCGTTCTGGAAGGCGATCCAGAGATAGGCGACCATCAACGACGACATGGTTCGGAATGCCACGATGTCAGCAGGCGAAAACGGGTCGTCTTTGAAGCGTCGAATACAGAACGCAGAACCTCGGGTTGAGATTTCATGACCCAATTTCATCACGATTCGAGAACCGTCCATCAGGGTTGCGTCAAGCAGGGGTTCAGCGACCGAAATGTGCTTACCGCAACGCTGTGCGAGCTTGATGACGTACGATTCGAGTTCTTCGTCCGTCTCCCAAACACAGGTGGTCTCCACGGACTCAAACTTTCGGTGATAGGCAAAAATCGGGACCTTGGTGCCGTCGAGGGAGATGTCTTCCACGTTGACATCGTTCATCAGCACGTCCATCTTCCCGTAGCCGATGAGGTCTCGACGAAGATAGTAGAAGAGTTTTGACTTGGATTTCTTGTTGATCTTCATGCTGTACGATTTGATGACCTTGTCCATGGCCGTCCGCACATAGGCTTCTGGATTGGAGTCAATCTCCTCGATGTTTGCCGTCAGCGAGCGAATGAAAATGTCCATGATTTCGTCTCGCTGTTCCTGCTCCTTCTTGGTCAGCGGAGGTTCGATGATTTGGTAGATGATGTTGAGCGTCTGCTTGTCCCGAACGATGCGGGCAAATGCGTGAGGGGGCATCACAGGGTACTTGTCGAGTTCATCGTATTGCGCTCGTTGTCGGGCCCTTTGCCTGCCCCTGCCACCGCCCTTTTTTCTTGCTATGGTCACCACCCCTTGCGATTGCAATTTGCTACAACATCTCCCCGACTATAACACTTGGGTGAAAATCGGCCGGAAAACGACCTGCTGGGAGGAATCGCAAACCCTCGACAGAGAAGGCCTAACCGTTCATGACCTGCTCAAGCCAAGCCGAACATCGAGCGTGGAATTCGTCCAACCCAACATCGTTCACCAGCACGTCGGTGGCGTTGCGCATCAAGGTCTCCAAGCCCCAACCTCGTTCTCGCTCATTTCGCGCCTCAAAGGCAGCACGGTCGCCGTCCTCGGAACGCCCACGTTGAAGGATACGCTGGTAACGGAGCTCGCTGTCAGCGTTGATAGCGACCGTGCGGTAATCACCATTCCATCGTGCGGAAAATACGGCGTCCTCGGCCGTTCCCCTCAAGCCTTCGATGAGCACGAGTTGGTGGTCTTGCAAGAGTTCGTCCACGCGGTCGCACAATCGGACCGCAAGGACATCTTCCCCGTGTTCAGCGCGAAGGTCGGCAGCGACCTCTCCAAAGACATGCGGTGCCTCGACGAGGCCACGAGAACGCACCTCAGCACGAATCATGTCGCCCATGGAGACGATGGGGACGTTTGCTTCGTTGAGGACGGCAGCGAACTCGCCCTTTCCTGACCCGGGCATGCCGCACACCGCCACCACCCGAGCCATGCTCACCGGTCTTGACCGACGCTCAAGAACATACCTGCCCGAGCATCCCTCGTCATCAGTTTGAGAACTCTGAACGACCCCAACGCTTGTCCATCAACTTCCACAGAAGCGCCGAGGCGAAGATGAGGCCAATAGAGATGGCAATCATGCCGATGTACCCTTGTTGAACCATGGAGTCATCGTACATTTGGGCCGTGGCGGCCAGTCCGTCCTGGCTGGCACGCTCCCACCAGTTGCCGTAGAGGCTGACGTCACCTTGGGTGAATGAAAGCAGAAACAGACCGAGCAGCGGCAAGACGGTGCCGATCCAAAACCACACCATGATGGATGCATCGAAAATGGCTTTGTTGGGGCGCAGACCCATCAAAAAGGCGGTTAGGGCCACGATGTAGACCGAGTTGGCAAACATCACGATGATGCTGGTGGGCAACGAAGCCCATTCGTCCAGTCGCCACGCCATCAAGACGATGAAGATGAGCGAAATCCACGAGGTGGCCAGGAAATACACCACGACTTTTGCTCGAATCAGGTCGGGCACCTTCACCGGTAAACCGTTCATGAAATCCGGTGAATCAAGGATGGTGAGCCAAGAATAGAAATTGAAGCCAAAGAAGCCCAAAAACGGAGCATAGGAAAGGAGGTTAATGGGGATGGGCGCTTCGGCGAAATCCACGAGCCACGCCATGCCGAGCAGCACCAAGAGCGGAATGGCATAAGAGACCGTCATTTTCTTGATGGCTCCCGAGCGAAACAGGTCAACGAATTCCTTCGCCACGATCAATCGAATGTGACCCCTTCCGAGGAATCCAAGGCGAGCGTACATCGGAGCGAGTAAATCGCCTCGCTCCACCACGCTGACATCGAAGTCATCGAGAATCAAGAGCGATGCGAACAGGCCCAAACCGAACGACAAGGCCAAACCCAGAAGAATCGCCACCCCACTTTGCGAAGACTGTGCCGCCAGACCCCAGAGAAGAACGTCCACGGGAAGGTGACCCAACCCTACGCCAATGCCGATGGCGACCACGATGACCGGACCGACCACGGTGTAAGGACGACCGCGCAGCCACAATGACGAGGCGAGGAAGGACAAGGCGAGGCCCTGGCCTAACGTGGTGGCCATTGCCAACCACGTCCACGGGAGGGAACTCCACAACAGCGGGGTTCGGATACCAGCGAAACCGTCCAGCAGAATGCCCAGTGCCATGCCGGCGATGATAGGGGTCAAAATGAGAAGCATGTAGAACAGAACTTCCTTGGCAAAATAGGCGAAATGCGCCATGGAATTTGGAAGCGGCTGGAGGGCAGGGGCGGCGAGCAGGAAATTTTTCGTTCCGGTACGCCGGAGGATGGCGTCCCTGCCCATGAAGGCAAAGGTGCCCATGCCCAAGGAAAACATGAACATGGGAAGGTGGAGAGCGAACCGAAGTTCTTGCCAAGTGAAGGTTTTAGCCTCGATGTCTGAGGTTTGGGCGGTGGAATCGCCAACCAAAAACTGCAGGCCGATGGTGGAGATAGCAGTGACCAACGTGAGCAACAGTGGAAAGAGGACCATTTGTCGTTTTTTGGCGAACTCGACGCTTTTGCGAGCCTCTTCGATGAACATGACGCGAAAGGTCGCCGAAAACGCCGCCCAACCTCGCAACGGTTCGTTCAGCATGACACCATGAGGCGATGTCCCAAGCGACCCGCGTTCACTGAAATCGTCGTCCGTCCACGGACGCGTTTCAATGAAGGTGCCCGTCATGGTCATTCCTCCGAATCGTCCGTGATGCTCTCATCGCTCAATCGTTCAACATCTTCAATGGAACGACCAACCAGGCGGATGAACACGTCTTCAAGCGTTTCGTCTTCGGATTTTTTGAGACCCTTCACCGTGCCGGCAGCCAGCACTTTCCCGTCGTTGATGATGGCCATACGGTTACACATTCGTTCAGCCATCTCAAGAACGTGAGAACAGAGGAAGATCGTTCCGCCCTCAGCGACATGCGCGAGCAACCACTCTCGACACTTCCGCTGATAGATGGGGTCGAGGTTTGCGAAGGGTTCGTCAAGGAACAGGAGTTTTGGTTTGTGAATGAACGCGCTCGCAAGCATGACCTTTTGCCGCTGGCCTTTCGACAAATCCTTGCACATGGTGTCCCTTTTGTCCTGAAGACCGAACCACTCGAGCCAATGCTCAACCTTCTTCTTCAAATCCTCAACGCCTCGCAGGCGAGCGACGAATTCCAAGAACTCTGCAGGGGTGAGGAACGACGGAGGCGACTCGGATTCAGGAACGATACCGATGTTGGCCTTCACCTTCTGTGGGTCATCGACAGCATCAACGCCGAGCACTTCAATCCGGCCTTTGCTGGGCCGGAGTTGCCCTGTCAAGAGCTTGATGAAGGTGGATTTCCCCGCACCGTTAGGTCCGAAAACCCCGAAAAATTCGCCGGCGTGAACTTGAACGTTCAAGGGATGAAGGGCAACAAAATCGCCGTATTTTTTGGCCATGTCTACGGCGCTGACCATCGGTTTCTTTCCCTCAGTCATGCGTCTGTGATGGCGCCGATGAATATCATACCTTGCTTGAGGTTCATTGGAGACCGGCGATGACATCAAGAAGAACCGACGGTTCAGTCCTCTCATGAACACACCCGAAAGCGACGTCGTGAAGGTCGAACTGCACCCCATCAGCGAAGAGAGCGACCTCGGCTATTTTGCCTGCATGACCATCGACCGACCTGACAAATTGAACGCACTGAACGCAGAGGTCATGGCCTCCCTCAAAGCGGTCTGCGCCTGGATGGAAGAAAGCGAGAGTGTGCGCGTGTTGGTCGTGACCGGCGCACCACCCAACCCACCGCCAGAAGGGAAGCGAGCCAAACCTCACGCCTTCGTGGCCGGTGCGGACATCACCGAATTCGCTGGAGCGGGAAGCGAGGTCATCCGAAAGCGATTCACCAACAACGCCGTTGAAGCGTTGTGGAATCTTAGCAAACCGACCATCGCCATGGTTGACGGGTTTGCTCTGGGTGGCGGTTGCGAAGTGGCGTGTTCATGCGATATTCGTATCGCCAGTGAGCGCTCGACCTTTGGCACGCCTGAAATCAATCTCGGTTTGATTCCCGGATATGGGGCTACCCAGCGGCTTGAGCGCTTGGTTGGCTACGGCAAAGCCCACGAGATGATCATGACCGGCGATATGGTACCGGCCGAAGAAGCCCATCGCATCGGTTTGGTCAACCATGTCGTTGCCGCTGAGGAACTGAAAGAGACGGTCTTTGCCATGGCGAAGCGGATTGGAAGCAAATCGTCCCACGCTCTTCGTGTCGGAAAACAAACCGTGCGTGCAGCACTCGACGAAGGATTGACCGATGGCGTGGAAATCGAAGCCATCGCCTTTGCGGGCTTGTTTGACAGCGAGGACAAAGAGATCGGTGTTCAAGCCTTCATGAACCGGGAAACTCCGGTATGGAAGCATCGCTGATGATGCTTCGCAACCAGCCCCCGTTTCAGGTCGAGCCTGTCGGCCAGGGGTGAGGGGGCACGCAATCGCCCCCCTCTTGTCCGAGAGTGTGCTCGGCCACGTTCTTCTATGTCGATTCAACCCGTCGTACGAATGTTCTGCTCACGCAGGTATTCGCGGAAGTGAGGCATGTGCCGGCGATATTTTCGCTCAAACCACGCCTGAATGACGATGATGTCCGGTCGCATGGTGACGCTGTCAAACGCCCGTTGCGGCTTGCGCATCAATTCGGTCAACAACTGCTCATTTTTGGCAGCAATAGCGACTTGATCCGGGCAGCACGGCCCTAATGGCCGGCGCTTTGGCGCCACGACGGTGGTCGTTTCTGACCACTCTTGCTCCTCATCTGCATCAGCTTCGTTAGCTTCGGTTTCGGCTTTCGCTTCTGCCTCACGCTTTGCTCGTTCTGCACGTTTCCTCGCACGAACGTCCGGCTTCATCTTCTGTACGTTGTTCAGTTTATCGTACCGATAGTTGCTAGGCTTTCGGCCAGTTCGCTTGCTTCTTCCTTTCCGCTTGGTCTCCTCTTCTTTTTTGGTATTCCCCATGTGTATTCCCCCAAATTCCTGTGCAGAATCGTCGAGCGATTCCGCAGTAAGGGTCGGATAATATCCGGTCAGGGGGTACGGGTCAATTCATGAGTGGGCCTCTTTTGAGCAAGTCTGCACAATTAATGTGACTGCGACCATATATAATGAAATCGCAAGATACCCCCAAAAATGGGCCTCACTCGTTCATTTCTTGTCGCAAGGCATCAAGTGCACTGCTTGCGGCGGGAAGAGGGGGAAGGGAAAGCGGCGTCCCGTCAGGAGCCAACAAAGGCGGCAATTCTTTGCCATCCGGTCCGATAAGGGCCGGGAGTTCTGGTTGGGCGGCTTGAGAGGACACGACCGATTCAAATCCGACGTCCAGCGGGAGGCGCAATTTGAGGATCCGCCCCTCATCGATTCGAACGAACGTGGCGCCGTAAACATGGCCCGGTTCGGGTTGCTCGGGTTCTACCAAAACGGTGTGGCCGTGTCCGGGCGTTTGCAACAACGCCACGAGGTCTTCGCCCGAGGCGTGCTCCTCCCACATGCGGGCGGTTGACGCTCGGATGTCAGCCATTTGGCCCATTCTGCGGCGCTTGATGCGCTCACGAATGGCTTCATGACGTTCTCTTCGGTCTCGAACCGTCACTTCAATGTCGGCGTCTTCCACCGATTCGGGACTGACGTCGATGACATATTCGTCGGCAACGTGAACATCTTCCAATTCAACCTCAACCACGACCTCGTCGGTCTCATCTTCCTCAGCGGCCTGCGCCGCAGCAACCTGTTCAGCCGCTTGTGTGGCGGCGATTTTGGCGAGTTTGCGTTCCCTCAGGGTCGCACCATCAAGGCTGTCAGCGGTGACGGGTTCGGGAAGGTCGTCGTCAACCTCTTGTTCAACCACAGGTGTTTCTGGTTCAACCTCAACAGCCACCGGTTGGGCGGCTCGAGGTCGTGGCCGAGAAGCGGCGGTCGGTTTGCCACCGAGGTTGATCCACAAGAACGCAAGGACACCCATGGCGCCAACAAAGCCCCATTTTGCCTCGTCGGTGAGTTGACCAACGGTGGCGAGATAGAACACCAGGACAGAAAGGAACAACACACCAACGGCGGTCCTTGCAAATCCCATGTCACTCACCCCTCCCAACCGCTGATTCTTTATGACGATGATGGAGTGTTTGCTTAATCCTCTGGGTCGTGCAGTGGCAACTGTCTAAGCAGGTCTTCAAGGGCACGTCGACGATGACTGAACTGATGTTTTGTAAACGGGCCTACCACACCAAACGTCTGTCCGTGCGTGCTGACGACGCCCAACGTTCCATCACGGACTGGTTCGCCGGATTCATCCAAATCCACAGGAATGAAAATCGGGTCAAAGCCGAAGCCTGCCTCACCACGAGGCTCCGTAGCGATGGCGCCTTCGCACACACCTTTCCCCGTCAACACTTGCTTGCCATCCCACAGCGCAGCCACGGCCTCAAACGAGGCAGAGCGGAGGTTCTTCACGCGGACGAGGTCGTCATCCACGAGGTGCGAAAGCAGGCGGATAATGCCGTGGTTTCCGATGGTGGAAAACGCATAGGAAGAATAGACGCCTGGGAATCCATCAAGTGCATCAATGAACAGACCGGCGTCCTCGACCATCACCATGTCCTCGTTGTTCGGCAGGTGCTCAATCGCCTGATTGATTTTCGACATCGCAACGGTTTCAAGGTCGTCGGCCTGCGGTTCAACGACCGTACCCTCAGGCAAATCAAGACCTTTCACGACGATGCCAAGTTCCCCAAAATGGTGTTGCGCTTCTTCCAATTTTCCGGCATTGGAAGTGAGAAACCACATGGTTCTGCTCATGCCTCGCCCTCGAGGCGACAGCCTATGACCATGCCCGTCGTGCGTGAACTGAAGGCGGCAAAGGAGGTTCTTTAGGCGGCCCGTCGGCTGTCGGGGCCATGGTCTCCCAGTGGCTCCTTGTGGCGTTGGGAGGTGGCGCTGGAGCCGTTTTGCGATTTTACATCTCGGAAACGGTGCCCTCACAGGCTTTCCCTTGGGCCACGCTGAGCGTGAACCTGGTGGGCTCTTTTCTGCTCGGCGTCGTGATGGCAGCATCACTGCTCAACATCCTCGGCGAAACGGAAGCCCTCCTCCTCGGCATGGGTCTGCTTGGAGGGTTCACCACCATGTCGACCTTTTCGGTTGAAACCATGATGATGGCCGACGAAGGACGCTGGATGGCAGCAGCCACCTACTGCTTGGTATCGACCAGCATCGGGCCACTCCTGGCTTGGGTGGGTTGGAAGGGCGGGCAGGCGTGGCTTGGCTGACTCACTTCAAAATCGCCAGCATGCGGTTCAGCGCCAGCAGCGATCCCGCTTGGACAGCCTCAGGCACCACGATTTGATTGGGCACCTCTCCATCGACCAACCGCTCCAACACGTCCATCAAGTACGCCGGGTGAATCATGTACATCGTTGAGCACGGGCAAATCTCTTCGTCAAGACATTCAATGTGCTTGTCGGGATGTTCGGCTGCCAAACGAGCAACCATGTTGATCTCGGTGCCAATAGCGATGCTGGAGCCTGCTGGCTGGTCGTTGACGAAGTTGCGGATGTATTGCGTTGAACCGTAGGCATCGGCGAGTTCAACGGTTTCGCGGGGACACTCGGGGTGAACGACCACGATGCCGTCAGGGTGTTCTTCTCGGAACGCCTCAACTTGTTGGGGCGTAAATCGCTTGTGAACCGAACAGAAACCGTGCCAGAGGACAATACGAGCGCCTTTCAGCTCACCCATGGCGCCGATACCCGGCGTCCATGTTGGCATGCGGTCGGCCGAGATGCCCATCGCCAAGCCGGTGTTGCGTCCAAGATGTTGGTCGGGGAAGAAGAGAACAGCGCCTTTTGGACCGGCCCGTTCAAACGCCCAATTGAGGACACCCTCGGCGTTTGAGGACGTGCACACAACACCCCCGTGCCGTCCAACAAAATCCTTCAGGTCGGCACTCGAATTCATGTAGGTGACGGGAACCAAATACGCCTCATCTTCCCCGACGGGTTGGTCGGAATCGCTGCGCGTGATGGGGTCGCTCAGTCCAGATTCTTGGATGATCTTCTCCCATGCGACCTCCACTTCACTCAGCGTCGCCATGTCCGCCATGGAGCATCCGGCTCGAAGATTCGGCAGGATGACATTTTGCTCGTCAGAGGTCAAAATATCGGCGGATTCCGCCATAAAATGCACGCCACAAAACACGATGTGCTTGGCTTTTGACTTGGCAGCTTTCTGGCTCAGCATGAACGAATCGCCGAGAAAATCGGCATGCATCACGATGCTGTCTCGCTGGTAGTGATGGCCCAAGATGAGCAAATCGTCGCCCAATTCCTCCTTGAGTTCCTGAATCCTATCGGCAATCGCTTGCTCTTCAACCGACAGCGTGGTGTCCATGAAGTTGACCGAACACATGGGGAGGCTCACCGTCATGGGACTCAACAAGCCTAAGCAGCGACCCTTTTTCAAGGAACGGATGAGCATGAATGTTCAAAAAGACGGGCTCGTTGACCCAGAGCATGGCGTTCACCCCAACGGAGCGTTTGCATCTCGGTGCAGAGGCGGAAGTTTGGAAGGGGGAATGGTTTGGAAAACCCGCCGTTCGAAAGCAGCGTCGGCCGCGCTCGTGGCGCCATCCAAACCTTGACCACCGCCTAGGCGTTCGGAGGATGATCAGCGAAGCACGCCTGCTGATTCGTACCCGAAAAGCGGGCCTCTCGGTCCCCTCGGTGTGGGATTTGGATTACGAAGGCGGCCAACTCATCATTGAACACTTGGCCGGCAGGCCGCTCATCGAGGTTCTCAACCACGAACAAACGAGTCAAGAAGAGGCGAAAACCATACTCCACCGTGTTGGTCATGCGGTTCGTCGCCTGCACCGAGAAGCGACGACTCACGGCGATTTGTCCAGCAACAACATCCTCATCGACGGTCAAGAGGTCCACCTCATCGATTTCGGTTTGGCTTCCATCGAGTACGATGTTGAACGCTTTGGCATTGACCTGCACGTGCTGGATGAAATCCTCGGAGCCTCTCACCCGCAATGGGAAGGCGCCATCGATTGGGTCGTGGAAGGCTACCTCGCAGCGGAAGAGGAATTGGGCCCGGCGCCACCCCTGCAGGGTGGGAGCGTCCCCTCAGCCAGCGAGGTGCATGCACGCCTTGAGGACATTCGAACCCGTGTTCGGTATCACGGTTGACGTTCTTGGCGTCGCTCACTCTGCCGCTGCCACATGTTCCATGCGACCACGACGAAGGCGGCCAGCACACCGGCTTGAAGAACGATACTGGAATACAATCGCAATTCTGGCTCCCAAGAGTGAATCTCCACCGAGACCCCCTCGTCGTCCATTTGGAAATACACGAGGTGCTGCTCCAAGACTTGAGGGCCCCACTGGTCGTTGGAATCCGAGGTCAAAATGTGGGATGTGTTTGTATCAAGTTCGGTGAAGTAGATTTCACGGTCGAGGTATTTTTCCTGCGGTGTAAGCGGGTTGTAATGGTCTCGCACTGACCATGCAAGGATGCCGTAATCAAGGGAGAGGTCCGAGACGTGGTATTTTGGGTTGCTTGCCAACCATTGTTCAGCCGTCGTTCGGTTGTAGAGCACCAAACGGTCGGTTGCCGAGACGTTCACGGTCACGGCAAGGTATTCTCGATTAAAGGCCATGTTTTGGATGCTGGCGTTCTCCATGTCCACCGGAATTCCCCACGATGCGAGAAGGGCGTCTTCTTCCACCGGTGCGGTAGCGTTGATGAGGTAGGCGACTTGACCTTGGACGCCGAGTTGAATGATGTTGACGGCCATGGGCCTTTCGGCTGTGACATAGGCAATTTCCGAGCCGGTGCACTCCATGTTCTCGATGCTGGTGGGCCGCTCTTCGCCAAGCAGTGATTCACCGTTGAGGTTCATCACGTCCAGTACCCCGTCGGACGTGTAGGCAATGACCGTCGACCCTGCTTGTTCGCACAACAGCAGGTGTTCGTGCTCACCGAAGGGAAGGGCGGACAACGGCGTTTGCGGTTGGTTGACATCGTACACCATGAGGGTTGTTCCGTTAGAAGCAACCAATCGGTCGCCCTGCAGGGCATAGGTCGATGCCAACGAAAGGTCAGGAACCTCCACCACGACGGGTTCAGAGAAGTCAAGCGAGAGGTCGTGAAGCAGGAGCGAGGCACCATCGGTTTGGTTGTCGAGGGTCACAAGCCAACCGTCAGCGGCGGCGGCGGCCTCGGGAGCCTCAACACCGCCGGCGGGAAGCGCTCGATGCGTCAAATCCCACGTGATGACGGCGGCGACGATCACCAAGATGACCACAGCGATATGTCCGGTTTCACGGCTGGTGGGTGTTTTGTACTGAGCAAAAAGGCGACCGCACCGGCCCTGAATCCACGACCACGCTTTGCTCGGTTGGGTCAGCACGGTGACAACCCGTGCGTTCATGGTTCGCTCGTCAAAGAATTTCCACCAGGAATTCGAAGTGCGGTCAGCCATGGAAACGGCCGCCCCTGCGATGAGCATTCCCCCGATGATGTCCACGAACCAGTGAATGCCGAGATAGATGATGGTGAAGGCCGTGAGCAGGGTGTAGGCAAACACCGTGTACCTGTATCGGTTCCAGCGGCGGTCTTCATCAAATCGCGTCAAACAAAGCCATACTGCGAAGGGGATGCCGATGTGAAGCGAAGGCATGCCGTTGGTGAAGGGGTCAATGCGTCGAAACCAATCGGCAATCTCCGGCGTCAACGTGTAGGCAAGGGTTTCCATCTCAGGGATGGTGTCGCCCGTCACTCGGACGTTGAAAAACAGGTAGAACGGGACGGCAAGAAGGTAGACCCAAGCGATGGAGAGCGTGACGCGGTCAGCAAGCCATCGTTCGTCAAAATAGGCAAAATAAAACACGGAAACATAGCAAATAAACATGAATCCTGCAACGTAAAAATGGGTCAATGCCGTCGTCAGCCAATCCGCCTCAAAGGTTTGTTGAACCCAGAGCACCAAATTGCCCTCAATGGCCCAGATGTACGGTGTCATGTCGAGGCCTGTGCTCGCCATCAACAGCCGATCGATTTGGTCAAGCGTGTCTTTTGCATTGTAGATGGCGAACACGATCAGGATGTGCACCCAGTACCTTCGAAAAAAGTCAACAAAGGGGGGAAGTGACAACCTGGCCCACGGCGGTTTGAACACCGGCAGCAAGATGACGCCCAGCGCCAAAGCGCTGATCATCCAAGTCAGGTAGACGCTCTGCAAAGGGGCTCACTCCGTTATGTGGTTGCGGCGTCCCTTCATCAAAGCGTCGTCACTTGTGACCACGGTAAGCGGGTTCTACCATGCACCGTGGACATACGGTTTACCACGATCGGGGTCGCGACGGTTGGCAAGGTCGTAGACGCGCTCGAATCGGTAAATGCCGCTTGAACAACCTTGTTGCCACTCAAATGCCAACGCATACTTTCCAACCGTGCGAACCGAGGGCTTTTCTGCAGGAAGCGCCTCAATTTGACGTCGAAGCGTTCGGCTCGTGTCATCTTCGTTTCGCATCGGCGAGCACTTTGCGCATGGACATGCGTGGCGTAGGTCATCGTAGGTGACCGTGTATTCCTTCCCGTCGTCGTAGGTGAGCACCATGTCCTGAGCGCGGCGTTCAAGCTTCTTGAGGTTCGGTAGAATATCACTCATTGGGCCACCTCAGATGATTTCCAGCCCGCCGTCTGCACCGTCCGTCAATTGTTCTTGGATGGCGGACACGACCGCTGCGAACGCCAGTGCAGAAGGGCCATCCGGTTCGGACACAATGCGGTGCACACCGTCATCGCCTCCTCGAACAAACCCGGGATCGAAGGGAAGGGCACCGAGGAAAGGCACACCAAATTCTTCGGCCGTGTCTTTGCCTCCACCCTCTTTGAAAATATCGAGGGTGACCGAAAACTTCCCGTCATCGTCCGCCGTAGCAGCCAGCGTTTTGCCACCCGGAGCGGCGATGTTGACCTCCGTGCCTGGAGCCGTGGTTCCGTTGACGGTGAACCCGCTCATGTTCTCCACAATGCCCAACACAGGGACCTTCAGCGACTCTGAAAAGGTGATCGATTTCCGGCTGTCCAACAACGCCACCTGTTGAGGCGTGGTGACGATGACCATGCCGTCAATGTCGGGAAGGGATTGCGCCACCGTCAGCGGTTCATCGGATGTTCCAGGTGGGAAATCGATGATGAGATAGTCGAGCTCACCCCACTCAACATCGCCGATGAATTGCTGAATGGCGCCGAGTTTGATGGGTCCGCGCCAAACAACGGGCGTGTCTTCGTCTTCCAACAGAAACGCCATGCTGATGACTTTGACGCCGAGGTGGCCTTGTGCCGGATGAATGCGCTTGTTCTCAACATGAAGGCGGCGGCCGTCCAAGCCCATCATCTTGGGAACGTTTGGCCCGGTGATATCGATGTCGAGAATTCCAACGGTGTGGCCTTGCTGAGCGAGCGAAAGTGCAAGGCCCGTTGACACGGTGGATTTGCCCACGCCGCCTTTGCCCGAGAGAACCATGATCTTGTGCTTGATTTTTCGGCCGATCTCCTCCATCGCCATCTTTCGCTTCATTTGAGCGTAGGCCTGCTCCATTTGCTTCTGCTCTTGCGGGGACGGCCCGGCAGGTGCCTCGTTTGCTGACCCCGGTGTGTTGATGGAGACTGGTGAATCCGCCATGCTTCAACCACCGAACTGGCCTACTTCAACCCACCCACGAACCCTACTCGTTCATGAGGTGACTCACTGAGAGTCTTCGGTCCAAAACCACGTGAACACCAAGCGTGGCTCCAACGATACCTACCACCCAAGGCAGCGACCATGCCATGTCCCCGTACGCCCATGCCAGACCAAACGAGAGCGGAAAACCGAAGAGGAAGCCCAACCGGTTGGTCGCTCGGCGCGGCCCGCTGAGATTTGCGCCATCGAACAGAACGGTCACCGGGCCGAAGAACACGACCTGAACGCTGATGGAGAGGGCCACCACAGCGAACGCGAGGTCCATGTTTTGTGAGGCAAAGACCACGTGCAGCCCAAAGAGAAGGGCGAGAATGGCGAGGTTCGCCCCCAAGGCCCGCCACATGCCACGAGGACGGCGCCCCCCTATGTCAAGCCATCAACAGACTATGGAGAAAGACTTGAAAGACAGTGAAGGCCGTATCTTTGACATGAAGTTGCTTTTCGTCTGTGTGGGAAACTCCTGCCGTTCGCAGATGGCAGAAGGTTTGGCCAAATCCATGGGATTTGAGGCCTCATCGGCCGGCACCCATCCTGCAAGCGAGGTAGCAAAAAACGCCTTGGCCCTTCTCGAATCGAAAGGCATCTCGACGGAAGGCATGTCGCCAAAGGGACTGGACGGGTTTGACCCCAGCGCCTTCGACATGGTCATTTCAATGGGATGCGGCGTCCACTGTCCCGCCATCAAAATCGACCAAGATTGGGAACTTGAAGACCCCGTAGGACAGAGTTACGAGGTGTACGAACAAACCGCTATGGAAATCGAGCGGCGATTGAACCTGCTGTCAAGTCATTCCTCTTGATCGGTGGGGACCTCACCGACGCCCTCAAGGTCAATGCGAAGGACACTGACCGTTCGCATTCCGTTTTCGCCTTCAACCTCCTCGGATTCACACGCGAGTTGTTGAATGTTCACCGATGCCGGCAGACCTTGGGCGATGTGGCCGTTTCTACGACGGCACACCTCGGCCACGTCAACAGCCCGTGAGATGGTGGCGCCACGCGCCACCAACTGCACTTCTCTGTCCCCGTCTTCCATCGCTTTCACGACGGCTCGGACATAGGCATGAAGGGGTTTTTTTCCAATGAAAATGATGCGACGGTCGCTCATGGTTATCACACGAGTTCGGTGATGGTCACCCCATAAACCTTGACCGAAATGAATCCGCAAAATGGCTTGCAGTGGTGCGAGCGCCGGGACTCGAACCCGGGTTCAGGCGTTGGCAACGCCCGGTGATAACCACTACACTACGCTCGCTGGTGCCCTTCCCATCTTGCAGGGGTTTAAACGGTTGTCGGCGGAGATACACGGCCACTCGCAAGCCGAAGCCATTCGGATTTTATTGCATACCAAATCGGTCGCCGCCGCCCTCGCCGCCACGACGAGCAAGCACCGTCAAAACGACGATAGCGCCCACCAAAACCACCAGCCCGAGTCCACCGAGAACAGCCGTACTCAGCCCTTCCGACCCTCCGGTGGGGCTCGCTGCCTCCTCAAGCGTGATGGCGGCGGAAGCGGTGTTCAGCTCCCCGTAGGTGTCGACGGCCCGCAGGGAGACCTCGTGGGTGCCCAGCGGCGTACCGTCCCGTATGGACAACGCCACGGAGTAGATGCCATCGCCGGCGACTTCATCCCCGCCGTTGGCGCCATCATCGTGCATGAAGGCCCACGTTTGCCCGCCGATCGGTGTGAACACACCGAGGTTGATCTGAACCCGTTCGATACCGTCGGGGTCGCTAACTTCCACCGTGTAATGCACCGTGTTGTCTGTGGTCTTCTCGATGTTGGTGGGTAAAGCGAGAATATCTGGGCGGTCGTTGAGGATGTGAACTTCAATCGGCTGGTCGGCCGCTTGGCTCACGTGATGCGGACCGAAGACGGCATCGCCCGGACCGTTGGGCGCAGGCGTGTAAACGCGCTGTTGCATGACTGCACCTCGTTCGTCTTCGGCAACCACCAACAGCGATTGGTATCCCGGCGTCATGCCTGAGGGCATTTCGATCATCGCTGCCCAAGGACTGCGTTCACCTTCTCGGGACAGGTTCACCAATTCGCCACCGTAGGCTCGCAGGTCAATTTGCACGGAGGCCACCCCGTGCCCGTCATAGGCGTCGATGTTCACGATCACCGATTGGCCACGTTCAAGTGATGACGGGACAATTTCAACGTCCAACAGTCGTGGTGGCAGGTTCGCAACCTCCAGCGCCTCATCTTCAATGGTCGTCGCCCCGAAACTATCGCTGGCCGTGATGTTGACCGTGAAGGAACCCGTCTCAAGCCCCGGAAGAATGACGGCGGCCGTATACACATCATCGCCCACCGAGAGATCGCCATTGAGGCCTCGATCGTTGAGCTCAATCACACCCAAGCCCAACGCGCTGAGGTCGGCCATCACGCTGACAACGTTCCATTCTTGGTCCATAACCGTGGCCTGAAGATGAGCAACACCGCCACCTTCGCCAACGGCAAGGCCTTGGCGCCAACCGATGAGCGACAGGACGGGAGGGTGGTTCTCATCTGCACTGACGATTTCAGGGGACAAGACGCGCTCCAGAACTTGGGTTTCTTGGACCACAACGGTTTCGTTGTCCTCTCCAAACGGAACGGAGAGCGCCCGCTCCACCGTGGACAAGAGACCCTTGAGCGGCCCCTCCACCACAATTGAGCCGGAGGCACTTCCTGCCTCACCGCTGCCTTCGTAGACGCCCGTCCAATCGATGACGCTGAGGTTGTGGCCGTCTCGAACATCGATGCGAATGTCGCCGACTTCGACGGTGAGCGTCAGCCCTTCCTGACCGTTCAATCGAAGGCGGTCGTCGCTGTTGAGCGGGATGGGCATCCAGCCGGTTTCACGACCGATGGTCAAATCACCAAGACTTTCCTCTGCTTCAGGGGCCGTAGCGTTTTGTTGGACGGGGCTGTTTTCTGGGAAATCTTCCCCCTCAGAGGCGTCCGGACCGGTTTCCCGCCAAACCAGACGCACCGTTCGGTTGTCCCAATCGGATTGAACCGCTTGGTAGTCCCAGGTTTGGTTGTGGGTCGCACCGACACCCGCGCCGTCAAAGAAATTCCCACCGTTGACGCCGGTAATGTTGAACCACGACTCTTGGAAAATAACGTTGACAAGGAACTCCTCGCCCGAAACATTGGCTTGCATGCCCGTGGTTTCAATCCCACGGACCACGCCAAAGGTGCCCTGTACATCGCCCGTCAATGTCCCATCGACATGCAGGTCGTCAATGAGCGTCTTACCGTTCTCGAGTTTGGTATGCAAATCCAAAATCGTACCGTTGACCTGGAGGCTTGCGTTTTCCTCTTGGTCTGCAAACCCAAAGGTCCCTTGGCCGTAGAGTTCCTCAAGATGTTGCGTACGAACGCCGTCCTCCCACCGCTCGAGGGAGGAAAATCCATCCAGGGAAACATCGAGTCGAGTGCCTTCATCGATGAGGACGAAATCGGCCATGGCCTCAAATTGCGTGTGCTGAAGCACACGCACGCCGTCAACATCCACGTACTCGAAGAAGAAGACGGCCAGTTCACCGTCGATGTTGAGTGAATCGTTTTCTTCACCGTTCTCGGAGACGTTGAGCACACCGGTCGCCTCAAGGGACAACTGTTCGCCGACCACGCCGTCAATGATGGAACGGTTGAGCATGGCGTGAGAGACATCAGCGTCGATGACGGTGGTCGTTTCGCCGTCGACCAACTCGGTGCGAAGGTCGCCAAAACCTCGCGCATCGAAGACCTGACTGGTCAGCACACCTGCCACGACGGTCTCGTTTTTCCACAATTGCGTGAGCACAAGGTCAAGTTCCGTCACCCCGTCTACCGTGCTTTCAACGGTGGTAAAGGTCCCGTTGCCAAGTTCCCATGAGGAAAGGGTATCGCCCACGCGCTCCTGCCAGCCTTGACCGGTGAAACTCAAGGAGAAGTTCTGGTCGCCGGTTTCGGTTTGATAGGACTGGTCGAGACCCCACGTCGTGGACAACAGCACTTCGTGATCGTCCATCGGTTGATTCCAGAGCCCGACGACAAAACTGCGGACGGCCTCAATGTCGAGGTTCGTCTGGTCGTTGTGATCGGTGATGGTGACCCTGAGGTCGATGCGATCGTCCCATGCCAACGTGGTGTTGAACGTCAACAACGCCGTTCGAACCCCGTCATCGCTGCCCCAGTTGATGCTGTGGCTGGTGGAGAGTTGGGTCCCGTTTCGAAGGTGGTTCATGTCAACCTCGAACCCGTACGTGCCGTTGTCAGAAAAGGTGAGCAAGTAGGCGTGGTCAACATCCGTCGCCCCTTGACCGACCCAATGCGTGGTGATACGAACCGATGGAGCACCCTCGGCGTGGGCGTGAAGCGGAAGCATCGTGGCGACCAACAGCAACATCATGCATGTGGATACCAGCCTGCGCCGGGTGGTCATGGTTTGAATGTGGAACGGCTCCCCTTCAAGACTTTGGGTCCGTCGCCTCGCTCAAAGGTCCAGAACGTAGCCAAACAGCAGCGGGAGAACGATGCTCGCATCGCTCTGAATGTTGAATCGGGGCGTTTGTGCGCTGAGTTTGCCCCAGGATATTTTCTCGTTCGGAGGTGCCCCCGAATAGCCGCCGTAAGAGGCACTGGCATCGGTGATTTGGCAAAACCAAGCCCAAAGAGGAACGTCGTGCTCGCCAAGATCCTGGTGCAAGAGCGGCACGACGCAAATCGGGAAATCGCCGGCGATGCCACCGCCGGATTGCAAGAAGGCCAGCGGTTGCACCGATGCTCGGTAGAACGTCATGAGGTGAGTCATGTAGTGCGTCCCGCTGAGGACGATATCAGGCGAGAGCGCGCCCTGAGAGCAGCGAGCTGCGAAGATGTTGCCGAGCGTTGAATCCTCCCAGCCCGGAACATACAGCGGCACATCGCACTCCGCCGCCGCCAGAAGCCACGAGTGTTCGGGTTGTCCCTCGTAGGCCGAGGCCAGAACACCCGAGCGCAGGAGGCGGTACAGATACTCGTGAGGAAGGTGCGCTTCTCCGTCCTCATGTGCTTGGGTCCACACCTCCATCAACGCTCGCTCAATGTTCCGAATGGCTTCTTCCTCAGGAATGCAAACATCGGTCACTCGGTTGAGGTGCTGCTCGAGAAGTGCCACCTCATCTTGAGCGGTGAGGTCGTCGGGTGAAGGGATGGCGACGTAGGCATGGCGAGCGACGAGATGAAAGAGGTCTTCCTCGAGATTGGCGCCGGTGCATGAAATGGCAGCAACATGTCCCGACCGAATCATCTGCGCCAAACTCCGACCGATTTCAGCCGTGCTCATGGCGCCCGCCAGCGTCACGAAAACCTTGCCGCCGTGTTCGATGTGGTGGACGAGGGACGAGGCCGCACGCTGAAGCGTTCCTGCGTTGAAGTGGCGATAATGTTCCTCAACAAAGGCTCGAATGGACATCGCTCAAACCTCCGTTGTGAATCGGTCCACACGTTCCTTTCGGGTTCGTACCAAGTCTGGAAATCGCTCCCTGAGCCGCTGGTCGAGGTAGGAGGCGATGGTCTCCGGGTCGGTATCACCGCACGTAAAGCAATCCACAGCAAGGAGGCCTCGGTCGGCGTAAGCGTGGGCCGTGATGTGGCTCTCATCGATGAGGACGACGGCCGCAAAACCCGGGGGCGAGGTCCTTCCATCAAACGGAGCAAGGTGCGCATGGACCTCGGTGGCAGGACTTTGAGCGACCGCTTCTCGCATCGTCGAAAAGAGCCACTGATAGTCTTCTTCACCCTCGAAAAAAGCGTTGAGATAGTCCACGAAAACGTGAGCTCCTTGGGGGGGTTTAGTCGTCATGAAATCACCTGCGCCCGCCTCACCGTGCCGTATTTAAAGATGCCGAGCCGTCCAACTCAAATCGTTGAAAGTACGTGTCCTCAACCGTTTGAACGGAAGACGCACGACGGGCATGCCAGCGTCCTTCGCGGCGTGCAAGCACATGACTCGCGATGATTTTCGTGGCCAGTCCCGCAGCGGTGAACTGGGTGAGCGGCGTATCTTCTTGGGCCACGATTTCGTTCACGTCGGCGCTGATGACCTCAACCTTTGGATTTCCAAACAGCGTCTCGATGGTTTCAACGGCCTGCCAGAAGTTCAGACCGCCAGGCACGGGCGTGCCCGTGGCGGGCACCAAGGATCCGTCCAATCCGTCGATGTCAAGCGTGAAGTGCACCGGTCCCGAAAGCGAGGAGAGCAGGTCGAGCCATGCCCGCCAAGCGGCAGCACCGGTGTGGGGATGTTGCGTGTCCCTCGCAAAGAAGGTCGTGATGCGGTCGTCGCTGTGAATGCGCTCGGCTTCTTCCTGGCTGTAGGCTCGAATCCCGGCCTGCAACAGTCGGCCAACACCCACGTCAAGGCTGCGGGAAGCCGCACAGGCGTGGGAGAACACCTCGCCGTCAAGTGAGTGTCGAAGGTCAGCATGGGCGTCGAGCTGGACGACGGTCAAGGTCGAGAGGTCGCCGTTCACAGCAGGATGTCGACGAGCAGCGTGCATGATGGGTGGCAAGATGCCGTGCTCACCTCCCAAAAAGAGCGGAAAGAGGTCTCCTTCGAAATACGATGCAGCATGGGTTGCCAGTTCGTCCAACTGGGCTCGAAGGGTAGGCGCCGTGCCTTCCCACACGGGCTCGGTCGAGATGACAAGGCTAACGGGGAGTTCCTCTTTGAGTTGGTCGTCATACAACTCAACCTGAGCGCTTGCCTCGATGCACGCCTGCGGCCCATCGCATGCTCCTGTGCCGTACGAGGTCGTCAGTTCGTAAGCGAGAGGTACCACGGCGATATCGGCAGGCCCCTCGCCTTGAGGCAGGCCAAGAAAGGCCCCTTGCTCAACGTCTCCTGACATGCATTTTGCGGGATGGCGCCCCCTTCATCATCCTACCGATGAACAACACGCCCCGATTTCGTGGCCCAAAACGCTCGTTTCAAGAAAATGCAGGGAACACTTAATATGGGTCGGTGACCAATATAATACAGCAACAGGGGATAAAAATCGCCGGTTGGGCCACGACGGAGGGGAAAAGATGGGAATGACACTCGCAGAATTGACCAAAGCGATTCAGCAACACATCGACTTGGACATGGACACCGAGGTTGCCCAGGGCATGGCCGAACACGCCTTGGGATTCTTTGGTTTCTACAATCGCATCATCGACAATGCCCTTGAACCCACCGACCGCAACCTGTTTTACATGTTCCAAGATTACGATTTGTTGACCACCGAATCCGAAGAAACGACCCTCTGGGACGGCCGGGAGTGGCGCATTCACTACTGGAAGTTCAAGCCCGACCTTCGCGAGCGTGTTGAGGCCTACATGCAGCGCAACTTGCAAGAGGAGGAAATCGACCCCTTCGCCGACATTTACGCCACGGACGGGCCGAGCATCTGGACTCGAGAAGGCGAAAAAGTGGCCAATCCCAACGCCTTCACCTCGGACTGGTAAAGCCCGCCGAATGCAAGTGTTTTTCATTTGCGTGTACGACGCACCATCATGCGAGCAGCCGTTGGATTGGTTCTCTGCATGCTGTTGGCGTGCATTCCGACAGCAGCAGCGCAATTCGACCCTGAGCGACTCTATGCGTGGCCAGGAGACCCCGTGGACAGCCACGTTCACATGACCTGGGCAGCGCTGACGATGGAGGTCAACGAGTGGGCCGATGACTACCCGGAAATTGTGGACTTGACCAGCGCCGGAGAATCCGAACTCGGCAAGACGCTGTGGGTGGTCCGGCTCTCCGACTGGTCGATGGAGACCAAACCCAACGGTTCGGCGAAGGAAATTGTCTACATCGACGGCGGACACCACGGCAACGAATACCTCGGAACAGCCCTCGCTTGGCTCTCTGCGAAGTGGTACATCAACGGCTGGGCCGAAGGCAACGAAGAAGCCATCAATGTCCTGCAAAACACCGAACTTCACATCCTCATCATGCTCAACCCGGACGGCAACGACATCGACACCCGATGGAACATCAATCAGGTTGACCTCAATCGAAACTACAACCACTACTGGAACACCTGCCCCACCACCCAACCCGGGAGCAGCGCTTTTAGTGAATCAGAAACAGCGGCGAACTCGGCTTACATGAACGCCTTCGTCACCGACGCCGACCTCTACGTCACCATGCATACAGGCGTTTGGATCATGCTCTACCCTTGGGGGAAGTGGCCCGAACAACCACCCGACTGGGAGTTGTTTTGGCGCATTCGAGAAGACGTGCATGCCAACGTTTCAGAAATCCCAATTCAGAACGCTAATCAGGGCCTCTACCCGAACTGTGGCACGAGCCGAGATTACGGGTACGGCATCATGGGCTTTCCTACATTCACCTTTGAGACCGATGATGAGCAGTTTGTCCCCGGCAGTTTTGAAAATCTCAACGACCGGCTCGGCGAGGAAATGGATGTCATGCGCTTCCTTATCGACAACGTGTGGTATTGGCGAGCCCGCCTCGATGTGCAATCCATCATCGTAGGCGACGACGACGTGGCCCTTGAGGTCCTCAATCACGGGTTGGCCTCCACGGCCAACGCCAGCCTGGAATACCATAGCACCACTGGTGAAGTGCTCTGGGCATCACCCTACTTTACTGCGAACGCCTCCAATCTGACGTCAATCGCCTTTGATGTGGACGATGACGTGTTCAAGACCGACGGCATGTGGAACCTCAACTACCAAAAGCGCGTCATTAACGCCGCGACGTGGGTCAACGAATCCGTAGACAGCAACCTCACGGTGTTCCTTGACGAAGAGGACGACCGATTCCTCACCGGCGTCGGCCTCTTCAATCCTCTCGCCGTCATGCTCGGCATCATCGGTGTTGGCGTTCTTGTTCGAAACGAGGATGAAGACAGCGAAGAAATCAAGCCACGATCGTGACCGTTTTCACGCCAAGCGCTTGTGCCCGGCGAGGATCAATGCATCCACAAACCTGCCAGAGTGAGGAAAGAATGGACTGGGAGGGTTGAAGTGTGAGAAATCATTGGGACAGAACGGTGAAAGCATGCAAGTGACCATTAGTTCAGGAAACAACATCAACGGAACCCTCATCCTCCCGCTCTTTGAAGGCGAAGAAGCCCTGCCAGAAATTGTTGAAGGCATTCCTTCGAGCCTGAAGAGCCAGATCAACCGCGTGCTGGGTGATGGTGATTTCAAAGCCAAAGCCAACGCCACGATGACCCTCGCAGGTACCGATGGCGGAAAAGCCATGCTCGTGGGTCTTGGCAAGGAAGCCAAGGCCGACGTCCACGCCTATCGCGAAGCCGGAGCGACCGTGGTCGCCTCGTGCAAGAAAATTCACGGTGATGAACTAACCATCGTGTTTCACGGTGCAGATATGGACTGCATGACCTCGTTTGCAGAGGGCATGATGCTGCGCGATTATTCCTACGACCTCTACAAGAAGAAGGACGACGACCACGAAGACACCAACCTCTCGGCTCGAATCAACTGCGATGAAGGCGACGCAACGGCCTTGTCCGCTGCCATCGACCGTGCGGCCTCCATCGTGGGCGGTGTTCACCTCTCGCGAGACCTCGGCAACTGCCCTCCAAACGACATGTACCCCATGGCGTTCGCTGAGAAAGCGGAGCAATGGGCCAAGCAATACGACAACGCAAAGGTCGAGATCATCGACTACGAGGCTGCTAAGCGCCACGGCATGGGCGGGCTCGTCGCTGTCGGGATGGGCTCCTCGCGGAAACCCTGCATGGTCATCTTCACGCTGAACGGCGACCAGAAAGGACGACATCCCATGCTGGTTGGGAAAGGCATCACCTTTGACACGGGCGGCATTTCGCTCAAGCCCGGTGCAAACATGGATGAAATGAAGTACGACATGGGTGGTTCTGCCACGGTGTTCGGGACCATGGAAGCGCTCGCCTCCAGCGGCTACCCGGGCAAGGTTGTCGCCATCACCTGCATGGCCGAGAACATGCCGGCCGCCAACGCTCAGCGACCCGGCGACGTCATCACCACCCTCTCGGGCAAGACCATCGAAGTGCTCAACACGGACGCTGAAGGCCGACTGGTGCTTTCCGATGGCCTGTGGAAGGCCGGGACTGACTACGACCCGGAATACATCGTGGACTTTGCCACCCTCACCGGCGCCTGCGTCGTTGCCCTTGGCCACGAAGCCACCGGACTCTGGTCCAACGACGACGACTTCCGCACCCGCATTCACGAAGCAGGCAACGATGTCGGCGAGCTCGCTTGGCCCATGCCGCTCTTGCCCGCCTTTGAGAAGGAAATGACCGACTCTAAAATCGCCGACACCCGCAACCTCGGTGCCGGTCGATGGGGCGGCGCCAACACCGCTGCTGCGTTCCTCAAGCAATTCGTTCCCAACCGTGACGAAGGCGACGACGCCGAACAAATCACCTGGGCTCACATGGACATCGCCGGAACCTACTGGGGTGCCAAGACCAACAAGATGGTCGGCCACGGCGCCACGGGCATTCACGTCCGAACCATGGTTCGACTGATCACCGGCGAGTGAACCAGGACGCTAGCAATAAACGGTTTTGACCCGTTCACGACTTTTTGCCTTCAAATGCGTTGGCTCCGCAAGGTTGGTCCAGCCCATCCAACTCAGCACACCGGTTTCATTAGATTTATATGGGGTTGCATCTTGGGAATTACACAACCGATGGTTTAGTAGTGGTGGACGGGGATGGCAGACGACTGGGAAGACGACATGCTGGACAAACTCGAGGAGATGCTCCGAAACATGGGCATGCCCATCACCCGCGACCAACTCAAGGGCTTCATGAACCAGTTCAAGGACCAGTTCGAGGCCCTCGGCATCAACCCTGAGAAAATCGCAAATGGTGAGGTGAACTTCAACTTCGACATCTCAGACATTTCAAAGATGTTCAACGCCGGGACCTCTGTCGAGGACCTGTTCAAGAACCTCGGCATGGACATCCGTGTGGACGCCGCACCTGTAGAAATCGACCCCTCTGCTCTCGAATCCAAAGATGATGAAACCGTCAAACTGCCAGCAGAAGACGTGTACCTTGACGGTTGGAACATGTCGGTGACCCTCGACTTCGCCCTCAAAGGCGACATTGAATCGGACCACCTCGAAATTGAACTCATCAAGAACGGTTCTCAAATCGAAATCATGCGCACCACCCAACCCAAGCCCCTGGCGCTGGTGGAACTCCCCCACCCCTGCGATGATGTGGTGGATTGGACCTTGAACAACGGCATTCTCGACATCACCCTGAAACTAACGCCTCAAGGAAAGGCGTTGGAAGGGGATGATGACGACACCCTCCCTGCCCCGGGGGAGGTGAGCATCGACCTCGGCGACGATGACGATGACGAAGACGACGGTGGCATCCCCATCTTTTGAAGGACGTGAAAACAATGAGCAAAGTGATTGGAATTGACCTAGGAACGACGAACAGCTGCGTGGCCACCATCGAAAACGGTGAGCCCGTGGTGATCCCGAACGCAGAAGGCGCACGCACCACCCCCTCCGTGGTGGCGTTTGCCAAAGACGGCGGTGAGCGACTCATCGGCGTGACCGCCAAGCGACAAGCGGTGACCAACGCCGACCGCACCATGATTTCCGTGAAGCGACACATGGGCACGAAGTGGTCCACCGATGTGGACGGCACCACCTATACGCCGCAAGAAGTCTCAGCGTTCATCCTTCAGAAATTGAAGGCCGATGCAGAGGCTTACCTCGGGCACGAAGTCAAGCAGGCGGTCATCACCTGCCCGGCTTACTTTACCGACGCTCAGCGAAAAGCCACCAAGGACGCAGGACGCATCGCCGGCCTTGACGTCTTGCGCATCATCAACGAGCCCACGGCAGCAGCCCTGGCTTACGGCGTTGACAAGACCCAAGACCAAACCATTCTGGTGTACGATCTCGGTGGCGGGACCTTTGACGTCTCCGTTCTGGAAATCTACGAAGTTGACGGCCAGCCGCAAATCGAAGTCAAGGCGACCGCTGGAAACAACAAGCTCGGCGGCGACGACTTCGATGAGAAGATCATCAAATGGATGGTTGGTGAGTTCAAGAAAGACACCGGCATTGACCTCGCCAAGGACAAGCAAGCCATGTCCCGACTGAAGGAAGCTGCAGAGAAGGCCAAAATCGAACTCTCTGGAACCCAGCAGACGCAGATTAACCTCCCGTTCATCTCGATGGCTGACGGCCAACCCGTCCACATGGACCTCTCGCTTTCACGAGCCAAATTTGAGGATCTCATCGCCAAACTCATCGAGAAGACGATGGTTCCCACACGGCAAGCCATGAAGGACGCTGGACTGAAGAAGGGCGACGTCGACAAGGTCATTCTCGTCGGTGGTTCAACTCGCGTGCCGGCCGTCCAGGATGCCGTTGAGAAGGAAGCTGGCAAGCCGCCTTACAAGGGCATTAACCCTGACGAGGCGGTCGCCATGGGCGCAGCCCTTCAAGCGGGCATCATCGCTGGCGACGAAGGCGTGTCTGACGTCCTGCTTCTCGATGTGACCCCGCTCACCTTGGGCATTGAGACCCTCGGTGGCGTGATGACCACGATGATCGAGCGAAACACCACCATCCCTGCACGCCGCTCCGAAGTTTACTCCACAGCCTCTGACAACCAGCCTGCGGTCGAGATTCACGTCCTTCAGGGCGAGCGCGAGTTTGCCAAGGACAACGTGACGTTGGGTCAATTCCAACTGGTCGGTATTCCACCCGCACCGCGCGGCGTGCCTCAGATTGAAGTCACGTTCGACATCGACGCCAACGGCATCGTCAACGTGAGCGCCAAGGACATGGGCACCGGCAAAGAGCAGTCCATCAAGATCGAATCCGCCACCTCACTCAGCGAAGATGAAATCCAAGACAAAATCGCCGAAGCCGAGAAGTTCGCCGAGGAAGACCAGCGCCGTAAGGCCAAGGTCGAACTTCGTAACATGGCCGACCAGGTGGTCTACCAAACCCGCCGAACCCTCGAGGAATCGGCCGATAAGTTGGATGACAGCGATGTTGACCCGGTCAACGCCCACCTCGATGAACTTGAGAAGATGGTGCAAGACGAGGACGGAAAGCCCATCGACATCGATGCGATGGACGACGCCGCCATTCAGGCCAAAGTCAAGGAAATCGAAGAAGCCATGCACGGCGTTTCGACCAAACTCTACGAAGCCGCTGCTGCCGAAATGGCCCAACAAGAAAGCGGTGAAGACGGCGACATCAACGTTGATGACGGCGTGGTCGATGCTGACTTTGAAGTGGTTGAAGACGAGGACTGAAAAGACCTTCAACAGCCTCAAGCGCTTGCCTTATGGGGAAGCGACCGGTGGATGAACCATGAGCGAAGTCCCCATTCTCAAGGAGACCACGCGCTCAACAGGGCGTGAAGCGCTTCGAAACAACATCGCCGCCGCCATGGCACTGGCAGGCGCTGTTCGCAGCACGCTGGGTCCGCTCGGTCAAGACAAATTGCTCATCGACGATGAAGGCCGCACCATGGTCACCAACGACGGGGTCACCGTTCTCGAGTCGGCCAAGGTGGAACACCCCGTAGCCAACATGCTCATCAACGCTTCAACCACCCAAGACCGCATCGCCCGAGACGGAACGACCAGCGCCGTCTTGCTGTCGGCTGAACTTCTGCAAAACGCTTGGGAACTCGTCCTTCAGGGCATCCACCCTTCGGCCATCGCACGAGGGTACCGTCAAGCCGAAGAAGCCTGCAGGACGCACTTTGAACACCTCGTTATCGAAGCCACCGACGACCACATGTTGGCTGCAGCCACCACATCACTTTCGGGGAAAATTCACCAAGCGATGCAGCACCACCTATCCGCTCTCGCCGTTACAGCCGCCCAAGCGGTGGTCGAACAACGGCCGTCTGGCCCCGTCGCCGACCCCACCCGAGTGAAAATTCTGACCCAAACGGGTGGGAGCATGGCCGATTCCTCCCTTGTCACCGGACTCGTTCTGGCCAAGAAACGCATTTCAGATCGCATGCCAAAGCAACTTTCCTCCGGCAAAATCGCCCTGGTCGATGGAGGCTTGGAGCGACGTGAACTGATGAGCAACGTCAAACTCAACGTGTCCAATACCGGCGTCCTCGAAGGTTTTCGCCAAAAAGAGAGGGCCGTCTTGTTAGAGCAGATCAATCACCTTGTGGACCTCGGCGTGACGCTCCTCGCTTGCAAAGAAGGGATTGATGACGACCTCCACGCTGCACTGACCGAAGCAGGCATCCAAGCCTATCGTCGCGTCTCGCGAGCAGATCTTGACCTGCTGGCCCGTGGCACCAACGCCACACTCAACAAGGACATCAAAGGCCTCACATCGGACGACATCGGGGTCTTCATTCAAAGCCGAAACGAACGATGGAACGGCGTCATGCATTGGATTGTTGAAACCGAAGAGGGGGGAGCGACCTTCATCGCCAAAGGGTCCACCAACGAAACGGTGGGAGAAGTCGAGCGATGCTTTGCTGATGCCTTGGGCGTCGCCTGTCAATTGCTGGAAGAACCCGTTCTTTTACCGGGCGGTGGTGCAACACAAATCGCCCTTGCTCGACACCTGCGTCGCTTTGCAGAGGGCTTTGCGGGGCGGGAACAACTGGCGATTGAAGCCTTTGCTGATGCGCTTGAAATCATCCCCCGAACACTGGCACAAAACGCCGGATTGGACCCGCTTGACACGTTGCTTCAAACCGTCGCTCAGCAGACGACCGATGGAGGAGAAAACGCTCACTTCATCGGTCTAAATGTCGAGAAGAAACACCCTGCCAATATGGTCGAAGACGGCGTTGTCGAACCGCTCCGCATCACGCGCCAAGTCCTTGCCGGTGCAACGGAAGCGGCGTTGTCCGTTCTGAGAATCGACGATGTGTTGTGGGCCAAACAAGACCCTACGGTCCCAGAAATTGATAGTGAGGATTGAGAAAAAGTACCTTGGCTGAAACCAGCCCTTGATATAGCGGATGACTGAGGGCTGACGGTGCCCCCTCAAGATGAAAACCCCGTTGGCATTGATGATATCGCCATCCATTTTCCTCGTCTCTACATGGACATGAGGGACTTTGCAGACCTTCGTGGAGCAGACTACGGCAAACTGAACAAAGGGCTCGGCCTCGAAGCCATGGCCATCCCTGACGTGCATGAAGACACGGCCACCATGGGCGCCATGGCCGTGATGCAACTCATCGACCGCAATGGATTGGACCCTCGCACCATCGGACGCATGTACTTGGGAACCGAGTCGGCTCTTGACGGGGCAAAACCAACGGCCACCTACATCGTCGACATGTTAACGCAACGCTATGCTAAACGCTTCGGAGAAGACTGTTTCCAGACGTGTGACGTGGTCGACATGACCTTTGCTTGCATCGGTGCCGTCGATGCGCTCCACACCACGCTTGACTGGGTGGCCCGTTCAAACGAAAACGACGAGCGAATCGGTATCGTCATCTTCTCTGACAACGCAAAATACGCGCTCGAATCCTCCGGTGAATACACCCAAGGAGCGGGCGGCGGCGCCCTCTTGATTCGCCGAAATCCCAGGCTTCTTGAAATCCCTGACTGCATCGGTGTTTCAACCACACCGGTTCATGATTTCTTCAAACCCCGCCGGGAAGTCTCGATACGCTCGGTCATTTCCAATGTCATGCAGCTTGCCCAAGAAGCGGGTCAAACGGTCAAAAAGGGCCTTATTGAACGCATGATCCGCCATCTTCCAAAATCCACGGTTCGGAAACTTGGTATTTTTGCCCACGGCGAGGAAAAGGTCAGTGTCCATCGAGACGACCCTGTCTTTGACGGCCAGTTCTCCAACCGTTGCTACCAGAACGCAGTCCGACAGGCTTTCTACGATTTCAGTCAGAAAGCCGAGCGAGGTGGGCGCATCAACCCAAAGACCGATGAGCCGTTCACCGAGCAGTGGTCTCGCATCATCATGCACCTCCCCTACGCCTACCAAGCCAAGCGCATGTTCCCCGACGTGTTCCGCCATGACCGAGAACACACGGCGATGTGGGAGGACGTGGTTGCCGCCATTGGGCCCATGCCCGAACAGCCAGAATTGAAGAGCAGTGCGGCTTTGGAAACATGGGAAAAAGAGAAGGATGCCTACCGACGCATGATTTCCAAAACACCGCAGTATGCCGAATTCCACGCTGCACGCATCGAAAAAGGGCAGCGGGCGAGCAGCCTGATTGGAAACCAATACACGGGTTCAATCTTCCTTGCCTTGATGTCCACTTTCGAATCCGACCTCGAAGACAATTCCAACCTAGACAACATGCTGTTTGGTATGTGCGGGTACGGCTCGGGAGCCAAGGCGAAGGTGTTTGAAGGAAAGGTGAACCCCCGCTGGCGAGAAGTCGTGGCCACCTGGCGTCTGTTTGAACGCCTTGCTGGACGCATGGCCATCGACCACGTCACCTACGAAAATCTCCACAAAGGCACCCAAGACAGCAGCGTCATCGAGCCCAAGGGCGAATTTGCGCTGGTCGATATCGGAGAAGAAGGTGTGGACGAGGGCGCTCGTCGCTACCGATGGATCAAGGCCTGACCATCAGAAATCCAGAACGACCTTGCCGCAGTTGCCTCTCATCGCCAACTGCACGGCGTCTTCAAACGCATCAATGCCCATACGATGCGTGAGAACCTTGTCGACATCAATGGCACCTCGCCCGAGAAGATCGTGCATGGTTTCCCATGTTGACCACATTTTCCGGCCGTTGATACCTTTGAGGTGAAGATAGCGGAACACCACCTCGTTCATTGGGACCTCGGGCATGGATTGGCCATACACGGAAAGAATGTTCACGTAACCGCCCATTCGAGTGGAATGGATGGCGTTTGAGAGCGCCGAAGCCGCCCCTGAAAATTCGCAGCTGTTGTCCACGCCCCGGCCCTCGGTCGCCTCGAGGATAGAAGCGACCACGTCGTCGTCCTTCCCGAGGACGAGGTCGGCGCCAAGTTCCTTGGCGAGGTTCATTCGGTAGGCGTTGTCCCAATCCACCGCAATGACAAGGCTGGCGCCCATGGCCTTTGCGGCGTTAACGGCGAACAAGCCGATCGGACCCAACCCGTGCACCGCCACCGTCGCCCCATCAACCGGCCCACCGGTCAACGTATGGATGGCGTTTCCAAGCGGGTCTTGGATAGAGGCATGGCCGGGGTCAAGACCTTCAGGAACATGTCGCGCGTTGACGGCTGGAATCACGAAAAAAGGAGCGAACGCCCCGTTTCCGTGAACGCCGAAAATAGAGCCGTTCTCACACACATGAGCGTTCCCTTCGTCGCAACGAGGGCAGTCCCAACAAGCCAAATGGCATTCAATGGCCACATGGTCGCCCAAGGCGTGGGTGGAGACACCGTCGCCCAAGGCCACAATCCGGCCGCTCGTCTCGTGCCCGGTCACGGTTCCCAACGGGACATTGGCTCGGCTCCATTCGTCCCACTTCCAGATGTGAAGGTCCGTCCCGCACACGGAGGTTGACTGTGTTTGAACAAGCACTTCTCCCGGACCAGGGCTCGGCACGGTGTGCTCTTCGAGCGTGAACCCTCCGACCTCTGGACATGTTTTTGTCCACGCCATCATGGTCGTCGGTACCTCGCTCATCCCTCGCCCTCGTGATGGTCTTCCTTGGGCACCTTTTCATCCTTCGGTCATCTCAGTTTGAGGCGCGATTGTGGAACTTGTTCGGTATGTTGATTAGGTAGGCGCGAGGCCTAAAAGTCCGTTGATGGTGCAATGAAGTACGTCGTGGTCAGCGGAGGAGTCCTTTCTGGACTCGGCAAAGGGGTCACTGCGAGTAGCATCGGCGTGTTGCTCAAAAGCGCGGGATTGCGTGTTACGTCGATCAAGATCGACCCCTACCTCAACAGCGACGCCGGCACCATGTCGCCGTTTGAACACGGCGAGGTGTTTGTACTGGATGACGGCGGCGAGGTCGACCTCGATCTTGGAAACTACGAACGCTTCCTCGACATCAATCTCTCGAGAGACAACAACCTCACCACCGGGAAAATTTACTCGAAAGTCCTCGAAGCCGAACGGCGGGGCGACTACCTCGGAAAAACCGTTCAAGTGATTCCTCACATCACGGATGCCATCCAAGATTGGATTGAAGACATTGCAAAACGGCCGGCGGATGGGAGCGATACTACGCCTGATGCCTGCATCATCGAACTTGGAGGTACCGTGGGCGACATCGAATCCGCCCCGTATGTGGAAGCGCTGCGGCAGTTCCAATTTCGTGTCGGCCGAGAAAACGTGACCTTCGTGCATGTCTCCCTCGTGCCTGTTCTTGGGCCGGTCGGGGAACAGAAAACCAAACCAACACAGCATACCGTGAAGGAACTGCGCGGCCTCGGCATCTCGCCCGATATCCTCGTCTGCCGGTCCTCAGCACCGCTGAACGACGAGACGAGAAACAAACTGGCGGCTTTCTGCCACGTCAAGCCTGAGGCGGTCATGTCCACACACGATGTCCCCAACATCTACCATGTTCCTTTAATGCTGCAAGAACAGGGTTTGTGTGATATTTTGAACGTTGATTGCTCAGCCACCAACCTCCTCAACGATTGGAAGAAGATGGCGCATCACCTCGACACGCTGACCGAAGAAGTGCACATCGCCATGGTGGGCAAGTACACCGACCTGTCCGATGCCTACCTCTCGGTGATCAAAAGCCTCCAACACGCTGCCATGGCGGTTGACCGAAAGCTCGTCATCGACTGGATTGAAGCCAGTCATCTTGAGGAGGATTGGGAGAAATCCGAACATGAAACGGCATGGAAAACCCTCCGTGAAGCCGACGGTGTCTTGGTGCCGGGTGGATTTGGCGACCGAGGCATTGAGGGGAAGATCCTCGCCGCTCACTATGCACGTACCGAGCGCGTCCCCTACTTGGGCATCTGCCTCGGATTGCAAATCGCCACCATTGAATTCTGTCGAAACGTCCTCGGCATGACCGGAGCCAACTCCACCGAGTTTGAAGACAACCCCGAGCATGCTGCGGTGGTGTTTATGCCTGAAATTTCCAAAACTCACCTGGGAGGTACCATGCGACTGGGAAGCAGACCAACGCTTTGGCAGCACGAGGGTTCAACCATTCGTTCACTCTACGGGCCCGGTGAATCGGTGGACGAACGCCACCGCCATCGCTACGAAGTGAACCCCGACCTCATCGAACGCATCGAGGAAGCCGGGTTGGTCTTTGTTGGAAAAGACGAATCGGGACAGCGTTGTGAAATCTTTGAACTCAACGACCACCCGTACTACGTCGGTGTCCAATTCCACCCTGAATTCAAGTCGCGCCCCGGCCGTCCAAGTCCACCCTTCCTCGGCTTGTTGAAGGCAGCATCATCGCGTTAATGCGTTCAATCGGCTTTTTCCTTCACCCAGCCATCCACCAGTTGTGGAAGGAGTTCCCCTGCTTTACCCAAATGAATCTCATCAAAGGCATCCACGTTCATCGGTGCCTCGGCATTCACCAATACGGTATGCGCCCCGTTGGCTCGAGCGATGTGGACGAGGTCGGCAGCAGGGTAGACATGGCCTGAACTGCCCACCACAATGAACACCTTGCAGGCATCAACCGCGGCATAAATCTCCGCCATGAACATCGGTTGTTCACCAAACCATACGATATCGGGGCGAACGCGCTGAGGCTCCGCACAGCAGGTGCAGGTGAGAAAATCATCGCCGAGGTCGCTGTCCTCCATGCGAACCTCGCTGCGCCCGCTGACTTCACAGCGTAGGGTTTGCAATTGCCCGTGCATGTGAATGACATCCTCGCTGCCACCTCGTTCGTGCAAATCGTCGACGTTTTGCGTGATGAGAAGCACGTGGTCCAAGCCTTGTTCCAACGCTGCCAGTGCGACATGGGCCGGATTCGGTTCCACCTCGTTCAATTGACGGCGGCGGGCCTGGTAGAACCTCCAAACCAATTCGGGGTCGGCACGCCATGCTTGTGGGGTCGCGACGTCTTCGATGCGGTGCTCGTCCCACAAGCCGTCGTTATCCCTGAAGGTTCGAATCCCCGATTCCGCCGATACACCTGCGCCTGTCAGCACCACCACACGTTTTCCTTGCATGACCATCACACCGTGTTGAGAATATCTGAACCAAACATGAGGGCTTCATGGTGCGAATTTTTCACAAAATCGGCCGAGATCACGAAACGAGGTTCACAGTTCTGCGACACGAATGAGACGCGTCGTCCGGAAACCCTGCAGGATTTTGATGAACCGCTTGGCTTGGAACTCAGCGTCGAGGTGCTCGTCTCCGGTGTCAATACGGACGGCATCGAGGCCGATCAGCTTTGACGGCGTGGCCACCCCGAGGATGTTTCCGTGTCCAATGCGCCGAAGCACCTCGGGAGAAAGCTGCAGATTCCCACGTCCGATGAGGAAGCCCTGTCCGCCCATGGGGGAGAGAAGTAGGAGAAGAGGGCGCTGCCCGTCTTCGTTTTCATGTCCGCCGATCACCTCGAGAAGACCGTCTTCGTTGAGGTCCTGATGCAGCGTATCGCCGTGTTGAACGTCAATACCGAGGAGGGTCAAGTCCTGATCCAGATGCTCACCCATGCGTCGTAGCGTGCCGCCGCTGCCCCACACAACCATCAAATCAGGTTCATCCTCAAGGAGACTCGAAACGTGGTGTGCCAATCCTTCAATCGTGTCTTCTTCACTGACACGTTCGACCTGTTCCTTGGCACCTTGCATGAAGCGCGGAGAGGAAGGCGTCCAGGCCTCACCGTACATTCGCACTTTCCATTCCCCTTTGGCGTAGACCGTCTCGTCAAGGTCCATGACCTCGGTGATGGCCGTGCGCAAATCGCCCAGGGCAAAGGAAAGCACAACCTCTGCTGCCGCCTTTGGCGTCGTGGCAAAACAGCCCGAATGCATTTTCACGCCACCGGGTACACCGATGAGGGCGATTTTTTGGGCCTCTGCGCCCATGGTTTCGAGGGTGTTGACGATGTCGCGAGTGGTTCCATCGCCACCGGCGTAGACCAAGGCCTCCACCCCACCCTCTACCAAATCACGAACAAGGCTTGCCGTATCTTCGGGTGATGTGGTTGAAGGCGTTTGCCCGAGAACGTCGACCGAAAACGGGGCATCATCGCTGAATTCGGGCAACCATGTCCCGCCCATGCGACCCTCCCAAACCAGCAGGTCGAGTGTGACATCACTTCGATTCAAGGAGGACGATGCGAGGGCAACGAGATGTTCAAGGCATTGTTGCATGCGAGGGCCAGCACGATCTACGGCACCCGCCGCCCGCGCCTCCTCGGCACGACCGTCGCTGCCTTTGAAGCCCAATTTACCCCCTAAACCTGCGTCGGGGTTGACTACGATGCCAAGGCGCATGGCGATGCGTGGCGGCCCCCCCTCAAATAGACCTGCATGCTCACACTTCACACCCTTCATGGTCCAAACCACCCGAGCCTTCATGTGCATGAGGCGGGATGGAACATCATGAAACGAGCCCCGGCGGACAGGCCCAACCTCGATGATGTGCTCGCACGAGATTTCGCAGAACTCAAGGTCGGAGAAGCCAACATCACGACCGAAGAAACGCCTGCCGTAGAGAAAAAAACAGCCCCCGAAGTCGCGCAGGCCCCCAGTACCCCGAAGGTCTACAACCAACGCATCGATGCCGTTGAGGACCGAGAAGCGTTCGTGGTGCGTGCTCCTGCATCAGAAGCACCCGCTGAGAAAACGGAACGCCCCGAGCGAACGGTGCTTAAAGCCCCCTCAACACAACCAGGCGATGACTTTGACGTGGACTGGTAGAACCCTCCGCAAGGGCGCGGAGAGAGCGCGGGATTCATAGCGAAGATTCAACCCCGTAGGGGCTGAGGAGACTTCGAAATCATGAGCATGATTCACATCACGCTGCCGGATGGAACCGTGAATGAGTATGCAGCAGGCATCTCCTGTGGCGAAGTCATCACCGACGCCATGGGCAAGAAACACGGATGCATTGCAGCGAAGGTTGACGGTTCCGAATGCGATTTGTCCAAGATTCTGGACATCAACTGCTCGGTTGAAGGCATTCCTGCCGACTCGGATGAAGGAATCCACATCCTGCGCCATTCTGCAGCCCACCTTCTTGCGCAGGCCGTGATGGAACTCTATCCGGGCGCTTTGCCAACCATCGGGCCGGCCATCGACCGTGGATTCTACTACGATTTCGCCATGGAACCCATCACGCAGGGCGACCTCAAGGCCATTGAGAAGAAAATGCACGAATTGGCTCGGCGCAACCTCAGCGTGGAACGTGTTGAACTGGACCAAACCACCCTGCGAGAGCACTTTGAAAGCAACCCGTATAAGTTGGAAATCATCGATGATAAACTCGAGGCGGGCGACGGTTCAACCATCTACAAACAAGGCGAGTGGTACGACCTTTGCCTTGGACCGCACGTTCCGAGCACTGCGAAACTGATGTTCGTGCGTTTGACCTCGGTGTCGACCGCCTACTGGCGCGGCGACCAGGAACGAGAACAGTTGGTTCGAATTTACGGGCTTGTGGAGCCGTCCAAGCAAGCGCTGAAAGCTACCCTCACGCGCATTGAGGAAGCCAAAAAGCGAGACCATCGAAAACTTGGCAAGGACTTGCAGCTGTTTCACATCGACGAAGAAGTCGGCCAAGGGCTCATTCTCTGGACGCCTCGTGGAGCCGTGGTTCGTCAAGAACTGCAGGATTTCATCTCCCATCACCTTCGCCGCCAAGGGTATTCCCAGGTGTTCACACCCCACATCGGGAAGTTGGACTTATACAGGACATCCGGTCATTTCCCCTACTACCAAGATTCGCAATACCCGCCCATCATCGAGCGGGACTTGATGAAGAGCTTGGCCGACGAAGGGTGCACCTGCGGCGACCTGTCGAACATGATGAAATCCGGTGAAATTGACGGCTACATGCTCAAACCGATGAACTGCCCTCATCACGTGAAAATCTACGCCAGTCAACCGCGTTCCTATCGGAACCTGCCCCTTCGGCTCGCTGAATTTGGAACCGTTTACCGGTGGGAGCAATCGGGGGAAATCTCGGGCATGACACGAGTTCGAGGCTTCACCCAAGACGATGCACACCTGTTTGTGACCGAAGAACAACTCGCTCAGGAAGTGCTCGGTTGCATTGAGTTGGTCCAGATCATCTTTGACAAACTCGGTATGGAAGAGTACCGGGTTCGCGTTGGTCTTCGAGACCCGGATTCAACAAAATATGTGGGCGACCCAAAGCGCTGGGACAAGGCCGAGGAGGCCTGTCGGGCGGCAGCAGAATCGCTTGGCGTTCCTTGGTCTGAAGAGCATGGAGAAGCGGCCTTCTACGGACCGAAAATTGACTTCGTCGTGAAGGATGTCATCGGCCGAGAATGGCAACTTGGGACGGTACAAGTGGACTACAACCTTCCTGAGCGGTTCGATTTGACCTACAAGGGCAGCGATGGCGAACTCCACCGGCCGGTGATGATTCACCGCGCTCCGTTCGGATCGATGGAACGGTTCTGTGGCGTGCTCATCGAACACTTCGCCGGCCGGTTTCCAACCTGGCTCACCCCAACGCAGTGCCATGTCATCACGATTCGAGAGGAGCACAAGGCCTATGCCGCCAAGGTCGCCGATGCGCTTCGAGCAGAGGACGTGCGCGTGGAGGTTGACGACTCCGGCAACAACATCATGAAGAAAATTCGTAACCATCGCAAATTGCAACCCGCCTACCTCATCATCCTCGGTGATGATGAAATGGGCAACAACACCGTGAGTCTGCGCGCCCGAAACGGCGACCAAATCGCTGGGATACCCCTGGAAAACTTCGTGGCTGACATCAAAAACGAAATCGACGAAAAGGTGAGTCAGCCATCGCTTGTCCCGCCGACAACAGAGTGATCGACAATGAGTTCACCGGCCATCATTCAAGGGTTCTCTTTGGACATGGTCGGTCCGCTTTTGCTGGCATTTTTGGCGTCTTGGTTCTTTTGGCACAACGTGGTTCCCCGCCAACTCAAAGGCTTGCAGGTCGCCTTTCCCACGGGAGAAAAAACCTACGAAGTTCACAAAGTAACCAACAGTGTCGAAGATGTACGCTTGCTCCTGGGACGAAAGGGGACACGCCTCGGCGTCGTTTCCTACCTCATGGCCCTCACGGGAAGCCTCGTGCTGTTGTTTGAATTTTTCAACTTCCGCGGTGGCGGCTCGGACGGTTATCATGCACCCTCGGTGGCCTTCGCTTTGATCCTCATCATCGCTCCCGCCATCGTCTCAAGCGGTACATCATTGGGTGCTCAGGTCATCAAGCCGCTGGGGGTAAGTCGAGCCACCTTGCAAAGCAATTCGAGTTCACGAAACGCATCCTATGTCGCACTCACCGTTGCGTGGTTGGCCCTCGCCATGGCTGTTGGCGAGGTGCTCAAAGCGTTTGGAGCGTCCACCACCACACAATACAGCATGGTGGCCATGGTGGCGTTTAGCCCCGCCGTTCTCGCTTACGGGCGAATCTTGGGGTCCGCCTGGCACGCCCTCAAGCAATCTTCAGCCCAAATCGCGCAGGGAGGGGCATCACCGTTTCACAACCACCGTCCCAACGCACGTCAACAATTCATCGCCCAAGTGGTCCACTTGAACTTGGTCGCCATGCCCTATGTGGCCGTCAACACCTTGATTTCACTCGTCCTTCTTCTCTACAACCCCGATATGTTCGTGCATTCAGACCGGGTGTTGGAACTCCCGGAATATCGAATCCAATCGACCTACATGGAGGAAGGTGGGTTGCTCGGGTTTGGACTGATCGAGGTGTTCTCCCACATCCCCCAAGCGGGCATTCGAGTGCCCATCGTGACCACACTTCTGCTGTTTTTGTTGCTGAACGTGGCCGCCATCGGCTTCCTCTTTGTCTATGAAGTGGCTCGTATCTTGTTCTTGGACGTCCAAGACGTGTCCGGATGGGGCGGAATTCGTCTCGCTGACAGTCGCTTGCTGCGAGCTGAACCCATTCAACAAGCCAACGTCCTGAACTTCTGTTTCACCGGTTTCGCAGGTCAATCCATGCTCTTGCTGGCCCTTGCGATGGTGACGTTCTGGGATTCGAGTTTCCTCCCGCAGGGCGAAGCCTGCGGTGCTTGGGAAAGCAGCGTGTGTTCCGTACTGGAAAAAGACATGCTGGAACAGCTGACGTGGATGCTCGCATCGGGAGGCCAGGTGGCATTTTTGCTGGTGTGGGCGGTCTCGAGGCGACGCTCCACCCAACTCAGCGAGATCACCTTCGACGCCTCGATGGACGAAGACCGTACCCGCCTGCGCGGCATGAGCGATATGATTTACCTCAAACAACGACCAACCAACGAACTGCTCGGCAAGGACGACTGGAACACCGCCATCGAACGGTTTGATGATGCCACCATAAACCGTGAGGCTACCCTGGTCGGTCTCGACATGATTCGCCACACACAGGCCAAGATGTTGCTCCATTGCGGCCTCGGTCGGTGGGATGAGGCCGAAGAATTAGCGGTTGACCTGTTGGCCCTGCAAGGAGGACGGGATTCTCAAATCGCGAGGCTCGTGCTGTGCGCCACGAGCCTTGCCCAGCGAGACTACAAAGAAGCAACACCCCGCCTGGCGCTGCTCGACAACGATGATGTTGAGGCGGTTCGCATTCGCTGGGCTGCGAGCCTCTTGAGCGGGCATAAGCACATGAATCAACAGGGCGTATCCATGCTCAGTGTTGACCCCCTGCGCAAAGAAAACATCCGCATGCTCCAAGCGTTTGAACGCGGCGAGCCAACCCTTCGAACCACACCACCGCGCCAGCCCGCTCAGCGAGCGATGTACCTGTCCCAGTTGGCCCGGATGCGGATGAGCGGGGAAAGCGAACGCGCCCTGAATCATCTTGAACGAACGCTTAGCCAGTTGGAGGGGGAGACGTGGGTCCACGGCCAACTCGTGGCCGCTTTGCTCAACCACGACAGCGGTCGCACGCTTTCTGCGGTCAACGCCCTGAACACCTTGTCCAACGACCATCCACGCCATCCCCATGTTCGTGCCGTGATGCACCAGTTCGCTCGTTTGGGACAAACAAAGCGTCCGCCCTCCGAACCGACCGGCATTCAATGGGTCTTGGAGAACGAGGGGGATTGGAAGGCCTCGTGGAACCTCCACAATGTAGCCGTTCCCCCTGTGATGGACAACACGATGCTCAAGAAACACGCTGTCCAAGCGAACGCATGGTCGTTGATGCTCGGAAGTGAGGTGGCGTTGCACGGAAAGAAAAACATCCATTCCAAACTCCAGGACGAGGTCCCACTGGGACTCTTCACCCATCTCCAAGGCATCACGGTGACCATCGGTGGCATGCCCGTTGACCTCGGTCTTCCTGCGGGTATCGACCTCAAGAGCGCCGAGAAGAACGGTTTGCTCGACCTGTGATCAAATTCGTCGACGCAATCGCTCCATGGCGGCATCGGCTTGACCCAACGCTTCGAGGGTGGCCTCCACGCGCCCCCCATCGAGGGCGCTCTGCGCCTCGGCAATCGCTTCCTCACAGGCCCGGCGGTCCTCATCCACGACCTTGATGCTGGCTGCTTCGCATTGATTGCGCAGGACCTTCCACTGGTCGATGACGAAATCGTAGAGTTCCCTTGCTTCCTCACCGGCACGACCTTCCTTGTCCAAGGCTGAAGTCATGCGTTCCAGCAGCATGCCCGCATGCGACCACAGGCGCTGGTCTGCGGCCTCAACGATTTCCTGAAGCATGGCGTTCCATGTCTCGCGGTCGTCTCGGCTCTTGTAGCGCTTGGTGAGTTGCTTCTTTTGTTTCAGCGCACGAAGCACATCGTCCATCGCTGCCCGTTCTCGCTCAACCGTGCGAACCACGCCGTCAGCCAGGCCGATGGCTTGGCTGGCGTTACCAGCCTCAAGCGCCTGTTCTGCTTGGTCCAGACGCTCTTCAAATTCATCAATGTCCAAACCGTCACTCTGCGAGACCGTTCGCCTTGCTTCCACCAGGGAGGTTTCTGCCCGCTCAAGCGCACCTGCATCGGCTTCCAACTGTGGTAGAATGGCCGTGGCAAATTCGTACGCCTCCTTCGGTAGTTCCTTGGCCAATTTGGACTTCGCATCCTTGAGCAATTCACGAAGATGAGCAACGCCGGCGCCCGTTTTTCCGTCGAGCGCTCGGGTGGCTTCCTGAATGACCTGTTCGGCTTTTGCCCACCACGTGATGATATCGCCCGCTCGCTTTTTGGCTTGGCGAAAAAGAAGTTCACCCTCTCGCAAGGAACCGAGGTTCACCTCACGCTCCCCCATGTCGTAGGCCTTGCGCGGTCGCTGGGCCGTAGGGGCGATGGCTTCGGCTGCAACAACCGCATCCAGCGCGTCATTTCGAATGATTTCAACATCGTCAGCCAGAGAAAGGGCCCGTTCCATGTCCTCCTCACTTTCGTCCAAAAGGCGCATCCCGTACTCGGGGTCGAGATGACCTTCCTCTTTGGCCGTGGTGAGCAGACTTGCTGCCTGTGCGACCGCAGCGCCTTGGGCTTTGAGCTCCAAAAGACGTGTTTCAAGACCATCGAGGCGCTTCTTGAAGCGTTTTCGCTCAGCCTTTTGGTCGTCGCCCACCGTCCACGTGTAGATAGCGTCCACGACGGCGATGGCCGAAACAAGTGCAGCCACCCCACCAGCCAGTGACTGGAACGCCTCGGTTTGTGTCAGCGTCAAGGCCACCGCCGAGGCTGAACCAATGCCGGTCAGGATGGCTCGGTAGCGAAGCACGCCGAAATTCCCGCGCATGGTTCGCTGCGAGAGTTGACGGCAAGCGACACCGGAGGACATGATGAGAACGCTGCCGATGATTTCAGAGCGAGTTCCGTCCAGGCCCAAGGCGCCTAAACAGAGCAATACGGGCCATGCGATGCTGGTGGCGGAGGCGACGCGTGACCGAGCCACGGCGTCGTCGAGGGTCAAATCTTGAACGAAAATCCCCCACACCAAGAGAACGAGCGGAGCACCAAAACTGGACAATACAACACCATCGCCTTCCATGAGACCATTGATGGAGGGCCATGCGAGCCACACAGCACACACCAACAGCGATAGCGCCGTCAACAACGTGGCGTTCTCAACGCGTTTCGTTCGTCGAAGACGCTCGGCCTCCACGGCTGCATCTGCATCCGCCCAGGTGACCATGGTGTGTGGCTTACCGGTGTTGCCCATAATCACTCCGATTGGTTGCACAAGTGCGCACAGATGAGCGAACCGTTTGAGCGGCAATGTTCAAGGGTGTTATCGGAGTGTGAAGAGTTACGAGGGAACACCATGCCGGGACTCATTACCATGGATGATTTATCCAACGAAGATATTCTGAGTATTTTGGACGATGCGCAGCGCCTGCTCCCCGTGGCTGAGGGCAAAACCTACCTTCCACTCCTGCAGGGGAAAATCCTCGGGAACCTGTTTTTTGAACCGAGCACCCGAACCCGAATGTCGTTTGAAACCGCCATGAAACGTCTTGGCGGCGATGTGGTGAACCTCGGCGATGTCAAGACGTCGTCGGTTGTGAAGGGCGAAACCTTGTTTGACACCATCCAAATGGTCGATGGCTACACCGACATCATCGCCATGCGCCACCCCCGACAGGGTGCAGCTCAGTACGCACAGGATGCGGCCAGGGTGCCCATCCTCAACGGCGGGGACGGCGCAGGCCACCACCCCACGCAAACGATGCTCGACCTGTTCACCATCCGCCAAGCCCACGGTCGACTGGATGGACTCAAGGTGATTCTTGCCGGAGACCTTCGCTACGGACGCACCGTCCATTCCTTGAGCCACGCCCTCACGCGATTTGGATGCGAACTGATTTTGGCCAGTCCAGCCCTGCTCAAAATGCCCGCAGAAATCGTAGCCGACCTGAATGCTCACGGAGCGAAGATCACCGAGACAGAAGACCTGCTCGGTTCAATCCAATCCGCCGACGTGGTATACATGACCAGAATCCAAAAAGAACGCTTTGCGGACGAAGACGAGTACGCCAAGGTTGCTGGCGCCTACAAACTCAACGCTTCCAGCCTTGACGGCGCCAAAGAGGATATGATCATCATGCACCCGCTCCCGCGGGTCGACGAAATCCACCCGTCGGTGGACAGTACACGACATGCCCGCTACTTCGAGCAAGCTTTCAACGGCGTTGTCGCCAGAATGGCCCTGTTGTGCCGCCTGCTGAATGTTGAGGTCCCCGCCGATGTTGGAGGTGATGCTTGATGTCAAATGAACACAACATGCGAAGAGTGACCGCCATCCGGAATGGAACCGTCATCGACCACATTCCCGCAGGTCATGCCATGCGAGTATTGGAAATGCTTGGCATCAACAAATCCTCATCGGTTCCCGTGTCCATGGTCATGAACGTGCCCTCGAAGAAAATGGGGACGAAGGACATCATCAAAGTCGAAGACCGTGAACTCGACCAAGACGAATTGAATCGTCTTGCACTGGTGGCCCCTGACGCCCGAGTGGCGATCATTCGGGCCTACAGCGTTGCCGAAAAGTTGACCATTGAACTGGGCGATGAAATTGTCAATGTGGTTCGGTGCACGTTTTCCAACTGCATCACGACCAATCCCCGAGAACCACTGGCTCACCGTCTCAAGGTCCTGACAACCGCGCCGCTTGAACTGCGATGCCATTACTGCGGCCGCCCGCAAGACCTTGACGAACTGGTCAACAACGTCATCTAATCGTGCTCTACACCGAGCAAGTCGCGCATATCGCAGGCTTTGCACTGTTTTCCAGAACTCGGGCTTCCGCATCGCGGGCAGGGTGTGGGAGGGGCGGGCCGTTGGCTTTGGCCACCCAATTCCACCACTTGGTCTCGAAGTCCCTTGATTTGGTCGGCCATGCGCACCAGTCCGTGACGTGTTCCGGGTACATCGGCTTCCATCTGTGCGACCATCTCTCGATGCCGCCAGCGCAGTGCGCCCCGAGCGTTTGGGCATTCCTCGTGATGTAACGGCAAGTTGCGATGAAGGGCGTAGAGGTGGATTTCCTGCTCTGGCACCCAGCGGAGCGGGACGATTCGCGGCGAGAGCCCATCGACGGGCGTGGCCGTGTGCGGGGCGAGGCGGAGGGTTCGCTCGATGTCGGCGTTGACCATGTTCATCAGCACGGTCTGTGCCATGTCGTCGAGGTTGTGCCCCAAGGCGATGACATCTGCACCCACGCGCTCGGCGAGGTGGTTGATGCCCTGGCGGCGAAAAACACCGCAGTAGGAGCAGGCCATGCGAGGGGCATCGTTGTCCTTCTCCATCACCATCGGCAACCGCTGCACCACCTCGTCCATTTCGATGAACGAAAGCTCAGGGTAGGTGACAACGTGGTGCTCAACACCCAATCGCTCACACAACGAGGCCGCGCATTCGATCGACGGCGGACGGTACCCCTCTATGCCTTCGTCAACCGTGCCTGCGACGATGGTCACGTCCTTTCGTTTGCCGATGAGGTCAACCAGAGCATCCAGCAGTACGGCTGAGTCTTTGCCTCCAGAAACGGCCACCAGCACGGTGGTGTGCTCACCTTTTTTCAGCGGCAGTTGCATACGAAGTTCTCTGCTGATTTTCTTCCGTACGGATTTGGCCAGATGCTTTCCGCAGAGGATACGGCCGGAATAGGCTTGTTCGACCACAGCGGGTTTCTCACATGCATCGCATGTTGGAACGATGAAAAGCCCCGTTGAACCCTCGTCCCCCATGGTGAGGTCTCAACGCCGCTATGGTTTCAATTCAGCGGACTCCCAGTGACACAAACGATGAAGATGTGTTGGAATTTTTCAATTGAAATTTTGAATATTCAATTGAAATTTATTTTAGACTCGCCGGCGAGACCGAGGGCACGAGGAGGTGATTATCGGTGCTGTTCACAGGACGGCGAGGGTTTGCTTCGGGTGGTCATCGGAGTGAGAAAATGCATTTTCCAGTTGGAAAAAAGCAAAAGGTGCCCAAATCGCCTTATTTCTTCAGCCGAGCGCAAAACTTCTTGAAGGCTACAGCGCTGTCAATCAGGTTGAGCAGGCATGTTGCAGCGTCTACTGAGGGAGTTTCTCAACGTTGATGGCGTGCAGCAGGCCATGATGATCGACGACCGTGGAAAACTTCTGTCCAGTGTTTGTTTGGAAGGCCAACGTCCGCAGGTTGACCGTGCCGTATCCCTCACCGTCGCCGCTTTGGATGCGGTTCAAAAGCATGACCAAGGAGACATGCATGAACTTTGGATCGAAGGCGATGATCAAGTGCTCATCGACATCCTTACCCCGTACCGAATTGTCATGTTGAGCGGCACAAACGCCAACATTGCACGATGGAGGCATTCCATAGACCACCTCCGTCCACAATTGGCAACAACCCAAGAAATCTAGGTGAACGCACATGTTTGAACTACCATCAGGAACGCCCATCAACGAGACCATCACGTTGGAAGAAGGGGTGCTGCAGCCCTTCGCCCACGGCGCCATCTCCACCTACCTCGGGCGCCGAAAAACCCCCGCAGGCCATCGCCTTGTTCGTGGAGGCCGCATCGTGGGCTACCTCGCTGACGCCGAGGAAAAGAACACCCTTTTGGGTGGCGTGGAAGCGAAACTTCGACTGGAGCGGTTGGAAGGCGAGCAAAGATTCCGACATTATGCCTCATCTTACAGCATCGCTGAGCTGGGGAGTCTGGCAGAACTCGTACCCGAAGCCTTCGTTCACCAGGCTGACCGCCAGGGTCTGAAATCATCGACCAATGCCGTTGAACGCCTGCTTTCTCGCGACCTCTCAACGGTCATCCGCACGCTTGAGACCAACACCACGGTTCGAGGGGCGATGGCCATTGACAGCGGGATGCTCATCGACCATGTGGGCGACCTCCCCGGATTGGGTGAAGAGGAGCGCTTGGCCAGTGAACTTCACGAGATGATGACCGCCATGGGCGGACAGGACCTCCACAGCCAATGGGGCATGCAAGGGCAGAGCCACTGGACGCTCCACACCGAAAACGGCGCCCTGCTTCTCGCTCGCAGTGGCGAGATATCGCTCGCTGTTTGGACTGAAAAAGATGCGAACCACGCGCGCTTGCTCTCCTCCGCCTCCATCGCTTTGGAAGGCGACATCGTTGCAGCCGGCGCTCACGGCTCGAAGATGCCTGAAGGGTTCACACTGCGTGATGGCCGTGGCGGCCCTGACGCCGTCATTTCAATGTTGAAAGCCGGTCTTGAGGAGGCCGTGACCGGACATGTCCAGTCGGGCTCCTCCAGCAAAGCCGTATCGTTGGTGCTCTCACGAGGCGTCCCTGTGGCGCTCTGGTCTCCTGCTTTCAACACCGAAGAAGAAGCGATGATGGCACTGACCGAAGCCAAGCGTAAGGTCCAACTCATCCGATTCCCGGCAGGAACCATCGTATCCGCCGCCTCGGGCACCGTGGAATCGTTCACACTCGCTGGCTTCATCAAGTCGCTTGCCACCGTCCGAACACGTTCTGAAGCGCGTCAAGCCTCCCTCAAGAGCCTCCTCGATGACATGCTGGGTTTCCACGCAGGGCTCGAAACGTTGCAAAAGGAACGCGTGAAGATGGCGTTCAAGTCCGACGGAGCCGATGTCGCTGAGGCATTGCCCGTCATGCGGGACGAAGCGGTTGCAGCGGTCGACGCTGGCCTTCGACGGAAGTTGGAAAAAGCCGAGCACACCATCGACGAACTCAACAAGACAAAAGCGGTGTTGGAAGGGCAACTCAAAGCGCTCGAGAAGAAGAAAGACGCTGCCCAAATCGTGGCTCGTGAAGCAGCCGAATCCCGGCAGGAAAACACCACGGCACTGGAAGAGGCGCACGCTCAGTTGAACGCCATGCAGGTTGACCTTGCCCAAGCAAGAGGTCAATCGGAAGAAGCCGAAGCCCGTGCTGAACGGTTGGTTCGCCGTGTGAACGAGTTGGAGCATCAGGTCAGCGAACGTGCAGCTGAACTTGCCAGAGCGATCGGCGATGCCGAAAGCAGCGCCGAGTTGAAGCAAGCCATCGAAGCGTTGGCGCTGAAGGAAGCCGAATTGCAGGCCAATCTCGCTGAGGGAAGCGAACGTCTCGACACAATTCGAAAGCAAAGCGATGACGAAGAACGTCGATTGCGCGTGCTGAGCGAACAGGTGAACACCAGCCGAGAACGGCATGCTCGGGTTCAGGCCGACCTCATGACCGCGCAGGAACAGGTTCACGTGAGCAATTTGGAACTCGAAGCCATCCGGACCGAAGAGAAACACGCTCGTCAACGCACCGAGGAAGACCGTGTGCGACGAGCGGAAGATGAGTCCCGTCGCGCAAATATTCAGGCTGAACTCCGAGAACTGATGGACGAACGCCGCCTAGTGCTTCGTGAGTTGGGTGATTTAGGTGCACGACGCGGTCATGCCGAAGCCGAACTTGCCTCGCTGGTCGACAAAGCCACGTCCCTGGCCGAAGCTCACGAAGAAGCGCTCGCCGACATTCAAGAAGCCGAGCGATTGCGAGCACGACTTGCTGAAGAGCCGCTTGCGCAAGCCTTGCTGGACGACAACAACACCTTCCAGGGTCTTGGGCCTGTGCTCGAACGGCTCGAACACGCTCGGGGCCTTGGCTATTCGGTCACCATGCTTGACCGGGCCGTTGAACGCGCGCTCCAGGTGATACAGAGCACGGTCGACCATGTGGCAGCGACACCCCGCCACCTCCTCTCCTCAGAAGTCATGACGCTGCTTGAGCGGCAGGTGCCCCAAACAGCGGGTGCCGTGCGGGGATTGGCCCGTTGGTCCGTGCAACAGCGTCTTGAGCAACAGCTTGGGGAAACCGTCAACCACGTGGTTGTTGATTTGGAGCATCTTCTCGAGGACTTTGACCGCTCCATCACCATGCTGCGACGCATTCGAAACGTGTTGGAACAGGTTGAGCGCCTCGGTGCACCGTCCCACGAAGTGCACGCCCTGCTGGCCAATTGTCAGCGGCCTGAAGCCCTTCCGAGTTTGGCGCAGGGCACGAGAAAACTGATTCAAGTGGCCCTCGATGACATCTACCTTGAAGCCGACCAGCGTGATGCTGGCGAGGCCATCGGTTTGGAGGAAACGGCTCGGGTGCTCGAGGAACTCATCACCCAATTGGACGCATCAGGCTTGACCGACGGTCGACCGAGCGGCATGATGTGGGACTTCCAACGTGATGGTTTGCTCCCCTTCGAGCGCGAATCGATTCCTGCTGAGCAGCGGATACCCGTCAATGAAGCGATGCTCAACGACCTTGAACCGCACCTCGTCCACACCGAGGAAGTCTCGGTGGTCGACAACGTCAGCGAAACCGTGGACGACGAAGGGTGGGCTCCCCTGCCTCCGCCAGCGGACGATGATGAGCACCAGCACGAAGCAACGACCACCCCCTTCACACCCAGTTCAACCCCCGATGTGGACGATGAGCGAGCCGTGCTGGAAGCAGAACTGGCGCGTTTGGACGCCGAACGCAGCCATCGCATTGCCCACAACCCCGTTGAAGCACCCTCCAAAGACACGGCTCTCGCCGATTTGGAATCCAAACTTTCCGACCTTGACTTCTGATGATCGGTATGTCAGACGAGACGACCACACTCATGGGGCGTGAAGAAGTGCCCGGAAAACCGTATCCATTATGGATGGAACGCGTGTTTCTGCTGGCGGCTGTGGTGGCCTTTGTGTACACCCACTCGAGTGTAAACGAAACGATGGCCCATGATGTGTTGGGCCCTCTTGTGGCCTACGTCCTCTATCCGCTGGCGTTGCTGGGTGCCGTTGAGATGGCTGGACGCTTGCTTCAACGAAGCAGAACCTCATAGTTGGGTGAAGTCCTTTGTCTCCGGCTCGGGCGGGAGACGACTGGTGCGAGATTGAATGAACCCAATGACGCGCTGCCAGGGGATGAAAAAGCGCAAAACCGCCATGATGCTCAAGAAGAGCAAGGCCGAAATCACGAGGCCGTAGGTGAGCGTCAGTTCGATCGATTCCGAGACCTGCCCCGCCCATTGGCTTCCGGTTGTATCCGATACGATGGTCAGTAACACCTTGTGGAAGCCCAAAGCAACCATGGTGGCGACGCCTGTCAACCCCAAGAACATGAAGGTGTGGCGAAGGTGCGTGTTGAGCACGTTGTCCATCTGGCGAACGTATTCCGGGTCTCGCTTGCACGATTCTGGCAGGCGGAAGGCATACTCGAGGTTGCGAATAACGCCGTAGCTCGCTTCTTGGAAGACCATGATGAGCACGGCGATGAGGATGAGATTGAACTGTTCCTGCGTCACGAGGTTAAGTCCAAACAAACCAATGGTCGGGTCCGAGGTTTGACTTTCCAACGTGGCAAGCGTCCCCCCGTAGGCACCCAGTTGAGACTTGATGAGCGGGAAGGTGAGAATGGCGTGGATACCGAGGAACAACAGGGTGAAGCCGATGGCCCAGGCGATGGATCTGCGAGAAAGGCCCCAGATACCTCGTGTTCCCATGATAACAGGAAGGAGATAGATGAAGAGAATCATCAACGACATGATCATCAGAAGCGGCCACTGAAGCGTCTCCAATTCTGCGTCGGTAGGAAGGCGTAAGTCAAAGGAAAACAGCATGCCGGCGAACCACGAAAGGACGAGGCGCCCGACGAGCAACACGATGAGGCCCACGATGAAACCCAGTTTGATGCGCTGTTGCACCTTTGGGGATTGGAAGGCGATGAGCGCCATCGTGCCTCCGAGGCTCAATCCCAAAACGAGCGGGACGAAGAAGCGAGCCATGCCGCTGCGCCCTTCACCGGTCAACCAGTCGCCCAACGGGAGCTGGTCGGAGATCAACAACTCAATGGAATCGAACACAATGGTGTGGTCAATGGAGCCGACAACGTAGGTGGAGACCACCTCAAGGTACATCCCGATAAGGGCGACCGTGGCGATGACCTGAAGGGCGAGAATTTGCCACTGGCGTCGAAGGTTCTTCAGATGGAGCGTGCGTGGTTTCGCCGCCCCGTCGAGGTAGACGTCCGATTGGAGACCGACTTCGCCTGCCATCTCAATACCCCCTCACCTGCATCAACGCTTGCGACAAATCCATGTCCGGCATCCAATCAATCACCTGAGCACCCGAGCCCGCCAAGGTCGTCAAACGGTTTTGTCGCTCAAGTTTCAACACCTCATAGGACATGCGTGGGATGCGGCTGACGAGGCGCTCGAAATCAACACTTGAGGGCGAAAGGACGGTGACCTCATGCCCTCGGCCAACCAAGTCTCGAACGGCTGCGGGAACGGTACCGTCGCCCTCACACGAGGAGATGATGAACACGGGGCTGCCCCGACTAAAACGCCCGCTTAGCGAATTGGTCACGGCCTGCAGCGGCATGGCGCCTTGGGGGCGAACGCCAGCAAGCGCACTGAGGATCTTGAAGTACTGCTTGTCCCCGGTGTCGGGAGGCAAATACGAGAGTTTCTCATCGTAAATGGCCAGCGCTACCGAATCTCGTCGCTTCAAGAAAAAGGCAGCAAGGCTGGCGGCAGAAACCGTACCCATCTCGAGGGGATTCTTCAGCACGGTTCCGATTCGGGCCAAGTCTCGACTGTCAAGAATGAGGTAGAGGTCGGTGACAGCATCGCGACATTTCTCGTTGACCATGAGGTCGCCGGTCCTTGCGAAGGCTTTCCAATTGATGTTCTTGAAGGGGTCACCGGGAACATATTCTCGCAGAGAATAGAATTCAGACCCCTGGCCGGGCGTGCGCAAGGTGGTTGCGCCCGTGTACATCTTGGGCGTTCGACTTCGCAGGAAGGCTTCCTCAATGTCCTTGATTTGGGGGAAGATGACGATGTCGCTGTGGTGGTCGACGTACATCTCCTCAACGCCGAGATTGAAGGTGTTGCGAGCACGCAGGGAGACCGGGCCGATGGAATAGTGGCCTCGTAGCGGGCAGCGCAACACGTAGCGGATACGTGCACTTTCCCCTGGCTTGAGATTCAATTGCATTTGGTTCAGTCCGCTGCGCAATTTCATCTCGTGAGGAATGTTATCATAGATGTCGAGCATCTGTGTTTTACGATTGCTTCGGTTGGTCACCAGCAATTCGACGTACAGGTCGTCGCCCTTGTACAGGTTGTCAGCAGACAGCGTGCGCTGCACCTCGACATCGCCGTGGCCAGAAATCCACGAATTCACCACGATGAAGGCGATGAGCGTGAGACCGAGGATCATCATTTGTTGATTGGAAATCATCATTCCAATCAGCACCAACGCAATGCCGCCGGTGAACGTGAACGCTGCCTTACGTGTCCACATCTTCTCACCTCACTGGCGTCCCCACGCCTTGATGCGTTTTACCAGCGCCACGGTTTGTTCAAGCGTGTATTTATTGCTGGATTCAACGGCAAACTTTGCAAGCACGGGGTCGTTGATCATCGACACCAACTCATTGGCCTTCATCGCTTGGAATTCTTCCCTGTTCAATCCGTTTTGATTGCGAACCTTTGACAGGAAGACTTGACGAATCTTTTCCACTTTGGAGTAGTACGCATAGCGATTTGCGTCCCCGAATCCGTAGTAAATGATGCTGAAGACATGGCGCCACGGTTCCGGGTCTCGTTTCTTGATGAGCACCGCTTCAAACGTGATGAAGAGAATGAGGAACAGCACGAGCATGGCCAAGCCTTCGCCGGTGAAATAGACCAGGAGGAAATACACCATGTTGTACGAATCGGCGGCAAGAGCGCTTTGTGGATGGCGAGATTCGTCAAAAATGACCATGGCGTTCTCGGCCGGTTCACCCACTTCATCCACACGTTCACTCATCAGCGCCTCTGCGACGAAATCAAGCGCCCACTTTCGGTTATCATTGGCCGGCATGAGGGTGTCGGTCGGCCCGTAATTGCCCTCGTTGAACCCTTCGTAGTCGTACATGGCGTTGATGAGCGCCGACCCGTCGGCCACGAAGACGATGCGTCCACCGTCAGCGGGTGAACAGCTCGCTCGAGCGCAGGCTTCGATACTGAGATTGAATTGCCCCCATCGGTCGGGTGTTTCCGGGGTAATCTCGTTGCCAACCCAGATTTCACCGTCGCCGTTGACGTCAACCGTCGCCTCGTTGCTGGTCAAGGCACGAACGGCGATTTCAGAGAGCGGGCCACGGACGCCGGGAATGACCTCCAGTCCGGTGATGTTGTTGAGCAGGAGTTGGTAGGTGCCGTTGTAGTCAACGCGTCCGTTGATCATGTGTTGCTCACAAAGCGGTGCTTCTCCGGGAACAAAGTTTTGCTCGTCGAGTTTTGAACAGGGATGTTCTCCGGGGCCACCAACCTGAGCCCAACGTTCGTGCGTTGAGAGCGTGGACGGGTCAAGTTGGGTCCCGTTCATCCCGCACGGATTGTTCTGGATACACATCCAGACGTAATTGAAATCCAACTCGGTCGCATAGGTGGTGTCGTACACTTGCTCGCCGGTGTATCGGATGCCAAAGGCTTCGGCGATGGTGTTGGCGTAACCGTAATCTTCGAAGACCATGGCCGTCCCCCCAGCCTCCACAAACTCAACGATGGCGTTGATTTCCGAAGGTGAATAGCCTGCTCCTGAGGCGACGGTGATGAAGCCATCATCGTCAAACTGGGGCAAAGAAAGGGTGTCCCGCTCAACGCCTGCCAGCACGTACGTCGTGTTGCGTGGGTCCTCAATATCAGCGAGGAGAAGCGGACTGCTGACCAGCGAACGGGTTTCGATGCCCATGGCCTTGATGTCGTCCCGGAAGGCCGACATGTCGTTCCAATCATCGTCGTAGGCCGAAAGTTGGTTGGTGGCGCTGAGGTTGATAAAGTTCAGGAGAATCGTCATCAGCAAAATGAGCATGACCGCCCAGAACGACGCTTGAAGGGCCAGCCTTCGAGCATTGAAATTGGCGGGGAGGCCCAACATAGGAATCACTGGGAAAGGTTTCCCAGCCTTCCACGGCCCATGATGACTTTAGAAGGTTGTCCACTCCAGTTGGGAAAATGCTCATGCCAGCATCGCGTGAACTCACGTATTGAGATGTATTTTTTCAGCGATACGGGCGACGGCTGTGCTGGGAATGTTCACGAGTCTGCCAACGTGGTCAAACGGAAGGATGCTGGGGTCGATATCGGCTTCAACTTGAACCACCAATTCGCTGAGAAGACCGGTGTTCAGGTCAACGTGCATGTCGGTGAGCACGCCCATGGGGACACCGGCTTTGTCAACGACCGTGTTTCCGAGGATTTCTCGACCAAAAATCGCCACGGCACCCAACTCCTTGTTGCCCTTGGAGGGCTGGAATCACATCAATGCGTCGGTGGCTTGGAGGGCCTCACATCGTTTCGATGCCGCGGCTGAAGTCTCGGTTTCGCTTGATGTTGGTCAAGCCCGAAGTCAGGCGAGTTTCCATCTTTTGGTAGTACTCCAGCATGTCAGGCGTGACGGTGGGTCGTACCCTCGAGATGGCCTCTTCAAAGTGGGACTTGTTGACCTTCTTCTTGCCAGCACGCATGCAGATAAGCGCCGCTTCTCGGCAGACGGCTTCGATATCGGCACCGGTGAACCCGTCCATACCTGTCAGGATATCCTTGAAGGAGAATTTACCCAACGGCATACCTTCACTGTGGATTTTGAAAATCGATTCCCGTGCACCAGCATCGGGCGGTGGGACGTGAAGAACACGCTCAAAGCGACCGCTTCGCAGCAGTGCAGGGTCGATCATCTCGGGTCGGTTCGTCGCCGCAACGATGATGACGCCATCGAGCGATTCAACGCCGTCCATGCTCGCCAGCAACTGGTTCACGACACGGTTGCCGACGTCGCTGCCCTCGGAAGCGCTTCCGCCACTGCGCATCGACGCAATGGACTCGAATTCATCCAGGAAAATAATCGAAGGGGCGGATTGCTTGGCCTTCTTGAAAATCTCTCGAATGGCCCGCTCGGATTCTCCGACCCATTTGGAGATGAGTTCAGGTCCTTTGATGCTGATGAAATTGGCTTGAGCCTCATTTGCGATGGCTTTGGCGAGGAGGGTCTTCCCCGTACCGGGCGCACCGAACAGGACGATGCCTCGGGGGGGCTTGATGCCGAAGTGCTCGAAGAGTTCAGGTTTGGTCAACGGCCACTCAACCGACTCCTTGAGCCTGTCTTTCACCTCTTGGAGGCCGCCAACTTCGGACCAGCCAACTTCGGGAACCTCGACGTAAATTTCGCGCAGGGCTGAGGGCTCGATGTCTCGAATAGCCTCCTTGAAATCATCCATGCAGACTTCCATCTTTTCCAGCACTTCGGGAGGAAGGGTTTCCTCGTCGAGGTCAATTTCGGGCAGATAGCGCCGTAGAGCACGCATGGCCGCTTCTCGAACGAGCGCTGCAAGGTCGGCACCGACAAACCCGTAGGTGTTGTCAAGCACCCAAGCGATGTCGAAATCGTCCGCAATGGGCATCTGGCGAGTGTGAACGTCCATGATTTCGCTGCGACCTTCACGGTCAGGAACGCCGATCTCAATTTCACGGTCAAAGCGGCCAGGTCGTCGAAGCGCAGGGTCAAGGGCGTCTCGTCGGTTGGTGGCGCCGATGACGACGACATTGTCGCGCCCCTGCATCCCGTCCATCAGCGTCAGCATCTGAGCGACAACACGACGTTCAACTTCTCCTGTCACATCTTCACGTTTGGGACATATCGAATCGATTTCGTCGATGAACACGATGGCTGGGGCATTATCAGCGGCTTCGTCAAAAATTTCGCGGAGCTGCTTTTCGGATTCTCCGTAGTACTTCGAGATGATTTCCGGCCCGTTGATGCTCTTGAAGTGAGCGTTGACTTCGGTGGCGACCGCTTTGGCGATCATCGTCTTTCCCGTTCCCGGAGGCCCGTGGAGCAGAACACCTTTGGGCGGGTCAATGCCCAGTCTTCGGAACAACTCTGGGTGCTTGAGCGGCAGCTCAATCATCTCACGAACCTTCAGCAATTGCTGACCGATACCGCCCACGTCTTCGTAGGTGATGCCTTCCGACTGACCCACGTCCTCTTCGGCGACCGCCTCGTCTTTGATGACAATCTCCGTATCGGTGGTTACGACAACGATGCCTTTGGGCACCGTTTGGACGACGGCAAAGGGCAACGCTTCAGCAAAGAGGGTCATGCCGGGAATGAAAATTCGGTCGCCTGCGACCACAGGTCGCTTGGCGAGGCCTCGCTTCGCGAAGCCCTCGATGCCCGGCCCAAACTTGACTTTCTGCTTGTTGGCCATCACCGGGGAGATGGTCAATTTCTTGCACTCCTGGGCCTTGACTTTTCGCACCGTGACTCGGTCGCCAAGACTGACGCCAGCGTTTTTTCTGATGATGCCGTCCATTCTAATGATGTCCATTTTTGCATCTTCAGGGCGACTGCGCCAGTAAATGGCGGCGGTTGAACGCTCCTCTCCGCTGATTTCAACGAAGTCGCCTGGCTTCAGGTCAAGGCCCATTTCCGAGGAAATTCGAGCCCTGCCAAACCCCACGTCTGAGGGGATGGCCTTGGATACGCGTAGTTCAATGGTGTCGTCTTTGTCTGCCATGGTGCTCCCTCTCGTTATCAATGAACATTCAACGGTATATAATGAAATTCAACCCGTCCCTTGACTTGCTTGCAAGGTCCAATAGGGCAGGGCCATTTTAAACCCGTTCCACCACCTTCTTGAACCTCGAAAACACATCCAATCTTCGAGTCCATCACATTCAAGAGACGCCTTTTGTTGGCCAAACCATGACTCATGTCCTCGAAACCGGCTTGGAATACATGGAAATCAAGAACCCCACGGGTAAACCCGCTGTGCGCGGCTACAACATCATCAACGGTCAACTCACAGTGGCCAGCGACAACGCAACCTTCCGCTCGAACAACCCCGCCCACCTCGCAGATTGCCTCGGGGAATTCCCGCTCTCGACACGAGACGATGTTCGCGAAGCCCTCCACGCTGCTCGCACCGCCTTCCCCGAATGGGCTGCAACCCCCGCACCAACCCGAGGTCAAATCATTGGCAACATGGGTCGTCTGTTGATGGAACACAAGGAGGCCCTCGTCGCGCTCGAAACTCGTGAAATCGGAAAGACCCTCAAGGAGTCCGGCGGCGAAATCCAAGAGGCCATTGATACCTGCCTCTTCTTCCAATCCGAGGGTCGTCGGCTCTACGGCCAAACGGTCAACTCTGAACTCCCCGACAAGGAATTGTTCACCTACCGACGGCCGCTTGGCGTTTGCGGCATCATCAACGCCTGCAACTTCCCGTCAGCTGTCCCCTTCTGGAAGATGATCCCCGCCATTATGTGCGGGAACACCTGCGTGTGGAAGAGTCCACAGGACGCCCCTTTGCTCTCGTTTGCCTTGGCCCGCATCATGCACGAGGCCGGCCTTCCTAACGGCGTCATCAACCTCGTTCACGGCAAGGGCAGCGGTGCAGGCCAATACCTCGTCGACGCCGTTGATGAGGGACTGGTGAACAAAATCTCCTTCACCGGTTCGACCGGCGTTGGCAAGATGATCGGCGAGGTTTGCGGACGCAACCTCGTCTCGTGTTCATTGGAGTTGGGCGGTAAGAACCCCTTGGTGGTCATGCCTTCGGCGGACCTCGAAAACGCCGTGGAGGGCGCGTATTGGGGCGGCTTCGGCACCGCCGGTCAACGCTGCACCAGCCTGGGCAACCTCATCGTCCACGAGAGCATCTACGACGCGTTCATGGAGAAATTCATGGCCAAGGTAAAATCAACCCGCATCGGAAATTCCCTGGTCCACAAAGATGTCCTGTACGGCCCGATGCTGTCCGAGAAGTACGGCAAAGACTTCCTCGCTGGCATCGAGATGGCCAAAGCCAGCGGCGCCACCCACATCTGGGGCGAGGGACCCATCACCGCTGAAAGCGCTCCTGAGAACTTCCTCGGCGACGCCAGTGAAGGCGTGTTCATGTGGCCGCATGTCTTTGTTGATGTCACCGAAGACATGGAGTGCTTCCACGAGGAAATCTTCGGCCCGGTGGTCACCGTGGTCAAGGCGAAGGATTTCGACCACGCACTTCACCTGGCGAACGCCAGCCCCTACGGACTATCATCAGCCATCTACACCAACGACCGCCTCGAAGCCTACCGCTTCAAGACGGGCATCAAGGCCGGCATGACGGGCATCAACAACTCCACGAGCGGGGCTGAGGCTCACCTGCCGTTTGGCGGCGTCAAAGGCTCCGGAAACGGTACACGAGAATCCGGAATCTGGGTTCTCGAGGCCTACTCCTACTGGCACGCCGTGAACGATGAGCTCTCGGGCAAACTCCAACTCGCTCAGATGGACGTTGACGAAATTGAAATGGTCGAGGCCGAAGTCAATTGGTCGGAATTGGCCTGAATTTCTTTCAAAAACGGCATACGCCTCAATGGTGAACCTCAAAGACCCTGCCCTTCTCGGATAGAACGTTCCCAGTGGGAACAGGGGGATTTTGAATGGGTGAAGGCATCAAACTCCCGGTCCTAAACGGGCTGGGGCGCACAAACCGAATTGACAACTGGTGGAGTCAGCCACTGGCCATGGCCATCGGGTTGACCGCCGCGCTCCTCTACACCTTCTGGCGCCTCTTCCTCTACGACGCCGACATCTCCTACGCCCTGCACGGCAGCACGGTCATGTCGCCCATTTTTTCACCCAACGTCCTTGAATGGAGTCTGTTCGGCCTGAACGAGTGGAATCACCCCGAATGGGTCAACGCCGCTATTCTCGTGCTGTGGATTCCCTTTGGCTTCCGTGGCACCTGCTACTACATGCGCCGCGTCTACTACCGCACCTTCTTCGCCAGCCCAACCGCATGCTGGGTTGACGAGCCCGACATCAACAAGGCCATTGGCTACAAAGGCGAGAAGCGCTTGTTCATCTTCAACAACTTGCACCGCTACTTCCTCTATGCGGCCATGATCATCCTGGTCATCAAGTGGTGGGATGTCACCCACACCATGCACTTTCACTCCGCCACCTACGATGGGTATGGCGTCTCCCTTGGGACCTTCGTGATGGGCATTGAGGCCTTCCTGCTCACGATGTACGTCACCTCCTGCCACGCCCTGCGCCACCTGGCCGGCGGCATGCTCGACCGCTGGACCACCGGCATCAGCCGTGTTCGTGGCGTGTTGTTCGGAAAAATCAGCGTGCTGAACCGCTCGCACGGATTTTGGTTCTGGACATCATTGATTTTCGTCTTCCTCGGGGACCTCTGGGTTCTCGCCGTGGCTGAGGGTCGGTTGAGCGACATGGTGCTCTTTGTTGTTTGAGGTGAGATGATGAGCGAGAAGATTACCGAACACGAATACGACGTCATTGTCATCGGTGCCGGCGGAGCCGGTCTCCGTGCCGCCATCGAAGCCGCTCGTAGCGGTGCCAAGACGGCCATCATCACCAAATCCCTGCTGGGCAAAGCCCACACCGTCATGGCCGAAGGTGGTTGCGCAGCAGCCCTCCAAAACGCCGACCCCCGCGACGGCTGGAAGGTCCATTTCCACGACACGATGAAAGGAAGCAAGTGGCTTGCCAACTGGCGCATGGCCGAATTCCACGCCAAGGAAGCCCCCGACCGTGTTCGTGAACTCGAGCAGTGGGGCGCCGTGTTTGACCGCACACCAAAGAACCTCATCAATCAGCGAAACTTCGGAGGCCACACCTTCCCTCGCCTCGCCCACGTCGGCGACGCTACAGGTCTCGAGATCATTCGCACCCTCCAAGAACGTGGCATTCACGAAGGCATTGACATCTTCATGGAGTACACCGTTCGCAGCCTCCTCAAGGAAGGCGACCGGGTCACCGGCTGTGTGGCCTACACCCGTGTGGACGGTGAATTCCATGCCTTCTCCGCCAAGTCTGTCGTGCTCGCCACCGGCGGCATCACCCGTTGCTGGTCCGTATGCTCCGGTTCTTGGGAGTACACCGGCGACGGTCACGCACTCGCCCTTTGGGCCGGTGCCGAACTTCGCGACATGGAGTTCGTCCAGTTCCACCCCACCGGCATGGTATGGCCTCCATCCGTTCGAGGCATCCTCGTGACCGAGGGCGTACGCGGTGAAGGCGGCCGCCTCACCAACAGCGAAGGCAGCCGTTTCATGTTCGACTACGTGCCTGAGATGTTTGCTGGCGACCACGCTGATACCATTGAGGAAGCCGACCAGTGGGTCGAAGAAGTCGTCAGTGGCAAGCTGGCGACGGTCCGCCGACCACCTGAACTGTTGACCCGAGACGTCGTGGCCAAGGCCATCAACGAAGAGGTCAAAGCAGGCCGTGGCTCGCCCCACGGCGGGGCCTTCCTCGACATCTCTCACCGCGGTGAGGAAGCCATCATGAAGAAACTCCCGTCCATGCACCACCAATTCAAGGAACTCGCTGGCGTTGACATCAGCAAGGAACCCATGGAAGTGGGCCCCACGGCGCACTACGTGATGGGTGGGGTCATCGTTGACGCCGAATCCCAAGAAACAACGGTCCCCGGTCTGTTCGCCTGCGGCGAGGTGGCATCAGGACTTCACGGCGCCAACCGCCTTGGCGGAAACTCCCTTTCCGATCTCATCGTGTTCGGCAAGCGAGCCGGCGAATTTGCCGCCAAGCGCGCCAAGGACTTGGCACAGCCTTCCATCGATGAAGACCAGGTTGGCCAAGCCATCGACGACATGCTGGCCCCGCTCCAGCGAGAAGGCGGAGAAAACCCCGGCGCCATTTACGACGAGATGCGCGACATGATGCAGGCCAAGGTCGGTATCATCCGAACCAAGAACGAACTTGAAGAAGCCCTTGACGACCTCAAAGCGTTCAAGGAGCGCGCACTCGCCTGTTCTTCCGGCACCTCGCGGAAGTACAACTCCGGCTGGCACCAGGCGCTTGACCTGCTCAACATGGCCGATGTCTCCCACGCCGCAACACTCGCCGCCATCACCCGAGAGGAGAGCCGAGGCGGCCACACACGCGACGACTTCCCAACGCCCGAGGATGACTACTGGGGCAACACCATCAACATCATTTGGATGGACGAAGGCGAGATGAAAATTCGACAAGAGCCTGTTGAGGAGATGCGCGACGACCTCAAAGACGCCCTCAAGGAAGTGAAGGCGATGATCGCTGAACGCGCAGCGGAAGCAGGAGGTGGAAATTGATGTCTCTCAAAGGTACCAAACAATCGTTCAACATTCTACGCGGTGAGGGCGACGACGCCAAACTTCAGGCCTACGAACTGGAACTTGACGAGGGCATGGTCGTTCTCGACTGCCTGCATCGCATCCAGCACGACCAGGAGCCCGACATGGCGGTTCGGTGGAACTGCAAAGCCGGAAAATGCGGTTCATGTTCGGCTGAGATCAATGGACGTCCACGCCTGATGTGCATGACACGCATGAGCGATGTGGTTGCCGAAACACCTGCCGGTCAACCGATCGAAATCCGTCCGATGAAAACCTTCCCGCACGTCAAAGACCTGGTGACCGACGTGAGTTGGAACTACGAGGTGGCCCAACGTATTGCCCCCATCAACGGGCCTGAGGAAATGGACTGGGAGTTCAATCAAATGGAAGCCGACCGTGTGCAGCACTTCCGAGAATGCATCGAATGTTTCCTCTGTGTGAACACCTGCCACGTGCTTCGAGACCACGAGCTGTTCGACGATTTCGCCGGGCCACGCAACCTTGTTCGCTTGGCGCAATACGAAATGCACCCGCTCGATACCGAGGATCGCGTGCCCGAAATCAAGAAGGAATTTGGCGTCGAATACTGCAACATCACCCGATGTTGCACCGAAGTTTGTCCTGCAGGTATCGAAATTACCGACGACGCCATTATCCAACTCAAGGAACGTGTCGTTGACCGCTACTATGACCCACTGCAGCGGATTTGGCGCACCTTGACTCGCAAGAACGTTCGGTATTGAGCATCAAGCATGGGACAAGGCGAACGACCTCATCCCCGAGCGATGAGCCACTCTCGAATCCAAGATTCCCCAATACCGTCGTAATCCACGTTGGGTGGCTGAAGTGGTCGAACGATGACCAGGATATCCAACTCACCGCCCCACGAAGCCTTCGCAACCACCACAACTTCACCCACCTTCGTGCCTTCGGGGTGAGAACCAAAGGCGGTGGTGTTGATGTTGTAGTTCCTGAAGACCACCGTTTCGACATCGCCAGCGTCCCAGCTTCCGATGATGATGTCCAAGGTGGGCGGCCCAGGAACAGGTCGCAGCGTGATTTCTTCAGGATTGAGTCTGACGAAGGGCACTTCCTCGTCAATCAATTCAATCGCTTGATGCAGCCGACCCGTTTCCATGTCCATGAGCGAAGCCAAGGTCAGAGCAACCGTCTCAGCGCCCATCACGCCCGGTTGATGCGGGAGGCGAAGGGTCAGCGACTGCAGCACCACCACATCCGTGGTGACCCATGTGTATTGCTGGCCGGCAGGGTAAATCGGTGAATGCGGGTTTTCGGTGAACAAGGGCTGGCCCCAATCATCGGGCGAAACGGGTTGGGAAACCGGAAGAAAACCGGTTGCACTCATGCAAAGAACCGCCACACTCAGCGCCACCAATCGTGGTGTTCGCTGTTCGGACCATTCTTGACGGCCAGCTGGACTGAGCACAGAAAGCAACAACAGCAGGGGGAGCGCCAACAGCGCACCCGCGGGTACAATCCAGATGAGGACGGCAAAGAGGAAGGCCATGCGCACGCCGTTGGGACCGATGGAGACGGTCCAGTGGCCCTCCTCAGATTCGTTGTTTCGTCGATGGTAGAGGTACAAGGCAAGTCCACCCCCTGCCAAGGGGGCCAAGGATTGGAGAACACCCTGCCACATGGACAATACCTGTGGGAAAGCGGACGATGTCCGTCATAGAGGTTCGCCTCCCACCAAGGGTTGATGCGAGGGTTTCCCTTCGCTATGGGCATGGCGGAGGCGGTGCTTTCCTTCAAGTCGGTCCAACACCGACACGTCCTCGCCGCTCCAACCCTGTTCAAGCCGTGGGCCAAACGCCCTGGGCCAGGGATCGTTGGATTGTCTCTTGACCTCTACGAAGGGTCTGTTCTGGGCCTCATCGGACCAAACGGCGCTGGGAAAACAACCCTGCTGAGAATCATGGCGGGGGTCTTACCCGTTCAGGAGGGAAGTGTAGAATCCCGCTTTGACAGCGAAGAATGGCGTCCGGTGAATGACCTTCGCCAATGGGTAGGCCACATGCCCGAACAAGTGCGCTGGCAAGGCAAGACCACGGTGTGCGAAGCGCTCAGCCAACTCGGGGACATGCGTGGAACGTCCGAGAAGAAAATCCAGCGTTTGCTCTCTCTGGTAGGCCTTCGGAGTCGACAGCACGAAGCGTTGGACAACCTCAGTCAAGGCATGCGTCAACGCCTTTCCATCGCTTCTGCCTTGTTGGGCTCGCCAAAGGTGCTCGTGCTCGACGAACCGTTCAACGGTTTGGACCCCGTAGCAGCCGAAGCCTTCTCCGCATTGGTACGTACGCTTGCCTCCAAAGGTGTGAGCGTTGTCATTTCCTCCCACATGGTTGGCCACCTTGAGGGGCTGGTCGACCGCATCGGTCTTTTGCACCGAGGCCAGTTGCTGGACGAGGGACCGCTGGAAGACGTTGAGCGTCGCCTCGGCCTACAAGGACGCTACACCATGAAAGGTCACGGCGATGTCGACTTCACAGCGTTAGCGCCTAACGAGGATATTCTTGACACGCATTACGACGGGGAGGCATGGTCATTGACGGTGAAACAACACCCAAAATCGGTTCTCTCTGCTGCGGTTAAGGCCAACGTTAACATCACGTCGTGGGCACCTGTGCGACCCAACTTGGTCGAGTGGTTGTGTGCCGCTACGGGCATGAGCGTGGATGACATCTCTCTCGAAGTGGCTTCATCGGCCATGCTCCCCATGCGTTCGGTAGAGGTGAGCGAAGATGAGTGACATCAAGCGCATCATGAAGGTCGCTGCTCGTATCCGAAAGGAACGCCTGGCCGGCATTCGGCTGAAGATCATGCTCCCCATCCTTCTGCTGTTCCTGCCCGGGATGGCGTGGGGGTTCTCCGACCCCAACATCGTGTTACCGGGTGGCCACCAGCCCGATACGGCGATGGAGGTGCTGTTTTACGCCTCGCTCGGGGTGGTGTTTGGCGCCACGATGTGCGCCGTTCTCATGGCCTTTGACGGCGTGAGCAAAAACCGGGCCAGCGGCATGTTGGAAGTCCGCCTCGCGCAGCCCATGCCTCGGCAGCACCAAGCCACGGCCTTGATTTTAGGACATGCTCAGAGCATTCTTCTGCCCGTTTACGCCCTGCTCTTGGCATCAATCCTGGTCGTTCGCGTCCGATTGGGGGAATGGCCGACGTTGAGCGAGATGCTGGTGTACGGACTCTCGACCGGACTGGTCGTGTTATGGTACACGCTCTTCGCACTGCTGGCTTCGACCTCGGCCAGAGAACAGGGCACGGCCATCGCCTTTGGTATCGGCGTCTGGTTCTTCTTCACCTTCCTTTGGGCCCTCGTAACGACCATGGTCGCCTACGCCTCGGGCGTAGCGGTCGGTGAAGCCAACGACCCCGCATGGGTCACACTCGAGGGCATGCTCGACCTGCTTTCACCCAACGGCGTGTATCACCACCTCCTTGAGACCCAACTTCCGACGGTGGACAGGGGGGTCGCTGCTTGGCAGTCTTGGCTGGCAGCGTTGCTTTGGACGGCTTTCCCTTGGTGGGCCCTCCATCGCCGCATGGAACGGCTCGTACCATGACGGTTTCAACCAATTCTTCATGAAGGCGAAAGACCACCGGGTGTTATGACACCCCGCATGCCAGCGCCCATCCTCTCCATCCTACTCGCTCTCTTGATGGTGGGTGTGACATCCACGCCTGTCCTCACCGATGTCGACGATGCACCCATCGTCTCCTCAACAGAAGGTCGACAGGATACGCTGGACGTGGACTGCAGCGGCTATTCCTTTGAAGACCTCTTTGAGTACGATTTTGCCTTGTTTGAGCTGAATGTACTCGACGACTGGGCAACCGGTGACATGTACGCTAACGCATGGGTAAACGGGTCAAACTCCGCCATTGTTCGGGACAACCTTGACGGCCTGTTTGAGGGCCTGCCGGGTGGCGACAACGAATGGATCAGCACCGACGAGCGAGATGCTGTTCGCAGCATCGGACCGAAGTGCATCGCCGATATGGAAACCCGTCTTGGCATGCGAGAGGGCATCCCACATTCGGGTGGCGTGGACTGGAACGATTTCGAATTCGTTGAGGACGGTATCGGTCTTGACGAAGTCAACCTCGTTCCTGACGGTCATCAAGACGCACGAACCTGCACGAATTTCGGGGCTGCCGCAGACTGTCAAGAGGTCCCCACATCCACCACCGACGACATGGAAATCAGTCTCTTTGTCGCCGACGGGCAAACCAACAACGTTCGTTGGGACCAACTGCCCAACAGCGGCGTCTCAAATTTCACGCTCGCCATGAACATCAGCAACATGAGCGATGCAGCCCTCGTGGTCACCTTCCCCGTGCTTCAGGGGCTGCGCATGTACGACTTCCGTGTGCTCGACAACCAACCCGAAAGCGGACAGACCTGCGACCACATCGGGGAGCCATCGTTCACCTACCTGCCCGATGGCGCGCTCAGGGTGACCCAACTCGTCTCGTTCGACCGAACGCAGTGGGATTTGGTGTGCAACATGTTCATGGATTTCACAACCGAAGAACCCGCCACCAATGATGCACCGACGTGGACATCCCTCGCGCCCACCAACGGTACCAAAATTTCCACCTCCGGTGCCGGAACCTGGGGCTTCGCTACTGCAGAGACCGGGAACGCTTGGGCCACCGACGAGAACGGATGGTCACTTCAATGCGACTTTGATGAAGACGGATGGAGTGTTTCAACCGATGTGCTCGGCGATTTCTTCGTCACCCAACCCGAGAGTTCGAGCCAAACGACCGCCACCTGCCACGCGGTTGACCCGCTTGGAGCCGTCGACGAAAACGATTCGAGAGTCTGGACCTTCGGAACGCTCTACACGGCGACGGCGACCGTTGATGAAGATGGGAAGAACGCCCGATTGACCATCACCTCAGCAGGGCTCGTTGACGAGTTTTTGTTCAGCGCACGAGCGCTCCAAAACGGCCAGCTGGGTGGAGAAGGTGAGACCATCACCGTAGCCTCATCACCCGCCACGACCGCCGTTTCTCTGACCAACATCAGGCCAGGTGCCTTTGTGTTTAGCGTGTCGGCCGAAGCGTCCAACATGCTGGCTCACACTGCGGACCTCGCACTCGGATTGACCAAACCAAATTCCCCACCTGCCGTTTCGGTCGCCGTGAATTTCGATGGTGAAAATGCGACATGGGACGAAAGTCAACTCAAATTCGAAATGTTTGGATTGGTCTCCGACCCCGACCTCGAAGCGGTCACGATGAGTTTGACCATTTGCGGAGCCGACTACCAAGGTTTCACCATCGATGGCATCAACTGGGTGGTTGAGGTTTCAACCGCCATTTGCCTTGCCAACGGATTAACCAACTACGACGTACTCATCACCGCCATGGATGAATCGGGAGCTAAAACCGAACTCGCTGTTGGTATTCCCGCACCGGTATCGGACACCGGAGGGGATGTTGCACCGCCCGTTACCGAAGAAGAGGCGGGGGCGCTTCCATCCCTCTCCTTCCTCGCAACAATTTCGATGCTTGGAGCAGCCCTCTTGCTTCAGCGACGAAAGCACGAGTAAAACCGACAACACCAAAAGCACTTGACCGCAGGAAGCAACAGGTCTTGAGATGTTTACTGGCACCGTTGAAGCACGAAGCCACGAGGGTGGTTTGCTGGTGCATTTTGAAGGCTCATCCCCTGCGCTCAACGCCATCATGATTCGAGCCGACGACGGCACCTACATCGGAAAGGTCGACGGGGTCATCGGAAGCACCAACCATCCGCTCGCTCACGTGGCGCACATCGACCGCTCCCTCGACATGGACACGCTCATCGGCGTGAGCGTGACCGTCCGGGCAAAACAGAAGCCCAGAGAACAGCGAAACGATCGGCGGACCCGCCGAGATGACGGACGTCATGACCGGAGGGGACGAGACGACAACCGGGGTTTCCGAAACGATCGGGACGGCGGACGTCAGCAACGCGGCACGTTCAACGATAACGACTGGACGTGCCCGGAGTGCAAGAACTCCAATTTCGCTTTCAGAAACGTCTGCAACCGGTGCGAAGCACCACGACCGGGTGGCGGTGGTGGACGACGGGACGACCGAAGAGGACGAGACAACAACCGAGGATTCCGAAACGACAGAGGCGGAAGACGGGACGACCGAGGATTCCGAAACGACAGAGGCGGACGACGGGACAACCGTCAAGGACGGGACAACAACCGAGGATTCCGAAACGATCGGAACGGCGGGAGCCAACAACGCGGTACGTACAACGACAACGACTGGACATGCGCCGAGTGCAAGAACTCCAATTTCGCCTTCAGAAAGGTCTGCAACCGATGCGAAGCACCGCGACCGGGTGGCGGCGGTGGCGGTGGAGGAGGACAATACCGAAACGACCGTCGCACAGGAAGCTACGGAAATCAGCGGAGAGACCACCGCGGAGGAAGCTACGGAAATCAGCGGAGAGATGGCGAACGAGGACGCCAACAGGGCGGTCGAGGCGGCGGTGGTCGCTTCCAAAATCGCCGTTCATCCGATGTTCAACCCCGCAGAGCCAAAGGAAAGCGTTCTGGTCATGCTCACAATCAACCTCCCCGAGACTTCAGATCTCCGCGGAAATTTGAACGCAGAGACGACTGAACGGATGTGTGCAGATGAGTGCTGAATCGCATTACCTCAATGCGCTCCAAGCCCTGGACGAAGGGGACCGAGACCGTGCAAAAGATGAGGCCAAGAAATCAACCTCGCTCGACCCCGAACACATTGAGGCATGGTCGGTTTATGTCGACGCTTGTTTGCCCTCTACCGGTGCTGCAGCGTCCATGGCCCAGGCGGCACAGGCCCTCTCTGCGGTCAAGAAGATCATCGCGCTTGACGAGACGAGAATGGACATGTGGGTCCGTGGTGGCCGGTTGATGGCCGACGACCTCGGTATGCTTCACGACGCCCTTCACTGGTGGCAGGCCTGTCGAGAGGTTGCGCCCCGCGAAGTTACACCTGTGGTTGAAATGGCGTCAATCCTCGCTGACATGGGTGAATACGACGAGGCGCAAAAGCGACTCCAGTCCATCTTGGACGACAACATGGACGTCGGCATGACGCAATTTCGTAAAATCAACAGTTTGCTTCAACTTGTTCGGGCTGCGGCTGCTCAACAGCAACAAGACATCTTCAAGCCCTATGAGAAACACCACGACGGATGGGAGGCGATCCGGCAAAAAATGCGAAAACCTCCCATGTCGGAGAATTTCATTTTCCTCATCACGGCCGTGCCAATCCTGTTGATCTTGGTCGTGATGCTGCAGGGGATCGGCCAGCCTTCCATCGCCACGCTTTGCCTAAACACCATTGTGATTTTGATCGTCATCATGGTCTGTATGCGGAATGCAAAACGGTGGTTCCAAATCATCAATCGACCGGCGTTTAATCTCCTCCGTGCCATGAATTTTGAAGCCGCAACAGGTTACACCGTCCTCGATGAGGACATTCGAACTTCGGTACTCTACATGTACATCATGCAGCGCAAACCCATGTCTTGGCAGGAACGGACGCTGAAAATTATCGACAACGGTGCCTCGCTTCCAAACAACTGGCGACTTCGACTCCCCGATTTTGAGTCTCATCTCAGCGAATCTGACATGGAAGTCGACGAAGAACCCTCACTCGAACCCTACGAAGAAGAGTGAAATCCATCACGGCAAGGCGTCCTTGGATCCATGGTCAAAGCGCACGCCCACATTCCGTACGTTCATCGCCACGAGGCGTCAATGGACATGCAGTAGACCGGAATGCCGGTGAGGCTCATGACCCAGGAACCTACCTTTGCTCCCCCGCATAGCCTACAGACCTGCCCCTACTTCTTCCACATGACCGTCGAGCCAGCCCTTGCTCCCTCACGTGAAGGAGGAAGGCCCACAAAGGCTCCATGCCATAACGAAACCGATTTGGTCAAACGATGCGATTGCTACGCACGGTCAGACCCCTCGGGCGCCAGCCGCCACAACGGTCCTCAAGCGTTCAATCTACTGTTGTGATTGAGCGTATTGAATGGCGTACTGCTGCGCATAGGCTGCCGCTGTTGCGGCATCGTAGCCTTGGCCGACGAACTGCTGGTAGTACTGTTCGTAAATCGCTTGATCGAAGGCCGCCGCTGCGGGTTGGGCCGCCGCTGCGGGTTGGGCCGCCGCTGCGGGTTGGGCTGCCGCTGCGGGTTGAGCCTCAGCTCCGCTGACGTATTGCGCTGCGAACGCTCGTGCGGTTTCCTCGGGGTAGCCCTGAGCGATCAACTGCTGCACATACTGTTCGGTGGGGTCCAGAGCATCGGCGCCGAACGCACCTTCCATACCGCCAAAGGCGTCTTCTTTGTCGCCGCCACGGCGCATGAACATCATGGAGCCCAGGACGATGAGCAAGAGTACGGCGCCGCCGATGATGAGCATCGTCGAGTCAAGACCGCTGGAGGTTTCTTCACCGCCGTTGTTGGTCTGCGTGTTGTCGGTCCATTCCCCGGTGGTCGGGTCGTAAGACCAAGCACCGCTCCACTGGCAATCCCCGTTGGCGTCGAGAATGAATTCGCCACCGGCGTCAATCGCTTGCGGGTCGGCTTCCAAGCCCTGACAGGCTGGAAGGTTCAACTCAATCCATTTGATGGTGACCCATCGCTCGTTGGGGTAGTCACCCTCGTAGTACTTGATGTAGACACGTTGTGAACGGGACTCGTTGGAGTACAGATTGCTCATGTCCAAGGTGATGTCAAAGCGGTCGCCATCGCCAAGAGCCGCACTCTTGCCCCAGAGGTTCAAAACGCTCATGTTGTACTTCATCACGGAGGAAGCGGAAAAGTTCTCTTCAAAGAACGCTGCCTCAACGTAGACTTCACCGGTTTCTGCACCGGAGAGAACGCTACCGGAGATGGTCAACGTATCTTCTTGGAACTTTGAGGCGTTCAACTGAACGTTATCCCATTGAATCGCTGGTTCTTCATCGCCGAACCCTTCAGGTACGATGACGAAGTACATTCTGTGCTTTTCGGAGAACTTGCCCGCGCTGTCGTAGACGATCAACTCGATGCGAATTTGGTTCTCGGTCGTGCCGGTGCTGTCCACGGTGACGTTCTTGAATTTGTACGACCATTCACCACCGCTGGCTGCGGTCTGCGTGAACGTGTGTCCGTCCAAGTCAAAGGAATCGTCGCCATAGGGTGCGTCGAACAAGACCTTCCATTCGTAGGTCTCGATACCGTTGCCGTCAAGCGCATCCTGATCGCTGGAGTTGCTGGCATCGAAGTGAATCACCAGCTCTGCGTCGTCGCCCTCACCTTCAAGGATGATGCGGTGAACATCCCACTCGACGTTGGAAACGGTCTTGGTGCCAATGAACTCAACGTTGTCTTCGTAGTCGGTACGCATGTCAATGACTGCATCGGCTTCAGGTCGGAATTCGTCAGCGTAGACATCGTTGGTCTCGACGACCACGTCAATGGTTCGAGCGTGGCCGTTGTCGTCATGGAGCATCAGTGTGATATGCCACTGTTCACCTTGTGCGCACCCTGTTTGCGAGGCGAGGTCTGCCTTGCAGAACATCATGCTTGGAGCATCTTCGGTGGAGTGTCCGGTGACACCGCTCGCGAGCGTGGTGCCGTCCCAGTTCGTCGGACCGTCGATGATCCAATCAGCATGCAACGTTTCCGTTGTAGAGGTGGTGTAGCCGAAGTTCAGCGTGGCATCGCTCTTCATGTAGCGCAGTGCGTACTTGCCGGTGCTCGGGTCGATGCTTGGGACTTCGCCGTTGATGGTCAAATCAAGACCGTTGCCGAGCGTACCGAAGCCGTCGGGGTACGGGTTGACCTGATACTTCAGGAGGTTGCCCATCAGCGGGAAGGTGGTGCTGTCGGCTCGCTCTGAGTGCGTGGCAACGTCGATGGTCGAGATGATCATACCACCGGAGAAGTAGCTGCACACACCAAGCACGGTATCCTGAATGTCTTCCGAGGAACGGATGAGGCGCTGGAAGTACCCGCCGTCCTCCATGTACCCATCACACGTCTCCGGGACATTGTTGGTGCTGACCGACTTGGTGTTGAGGACGGCCTGAGCAACGCCCGAGTTGGCATCGAAGCCCTGGAAGGCGTTCACGTCGACGTTGTCCATCACGGGGTGGTAAGGGTCGGCGAGATCCATCGTGTTGTAGGTGACTTGCGTCTCTGCGGTGTCGCGGCTTTGGATGTCCAAGCCGAACGGCAGGCGTCCAGAGAGACCTTGGTCAACACCGTAGATTTGGCTTCCGAGTGGACCCAAGTGCGCCTGGACGGTTCCGCCGGCGGACATGAAGTTCTCCAAGACAGTGCGTCGGGCGGGTTCACCGAGTTTCTGGTAGTATCCGTCGCCGCCGAACTGCGTGTCCTTGGCCACCAAAACCTCCTGCCATGGGAGCACGATCTTGTCGTAGTGGGTGAACCAACCTGCGTCAAAGTACGTGCTCCAGTCGTTGATCTCGTACTGGGTGTAGGTCATGCCGAGAAGGGCAAGGTCTTGCTTGATGGCGGTGGTTCGCGACGAGGTGTCCGAGAGGATGGCGATGTCAACATGGTCGGCAAAGCTGGCATGGAAGTAGCGAACGTTGCCCGTTTCGGTGCCGTCAGCCAATTTTCCGTAAAAACTGATGTTGTAGGTCTTGCCGTCCATCCAACCATTCCATGGCGTAAATGACACCGAGGTCTTCTGTTGGCTTTGGAGAGTGACCGCTGGTCCCGAGTCAACGATGTGCGCTTGGCTTCCATCGGCCATATCGGTGACTTCCATGTAGAACACGTAATCTCCGGCGAGCACGCCGTTGGTGGCCTGAATGTCCCACGAGTGCGTCAGGGCACTGTCAATGGGGAGCACGCATTCGAGCGTTTGGTCGTCATGGCAGGCCAAAATATCGGGCTTTCCAATGGAGATGTCCACCGATTCAACGTTGAAAATCACACGTTCAATGTTGTTCGCTTCTGAAAGTTCGTTATCGTTGTACCACGGCTTGCCGATGGTGGTGTTGTCAAAGATGGTCTGGATGTCCAACCGATAAACGCCGGCAAAGAACTCGTGGCTTGCGATAGTGGTCACGGCGGATTCCTCTGCATCGACGTTGGTTCGAGAATCCGTGTATACAGCATCCTGGACGAAGGTGTACTCCGAGAGCGAGATGTTGTTGAAACCGACGCCTCTGAAGCCGTCATTGATGCCGTTGCGGCCATCGTCATCCGATTGGAATTCGAAGTGGACGTCCACGGTGGAGCCTTGCAAGGACATGCATTCTGCTGTCCACTGGCTTGTATCCTGTGATGAACGGTTCTGGATGTACAAGTGCGTGAGATCAATACTGGTGGTCTTTACCAATTCCTCGGAATTGAAGAACACGTTGTAATTGCCGCTACCGTCGGTGTTTGCGGGGTCGCCAATGTAGGTGAGCTCCGTGAAGTCAATCGATTCTGTTGCGTTCACGATACCGTTGCCGTCGTCGTCGTTCTGGCAGGTGCCGTCTTCGTTGTAGTCGTTCCATTGAGCGAACACAAGACCGGTGTAATTCGCACCGTCCTTTGCGTAATCAACGGTCATGGTAGCGTAGTCACTGGGATCCACATTGCCGCTTTGGTCAATGGTGTAGAAGGTGTCAGCGTAATACTCAAAGTTGAGGGAGACGAAGTCGCCACTCATGCTGGTCAGGTCGATGTCCGGGATGGTGAGGGTTTCGTTGGCCCAAGCATCGTCATAACCCAAAGTTCCGGTGTCACAGGGGTGGCCGAACCAGTAGGCGTTGTTGTTGAAGATCTTGGTGGAACAGCTGTTCTCGTTGTAAATCGCACCCTTCGGTTGTTGGTTCTCCTCGTATCGGTAGCCTTGCGTGCCACCCTCAAACGTCTCTTCGCAAACAGCAGAGGGGGTACCGCAGTACACGTCGGAAGGCGTGGCGGAATAGACCGTCGCTTCGATATCAAAGTCCACTGGCGTGTTTCCGTAGTTATTGGTGACCACTGCAATGTCGAAGGTGCCCTCGGCATAAAGACCGCCGGTGTTGAAGTAATCGATGGATTCCACCGTCGGGTCGTAAAGGTTGAACGGCGTGACATAACCCACGGCGTCATCGTTGATACCTTGCTCGTCCCACGCATTGTTGGAAATGGTGGCTGAAATCCGGTAGGTTGTGTCGTTCAGCAAATTGGCCGAGATGGACGTCGTGTATTCCTGCCCGGGTTGAAGGTTGCTGAGCGGACCAATGGTGGTGGATTGCGTCTGTGGGTTGGGGAAGAAGGCTGTGTTCTGTTTCCAGATGGTTAAATTGTCAACAGCAAAGCCGTCTCGGCCGCTCCAACGGCTTTCGTTGTCATCGGCTGTTGAGCCTTCAAAGCCGGTGCGGAAGCGGAAACGAAGGTCCACGGTTTCGCCAGCCCATGCGGACAGGTCAAAGGCGCCGAGGTCTTCCTCGGTGAAGTTGTCCCAGCCGTAGTAAGTTCCGGATGCAAACAGGCCGTAATAGACGATGTTTTCGGGTGCGGCGCCCCAAGCGTTCTGCTTGAAGCCCCGGTCGTTGTCGAAGCCTCCCCAAATACTGGCGCCAGAAGGACAGGCGCCGTCAAGAGCGGCCTGTTGCGGACAGCCAATGAGGCTCCATCCGGTTTCTTCACTTCCGACCTCGACGATGGCCAGGTCGTCCCAAACATCGCCGACGATGAAGCCTGAACCGTCAGAACTGCCCAAGGCACCAAGGCCGAGGTGTCGGAAGAGCTCAACGCTCATGAAGGCACGGTCGGCTCCGGTAAGGTCGACGTCGTTGAGGGTCATCGCATCGTCCCAATTCTTACCGTAACCGCTCCATTCATCACCTGAACTGTTGGTTTTCATGTTGCCAGCCCACATGAAGTCGGTCGGGTTGAGGTAGTTTGCAGAGATGTTCTCGTCGTTGTTTCCGCCGCCGGTAGCGCCGGTTGAGTGGTTGGTTTCAAGGTGCCAATTGGTCGCACCGTCCACGAACTCTTCGAACGTCCACGAACAGCCCGATCCACAGCCGGTCTTGTCCTCCGGAGAATCCCAGTCGTTCGCGTAGACCGTGGTGTTGCTGGAGTTGGCTTCGTCAACGATCTTCAGTTCGACATCCAAATCGGCTGTTTGCCCGTTGAGGGTGTCCATGCCTGTGTTGGTTACGGTGACATTGATGTTGCGGGTTCCCTCGCCAACAACGCCAAAGAAGCGGTCCGTTGGTGAAATTTCGAGGCCGGTAACAGCCAGGTCCTTGTTGTCCATTTCTACCACGGTGAGGGTGTCGTATTGTCCGGCCCATCCGAAGTTGTCTCGCCATCCGCCAAAGTTGTAGTTGGTGTGGCCGACAACGAGGTCGGGGGCTGAGCTGCTGCTGCCCTGCAATTGGCCAATAGCGACGGCTGAAGGCCGACGACCAGCAGGGTAAGAGAGCGGGCTCACGTGGCCGCCGTTTCCGTCAGAAAGGGTCACTTGGACGGTGGTCGGGAAGTTGAGGAAGAAACTCGAGGTGCTTCCTCCTGCAGAGTCAGAGGTGTTTTGCTGGAAAGCGATGGTCGGGTTGACAAAGTCGGGCTCGCCATCGCCGTTCAAGTCAGTAACTTGGATGGTCCACGAGATGTAGGGTCCGAAATAGGCCAACTGCGAGTTTCCAAAGGTTCCCTGAGCGGTGGCTTGCTTGTAGCTCACGTTTTCGAGGTTGCTGTCCATGACGGCGATGGTGTCAATGTAGCCGCTCCCGCCAACGTCAGCGATGGAAAAATCTTCGGTCAGGTCGACGCCCATGTTGATGATGTGGGTGTTGGCTTGGTTGGTCCCGTAGGAGTAGGTAGCAGGATAGTTCTGGAGTTGACAGTCGTATTCGATGATGGTGATGTTATCGTCGTTTCCTGGGTTGGTGGTTTGGCCTGTGGTGTAATCCAAACCTTCGCTACGAAGCAAGAAGATATCATCGTCGGTGCAGGCGCCGGTCAGTCCGCTCTGAGACTCGCCGTAATCGCCAACTTCAATCGAGCGGTAGGTGTTTTGTTGCGACGAACCCAAGGTGGTTGGAAGACCGTTGGTGGCTGAGGTGATGGGGCTGCGATAGGTGACAACACGCTGTGTGGTAACATCGTTCAGGAGGTCAAGAACATAGATGTCGTCGTTGCCGTCTTGGTCAGCATCACCGACGGTCATGTCCCACACCCAAAAGTGAGTGTACCGTTCGCCGATGGTCCAATCACGGTTGCCGCAGCCGTCGTTTTGGATGATGGTGACGTTTCCAGGTTCACCCGCTGGTGCGCCCTGGTCATTGGTCTTGAAGGGGTTGTTTTTCTGATAAATGACGATATCGATGGCGTTGTCTCCAGTGAATTCACCCACTTCCACCTGCTCAACGTTTGCAAACTCGTCCCAGTCTGCGTTGCGGCTTTGGTTGCCAGCCACCCAAATGTCTTGACGGTCATTGAAATTACCCAAACCGTCGTTGTACAGGATGGTCATGGAGTGCGTCCCGTCCGTGGCAACAGCCATGTCGTTGTGGCCATCGCAGTCGAAATCGCCAATAGCGACGTCCATCGGGTCGCGGTTCGTGATGTAGGTTCGTGCAACCGAGGCGCTGGCCGTGGTGGCGAGGGCAGCGGTGGTGCTCAGCACCATCAGCACGGTCAAGAAAATACTACGCATTCGGGCCTTAGAGAGGTCGTTTTGGGTAAACATGGACATCACTTGGTCATCGGATGGCCTGTTCGGATATAATGCCTTTGTACTCAAGTTCCCCGAGACCATGGGCGCAAGCCCTCGTTTTTGTTCAAAATCGCCCGGATTTTCTCCCGCTGAATTTAGGCCGGATAGCCCTGTTAAAATCGTCCAGCAAGCCACTTCGGCGAAGGACCCCAACCGGTGGCGTCACCGCCGTGGATTTTGACGAGTTTACCAGCAGAAAACAGGGATTCCAACCAAACATCGAGCGTCGTTCCTTCCCTGCCCCCGAGTTTTTTGCTGGCGATTTCCTCGATGTCCTCGGTGCGCAATCCGGTGATGCCGTGATCGCGAACGACCAATTGAAGCAATTCCCTCAACCACGCCTCGGCCATCGGATCAACGCTGGTTGAACCTTGAACCGGGTGAGGCGGGTCCATGTCGTCAAGGAGTTCCATCAACTCAATGACATCGGGACGTTCGGCGGGAGCCATGCCCGCTTGGTCCAGTTTCTCTTGAAGATTCAATTCGCCGATGGGGCGACGAACGACAGGGATGCGACTCGGGTCTGGCTCAGGACCCATGTCCGCCGGCCGAGAGGATTCTGGAGCGTCCTCCATTTCGATGTTGATGCCGGATTGTTGCCGTTCAACACTGACCTTTGACAAGTTGCTGGCTTGCACCTCCGTCCCCGTCGGCATGGTCCATCCAACACCGGTCAGCCCCAAGTCTTCAACATGTTTCTGAACCCATCCAGCCTCGCCTTCAATGACGATGTTAAGGTCGTGGTCGTCCGCCCGGAAACGGTATCGAACGTTCCCACGAAACTGACGCATCAAACCGGCCTGCGAGTCGTTAGATTTTGAATCTGCTGGATTCATGCGGGGGATTGCGCCATCTCACGCAAGACGGTGTGGAGAATGCCGCCGTTTCGATAGTATTCAACCTCCACGGGCGTGTCCAAGCGAATCTGTGCCTCAAAGGAAGACGATCCTCCGTCAGGGTGTTCCACATGGACGGTGATCCACTGGAGGGGCTGCACATCGTCGGTAAGTGGAATGGTGTAGGATTCATGTCCCGTCAAGCCCAGCGACTCGTGCGATTCGCCTACCTTGAACGTCAACGGGAGCACGCCCATGCCGACGAGGTTGGAGCGGTGAATGCGTTCAAACGAGGTGGCGATGACTGCTTTCACGCCGAGCAGATAGGTGCCCTTGGCCGCCCAGTCTCTCGAGGAGCCCGTGCCGTATTGGCTCCCGGCAAGCACAACCTTCGGCGCCTGAATTTGTGCGGCATCGAACACCGACATGACCTCGCCCGTTTCGTGGTTGAGGGCGTAACCACCCTCGGTTCCTGGTGCCATTTGGTTCCTGATACGGACGTTGGCAAAGGTCCCTCGCATCATGATCTCATGATTGCCGCGCCGGCTTCCAAAGGAGTTGAAGTCGCCCTGCTCGACGCCACGCTCAACAAGCCACTGACCGGCGGGGCCGCTGGCTGGGAAGGACCCCGCCGGCGAGATGTGGTCGGTCGTGATGGAATCGCCAAGCTTGAGCAACACCTTCGCGCCCTCCACAGGCGTGATCGGTTCGGGCGTGGCCGAAAGTCCACTGAAGAACGTCGGAAGGCGAATGTACGTGGAGGCATCGGCCCACGGGTAGAGCGGCGATGCTTCGGCGGGGATGCTGTTCCATCGAGGTTCGTTCATCGCATCGGCGTAGCGCTGGCGGAACATATCGGGCGTGATGACCTTCATCGCTTCGTTGACCTCGTCCTCACTCGGCCAAATTTCGGACAGCATGACGGGCGTGCCCTTCGAATCGTAGCCAATGGGCTCGCTGGTCAAGTCAACATCCAAATTTCCGGCGATGGCGTAAGCCACCACCAGTGGAGGGCTGGCGAGATAGGAGGCCTTGACCTTCCCGTGGACACGTCCTTCGAAATTCCGGTTGCCGGAGAGAACCGAGCCCACGATGAGTCCCGCTTCGTCGATGGCAGCCTCGATGGGTTCGTCAAGCGGCCCCGAGTTTCCGATGCATGTCGTGCAGCCATAGCCGACCGTGTGGAAGCCCATGGCGTTGAGGTCGTCTTGCAGCCCGGTCGCTTCGTAGTACTCGGTCACCACGCGACTCCCCGGGGCAAGCGAGGTGCGGACCCAAGGTTTGACGGTCAACCCTCGCTGACGGGCTTTACGTGCAACCAAACCTGCGGCCATCATGACGCCGGGATTGGAGGTGTTGGTGCAGGATGTGATGGCGGCGATGACCACATCGCCGTGATTCAGGTCAAAAATCTCACCGTTCATCTCAACGATGGCACTCTTCGAGAGGTCTTCCGGGGCAAGCCCGTGGCCCTGATGGCCAAGTTCGTGCGTCAAACTGTCTGCAAAATGCGACTTCATGTTGTTGAGGTCAACACGGTCTTGAGGACGCTTTGGCCCGGCAAGGGCAGGCACGACATCGTTGAGGTTGAGTTCCAGGACGGCCGTGTAGGATTTTTCCGCTTCGTCCTCACCGTACCACAGTCCTTGAGCCTTGGCGTAGGCTTCAACACCGGCGATGGCATCGTCTTCACGTCCAGTAAGACGGAGGTAATCGAGCGTCCGCTCGTCAACGGGGAAAAAGCCGCAGGTTGCGCCGTATTCGGGCGCCATGTTGGCGATGGTCGCCCGGTCGGCCAGCGTGAGGGCTTTCATGCCGGGTCCAAAGAATTCAACGAACTTGCCAACCACACCGTGCTCACGCAGCATCTCAACGATGCGCAAGGTCATGTCCGTTGCGGTAACGGCCGGTTGAAGGCTGCCAGTGAGGCGAACGCCCACGACATCGGGTGCGAGCATGTAAATCGGCTGACCAAGCATGACGGCTTCGGCTTCAATGCCGCCAACACCCCAGCCGAGCACGCCAAGGCCGTTGACCATCGTCGTATGGGAATCCGTTCCGACCAGCGTATCGGCCAGCCATACACCGTCTTCCTGACGGGCGACGCTGGCCAAGAATTCGAGGTTCACCTGGTGGACAATGCCTCGGGAAGGAGGTACTGCTTGGAAATTGGCCAGCGATTGCTGACCCCACTTGAGGAAGGTGTAGCGCTCCATATTTCGGTGGTATTCGATGTCGAGGTTCATATCAAGCGCATCGCTGTGAGCGCCAGAAACATCGACTTGAACCGAATGGTCAATGACAAGGTCGACGGGAACCTGCGGGTTCACCTTTTCAGGGTCACCGCCCATTTCCACCATGGCGTCTCGAAGTGCTGCCAAGTCCACCACGGCTGGCACGCCGGTGAAGTCTTGGAGAATCACCCGAGAGGGGCGGAAAGGAATTTCGCCGCGCTCGCCGTTTGGAGCCCATGCTGCAATCTTGCGAATGTCGTCCTCGGTGATGAGAAAACCATCGTGGGCTCGGAGCGCACCCTCGAGGAGAATACGAACGGAGTAAGGGAGGTGAGCGGTGGAAATCCCGTTCGCATCAAGGGCATCAAGAGCAAAGTAGTCGCCACCAACGCTGAGAGTTTGACGTGCGTTAAAGGGGTCCAAGGTCGCCATGTTTCAAGCGAGAAGCCAGCCGTCTATGAAGAAAACCCTTCACGCCTCAGGTTGAGTTAAACGCCCCAGTATCGAGGTAGGGTGCACGCACGATGGTGCCATCACCAGAACTGGTACCACGGCTTGGTTTCTGAACCCACAAAGGTCGCCGAAACCAATTCAACATTCTGGGTTGGTCGGTCGTTTTGTCCAGTATCGGTTGCCGAGATCGCCGTGACGTGGTTGCAGCCGCTGGTGATTTCGCCGAACACGGTGTGTTCGCCGTCCAACCAATTTGGCGTGCTGTCGTTTGGAATCAAGAAGAACTGGCTACCACCGGTGTTGGCGGCGCTGGTCTTGGCCATCGAGATGGTGCACGGCTCGTGGTTGCGGCCGTTGTCGGCTTCGTCGGGGATGGTGTAAGAGGTCTTGCCGGCGCACTCCGCTTCGGATGTTTCGGCGCCGTTGCAGTAGCCGAACCACTTGGCAGCGTGTCCACCGGTACCGTCGCCGTTGGTGAAGTCGCCACCTTGGATCATGAAATCATCGATGACACGGTGGAAGATGGTGCCGTCGTAGTCGCCGTTCTCAACGAGGAGTTTGAAGTTCTCCACGTGAATCGGTGCATCGTCCGGGTAGAGCTCAATGGTGACCGTCCCGCTGTTCGCGCCACCGTTCCACGTCAACTCGAGGTCGACAATGTCCGTCGTGGTGTCGGACCGGTTGGCGACGTTGATCATCGCCAACACAAGCACGCCTGCAAGGAAGATGGCCATGATGCCGGCGGGCGTTGGCGTGCCGTCGTTGAGAAGACGGGGGAAGGAGGTCTCGCTGATGCCTTTGTCCTGCATTTCGTTGAGCAGGTCGTTGTAGAGGCGGTCAGCCTTCTTGTCCCGAGGATTCTTTTTGGTGGCTTCACGAAGAAGGGAGGCGGCTCGTCGATATTGGGAGCGGTCGTTGCCGCCCTTCGCCTCAAGCCAGGTGGCGTGGCCGGCCAACATGAGCGTTGTAGGTTCCTTGCCATCGGGGTCCATATCCCTGAGAATTTTCAGGGCGGCGTCGCCTTTTCCTTTCGTGATGGCTTTCTCAGCCTTTTCCCAGCCGGTTCGCATCGCTTCGTCCGCCATGCTCACGCCCAGTCCTCGTGTGGTTTTGAGTCTCACGCTTCACGGCTCCGCCGTTCTGCCGAGGCACTGGACCGGGGGAATGGACCGGCAACATGTTGAAAGAGTGCTTGAGAAACCGGCGAACAGGACGGGTCAACCGCCAGCCCTCGAGGGATGTTTTCCATGGACCACATCATCAACGACTTCACCATCAACATCGCCACCGCCAACGGAACCGGGTCCCAATCTGCGAACCTCATTCTCTTGCAATCGCTTTTCGACATGGGCGTCCCCGTCAGCGGAAAGAACCTGTTTCCCTCCAACATCTCCGGCCTCCCCACCTGGTACATCGTACGCCTTTCGGACAAAGGATACCAAGCACCGGGCGACCGCACGCACATCCAGGTGCTCGTCAACCCTGCCACTTGGGACGACGACCTGGCGGCCCTCGAACCCGGCTCCGTGGTCATTTGGAACAGCGACACGAAGAAGAAAACCGTTGAGCGAGACGACATTATCTCCTATCCCGTTCCAATGAGTTCCCTGGCTCGCAAAATCAATCCAAAAATCGCCAAACTCGTTACCAACATCATCTACGTTGGCGTCCTCGCAGAACTTCTAGGCATTGACCAAACGTGCCTCGAGTCCGCCGTAGCCAAGCAATTCAAAGGTAAGGCCACCGCTGTGGAACTCAACATCACCGCCCTCGGTTTGGGTCGCGACTACTGCAAGGAACACCTGACCAAAGAAGATGCATACGCCGTTGAGCCTCGCGAGGTCGAGAAGCCTCAATTCTTCATCGAAGGCAACGAAGCGGCCGCTCTTGGTGCTCATTACGGTGGCGTTCAACTGCTGGCGTGGTACCCTATCACACCCTCGTCCTCGCTAGCTGAAGGCATCATCAATTACATCCCAAGGCTGCGAACCGACGATGACGGAAACGCCAAGATGGCTGTCATCCAAGCCGAAGACGAACTGGCCGCCGCCGGCATGGTGCTCGGTGCTGGTTGGGCCGGTGGCCGTGGCATGACCGCCACCTCCGGACCCGGTATCTCGCTGATGCAGGAGTTTATCGGACTGGCCTACTTCGCAGAAATCCCCTCTGTGTTCTGGGACGTGACCCGTGTGGGTCCCTCAACCGGGCTGCCAACACGCACCCAACAATCCGACATCGCCATGCTCTACGAAGGCAGCCACGGCGACACCCAGCACATCGTGCTCATCCCCGGTACGGTGGAGGAGTGCTTTGAGTACGGCTGGCGCGCCTTTGACTACGCTGAACGCTTCCAAACGCCAATTTTCGGCATGAGTGACCTCGATTTGGGCATGAACCGTTGGGCATGTGAAGGCTTCACCTACCCCGACCAGCCCATGGACCGTGGCAAGGTCGTGCGCGAGCAAGACGTCTTCGAAGCATTCGAAACCTTTGGCCGCTACCTGGATGTGGACGGCGACGGCATTCCCTACCGAACCCTTCCCGGTTCAGGCATGGCCCCCATCCTCTACCGAGGAACAGGACACAACCCGATGGGCGGTTACTCCGAGAAACCCGAGGACTACTACAACCTCATGCAGCGCTTGCGCATGAAGATCGATAACGCTCGAGACGAACTCCCCGCACCTATTTTGCGAGAAGAAGAAGAATGCGAAGTTGGGATTGTTTTCCTCGGCAGCATGGAAAACTCAATTCAAGAAATCGATGACATCCTTGAAGAAACCGGCATGAAAGTCAGCCAGTGCCGCGTTCGCGCCCTGCCGTTCCATTCGGAAGTAGAGGCCTTCGTCCGCCGACACGAAACGGTCATCGTTTTGGAAATCAACCGAGACGGTCAACTCTATGGCATCCTACGACGAGAACTCCCCAACGACTTGGTCACCAAGGTGCACTCGGTCGCCTACAGCGACGGTATGCCACCGCGTGCTCGCATCTACGCAGAGCGTATTTTGAAAACCCTTGAGGAGGTGAACCAATGAGCGACCGACCCGCACGAGCCATCAAACTCAACGTCATCAACGAGCCCAAAGACAGTTACACAGGCGGGCCGTCCTCCCTGTGTCCTGGTTGCGGTCACGACCAAATCTCCAACGTCATCGTCACGGCTGCATGGGAAAACGGCATTGAGCCTCACCGCATCGCCAAGATGTCCGGCATTGGCTGCTCCTCGAAAACCCCAGCCTACTACCTCGGGCAGTCCCACGGGTTCAACACCGTTCACGGCCGCATGCCCTCGGTGACCACCGGTGCCTACGCCATCAACAAGGACCTGCTTTACCTTGGTGTTTCAGGCGACGGCGACTCCGCTTCCATTGGCATCGGACAACTTATCCACGCCATTCGCCGAAACATGGACATGGTCTACATCGTGGAAAACAACGGTGTTTACGGTCTAACCAAGGGCCAGTACTCCGCTACCGCTGACGTCGGCTCCAAGAAGAAGAAAGGGCCAGCTAACGAAACGCAGCCCATCGATTTGTGTGCCTTGGCCATCAACCTCGGTTGCACCTTCGTGGCCCGCTCCTTTTCGGGCTCCAAGAAACAACTGACCTCGCTGCTCAAGGCAGCGATGTCCCACAAAGGCTTCGCCCTCATCGACGTGATTTCACCGTGTGTGACCTTCAACAATAACGACGAGTCCATGCGTTCTTACGGCTACGTGAAGGAGAACGAAATCACGCTCCACATGGCCGACTACATCCCTCATTTCAACCCGGTTGAGGAAATTGAAGTGCCCGAAGGCCACTTCCGCGACATCACCCTCCACGACGGGTCGACCATCCGATTGGAAACCATCTCTGCCGAGCACGATCCTGGCGACACCATGGCGGCACTCAAAGCCCTTCACGAAGCTGAAACCGGGAAGAAACACGTCACAGGACTGCTGTACTTCGATGCTAGCAAACCCTCGCTTGCCGAAGACCTCGGCTTGGTGGAGGAACCCCTGCTCGATGTCCCTGATGAAGCACTCCGCCCTGACAAGGCTTCGCTGGACGCCCTGAACGCAGAATTCCTTTCGTGAAGGAATTTCATCGCGCCTTCTATTAAGGACCGGGGACAAATAAAGCGACATGGTTGACCCCATTACCCTCGGCTCAAGCCTTGCGTTGACGGGTTTTGGCGTCTATCTTCTGAATCGTTATTGGAAACAACGACAAGCTCGGCTTCGAGCCTTGGCCCTGCTCCAAAAATACAGCACCTCCTCGCGCATTGCGCTTCATCAAGGGCGAATGCGACTGCTGGTCAGCATGCCGCAAGTGGACCAACTTCCCGAGCAGGAGCAGCAAGCGTGGAGAGAGCGAGACGAGCGAAGAGACCGGAATTACATGGAACTCGACTTGATTCAACCGCTGGCTGATAGCGAGGAGGATGAACCGCCTGCAGAAGACGAGCGACAAACCGAATTGGAGGCTCGAACCCAGTGGATGGAGGAGAACGCACCGCCCATGCAAGAACACGCCACCTTGGTGGCAGAGGAACACATCGGCAGTGGCGTGATCGTGGCAACAGAGGCCGATGAAGAGCACGAAGTCAACATCGACGAACGTTTGGAGCGAGAGGGTGGTGCTTCAGGACAAGTGCAAATTTCACTCGCTTGGGACGATTACAACGACCTCGATTTGCATCTTTTCTGTCCTTCGGGAGAACGCATTTACTTCAACAACAAGCGAAGCGAATGCGGCGGGGAACTCGACGTCGACATGAACGTTCGTCCAATCTCCAACACGCCGGTTGAAAACGTCGTGTGGAAGGGCGATGCTCCGCTTGGAACCTACAAGGTCGGCGTGCATTTCTACAAGCATCATCGAAAACGACGCACGAAACGGGTGTGTCGCTATCGCCTTCGGGTGATCACGCACGGCCAAACCAAGGAATACCTCGGGAAGATCAAGTACGGTCAAGCCATGCAGATGGTCACGTCGTTTTCCTTGACTGACGCCTACAAAGGATGAACATGGCTCGCTGCGAACAACGCAGACCCCAACGGCCCTGCCGTGTCTGCAAGAAGCGAGGGGACCAGTTCAGCCTCCGTTTTGAGCAGGGGTTGAATCTTCTCCCAGTGCTCCATGAGCCCGCCGTAGAGGATGATTCGGGTAGGACGAACCTTCTGTTCAAGATAGGTCAGACCTTCTTGAAAACGAACGGCCCACTGCTCCAAGGTCCACCCGTGCTGTGTTCGCGCAGCGCCCGAGAGGTGGTGTTCAAGGTACCCTTCTCTGGATGGATGGGGTAAGCGACCGTACTCAAGATTTGGAAGCAGTGCGCCGTTTTGGTGCACTGTGGTTCCCAGCCCGGTACCGATGGTCAGGGTGAGGACACACGAATGTTCATCGTGCCCTGCACCGAATCGTTCCTCAGCCACAGCCACAGCATCCGCGTCGTTGAGCATCGAAAATTGGCCTCCGTGGAAGTTGTGCAAAACAGATGCAACCTCCGTCTCCAACCACGACTCGCCAAGGTTGGGCGCCGTGATGGGTTTTGAGGCCTCGACGGCGCCGGGGAAGCCAAGCCCAATGGGGCCCCGCCAACCCAGCCCCTCGATGGCTTGAACCAATGAAGGAAGTACCTCGTTTGGAGCGGTTGACGAACCGTGGCGGCAGGCGTGCAGTGAGCCTTCCAGCGCCCCCGTTCGAGTATCAAACACACCGAGACGAAAACCGCTCCCGCCAAGGTCGATGCCCAGGGCCTTCAACGTCCATCACCCGAATGTCGGGACAAAATAGCATCAACAAGCGGCGGGAAGGTCAAACCGTGTGGATGCGGCGAGACGACGCTGGCTGCTTCTTCAACAGCTGGAAAGGCCCCGCCAACGGCAACGGACCAGTGAAGAAATTCAAACATCGACAAATCATTGGGTGCATCACCGACACACAGCGCCTCCTCGGGAGACCACCCCATGCGCTCAAACAAGAACCGAAGCCCCTCGCCCTTGCTTATATGAGGCTCCATGAGGTGAACGGCGAACCCGGTCCTCACCACGCTGAGATGGGACCATGGACTGCTGGCGACCGCAGCGGTGACGGCCTCGAGAGGTTCGTTTGGAAAGAGACACCACTCGCTCTCCCGCCATCGATTCGAGGCGATTCCCTCAGCATCCAAGCCCTCGATTTGCGTGGCAAGCCACCTTGCGGCTTCCTTGGCTTCGTCGGCTTTGGCTCGAAGGACTGGCTCGTCCCATGCGGGGTGCCAAAGAACACCACCGTTCTCACAACACATCGGCGCTGACAGTCCAAGAAATCGCCAGAGGCCGTAGGTCACGGGGCGAACATTGCCGGTGGCGAGCACCACGGGAATTCCTGCCTCCTCCAAACGCCTGACGGCCTGCACCGCTTCGGTAGAGAGGTGCTTCTTTTCGTCGGTGATGGTGCCGTCAATATCAATGACGACCACCCGAGGACACCATTCCTCCGGCAGCCACTGCATGTGGATAGCCAGCAGGAGGAAAATCAAGAACATTCCCTTGATGAGAGCCCGAGAACGAGAATCATGAAAGGTTTCATGAGGGGTCTATGGCTCGCAAAGTCATGGGAGAAGACGGTGAGGGGGAAGCCTTTCTTTCCCTCGAAGATGACGAACCTGTTTCGCCATCGCCGTCAACAGAAGAGGTGGTACAGGCTCCCGATACGAAAGAAGAACCCCTTGACATCCTGGTACCCGAAATGGTTGATGCCATCGTTGTTGAAGATGCCAGCGGATCGTATGATGTGAGTTGGCCGCTTATCGGCATGGACTGCCCGGATTGTGCCTCAAAAGCAATGGGCGCGCTCGGCCATATGAAACAGGTCATGCAATCCAATGTCTCTGCGACATCCGGTGAAGTCAAACTCAGCATTAACCTCGAAAACGGGTCGCTTTCCGAAGTATCCGCTGTGTTGCGCTCCCTCGGCCACGCTCCTGACATCGACCATTACGAGGTGGTCGGCGTGCGAGCCAAAGCCGTGGCTCATAGAAACGGCGTGCCGGTGCAAAAACTTGAGCGCGTGCTTCGCCGACAACCAGGTATTCTGGACGCTGAGATTTCAGACGATGACCGAATTCTCGTCCAGCTTGTAGTGACCAATGAAAAGGCGCTTCTCGATGCACGCAAGCGCGCTTTGGAACATGTGTTGGGCGTGGAACCAACGTTCGTCGTGGCCCAATCGAACCGGTTGCGCCCCGACCAGTGGCGACTGATTGGTGGCGGCATTGCGTTTCCCATCCTGGTCATCATCATGCTCGCCGAACTCTTCGGCTATCACGGGATACTGATTCCCATCTTGGCCCTCCCCGGCGTGGCCATTGGTGGCGTCCAGATGTTCAAGGAGGCGTTCGCTTCGCTTCGAAACCTGCAGGTGGGGTTCCAAGTCCTCACGAGCCTTGCCGTCATCGGCGCATGCATCCTCGGCATGTGGGAAGAGGCGCTCATCGTCACCATCCTGGTCGCCTTCACGATCCACCTCGAAGGGGACGCCCTGGTCAAAGCACGTCAAGCCATGCAGGGCGGATTGGACCGACTCCCACGAACGGCTCGAAAGGTCAACAAGAGCAAGGCTATTTCCCTTTCATCCGACATGACGTACACGGCGCCCGCAGGAGGCGTTGCCCTCCCCATGGGAAGCGGCCCCAGCCTCGCCAGCCACTCCGGCGCCGTTCCTGAAACGGAGAATGTCCCCATCGACCTTATTCGTCCTGGCGACACCATCGAAATCCGTAGCGGAGAACTGATTCCTACAGACGGGCGAATCATCGAAGGCAAGGGTGCCCTGAACAAAGCACCGCTCACCGGCGAATCCGTTCCTGTGGATGTTGGCGAAGGGGATACCATCGAAGCCGGTCTCGTTCTTTCGAAAGGTCCGGTGTTGTGCGAAGTGCTCGCGGTGGGCGATGAAACGCGACTCGCAGGACTCATCGATGCCGTCCACACCTTCCGTGATGTGCCGCCAAGACTCCACAGCAGCATTGAGAAATTTACCGCCATATGGGTGCCGACGGTTTTGTTCGGAGCCTTGGCCGTGTGGTATTTTTTCTTCCCCGAGGACTGGAAAATTATCCTCTTGCTGTGGGTGGTCTCCTGTCCATGCGCCCTCTTGCTCGCAACGCCCGTACCCCACGCTGCAGCGCTTTCCAACGCCGCCCAGAACGGGGTGATCGTTCGTGGCGGTGATGCACTTGAGCGCATGGCGCACGTCAATCACATTCTCTTGGACAAAACGGGCACGCTGACATCGGGCCGCCCCACCGTCGGCGAAGTCGTCCTCGGGAAAGGGCGACGGAAGAAGGCGGCACTGCAACTCATGATGGGACTGGAGGCACGCTCCTCTCACCCCTACGCATTGGCGATGATGGATTACTGCAGCGCAGAAGACATCAAGCCCGCCGCTATCAAAGGACTCAGCGATATCGATGCGGGGGTCTCCGGCCAGCACGGCAGCACCGAAGTGGCGTTTATTCGGCCCGATAAGGCCGGTTCCATGGGCGTTGAGGTTGAGGAGAAATTGAGTGAAGCCTTCGATCAAGCAAAGGCTGAGGGCCACGGGGCAAGTCTGCTGGTAAAGGCCGGAAAGGCCGTCGCTTTGGCCACCTTCGTCCACGACGACACGCGCGACGGTACGGACACCCTCATCGCTGCCCTGCAAAAGCGCAACATCAACATCGAAATTATCTCGGGCGACCACCAAAACGCGGTATCGGAATTCGCCCGAACGGTTGGCCTGCCCGAAAGTGCAGCCCATGGTGGATTGAGCCCAGAAGAAAAGGTGCGGTGGGTGAAGGCGCGATCCAGTTCGCACGTCACCATGATGGTTGGCGACGGCTTCAACGATGCTGCAGCCCTGGCCGTCGCCGATGTCGGGGTCGCCATCGGGACCGGGGAGTCCGTCAATCTTGAAGCGGCCGACGTGCTGGTTCCCGGAGACGACCCTCGCATGATCACGGAGATGATCGACCTTGCTCGTCAGGCCCAACGAACCTTGATGCAGAATCTCTTTTTCTCCGTGTTCATCACTGTCACGCTCGTGTTTGCCGTGGTTCAACAGTGGTACGACCAACTCTGGGTCGGCGTTCTCATCCACGAACTCTCGGTTGTGATCGTGATCCTCAACGGTGCCCGGTTGGCACAGAACGGACAATCGCTCGAATTGTTGAAAGCCACGCTCACATCCGTCGTTGCAGATACCAGAATCGCATTTTCAACGCTGAGAGCGAGGTTTCTTCCCGCTCGTTGGTGGGAGAAATCTTCGTGATTGACGCGACATCTTCAAACCCTATGGGCCTGTCTTCCCGATAGGTGGGAGAATGGGACGAGTACGAGGCGACCCCATCACCACCGCTTTGGCCCACCCGACACGGCGTGCGGCATATGTGGCGCTTGCTCAATGCGAAGAGATGAGCACGGTCCAACTCCAGAAGGAGGTCGGCGTTGACCGGTACAACCTCTACCACCACCTCAAGAAACTCGCATCGCTTTCCCTCATTGAGAACCATCGAGATGAGGGCCGAGCACGCTGGTGGAGAAAGGAGCAGCACGTTGATTTGCCCGAACTGCTCCAAACCAGCGATGCCCCTGTGGCAATGTCCCAAGCCGCACCTTCACAACCTGAACCTTCTCATGCACGCCCAACAACAACCCTTGCGTCCTTGGCCGTGGACAAGGAAGGCAGGGATGTGATCGTGCTTGACCTTCATGGTTCACGGGACCAAGTCAGCGCCAAACAACTGATCGTCCGTCTGTCTGAGGAATTCGGCCTGACGCTTGATGTGCCTTGGAACTTCATCCCCGAACAGCTCGTTCTGTACTCGAAAAAGAAGTGATTCCATGTCCGAAGAGTTGAGCGTGGAATCAAAAGTGGCCCCGCCACCGCTCTCCTGTCCCAAGTGCAAGGGCATGTTGCCCATTGGCCTGGGAGAACTCAATTGCACCCTTTGCGATGCTCGCGTTCGAGTTGACCATCCGTTGACCCGACGAAAATGGAAGGAAGAGAAGCTCTCCTGCCCGTCCTGTTCGAAGGTTTTGGTCGCAGGCGTAGACCATCGCCCAGCTGACTTGAAATGCGGGAGTTGTGAAACGTATTTTACACTCAAGCGACAGACACCCCGGGTGGAAATTGAGTGCCCCGGTTGCCACCGAAACTTGAGGATGAAGCGTCGCCCCGGAACCAGGAACATCGAGTGCCCTGCCTGCGATACGGAATTCACCGTCAAATTTTGACCCACGGGGCGCCGAAAAGGGTCAAAAAAAACCCTGCACGGCGCTTTGATTCGTCGCGCTCCTTATCTATGAAGAGAAGCCCATGAAGAAGTGGATGGGATTCCAATGGGTATGAGCGAAAGCCATGATGTGGAGGCACATGATGGGGGCCACGCCGGTCACGATACGACCGAGCGGGTGACCCTCGCTTCACTTCGTTCCCAGTTCACCTCAGCAGATACCACATCGCTGGATGAGGCGATGGGAACACGAGCCCGGTTCAGGCAAGAGGAGCGATTGCGCGCCGACCTGCGGCGAGAGCGTCGACTTCGCCAACAGGCCATCACCGAACGTGTCAACGCCATGAAGGCCAACATCGCCAAGGACCTCGCAACCCAACACGAGTTGACGTTGGACGCCCTCGAAAACGAACTTCGCACGTCCATGGAGGCCGAATTGGAAACCATGGAACGGGATGCACTTGCCGCTGAAGAGGCTCGGGTCCGCCACGAATTGGACCTCCGACTTGAGCGAGAGATTCAGGCCATGCACGAGCAGCACGGTGTCGAACAGCACAAGCGGCTGGAAGAGCGAAAGGCCGAGATGAAGGTCTCGATTGAACGACAATTGCACGAGGAATACGAACGCCGGCTTGCGATTCAAAAGGAACGACTGAAACTCGATTACAATCAAACCTTGCAAGAGCGACTCCGCGAGGTTGAAGCCAATCTCGAACACGAGATGGAACAACGGTTCGTTGAGATGGAACAATTGGAGATCGGTCGCCTGGAAGAGGGCCATGAAGCCTTGTTGGCTGAGCGTGAAGACCAACTCCGCCGGGGCATTCGAACCCGACTCGAGCAACAGCTTCGTCAGCGACTCAAGCAACGTGAGGCACGCCTCAAAGTTGAATTTGAGCGACGCAGCCTTCGCCTTGAAGAAGACATTGCGCAACAGTTACAGGTTGACATTGAACAGCAACTTCGACGAGAGACCAACGAACTTGAGGACCGCATGCGTGAGGATGTGGAATTGGCCATCGCCAAACGCCGTGATGAGTTGCGCGTCCAAATTGAGCAACAACTCAACGAACAACAAGCCGAACGCATGGCCGAGCGCAAGGCTCGCTTGAAGTCAAAGTACGACCTGACCTTCAGCAAAGCCATCGACGACATCTCAAGAAGCCTGCAAACCGAAATTGAAGCAGAACTCGAGCACCGTATGGAGAACGAATTTAGTTCGTACCGACACGCTCGTGAGGCCGAGATTCAAAACCGCCTTTCCCGCTATCGCTACGAGCGTGAGGCCGAACTCCGCGAGCAATTGGAAGCGCAATACGCCGCCAATAAGCAGGATTGGGCCGAACGACTTGACCTTGAATTCCAATCCCGTGAGGCCGCCGCACGAAAGGCGATCATGTCAGAGGTCGATGCTCATCTTCGCAACGAGCGGTTGACCCACGAAACCGACCTGGACCTCCTGAAGGAAGAGACGGCACTCGAGCTCGAAGTGGAAATGGAAGAACGACTCCGAGATTTCAAGACTCGAAAGGAAGAGGAAGTCGCCACGCAACTTGAACGCCAACTGGACAAACGAGAAGAGATCATGCGCAACAAAGCGCTCATCGATGTTCGCAAGCGTGAGGCACAAATCCGAGCCGAGATTGAAGCCCAGCTTGGCCTCAAGCGCGCCGAGATACGCGACCGTTTGAAGGGCCTCGCCGAAAAAATGGATTCGTTCAAGGAAATGGCCGAGGAGAAGATGCGGGAGGCCGTTTCGCAACAAATCCAGGGCGAAGTCGATGCCGACGAATCCGAACTTCGTGCACGGGAGCAAGAATTCAGTTCACTCCAGGCCACAGATACGCGAGCCGAAAAGCGTCAGAAGTGGATGCAATCCATTTCCGGCCAGGCACCCGCCGCCTTTGGCGCCGGCGCCATGGACCCCACGGCGCTGGGTGCACGTCCTGACGGCCTGGGTGCCGCCGCTGGCCGCCCGCTCCGCGGCTTGATGGGACAACAGGCACAGGAAGAGCCTCGCCTCGGTCTGGGTAACATGCGAGCACCGATGACCAGCGCACGACCGTTGGCTGGACAAACACCCCCCGTTCGTACGGTTCGCCAGCCCATCGCCCAGCCTGAGCCCGTTCGTAACGTCAGAAAACCCATCGCAGCAGCAGAGCCTGCCTTTGTACCCCAAGAAGAGACCGCCATGGAAGACGTTGGCGAGACCATGATCGAGGAAACCACAGCAGCCGAAGAGCAATCGGTTGAGGAAACCGTTCTTCCGGAGGTCAAAGAAGACCTTTCGGTCGCCGAGGAACTGGCAGAGGAGACACTCGCTGAGGACATCGAAGAGAACCCGACGACCATGCAGCGTCCGACGGCCCTGCTCAAACCCATTCGTGGAACACTGCGACCGCTTGAACAGGAAGAGGAGGTGCAAACGGCACCGCTAACACCTGTCGGCCACATGCTGATTCCCGAGAAGAAGCGAGGACCACCGCCCTCGTCTTCCATCGGACAACAAAAGGCCAGCCTTCGGCCCGTTCGTGGAACCTTGACGCCCGTGTCAAAACAACCCGTCAAGCGTCTTGAACCAAGTCATAAGAAAGACGAGGACTGATCTTCACCGTTTGCACGGCGAAGCGCGCTGTTCATATCTGTCGGACCCCTCGGTACCGGCATGAAGCGATGGTTGGCGTTTCTCGTGGTTTTCCTGCTTGGGGCGCAAGCGGGCATGGTCGGTACGGTTTCCGGCGACCTCTCCTTGTTGACCAACAGTGGTGAAACCGACAGTCTTGACCGCCCCATCGTCCTGTGGGAAACCCTGGACGACGGACGAATCCTTACCGTGGACAACCATGGCAACGTGAGCGTAAACGCATTCAACAACGGTGTGCTCTCAACCCAGTGGACCGTATTCCTCGAGGTCGATGCGAACAACGCACGGCTGGACGATGCACAAGAGCTCGTGGCTATTGCACACGACAGCGGCGCTTACGTCGTGCAGATGAGCACGCAGACCGTGTATTGGAACATCACAACACCCGACCCCATCGACGAAGCGGTGCTGGACAAAGAGGGCGACATTTGGTTGGTGTACTACGCCGGTAAACGCAGGGCTGACCAGTACGACACCACCGGCTTTACCGGGATCAGCAGCTCAACGATTGCATCTGGCATTTCGGCGTTTGAAATTCTCCATGACGGCCGCGTCGCCATCGCCTCCTACAACAAAAAGATCTACGTACACGGTAGCGATGGAACGGTCACCAACACCCTCAGTGAGCCAAACGGCATCGTCTCCTCGCTGGTTGAAGTTGACAACACCACCCTCCTCGCTGGAACGACAGGTGGTACGCTCTATCACTACGATACCGACACATGGGCATCGGCCAGTCTCGGTCTCGGGCACACCAAGCAAACGACCTCAATCGAGGCGTACAGCGAGATGTACATGGTTGGGGCCAAACAAGGCAAAACGACCTTTGTTGACCAGTCCAATTTCACCGTGATTCAAACGTTCACGGCGTCAGGCGACATCATTGCGACCGAGCCCGAGTTCACCGGCCAGTTCTTCGCCATCGGCGTGTTGCCCACCCAAACCAAGGTCGTGTATTTCGACCTCGACAGCGACCAAGACGGCGTGAACGACCTCAAGGACGCGTTTCCAAACGATGCAACCCAAACCACCGACACCGACGAAGACGGCTACGGCGACGACCCCAACGGCAATCAAGCCGATGCGTTTCCAAACGATGCCACCCAGTGGGCGGACAGAGACGGGGATGGCTACGGCGACAACGTTGCTGGTGAGAACCCCGACCTCTTCCCCAACAACGCCGACCAGTGGGCCGATGCTGACGGGGATGGCTACGGCGACAACAGAAACGGACTCGACGGGGACGTGTTCCCCGAGGAATCCACGCAGTGGGCCGATGCCGACCGGGACGGCTACGGGGATAACCCGGACGGATTCAAACCCGACAGTTGTCCCGGCGTGAACGCGTTCTCAACCCTCGACCGTTATGGCTGCCCGGACAGCGACCTTGACGGCTACTCAAACCCCGACGAGAATTGGACTGCAGAAGACGGCGCCGATGCGTTGCCCAACAATCCAACCCAGTGGCTGGACGGCGACGGTGACGGCTACGGAGATGCCTCCGAAGGGGAACGTCCAGACGCTTGCCCCTGGGAATTTGGAACCTCCACCAAAGCGGTCAGCGTGGACCCGAACAGCACCCAAGGCTACACCAGCATTCCGTCCTTTGGATGCCTTGACGAAGACGGCGATGGCTATGTTGACCGAACCGAATCTCCGCTCATGGACAGTGACCCCGACGAACACTTTGACGGGGACGGTGATGGTGTTGGTTCAAACGCAGATTACGATGATACCCGGGGCTTCATCCAAACCGAGCAAGACCACTGTTTGAACGATAAAAACGACACTTCGGAGGCCTGTATGGGATGGAACGACCCTGCGTATCAGGCCTACGTTAACAGCGTTGAAGAAGGGACGTTTGTCTTGGGCTATAACGCCTGGAACACCACTAAAGACGACCAAGAAAACGGAGGCACCACATTGGGTTCGGTTGATGACGATACCTTGAATCAAGTCGTTATGGTCGGTCTTGTGGCCTTTGTGGGCTTGACTGCGCTCATTCTCGGGGCTGCCTACATCATCAATCGTCGCAAGGAAGCGGCGACCACCAAGGAGTACGGAGGCGTGCGCCCCGGTATGTCAGGCGATGCTGCGAAGGAAGCCTTGGAAGGCCGAGGAGGTCTCTCGGCTGCTGGTGGCATCATTTCGGATGCCTCGTGGGACGATGATGTGGCCCAACTTGACTTCGAGCAACCATCGGATGGCTTCGACGATATGGCGTTGAAATCCGAAGACGGGGTGAGCGATGCCGGGTCGATCACCTACGATGAGGAGAGCATCGAGTCCATTGCCGGCGTGGGGATGGAATCGGCGCCTGCTGAGGCCGATCCGGAGCCAAGCCCTGAGACGCCCGAGCGACCAGCCGAAGCCCCACCCCTGCCAGAAGGTGGCCTTCCCGACGGATGGACCATGGACCAATGGCAATGGTACGGCCATGAGTGGCTCGCAAAATACGGGAAGAATTAGACCCAGACGATGGGCAAACTTGCCTTGAGAGCACCGAGTTCAAGACCCGTGTACAAGGGCTTTCCATCAACCTTACAGGTGCTCATAACCAACCACAAAAAGCCGTTCCACGCCGTGGCATCGGCAAACAATTCCACCTTTCCGTGGATGGCGGCCATCAGCAACTGCGCCTGCTCCGTTTCATCGCTGCACAGACCCTTGACCAAGTCCTTGGCCTCGAAACGATAACCCGGAGGACGCCACGACATCATGGTCATCAAACCTGGAACGGTGCGAGGTTGAGGCGTTCGGCGAGATGGTCGACATCGACGTCGACGGCTTGCTTCATTCGCTCTCGTAGCATGTCGATCTCACCTCGCATCTTCAACATCTTGTGGGTACGAATCATCTCGGCGAGCAACTCATTGACGCTCCTGTGGCCGCCGGTCGTGCGCAGCGTGTTCAGCTGGCGTCGAATCTCATAACTCACGCTCACGGAGGTCATGCCTTCTGCTGTCATGGGAATACCTGCTCAAGGTTCGGTTTGGGCCCATACTTAACCCATGCGAAGGGTTTCACGGTTGAAGAGCCCGTTTGACGAGCAAAAAGAACCCTCCGAAGCGATTCGTCCTAGCGGATGTTTCGCTCTCGTCGTAGCCTCGATTCCTCAACCACGCCGAATTCTCGTCGGACTTCCTGCACCCGCTGGTGCACTTCCTTGGCCAGCGTCCAGTACTCCAGACTGCCAGCACCCGCTCCCGAATTTGTGGGTTTGTTGAGAATCACCGTCGGTGCACCGCTCCACGGTGCTTCAGCCACCTTCGCCAAGCGGCGCACGGTGGTGTTGAACAGTTTGTTCGGCATCTTCTTGTTCACCTGATCACAAACATAGGTGCTGAGTTTGGAACGCCCGTCGACCATGGTCATGACGATGCCAAAAATCTTCAGATTCCGGTTGATGCGTCGCTGAATCATTTTGATGGAATTCATCAGCATGCTGAAGCCTTCGAGGGCGTAATACTCCGCTTGAACCGGCACCATCACCCAGTTGGCGGCGCACATGGCGTTGATGGACAGCAGGCCCAGTGAGGGCGGCGTATCGATGATGATGTAGTCAAACTCGTCCATGATGGGAAGAAGCGCTTCTTGCAAGCGGGTCTCACGGCCAATTTTGTGACTCAACTCAATTTCCGCACCGGAGAGGTGAATATCGCTGGGGAGGATCCACAGATGACCGGCGTCAATGGTATCGGGGACTTTTTTCCCACCGTTTCGATTGCTCCATGCTTCACGCATCGCCTTGGTAATTTCACTTGGAGGAATGAGGTACTCCTCTATCAGGGGCAATTCTTCCCCACCGTCGTTGGTCAGAAGGTCGTACACCGTTTTCTTGATTTTCTTCTTCTCTAAGCCAAACGACGTCGCACAGTTCCCCTGCGGGTCCAAGTCGACGAGCAACACCTTAGCCGGCGGCAACCCTTGTCGACGCGAGCCTTTGGCCAGTGCAGCAGCGACGTTGACAGCCGTGGTGGTCTTCGCACACCCACCTTTTTGGTTCGCGACGGCGATGACCATTTTGTAAGGATTCACGGTGTTTCACCTCCGGCAGTTTCAGCAGGAAGGAACTCCCCTTTGAATGCGAGCCTCAAACGCCCGGTTTCAAGCGGGTTGAATCACAGGCACGGGCACTTCGGAGAGAATCTTCCGAACGATGTGCATACCGGTGATGCCACGGATTTTGGCTTCAGGCTTCATGTTGATACGGTGGGAGATGATCTGCAAGGCAATGCCCTTGATGTCATCGGGAATCACATAGTTCCGCCCTGCGATGGCTGCTGCGGCACGCCCGGTCTTGAACAAGGCCTGACTTGCACGTGGTGAAGCTCCGTTGATAACGCGATGATCTTCGCGGGTGCGCTGAACGATTTCGATGATGTAGGAGAGAATGGCGGGGTCGACGTGCACCGTTTCAAGCGCTTTCTGCATGGCGACGACCTTCTTGGGCGAGGTGACCTGTTCGACCACGTGTTCGTCCTGCCCTCGCAATTTTCGTCGGGCAAGGATGGCCTTCTCCTCAGCACGGTCGGGATAGCCCATGCTCATCTTCATCAGGAAACGGTCCATTTGAGCCTCAGGAAGCGGGTAGGTTCCTTCCTGTTCAATCGGGTTTTGCGTGGCGATAACGACGAAGGGAGCGGGCAGTTTGTGCGTGATACCTTCAATGGTCACCTGCTTTTCTTCCATCGCTTCAAGCAGGGCAGCCTGGGTCTTTGGAGGAGCACGGTTGATCTCGTCAGCAAGGAGAATGTTGGAAAACAAAGGACCAGCACGGAGTTTGAACTCACCGGCTTTCTGGTCGTACATGTACGTCCCCATGATGTCCGAAGGCAGCAGGTCAGGCGTGAATTGGACTCGCTTAAATTTGCACCCGAGTGCTCGGGCGAAGGTGTTGGCGAGCAAGGTCTTGGCCAAACCGGGGAAGTCTTCGAGAAGCATGTTACCGTTGGAGAGAATACCAACCGTAACTCGGCGCAGGTTCTCGTTCTTTCCAATGATGACCTTGCTGACCTCGTTCATGAGGCTGTTGGAAATCGCCGAGACGGTAGCAATCAAATCCTGGGTGCGTGCGCCACCGGCGCTTCCTTGCATGCTTGCTTCCATCTCAAACCCTCGTTTGTAAAATCATGTCCGCTCATATCTTATATGAATGTGTGCGCTTTCCGCGACAAAAATGCTCATGCAGACTTCATGACAGTGGATTAGCGTCCCCAGAAATGGTTGTCCTTTCGGTGAAGTGCGACGATTTCATCCAGAATTTCTTCTTCGAGGGCAGACAACTCCACCTTCTTGAGGCGCTTGACGTGACGTTCGGGGACATCGACGTAGAATTCGTCCAATTCGTCGATGTGTCGGCCGACGGTTGGGCCCTGAATGGCCACTGCAATTTCATCGCCCTGCATGGCTTCTTTGACGTCCTCGCTTGCTCGTGTGCGCAGGCTCTTGACCTGTCCCACGGGCGTACCGTCCAGTTTCATGAGGCGCTGCCCGATGTGGATTCGCCCGCCGAGGACGCGCATACCGACGATGGCGGGGCCTTTGGCACGGAACGTATGGTCCTTCAGGTAGCGCACCTTTCCGGGATACACAAGGGCTTCCCGCTGTTCCTCCTCAATCGCCGCTTTCGTTTCTTCCTGCCAGTCTTCGAACGCGTCCATGATGTGGTAAATGATGGGTCCAGAGATGAACTTGACCTCAGCGTCATCGTCGGCGAGTTGTTGAGCAACATCGCTGGTGTTCGCTTTGGTGGAAAAACCGAGAATGACCTTTTGCAGCGGATCGGCAGCGGACTTGGCCATCAGGATGTCTTTCTTGTTGACGGGGCCCACCGTGGCTTGGCGCACCGGAATGTTGCGTTGATGCAATTCGAACGCTAAGGCTTCCAGACCACCGACGGTATCGGCCTTGATGACCACCCCGGTTCGGTCCTCTTCGGCTCCCCGACAGTCCCCTTTGGTGGTGTGTGCTTGGAAGGCCTGTCGCGCAAAGATTTCCTTGCACGAGGAACACATGACGGGCATGCTGTTGAAAATGGCACGCCACTCCTCACGAATGGCTTCCTCAGCCGTCTCGATTTCTTCGGCCGTGTTGGCAAGATGCAAGGTGGTTCCGGCGATGGCGGCTTCGAGTTTCGGAGCGACGATTTTGACCCCGCAAGCAGCTTCGACGGCGTCGAAATTGACCCAGCGTTTTCCGGCGTCTCGCATTTCAGCCATGCCTTGTGGGCGCTTGAGCCCCTTGATGTGGGTGGTGAAGGGCCCGTCTTGGCCGGCGAGCATGATGCTGTCGCCGACCTTGAGTTCACCCCGGTAGAGAATGACGTCAACGGTTTTCCCCATCCCGACTTCGTCCCTCATCTCCAAAACGGTCCCTTGAGCGGACCCTAACGTGTCCGTGAGGCGGTCCTCGAGGAAACGTTCCGCCAAACCGACGGTGACGGCGAGCAGGTCTTGGAGCCCTTCGCCCTCTTTGGCCGACATGGGAACGAGCGCAACGTTTTGTCGGAAATCTCGAATTTGGTCGTAACGCTCAAGATTAAACCCGTGCTCAGAGAATTGGCCGACAATTTTCCAATAACGCTCTTCAAAGTAGGCCCGAACATCCTCGCGCTGATTCTGGAAGGATTCGATAAACGACCGACCTCGCTCACTACGCCAACCGTGAAGGCGGTCAACCTTGTTGCCTGCAATCACAAACGGCGTGCGGGTTTCCTTGAGAATGTTGAGCGATTCAATGGTCTGGGGCTGCAAGCCTTCCATGATGTCGACGACCAGGACCGCGATGTCAGCCACCGAACCGCCTCGATTTCGGAGTGAAGCAAAGGAATGGTGCCCTGGCGTATCGATAAACAACAATCCGGGAGATTTGAAATTCTTCCCGCCCAGCATGGCGGCGCAGGTTTCGTTGAGGACATCAGCGGGTACTTCCGTTGCGCCGATGTGCTGGGTGATGCCACCCGCCTCGCGGTCCATGACGCTCGCTTGTCGCTGGCTGCCGATGGAGCGAACCATGTCCAGGACGCTGGTTTTGCCGTGGTCGACATGGCCGAGCACCGAGACGATGGGTTGTCGGTTGTGGCCTCGTGGAGGTGCCTCGCCCTCATCGGCGGGTGTGACCTCTTCGGTAGTCATGATATCACCACTTGACATGCGGTGTTATGAGGCTTCACTCGTAAACCCAGGTGCCCATGGTGTTCTCCCATGACATCAAGCCTTCGGGGAACCACAAGCCGATTTCAAATTCGGCGGTTTCAGGGGCGTCTGATCCGTGAATCATGTTGAAGCCCATATCCATGCCGAAATCGCCACGAATGGTGCCCGGGTCGGCGTTTCGACCATTGGTGGCGCCGATGAGTTTGCGGGCGACGGCGATGGCCTCAACGCCCTGCCATGCCATACAGACAACGGGACCGGAGGTGACGAACTTGATGAGGCCAGGGAAAAAGGAACGCTCCTTGTGCACGTCATAGTGCGAGCGGGCGATGTCCTCGGTCGGCACCATGGCTTTCAGACCGACGAGCTTGAGGCCCTTTCGTTCAAATCGTCCAATAATTTCGCTGATGAGACCGCGCTGTACGCCGTCGGGTTTGATCATAACATATGTTGTTTCCATGGTGTTCACCATACCGACCCAAAAGTGACCCGTTTATGGGCGTTGCTGTAGGGCTGTGCGGACGTCAGCCTTCACTGAATGCCGCCCTTGACGTAGTGGCGAGTCCACTTGACCTTGCGGGCATTTCGCTTGAGTAGGAGTTGGTTCTTGCGAGCCTTGCTGCTCTTGAACCAGAGAACACTACCGTCCTTGCGGACAAACATCATACCGGTGCCGGGTTCGATTTCCTCGCCCGTAAAGTTGCAAATTCGTCGTTCTGGCATTGTTCTCACCGTGCGTTCAGCTTGCGGGCTTCACGGCCCGTGTCCTTGAGCATCAAAATGTCGCCAACGCGAATGGGTCCGACGACGTTTCGGCTGATGATACGGCCAACGTCTCGGGGGTTGGGAGCGTCGTTGACACGCACCTTGACTTGTGTTGCTTCTCCGGTCATTCCGGTTCGGCCGACGATCTCGACCACTTCTGCTGGCCATCCACCAAGTTCTTCACTCATCGTTCTCAACTCGTCGTGGGGATTCAGTTGTTCTTGAGGGCTTTGATTTCCTCAACAACTTCGTGGAATTTCTCTTGGGCGCCTTTGGTGATTTCCATCACGGCCACGGAGGCTGCGGTGGTGTCCTTTGGCATACCGATGCCCTTGGCAAGGAATTCTTGGCTGGGGACATAGCCGAAGGGGATGTCTTTTTCAGCGCAAATCAAAGGAATGTGAGCGAGCAACTCTGGAGGGTTGACGTCTTCTGCAAGAATGATGAACTGGGCCGTTCCGCGCTCGGCGGCTTTGGTCACTTCGTTGCTACCTTTCTTGACACGACCGTTCTTGTTGAGGTCGATCATTTCATAGATTTTGTTGGCTAGGTCTTCTGGGGTTTCAAATTGCACATGTACACTCATTGGAATCTCTCCTTCCTCGTGATGGGGGCATGCTTCCGCACGACCCCGCGGATATAAACGCAACGGAGGCGACACGGGAGGGTAATTTTCCACCCTTGTCGAGAATCAAGGCGCAGTGTCGTGGTTTTCAGGATGAGTGCCCCAATTGGCTCAAGACTTCACCAACGCCTCTGGCCAGCGCCGGACCCCCTGAAATCACGTCCCGTGCGTTGGGCAGCGACCCCGTGGCGTGGACGCCGTCGACGTAGCGAAGCAGACGGGCGATGGCCCCACCCGTGAACAGTCCGTGGCTGCAGGCGGCGTGGACTTCAACCGCCCCCTGACTTCGGAGGGCTTCGGCTGCACGACAGATGGTCCCGCCGGTGGCGATCATGTCGTCAACGATGGCGACCGACTTCCCGGCCACATCCAAATCTTTGGCTTTGTGAACGATGGTATGGGCGTCGATTCGTGTTTTTTCAAGGTACGAGAATTCGCACCCAATTTGTTGAGCGACGCTCGAGGCTCGGTCAATGGCACCTTTGTCGGGAGACAGGATGAAATCAGGATCGACCGATTCTTTGAGATGATGCGCCAGTTCGGGCATGGCGGTTGTGAAGGCCACCGGTATCGACATGTCGCTCAGGACGGCCGGTGCATGCAGGTCGAGCAGAACCATGCCGTCGCACCGGGTAGCAAGCATCTCGGCAATGGCACGCGCCGAAATCGATTCGCCCGGCTTGAATCGCTTGTCTTGCCGAGAGTACCCAAAATAGGGAATCGCCAAAATGACACCTTTTCCTACGTCAGGGAGGGTCTGAGGGCCTATTTCTCGCAAATTTTGCAAACGGCCAGCGCGAACGTCTTGAATGGCATCCAACATCAGCAAGGTTTCCACGATCCCAGAGTCAGGGAAGGTGTTTGACACGAGGACAACGGGTTCGACTCGAAGAGCTTCCAGCGTTTCGGTGGGGATTCGAATGTACCCTTCCGTATCGGGGAACCGACGGGTCTCAAGGGAGTGGTGGTCCCACCCCATGGTTTCAGCGAGTTGTTTCGCCATGGTCGATGCGTTGCTACCAGATACGACGACCATGCCATCCCCTTGGTCAAAGCCAACGGCTGGCCCTTCATCTTCTTTGCGAGACGCTTGAACCGTGAGAATGGTGCGCGAGGCAGGACTTGAACCTGCGACCTCCCGGTTATCAGCCGGGTGCTCTAACCGACTAAGCCACCCGCGCAAGGGTAAACTCGCCGACTTGACCCCCCGTCATAAGCATGACGGCTCGCACTGGAGTGCTTCTCGACGAAAGGAATCACTCTTCTTCCATGTTGTTGATCGTGATGTACGAAGGCAACTGCATGACTTTCTCGAAGGTTCGGGAGAGGACGACTTCGTCCAATCGCTCTCGGGTTCGTGCCAGGGCCGTAATCGGAATGCGAATCGTAGGCTCAACGCCGAATTCCATTTGCATGCGCATGCGGGTGGTGACGATGACGCCCTTGTACGTGCGCTTTACGCGAAACAGGCCCGTGATAACGCCGATTTCCTCACCCTGGTTGTCGAGGACGGCTCGGTCAAGCATCTCGTCGGGTGCATACAACTTCTCATCGATGCGCACGGTGTTGCGCCAGCGGCGCTGCAACTCGCGCATGGATTTCGACAGCTTGACGGTCCCGTCGCCTCGGATGCTGTGAACCAGTTCCTTCGGTAGCGGGGCCAATTCGGCCGGCTTTCGCATGTATTCGTCAGCAACGTCGGGTGCCACTTGAATCCGCATGGATTGCACACGGGCCTCGTTTGGGTGGTGTCGCTCACCCACGATCGTTCCTACTTTCTTATCGTTGACATAGACATCGCGTTGGATCAATTCCTGGATGCCGTAATCTGTGTTTTTCATTTCCCATCTCTCCTGCCGATTTTGTTCGGCTTACCCTTCTGTCGACATCGGCACCTAATATATTCTTCGTAGAATAAAATATCATTTCCAATTACATTTGACGCATAATCTACCCTTCAACCAATTGAAATATAGAAAAAAATTTGATTTTTGATGTCGCATAACGCGTCAAACTGCAGTTGAATTCTTTCTTCTATCGAGTAGGCAAAGAAACTGATTTCCAATTGGAAACACAAGAATAGAGAAAATTTCTTCCGCCGATACATTTCGGGGCGTCAACAGATCTGAAAGTTTGCATTTTTCAATTGAGGATTCGCATATTTTCGCGATTTTTGCTGCTCCTCGCCCGTTGAGAAGTGTGAGCACCAAGCCGAGAAGTCTTGATGAGGTAGGCCCCCTGCGTTAACCCATGACCGTCGTGATGCTGCTCGCTGACCCCCAGCACCCGCTGGTGTCGGCCGTCGTGGAACGGGGTATGATGGAGGGCCTCACGTTCACCACGACCCCAGTGCTGGAAGACGCCCTCAAACACGAGCACAAGGCGATTTTGCAAGCCTTTCCGGACAGCTTTCAGCCTCAACGAGAAACCACGGTGGCTGATTGGTCCATCGAAATCGCAGGAGCGCAAAGGCCGCCCGCAAACTGCCCGATTCACCGACGCATGACCGTTCAATTCGGCCACGAGAACCCCACAACATCCAGTGAGCACCTGGTTGTTTTCGTTCACGATATGCTGCCGCCAGCACCCGTTTCCGAAGAGGCCGGCTTCTTCGCCGTGTGGCTCACGCACGTCGAGGAGAACACCAAACCCGACCTCAGGGGGGATCAACGATACTGGTGTGACCGGTTTGATGTGGCGTACGGCGTGGTTGAGCTCCTCAAAGGCAAGCCCGAGGAACCATCGCTTCACTTGGCGGGCCGACGAGCGTGGTCACTTGAGGAGACCTGGATGGAATTCACAGACCTCGCACGGCGTGCTCGAGCCGGACAAACGGGCCATTTCGAGGTGGACCACCTCGTTGCAAAAGGCGTCCAGTCCGTCAAAGCCGTCAGCGTGGAAGCGGCGGCGAATCGCTACGAACGACCGGACTTGGGCGCCATTCACCGTTTTCTCAAGAACGTGGACGGCGAAGGTTGGCGCCCAAAAATACCGCTACGCCAAAGTTTGATGTTCGTCCTTGCTGACCTCAACGAGCGTCAAGACGCGTGAGGCTCACTGAAGAGGTCAGCACCCAGGAGCGGAAGCAGGAGACTCGCATCACCTTCAACACAGACGTGCGGGGCCTCCGGCCTCATCTTACCCCACGAGATGGCTTCACGGAGCCGTGCACCCGAGAGGCTGCCATCGTGCTCGGGTGCCGTGGTGATGTAAACGGCACTGTCAAGCCCGCCGCGGTATTGATTCCACCATATGACGTGATGTTTGGAGATGCCTCCTCCAACCATCAAGGCGTTCGAGGTTTCAACGTCCCAGGTCAAGTCGCTCATGATTTGCTCGTCAGCCAGGGTGTCAAGGTGGAAATCTCGGTGTTTTTGCCTGAACATGAACAACTGCGCACCGATTGAACCGTCGGTGATGCCCGGGATACACACGGGAATACGGTGTTTTGCAGCCCAATAAATCAGCGTATCCGGCGTTCCAATACGCTCGCCGAGCTCCCATACAAGATGGATGGAGCCAAAGCCTAACCAAGCATCGGCGCCCGTCTTTCCCGTTTGTTCAAGTCGGTCGTTGTAAATCTCTTCGAGGACGGGCAGGACCACGGCTTCAATGATTTCACCGTAGGATGCGTTGGGTACGATCACGTTGCCAAGTCGCATCAATTCGTGTTGACCCAACTCGATATCATCCAGTTCAAACGAGCCGTGGTAGTAGTGCTTGTAGGCGCGTGCAATGTCGTGGTCAAGCGTTCCGCAGGTGGTTGAAACCACGTTGAACATCTTTCGCTTGATGGCTTCAACGAAGAAACCACGGGTCCCCGTGGCACACAAACAGGCGGGGAACGAAAGCCAGTTGGTCACCTTTGTTGCATCACCGTCCACGGCCGCTGCTTCACTGCGCATCTGCTCAAGGATGCTGCGGGCCTGCGCGAACTTCGTTGCAGTAAAGCCTCCAGCCAACGCCATTTGATCAATCAGCGCACGAGGAGAGCTGGCCTTTGAGAAATCATAGTCGACGACGGGGACATCAAAGGCATCAGGGTCAACAGCCATGGTACAACCTCGCGGCTTTGCTTCATGAAGGTGGCCCTCAGAGGGGTTGGACTAATCGTTCCAGCGTTCCAATTCATGAAGCCGGTCTCGAAGTCGTGCGGCTTCTTCAAAATCAAGGTCCTTGGCCGCTTCGTTCATCGCTTGTCGCAACGATTCCATGAGGGCTGCTCGCTCGTCTGGCGAGAGATCGGCAGCGAGGTCATCTGGTTCATCATATGTCAATTGAGAATTTGAATTTTCAATTGCTTTTTCACTCTTCTCGGTCGCACCCCACGAACCCGCCCCGAGTCGCAAGCGCTGCGCCCAGTCGCCGTCTCGACGTCCACCTTTTTTGGCGATGAGGCGGCGTTTCCCATCACTTCCCGTGGTCGTGCCGGCGATGGTTTCGTCCTCGGTCTGCCCCATGACGGGAAGGGCCTTGACGATGGTTTTGGGGGTGATGCCCAACGCTTCGTTGTTGGCTTGTTGGCGTTGTCGACGTTCGAGCGTTTGCCGAATGGCCGCCTCCATGGCAGGCGAAAACCCGTCAGCATACAGGAGCACCTTGCCGTTTTGATTTCGAGCGGCTCGACCGATGGTTTGCAAGAGACTTCGCTCGTTTCGAAGGAAACCCTGGCGGTCAGCATCGAAGATGGCCACCAAACTCACTTCTGGAATGTCAAGACCCTCTCGCAGCAGATTGATGCCGACAATCACGTCGATGTGCCCGTGGCGCAGGGCGTTGATGATCTCGGTGCGCTCGATGGTGTCAATTTCCGAATGCAAGTGGTGCGCCTTGACCCCCATTCGATTGAGGTAGGCCGCAACCTCCTCTGCGAACTTGATGGTCATGACGGTCACCAAACACCGCTCACCTTGTTCAATTCGGGCGTTGATCTCAGTGAGGAGGTCGTTGATTTGACCGGCCGTTGGACGAACCTCGATCTCCGGGTCGAGCAGGCCAGTGGGCCTCAGCTCCATCTTCGCAATGCCCTGTATGCTCTGAAGCATGTCGTACATGGATTCGGCTTCGGGGTGCTTTTTGGAGATATCCGGCTCTCCCGCCCCGCCGCCGCTGGGCGAGTGCAGAAGGCCGTTGGGGACGGTTTGTCCGGTGATTTCGCAAAGGTGCCGAAGTTCACGTTCACCCGGCGTGGCGGAAACATAGACCATTTGGGGGACCAAACGCTGGAATTCAGGGAGTTTAAGCGGGCGGTTGTCCGCTGCGGTTGGCAAACGGAAGCCGTGCGTGATGAGGCTCTCTTTGCGAGAACGGTCGCCGTGGTACATGCCCCCAACCTGCGGGAGGCTCACGTGGGATTCGTCCATGATGACGAGGTACTTCTGTGGATCGCCGTGGAATTGATTGGCGCACGCCGCGAAGAAATCAAGCAGGCAGTACGGCCGTTGACCCGGTTCACGGCCATCAAAGTGCAAGGAATAGTTCTCCACAGACTGGCAGTGGCCGATTTCACGCAGCATTTCGAGGTCGTATTCGGTTTTCTGCTCCAGACGGTAGCGTTCGAGTTCTTTGCCCTGTTGGGCGAACCACTTGCTGCGTTCGTTGAGTTCTTGCTCGATGGATTCCAAGGCCGCCTCAAACCGTTCGGGGCTGGTCATGAAGAATTCCTTCGGGTGAATCCATGCCTCCTCAAGGTTGTCCAACGCCTCCCAAGACACCGGGTCACAAATTTGGATGCTCTTGATACCGTCAAAGTCGAACACGATGCGAAGCGGGTCGTCGCGGCTTGGCATCCAGATGTCGACCACTTCACCTCGGACTCGACATTCGCCTCGCTTGAGGTCGGTTGTCGTCCGGCGATATTGAAGTTCAATTAATTCCCTCAGAAGGTCGCGGGTTTCGATGGCTTGTCCTACATGGCAGCGCAGATGATACTCCAGGAAGGTCTCGGGCGGATTCAAACCGTAAATGCAGGAGACCGATGAGACGACCACGCAATCCGGTCGGGAAACCAACGAGGCCACCGCCGCAAAGCGCTCTTGCTCGATGCGTTCGTTAATGCTCAGCTCTTTGTCAATGTACAGGTCCCGCTTGGCGAGGTAGGCCTCTGGCTGATAGTAGTCATAGTGAGAGACGAAATATTCCACCGCATTGTCGGGAAAGTAACCCACCATTTCCTGATGTAACTGGCGAGCAAGGGTCTTGTTGTGGCTCATGATGAGGGTCGGGATGTTGAGTTGCTCGATGATGTGCGCCATGGCAAACGTCTTGCCGCTGCCGGTTACACCCAGCAGCACACAACGTTCTTGACCATTTTCCAATTGGGAAATCAATTTTTCTATTGCTTTTGGTTGGTCTCCGGCCGGGTCAAACTCGGCGTGGAGACGGAACCGCTTCACGTCGGGCCTCAATTCCTCGAGCGCAGCCCCGTCGAGGGCTTTGGAGAGGTCAAACGGATTTCGCTCAGAAAGGTCGACCTCCAACAGCGGTTGGTCAGCCAGCGCCTCAAAAGAGCCGTCGTCGTCCCAGTCATTCACCATGGAATCACCCGCATGCTCGCATCAGGGGAGATAAAGTCCGCCGTTGACATGAAGAATGGCGCCTGTGATGTAGGATGAATCAGGACCGACGAGGAAGGAAACGGTGGCCGCCATGTCCTCGGGTGAACCCACACGCTGAAGGGGCACTTCCTGTTCCCGCTGCTGACGCTTTTCGGGGCTATCGCCGGCGAGGATGTCGGTGTCCACGTAGCCGGGGGCGAGAATGTTCACACGCTTGCCCTCTGGACCAACGGACTGTGCAAGCGAGCGCGCCCACGTCGATAGGGCAGCTTTTGAGGCGGCGTAATCTGCGCCGTGCGGGGAGCCCCGAGTCCCGAGTTGAGAGCCAACCACCACCATCCGTGCGTGTGGCGTCAAGTAGGGCTGGACGGCTTTCCACACGGCTACGGCACCCTCAAAATTGGTTTTCATGGTCGCCGTCAAATCATCGAGGGTCATGGCGTGGCCCTGCACCCGGTTGTAGACGCCGTGATTCAACACGAGCACGTCAATGCCTCGATCCATCCACGGGTGTTGACCGAGCAAGCCAACCTCGCCCATGTCAGCACAGTCGACCTTCACCGCCAACGCATCGTCGCCACGCTCTCGGATTTCATCAACGATCATCTCGGCTGGCTTGGAAGATTGATTGTAGGTGAGCAGGACGTCGTAGCCGTCAGCGGCCAAGCGGTCGGAGATGGCGGCACCAATTCCTCGACCACCACCGGTGACAAGCGCTACGGGACGGCTCATGAGGTGGGGTGGGCTTCATTGTTCATGAAACCATGTGAGCGCTTTCACACATCGTCGGGAAGGAATTGCGCCAACTGAGGAGGTTGCCAGCCCTCGGGCTTCAGCACCTTGCCGTCTTCGCGACGGATGACCTTACCGTCCACCAACTTGGCCATATTGGAGCGGTGAACCTCATTGAAGGCATCGTCGTAAATGTCCTGCATGCCGTGGTTGATGATGGTTCCAGCGAGGATGTAGCCAATATCGGCCAGCGCATCCAAGACCTCAACCAAATCCCCTGCACGGGCGGCCTCGGCGTACTCTTGCACTTCTTCGGTCAGCAGTTTGATTCGCAGCTCGATCAGTTCATCTGGCCCGAGACCGGGGGCGTCAAGTTTGGGAATCTCAAAGGCTTGGTTGAATTCAAGCAGCGAGGCGACGATGGGGTTCATGAACAGCGTTTCTCAAGCCGGCTCAAGAACCTTCACCACCTTGAGTTCGAGGTGATGAGCGGGTGCATCAGTCAAGTGCAGAACCTGCAGATTCGACCGAGAATCCGAAGACCAAGGCGACCAACAATACCCATCCCGTGAGCATTGACACCCGAAACAGCACCGTTTGGAAGTCGGCGAAGCGATTCATCCGAAGAACGACGACGATGTTGGCCAGTGCCATGATGGCTGCGGCACCGAGGAACCAAATCCCGTCCATAGGATCCGAGATTGCAAAGCAGGCAAACCAGAGCAGCGAAAGTTGCACCGTCGTGCGTGTTGTTGCCTTGTCCCCAAATTTCGACGGGAAGGAATGGATGCCCTGCTCGCGGTCGCTCTCAACGTCCATGCGAGCGTAATTGATGTCAAAGGCGGCAATCCACAAGGCGACGCCAATGGAAATGGGCAGGATGGTCGGCACCCAAAGGAATTCGGTTCGCCCGGATAGCAAGCCGGTGATGGCCCCCCAGCCGTGAACATCTGCAGCGATGGCGACCCAAGCCCCGGCGGGAGCGAGACCGAGGCAAAGCCCCAGCCAGAAGTGGCACCCCCAAGTAAAGCGCTTCATGTACGGGTAGATCACGAAGGTCAGCACGGGCAGCCAGGCCATCATCAGAGCGACCCTGTTCAGCAATCCAGCGCTGATGAGTAACATCGCCAAGAACACGGCTGCAAGGCCCCAGGCCGCCCCCATGCTCATGCTGCCAGAGGCGAGATGGCGTCCTTGTGTGCGAGGATTGGCGGCGTCGATGTCGCGGTCAATGATTCGATTGAGGGCCATGGCGAGCCCTCGGGCACCGACAGCGGCAAACAGGATCCAAACAAGGTCCATTCCAGGCTCGATGTTAAACTGGCGAAGAGCGATCATGTAGCCCATCAGTACGAATGGGAGGGAGAACAGCGTATGCTCGATTTTGATGAAGGACAAGACTTGCTTGACGTCCATCACTCAGGGCCCCCAAAGGAAAGGTGGGGTGGCCATTCGTATTTCTTGAGTTCGGGGTGAGCGGCGACCTTGGCCAGCGTTTCCTCATCGTGCAGAGTTACAGCAGGCCAGCGGCGCACGCCGTGTTCTTCGGAAGGGATGGGCGTGGTCGCGTCCCAACAAAGGCGGGACTTCTGGTCGTCAAAGGTGAGGCCGCGTCCCACATCAAAGCGGGAGGTCAACTGCCAAAGCAGGCGACGGCGAGCTTTCGTGTGCGTCATATCCAGGTCGTCGTTGGTGATGAATAACCAACGTAGATTCTTTCCAGAATCCAATTGCCAAATTGAATTTCTCAATTGAAGAATTTGCTCAATTCGCTTTCCTTCTTGTTCATCGTTCCCGTCGTGCTGTCCCGTTCGGGGACTTGGGGTGCCCTCGATGGAGGTTGAAACCACGAGCATGTTGTCTCGCAGCATCCGTGCTTGACGAACTTCGGGAAGAGCGGCCACGGCCTCAAGGCCGGTGAAGGGTTCTGAGGGCTTGGTGCCCTGTCGCCACGCAGGTGTTGGTTGATTGTAGGAGCCCTCAAGCGGCTCGTCCGAAGAGCGAGGGTCGGTGGAGACCAACGTCGTGGCGTCGATGAGCAGCTTGTCGTGAACGTTCTCGAAGGGCGAAGCGGCTTCCAGTGCATCCGCCACCATACCCGGAAGCACCACCACGTCTTCGCTGATTTCCACCTTGTCGTTGAGTGCGTCAAGGAAAGCCTCGAGGTCCTTGGGATTTTGATCGGGGTCGATGGCGGCGATGACCTTGAGGAACATCATTTGCCCAGCACCAAGCAATCCGAGTGCTGTTTTACGGCCTTGGCGAGGATAACGTTGTTTGGAAGCAACAATGGCCAGGTTGTGAAAGCCGGTTTCGAGGGGCAAATGCACGCTTTTGACGTCGCGATGTTGGAACTGAAGAACAGGAGAGAATTGACGCCCAATGGCCTCACCGAGGAACCCGTCCTCCATCGGGGGAAGACCGACGATGGTTGCGGGAAGGATAGCATCGGACCTGCAGGTGATGGCGGTTACGTGGAGTACGGGATACTGACCTGTCAGAGAGTAAAATCCGTAGTGGTCCCCAAACGGACCCTCAAGTTTGGTCTCGGTGGGGTCGCAGTACCCTTCGATGATGATATCGGCCTCCGCGGGCACCCAGAGGTCTTGGGTCAGGGCCTTGGTGATGGGAAGGGATTTCTGGCCGAGGATCCCTGCGAATTGATACTCCGAGAGATTGTCCGGAAGGGGCGAAATCGCTGAAAAAATGAGTTCTGGTGGCCCACCGATGCAAACGGCCACCGGCATTCGTTCACCTTTGGCAGCGTGTTCGGCGCCGTGCTTGTGAATCTGCCAGTGGAGTCCGAGTTCGGTCTCGTTGTGGACCTGCGCCCGATACATCCCAAGGTTGTGCTCGCCGCTCGAATCTTTGGTGACCACCAGCGGCAGGGTGACGAAATGACCGCCGTCCATCGGCCACGTCTTGGGAATGGGCAGTTTGGTCAGGTCGTTGGGCAAACGGACGCGCTGCCCCTTGCCCTTGCGGACTTTCTTGGGCGGCATGGCGAGAGCGTCTCGCAGCAGCGGCAGACCCTTCCATGGCTTTCGCATGTAAAGGCCGATATCGGGTTTCATCATCGCCACCATGCGGTCGCCGATTTCCGTCTCATGGGTGGCGCCAAGTGCCTGCAACGTCCGGTCGTGGCCTCCAAAGGCGTTCATCAGAAGCGGGATGGACGAAATCGTGCCATCGGCCAGCCGTGGCTGCTCGAACAGGACCGCTGGCCCGTCGTTCTTGACCAGGAGGTCGGCGATGGCGCCGGCTTCGTAGACGACGTCGACCGGCCGGTCTATGCGAAGCAATTCATCCCGTTCTTCGAGATGCTTCACCCAACGCCTCAACGTCTTCCAAGCCACACTTGCCCCTGCGGGTTCTTGGCTTTGAACCTCCGTATGGAAGCCATCGCAGGTAAAACGACCTCAATGGTCCACCGTTGCCTTCATGGGCTTCCCCCCGCTGGTTTGACACAAGGTGGCATGGATGTACGATGTGGTCATCATCGGAGCGGGCCCAGGAGGCGGTTCTGCCGCGCTTCACGCCGCCCGCGCAGGCCTCTCAACACTTATCATCGAAGCAGACCCGGAAATAGGGACGCCCGTTCACTGCGGCGAGTGCCTTTCCGATCTCGCTGTGCAAAACTTGGACCTTGAACTGCCCGACCACGTCAAAGCCCTGGACGTCAAAGGCATCAGGGTGATTTTCCCCGACGGGACAGAAAAATTGCTCACCGAAGAGGGTTACGTGCTCGAAAAACACCTGTTTGAGCGATGGTTGGCCGACGAAGCGGTGGACAAAGGAGCCGAACTTCTGCTCCACCATCGCGTGACCGGCATGGAACGAATTTACAATTCAGAAAATCAATTTTCCAATTGGAAACTTGAAGGACGAGGCGATGCCTTTCCCGTTGAGTGTCGAGCGGTCATTGATGCCTCGGGGGTTTCGGGCGCTGCGGCAAAGTTCCTTGATATGGGCGGCGATGTGGAGGTCATTGCCGGCTTCCAGTACGAAATTCTCGACGTCCCCAACGACGGCTACCTCGATTTCTATCTCTGGCCAAAATACTCCCCTCACGGCTACGTCTGGATGATCCCCAAGGAAGGAGGGCGAGCCAACGTCGGCCTGGTCACCACCGACAAAAAAGGCGCCATCAAGTACCTCGAATCCTTCATTCAAGACACCTACCTGAACGGCAAACCCACCGTCAATCCCCCTTGGCGAGCCGAAGGCATCAAGATTCGACCGTTCGGTGGGACCATCCCCATTTCCGGCCCCCGCACAGCCACCGTTGGCGACGGCGTGGTGCTTGTCGGCGATGCGGCCGGATTCACCTCTCCACTCTTTGAGGGAGGTACACACCTTGCGTTGTGGTCAGGGCGAGAAGCGGCCCAGACGGTGGCTGCTGCACTGAAGGAGAACGATGTTTCTGCTCAGCGCCTCATGGCGTATGAGCGTGCGTGGAAGAAGAAATTCCCCCCCTATCACAAGATTTTGAAGGGGAAGACGGCGCTGTACGAACTCAGCGACGAAGAAATGTCGGCCATGGCCCGTTGCTTACCAAACGAACTCGGGAACATGAGTCCACTCGACAAGGCCGTCATTGGTTTGAAAATCCTCGTGCGCCGCCCCATGTTGCTGACCAAGCGCGTGATTTCTGTGCTCCTCTCGTTCGGCTATTCCCGGGCGAAATTCTTCGGATGGTAGGGCCCGCTGCCTTCATGGAAAAAGAGCAAAGGCCATGAGGGTCGCCCAACCCCCCAACACCATGTGGGGGCTTACGATGTGGTTGGCCCTCGCCGCGACGTGTTTTCTGCTGGCCAAGCCAAAGCTTCACGAAAGGGACACGCCCCTGTCGGCGGCGCTGCACGTGGCCATGGTCCTGCCTTTTGTCAGCCTTGCTGGCCGCTTCTTGGTGAACGACACCTCAATTCTGCACGTCGCAGCCTTTGGCGGTGCAGATTTACCGCTCAAATATCGATTTGCAGCCACCTGGGCTGCCCGAGAAGGTCCGCTCTTGATGTGGCTCGGCTGGATGGCACTGGTCGCCTGGGTGTGGCGCAAACCGCTGCCGGGGGAGGCAAACGGGACGGTGCAGGCGTGGCGACTTCGCGCCATGCACCTCATGAGCCTGACGTTGTTGCTCATCGCTTTCTCGCTGGACCCGTTCAAACCGACGCCGGCGTTTTTCCTCGGGTCTGGACTCAACCCTCTTCTTCAAACCGATTTGATGGTCATCCATCCACCGTTGATTTTCCTCACCTACGCTCTCTGTCTCCATCTGACGGCCATCGCCCTGTCCGCCGCCTACACCGACGAGACCGAAGCCCTCGGCCAACGCATGCTCCACCTGGCCCGACCCGGTCTGCTGATGGCCACCTTGGGGATTGGCTTGGGTGGTTTGTGGGCCTACCTCATCCTTGATTGGGGCGGTTATTGGGCGTGGGACCCTGTGGAAACGGGTTCGTTCTTGCCTTGGCTGGCGCTGGTGATGATCGTTCACCTGCGCACTCGCCCGGGGAAGGTCAAGCCGGAAGTTTGGATTGGAGGGGGGCTGGCCACCGGCGTGCTTGCTTTGTTTGCCACCACGGTCACCCGTGCAGGTGGTGTCTGGGCCTCCTCGGTTCACACCTTCGTCAACTCCGACAACAGCACCCCGCCCACCGATGTCTTTGGGCGGTTGATGGTGCTGCGAGACGACGCCGCGGCGACTGAAGTCATGACCTACGTAGCATGGATGTTCGTTCTCATCGGCTGCTGGCTCGCCGTTCAACGCGCCTCCTCGAACGCTCGGCCGCTCAGCCTGACCTCAGCCTGGCCGGTGGCCATTCCGACGGTGTTGACGCTGCTTGGATGCCTCGTCTTTACCGGCAGCAACGGCGAAGGCCTGTCGTGGACCGCCGTTCCCGACGGTGTCTTTGTGGCCCTGTTGGTCGTCCCCCTGGCCGCCGTTAGCAAAGGGGAAACAACGGCGCTTGACGACGATGTAACGGCCTGGACCTATCACCGGCTGACCCCCATACCGCTCGATGTCGCCCTGGTCGTCATCATGTACGCCTTGACCGGTGATGTGTGGATGGCTACGGCCACCGCCGTGCTCTTTGTGCCGCTTTACCGTTCAAACGATACCCTCGCCGCTTGGCCGTGGGCGGCTGCAGGCGTGATGCTGGGCCTCGCCCTGGCATGGTCGCAAGCGATGAGCATCGGCGTGGCCGGTCTGCTGCTGCTCGCCTTTGTCCTCCCGTGGCTGCTCGCTCCCCAGAACGACGCTGCAAGTGGAGGAACACTGACCGCAAAAAGGAATCAGCAGCGCCTGGCATTGTGGGGCAGCGTTCTGGTTGTCAGCCTGTACCTCGTTCTGACCTGGGTGTTGTTGCTCACCAGCATCGATGCGGTCAATTTCGAGGCGCACGAACTCTACGGCGCCCCCTTCCTCGCCGCCGTGGGCGCATCCTTGTTCGTCTACACCCGCCGCAAGGACGACCCCAAACATACGTTGGGTTTGCTGAGCGCTGCTGCCGCTGTCTCGGTCATTGGATTCGTCGCCGCACCCTCGGTGTTTGGAGGCGATGCAACCACCACGGTCTCCAACAGCCTCACACGCGGCCACATCGTTTGGGTGTCGCTGCCGATGCTGGCCCTCGCCACAGCCCCCGTGGCGCGAGAAGTGGTTCGCCAGTGGACGAAAACTAAGGCAAAGCGAACGTTCCTCCGCCTTCCTCTTGGCGCTCACGTGGTCCACCTCGGCCTCCTCTTGCTTCTCCTCGGCCATCTTTCCACCACGGTTTTGGTTGACCGAGGCGACGCCAGCCACCGGCTTTCGCTCGTCAAAGACGAGGTCATCGTTCACGAGGGGCTCGGTTTTGAGTTCACGGAATTGGTGCTGGAGAGCGAGGGATTGGAGGTCGGTGACGGCTTTATCGGCGTGAGCATCGATGTGTTCGCCATGGAGGGTGCGACCGTCGGAGAGAAGATTGGCACCGTTACGCCCGGCACCTTACGCTTTGACGACCAGGGTATTCCGCGGTCGGAGGTGGACACGCTCACCCGGCTCACCGGCGATGTGGTGTTCATCTTTGACGGTAGCCAAGCCGGCGCACTGATGGCCTCCTCAAACGGAGGAAGTTTGGAGGACATTGAACTCGTTCGTGTAACTGTCTACGACCTACCGCACTCCCATTTGGTCTGGGCTGGATGGGTGATAATGATGGGAGGCATGGCGCTCGTGGCCCTTGCGGGCATCAAAACCTCCGTGCAGCCCCACGAACGCAAGGTCAAATCCAGCACCGAGGAAGAATGAACCCCTCCAATGGAATTATGAAGGGGGGGCTGGTCGCCGAAACATCCACTTGGAGGGAACACCATGGAAGAAGGAACAATTGTTCACGTTGATTACGAGCTCTACAACAGCGAAAGCGGCGACCTCATCGAAACCACGCGAGAAGACGTGGCCAAGGAGCACGAAGCCCATCAAGAAGGCCGCTCCTACACGCCCATGGTGTGCGTTGTCGGTGGTGGCAACCTCATCCCCGGTTTTGAAGCCGCTCTGGCCGAAGCCAAGGCCAACAAGGAAATCGAAGTGGTCATTGAACCCGCTGAAGCCTACGGTGAGAAAGACCCCGAGCAGATCGAAACCATCAGCATCGACAAACTCATTCGGGCTGTCAAAGACCCCAATTCGCTCTACATCGGCGCTCCGGTAAACATTGGCAACCGCCAAGGCTACCTGTCCTACTTGGCCGCAGGTCGAGCCCGCATCGACTACAACCACCCCATGGCTGGAAAGACCCTGAAGTACAGCTTCAAGGTTGTCAAGGTCGTTGAAGGGAAGGAAGAACAAGTCATGGCCCTGCTGGAATCCAACACCGGCCACAGCGACTTCGGCGTGTCGTTTGCCGGCGATGACCTCAACATCACCATTCCACAAACCATGCTCTTCGATACCAACGCTGCCATGATGAAGTTCCGATTGGTCACCATCATCAGGGACGCTGTCGAGTGCGGCAAGGTGTCGTTCATCGAAGTCCACGAACCCCGTGGATTTGGCCTCGGTGATGACGAGGATGACCACGATCACGACGAGGCTGAAGACCTCTCCAAACTCTCTGTTGCCGAACTCAAAGAGCGATTGAAGGCAGCTGGCTTGCCTGTTAGCGGCAAGAAAGCCGACCTGATCGAACGCCTCTCCGCTTCGGGCGAAGAAGAGTGAACCAACGGAAAAGGAATAGGCGACCACGCCGTGGGTCGTCATACTGAGCCCTGATGACCATGAGCGAGATGAGCCCGTCATCCGACTTTCCAGAACCGTTGCCTGACGACCGGTATTCTCCGGTTGAAAAGGCGCTGATTTGGGCCGCCATCGCCCTCGTTTTTGCCATCACTGCGGGGTTGATCCTCGCCTTTGATACCGTATGGACCGAGACGCTCAAACCCATCATCTGGGACCCTGTGGTCAAGGATGCAGGTGTGGCGGGCGACGCTGGCTATACGCCACAAAACACCGCCATCTACACCTTGAGCATGCTCGCCTGTGTGGTGTTGTTTCAAGCCCTGTTCCGAAAATGGGCCTTGCCCTGCGACGAGCGCATGACGGTGGCCCTCATCGCATGGGTGTGCCTTGCCCCGGTGTTGCGGGTGCTCGAAGATGCTGATTTCTTCTCGTCCTCTCGAGACGTCTTGTTCATTTCACCCATCATTCACCTCCACCTCGCAGCATGGCTGGTCGGCGTGGCGGTGCTAAGCCATCTCACAGGGCGAGCCTTTGACGGCCGTTCGGACGATGCATCGCAGGAAGCCCAAGTCACGCTTCTGGCCGGTTTGCTCTTCGTTCTCCTCTTTGGGCACTGGTACCTGCTGTATCAGCCCGCCTACGCCAGCCACCCCGATGTATCGTTCTCCTTCGCAACGGGCGGTTTGGCCGTTTCTGCAGCCGTCTTGTGGGCAACCTTGGTGATGACACGTGGCTGGCCCGCGATGACCCGTGGCATGTACGCCTTCGCCACCGGTGCGGTGGTGCTCGGTGTGGCCCATTGGATTCAATTCATGCTCACGCCATGGGCTCAAGAAAGCGGTATGGCCTCCGGGGACATCACGTTCTGGCCGGCCCTCATCGTCCTTGGTTTGCCCGCTATCGTCTGCGTTGCGCTGTACCGAATGGGTAGAGAAGATGCACACCAACTCCGGCTCACCGGTTTCTCAGCCGGCGTGCTTCCAGCCCACATCGGCATCAAACAATGGGAAGCCGAGGCCGAACAATGGGCCGACCACCCGGTTGAATTCCTTTCCAACAAAGCCCTGCTCGCCCACCCCATGGTCCTCGGGATGGTCTTTGGGCAGTTGTGCGACGGCTTTGCCACCATGATGGGGATCGACATGTTCGGGTATGGAGAAAAACATCCGGTGAGCGATGCCGTCATCCAATTTGGCGGCAGGATCAACGACAGTGTGGGTATTGAATGGGGCGAAGGCGCCTGGTTGTTTGCGCTGGTCAAAGCGGCGCTCGTCGGACTCATCGTGTGGCTCTTCGTCCAGATGCGCGTGGAACACCGGCAGCAACATTTCCGTCTGCTCATCGTCCTCGCCGTGCTCATCGTCGGCCTCGCACCGGGCCTGCGTGATATCGGACGACTGATGCTCGGCGTATGAGTTGCCACCCGTTGGCTTCCATGCAATTAAGTGCAGGCTTCGCTTCGCCCAAATGAGGGCTCAACATGGACAGGTTGCCGACCAGAGTCAATCGTGCCGACCCCGACTTTGCCGCCCGAAAAGCCCACAACCTTGCCCTTGTGGATGAGTTGCGAGCTCGTTTGGAGGCGGCCTCCGAAGGCGGTGGAGGAAAATACGTCGAGCGCCATCGTTCTCGCGGAAAGCACCTCGCAAGAGAACGCATTGAGCGCATTGTCGACCCCGGAACGGCCTTTCTCGAACTTTCACCGCTCGCCGCTTACGAACTCTACGACGGGCGAGCCCATTCCGCCGGCATCGTGACCGGAATTGGCATGGTGCACGGCCGGGAATGCCTCTTCGTTGCCAACGACGCCACCGTGAAAGGCGGTTCATACTATCCCATGACCGTCAAAAAACACATCCGTGCCCAAACCGTAGCCCACGAAAACCATCTGCCCTGCATCTATCTCGTGGACTCCGGCGGTGCGTTCCTGCCCCTTCAGGACGAAGTCTTCCCCGACATCGGCCACTTTGGGCGAATCTTTCGAAACCAAGCACGCATGTCGGGCGATGGCATTCCACAAGTTGCGGCCGTTCTCGGGTCGTGCACGGCGGGCGGTGCATATGTTCCCGCCATGTCGGACGAATCCATCATCGTGAAAGGGAACGGAACGATTTTCCTCGCAGGCCCACCCCTCGTCAAAGCGGCCACCGGAGAGGAAGTGACGGCCGAGGAACTGGGTGGCGCTGATGTTCACACGGCCCAATCCGGTGTCGCCGACCATTTCGCAGAAGATGAGAACGAAGCCTTGCGAATGGTTCGCAACGCGATCGAGAACCTGGGCCCTGTTGAGAAAGCCCCGGCAGCGATGCAGGAACCCGAGCCGCCCGCACACGAAGTTGAAGACCTCATGGGGCTCATTCCAGCGGACAACCGCACCCCCGTCGACATTCGTGAGATCATCGCTCGCATCGTTGACGGTTCTCGATTTCACGAGTTCAAATCCCGGTATGGCACCACCCTTGTTTGCGGATTTGCCAACATCCACGGGCACAAAGTCGGCATCGTGGCCAACAACGGTATTCTCTTCTCTGAGTCGAGCCAGAAGGGCGCCCACTTCGTGGAGCTCTGTGGGCAACGGGGCATCCCGCTCGTGTTTTTGCAGAACATCACGGGCTTCATGGTCGGCAAGGCCTACGAGGCGGGCGGCATCGCCAAGGACGGGGCCAAGTTGGTCACCGCCGTGTCGTGCGTGAACGTTCCAAAATTCACGGTCATTGTCGGCGGCTCACACGGCGCAGGGAACTACGGGATGTGCGGTCGTGCCTACGACCCCAGGTTCCTCTTCATGTGGCCCAACAGCCGAATTTCCGTCATGGGTGGCCCGCAAGCGGCCGATGTCTTGACCACCGTCAAGCAGGACCAGCGTGCACGTGAAGGCACCCCGCCCATGGAAGGCGAAGAACTCGAAGCCTTCCGGCAACCCATCCTTGACAAATACGAAACCGAGGGCAGCCCGTACTATTCCACCGCTCGTCTCTGGGACGACGGCATCATCGACCCGAGGGACACGCGAGACGTGTTGGGGCTGTGTTTGGCCACCGCTCGAAACGCCCCGCTGCCCGACGACCGGTACGGCATCTTTAGAATGTGATTTTTATATTCGAAATTTGACTTTGCAATTGGAGAATTCAACATGATAGCAATGGACGAACCACCCGCCACTTCCATGGTTTCGCTGACCGTTGACGGTTCCCGAGCGAACCTCACCCTGACTCGCCCCCGCAAATTCAACGCCATGAACGTGGAGATGATCCAAGAACTCATCACGCTGCTCGAGTGGACCGCTCAACGCAGTGCTGGTCGCCTCGAGGCCCTTCACGACGCGGAAGGCCGACCGTACCTGCGCACGCTGGTGCTGAAGGGCGAAGGCAAGCATTTCTGCGCCGGAGCCGACATCAACATGATGCGGGATGCAGGCGCCAACACGCCAGAAGAGAACCGGGCGGACTCTGAGCGACTCGACCGGTTGTTCAACGGGTTGTGGGCCCACCCCTGCTTCACCATCGGTGCGGTCCAAGGCGTGGCTTTGGGCGGAGGCGCCGGCCTCATCGCCTGTTGCGATTACGTGGTGGCCACCGGCAACATCCGCATCGCGCTGTCGGAAGGCAAACTCGGCATCCTCCCGGCCGTCATCGGCCCGTACGTCTACCGACGTCTCGGCTCAGCCACCTTCCGTCGCCTCTCCATGCAGGCCAGCCGAATCAACGGCGAAGAAGCGCTTCGCGTGGGCTTCGTCGAGGCCCTCGTGGAAAGCAACGACGACCTTGAGGGCGCCGTGGAGCGCATGATTGCCGAAGTCATGACCACCGGGCCGTCCGCCGTCACGTTGTCAAAGGAACTCACGCTTGGATTCGACCGCTGGACGGCATCTGATCTTGCCTTGCGCGAGTGGACGCTTGATTTTACCAGTCGTATGCGAGGTTCAAAAGAAGGCCAAGAAGGCCTCTCCTCCTTCTTGGAAAAGCGACCGGCGAATTGGAAACCTCAAGACGAGTAGGGAGGGATGAACATCAAGGTCCTCGTTGCAAACCGTGGAGAAATCGCTTGTCGAATTCTTCGCGCATGCAGGGAAGCAGGCCACCCCACCGTCGCCGTGTGCGCCCCCAACGATGAAGGGACCATGTTTACCGAAATGGCTGACGAGGTGGTGGTGCTCAACGGCGAAACCATCGGCGAGACATACCTCGATCAGGAACAGATTATTCAAGCCGCTTCATCAACGGGAGCGACGGCGATTCACCCCGGATTTGGCTTTCTCTCCGAGCGGGCCGATTTTGCTCGAGCGGTCAAGGCTGCCGGGCTGGTATGGGTCGGCCCGTCTGCCGGAGCCATCGAAAAGATGGGCGACAAAATGACCGCCCGTCAAACGATGCGGGCCGCTGGCGTTCCCGTGATTCCCGGCGAAGAGGTCGAAGAAGAGGATGAGCAAGCCGCCATTGAAGCGCTGCGCCAAGCCTCGACAAGGGTCGGCTACCCGCTCCTGTTGAAAGCCTCCAGCGGTGGCGGCGGCAAGGGAATGCGAGCGGTTCACGACCCCGCTGATTTTGACCAGGCCGCTACGGGCGCTCGTCGCGAAGCCGTGGCCGCCTTCGGCGACGGGCGGATTTACATCGAACGCTTGCTATCGGGCTCAAAACACATTGAAATCCAAGTGCTCGCCGACGGCCACGGGCGTACGATTCATCTTGGCGAGCGTGAATGCAGCGTGCAACGGCGCCACCAGAAAGTGTTCGAAGAAGCACCGGGACCCACCATGGACCCCGAACTGCGCGAGGCGATGGGACAGGCTGCCGTGGCAGCGGCTGAAGCGGTGGATTACGTCGGTGCGGGGACCGTCGAATTTCTTCTTGCGCCCTCCGGCGAGTTCTTTTTCCTCGAGATGAACACCCGAATCCAAGTTGAGCACCCGGTTACGGAACTGGTCACCGGCGTGGACATCGTACGAGAACAACTCCGCATTGCTGGCGGAGCGCCCATGTCCTGCGGACCGTTGATGCTTCGCGGACACGCAATTGAGGTTCGGCTGTACGCCGAGGACGCCGCCAACGGGTTCCTCCCCTCCATTGGCCCGCTCGCCTTGTTTCGACCGCCCGAGGGGCCCGGTATTCGACTTGACACCGGTGTTCGCGAAGGGGACGAGGTGACACCGAATTACGACCCGATGCTTGCGAAACTCATCGTTTGGGCCCCTTCACGGCCAGAAGCCTTGCAGAAAATGCGACGGGCACTGGATGAATTTGTCGTGCTTGGCACCACCACCAACATCGAGTTCCTTCGCGACCTCTGCGATGTTGGCCCAGTTGTCGACGGCTCAACCACCACGACCACCATCGACGACCTGTGGCCGGACGGATGGAATCCACCAACAGCACCGATGCTGGAAGAGGCCTCCCTGCTGGCGGCGGCCAGCGCGGAAACGCTCGGACTCCATCGCCGAATCGCTGCTGGCTCATCCGGCGAGAGCAACGAGCCGGCCAATCCGTTCACCACCATTCAGAGGAGGTTTCCCTGATGCAACACACCTTCGCATCCAAAGAAGGGCCCTTGGAGGTGACGCTGGCTCGCAACGGCGAGGCGTTTGTGTTGGAGGGCCACGAGCTCACGGTCCACAACAGAGGCCGATTGCACGTTCGGTTGCGAGATGGACGGGTTTGTTTGGCGCACGTTGCCAAGGTGGGCGATGTTTGGTGGATCCACCTTGACGGGCGCACGTATCGCTGGGAGCGTATCGAGGCCGGCTCCTCGAGTGCTGAGGATGAAGGCGGACTGGTGGCGCCCATGCCCGGCAAAGTTCTCGAAGTCCTCGTCAACGAAGGCGATGCTGTTGAAGCAGGGACGCCCTTGATGGTGCTGGAGGCCATGAAAATGGAGCATCGCATCGTTGCTGCGTCCGAAGGAACCGTCACCTCGGTTCATTTTGCTGCTGGCGACCAGGTCGCCCAAGGCGCTGTGTTGTTGGAATTGGATTAGACACGCCATGCCTGCATAATTTTCCAATTGGAAAATTGATTTTTCAATTCGTAATTTTCATGCCGTATTTCCGAAGAAATGAACGCTCTTTCGCCTTCGAAAATTGGCTCTGCCGACCTACAAGAAAACGGACGGTTATAAAGCAAAAGAATGTGCAAAAATCATGCGAAATCCTTTCATGATGCTCACAGACTGGAGCGTTGACCGACCAAAGCAAGCTTTCACAGCCGTGTTTCTCGTGATGGTGTTCCTGGCCTCCGGCGGGATGCACCTTCAATTTGACAACAGCGAGGACGGGTTCTTCCCCGACGACCCGAGCGTCGACCTGCTCGACGAGGTGGAAAGCGAGTACCGTGCGAACCTCGACTTTATTCGGGTGCTTGACGAAATCGAGGCCGAGGACTTGTTGCTGGCCGAGACGTGGCACCAGTTGGCCGCTATCGAGGCCATGATGCTCAACGATTCCAATTTCGAGCCGTACCACTACCCCTTGTTTGGCACACAAGCCAACAACGGGCCTGCGGGTCAGGCCATGCAGTGGATGGCCCTGCAAGACAAAACGACGGCCGGGCTGTGGCTGGATGATGTCCAGAGCGCTGCCCTTGAGGTGCTCACTGCCGATGATGACAACTTGACCGGGGCGCTGGCCAACCTTTCGCTGGCAGCCTCGCACATCCCTCCCGTTGAGCCGGTCAGCCCCGATCGCTTGCTGGCATGGGACGCTGACGAGCCCGCAGCCTGGTTGGCCCGCATGGACAGCGGCGAAAACCTGAGCGGCGATTTGGGCCAACTCATGGCCCATCTTTCGAGCATGACAGTCAACAGAACTCCCGCGCAGGCGGGCCAGATATCGGCGGTCACCGGCCCACTCCAAGGCCAACTTGGCCCTCTGATGGGGCTGCAAGGTGTTGACTTCCGAGCCGCCATTCTCTCCTGCCTTCCCACCGAGGACGCCAACGACCCTTGGGTGTCGGACGGACCGGTGATGGTGACGCTGGTGGTCTCGAGCGAACCCTTGGACTACGGATACGACGTTCTGGGAGATGTTCAAGCCGACCTGACGGCATGGGCGGAAGCCATGGAACTCGAGGTGGTTGCGGCAACCAACGACAGCGAGATTCGAACCTTCTCCTTCGCGCAGTTTGCGGAAAACTCCAGCGCCACGATTGGAAAGGAGATCGGCATGCTCACAAGCGCCGCCATGCTCTTGCTGGGCATCATCCTGTGGTTTAACTTCAGAAGCGTTCGAGAAACGGCCTACGTGCTCTTCCTCACGGTCATCGCCATCGCCGCCACCTACGGTCTGTCGGGTTGGTTGCAATTTGCCGGGGTGGACATGACCTTCAACGCCGCCATGAACTCCATTCCGGTGCTGCTGTTGGCCATCGGCGTGGATTACGGCCTGCACGTCGTTCTCCGCATTCGTGAAGAGCTCAGCGACGAAGAGCGCCGAGACCCCCAAGGACGGACCACGCTTCGGGACTTTGACAAGCAGGCCCGACAGCGTGCCATCCGTCAAGGGACCATCCTGACCTCCATCGCCTTGATGATCGCCATCACCACGGACATCGTCGGGTTCCTCTCCTTCCGCCTCTCCTCGCTGGCGTTCTTGCAGGTGTTTGGTACCGTGATCGCCATCGGCCTGTTCCTCATCTATCTTCTCAGCATCTCGGCCTTACCCGCCCTCATGCTCATCCTGCCGACCAAGAAACTCCCGCTTGAGCGCGCCAGCAAGGTGACGGTTGGTCCGCTGTCGCAAAACATCGCCAAACTCTCCCAACGCCCCAAACTCGTTGCCGTCATTGCCCTCATTTTGCTCGCACCGATGGTGGCCGGTTTCCAACAACTCGAAGTGGCGTTTGAGCAACGAGATCAACTGGACGATTCGGTCCCGGTGGTGCAAGACTTCCTGCTCATCAGCGACGAGTTTGGTACCAGTCGTTCACCGCTCTATGTGGTGATCGACGGCGATGTCATCAGCGAAGCAGGACGAACGGCGTGGACGGCGGCCTTCACCACGATGTCGGCCAGGGACGACGTCAGCGGTGTGCCTACGGGCATTTGGGACGTGTACGAACAGGCACGGCTCCAAGACCCGGTCCTGGACGGGTTCTTGCTCGCCGCCGAAGCCGGCGACCAAACCGCCTACAACGACCTGCTGGCGTGGTCGTTGGACAACGAAACCGGCGTGGAAACCACGAAGAGTTTGCTCGCCAGGGATGGAACACAAACACTGCTCTCCTTCCAAGCCGATACCTTGGACTGGGGCGCCACCGTTGATTTGGCTGAAAGCATTGAAGCCTCGCTGGAACAACTTTCAGCAGAGGCTGGCGACGGCTTTACCCTTCGTCTGAGCGGCCGAGCCCTCATCAACGCCCAAACCACGGCGGACGTGGCGTCAGCATCGGTGCAATCCACGGGCATCGTCGCCGTGGTCATCCTCTTCATGCTCGTGGGCATTCACACCGTGCGCAACGAGAACAACCTCAAGGAAGGGCTGCAGCGCGGCGTCGTCTCGTGGATACCCCTCATGATGGTCGTGTTCTGGGTCTACGGCATCATGGGCTACACGGGCTACAACATCAACTCACAAACGGTCACCATCGGCGCACTTTCTTTGGGATTGGGCGTCGATTACGCCGTTCACTTCACCACACGACTGGAGGAAGAAGCCGAACACCAACCCCTGGCCCCACCGGTGGAATGGGTTGCCAAATCCACCGCCACAACCGGACGCGCCATGGCAGGTGCTGCGTTGACCACGGCAGGCGGTTTTGCCGTGCTCAACCTCTCGGCGCTGCTCCCGCTTCGACTGTTTGGTCAAGCGTTCGTCGTCGCCATTTCGCTGGCCTTGCTGACAAGTCTGCTCATCCTGCCAGCCTTCTACACGCCGTTCCTCAAGCGCACAGCGCTCGCTGCAAAAGGTGAGGCGGAATGAAGCGGAGAACGGTCTTTTGGTTCATCAACATCGTTGGACCGCTCATCCTTCTGTCCTACTGGAGGGGCGTGAATGCATTTGACGACCCGTCCGTGTACTGGGGCAATGTTCCCGAAGGCATGCAATCGTTCATCGTCCCGTGGATGTTTGTTGCGGCTGCGGGCTACCTGGTGATGTTCCACCGGTTTTTCTTCGCTTGGAGCGAAGACGAGGTCACTTCCTTGCACTGGCCGTGGAAGCAAAGCGATGGGAAAGGCATCCAACGCCTCTTTGTATTGTATGCGGCTTTTCTTCTGACGTCCTTGATTTGGATTGACTTGACGCGCATCTACATCGAGGGGCCGAGCATGCTCGTAGCCGTGACGATCGTGGCCGTGCTCTGGACCGCCGGCTTGGCTTCCGTTGGTTTTGGTGTGCTCGTCTGGCCTGCTCGCAAGCGACTGCATGGTGCGAACTACGCCATGGTTGGTTCGTTCATGCTCTCGATTCAATGCATGTGGTGGGACGCCATCTATTGGGTCGTGAACTTCGGATTTTGAACAGGCGTTGATATACGGACCGGGAAGATTGAATACCATGGCTCAAGCAAAGCGATTGGTTTCCGTGTTGGTGCTGCTGATGATGTTGGCAGGCTGTACGGCTGCTCCGGTTGAAAATGCCGTGGAAAACGAGGAAGATGCGGTGCTTTCACCGATTCCCGAACGCCTCTCCTTCACCGCACCCACCTTTGACCGAGAGGTCGACAACGGGTCTTCCCACGACCTGCGGCAATCCTTTGACGGTCCCGTGCTGATGTTGTGGGTCGCGGCGGGCTGCAGTGGATGCCATGATTGGACCGACATGTTGAGGCAAGAACTGGAGGCTGGAAACATCTCCAACACCACGAACATCGTCTCCGTCCATCGCTATCCAGCCTTTGAGTCCATCAACGATGTACGAGAACGCTACACCACCAACAACACCTCCACCTCCACCCCTTGGCCGCTCTTGCTGCCCTCTGAATCAACCAACGTCATCGATGTGGATACCGGACGAATGACCGATGTGAACCTCTACCGCGCTTTTGAAAACCCCGTCACCCCCACCCTCCAGGTGCTTGACGGGGACGGTCGGCTCGTGTGGACGTCGAAAACATACTGGGCCAACGCCACGGTTTTGGAGGAAGCCTTGAACATCATGGAGACGGGTGGCCTGTGACATGGTCGCCTTCATCGACATCCTGTTTTGGTTCTCCAGCATCTACATCTTCCCGTTCTGGCTGATGATGTGGTTTGCCCCCACCCACGAGCGAACGGCTGCACTGATGCGAAACGAGTGGGTCTACCTCGCCCCGCTGGCAGCTGCGTACACGCTGGCGGTGCTTCCGAACCTCGTTGACATTCTGGTGCTGCTGGGAAGCGACATGCCCAGCCCCGACATCGTGGTGGAGATGTTCTCCGAGCGTGAGGTCATTTTGATCGGATGGCTTCACTACCTGGCGTTTGACCTCTTCGTTGGGCGTTGGACCTGGCAGCGCCTGGTGGCGACGGGCAAGCCGATCTATGTCTCCTTCCCGGTCTTGTTGCTCTCGATGTTCGTGGCGCCCCTCGGCGCCCTCATCGGCATGGTCGTCACCCGCGATTATCGTGAAGAGACCACGGCAAGGGAGGCTTGAGCAGTGGGTACCCTTTGCTCACCTCACAACCAATTGGAACCCCTCGTGAGCAAGCATGAGCATCAAGGCCATAGGCCAAACAATGCATTAAATGCTCAAATTCCGGTTTTTCACTCATGAAGAACGTCGGAGGACGTGAGCGGATGGCTCGTGCCGTGTTCGGCTCTGGCGTTGTCATCTTCGACTTCCTCGCCACGGTTCACATCGAAGTCGTCTTCCTCATCGTGGGCCTGTGGGGCGTCCTGACCTCCGCCTTCGGCTACTGCCCGTTCAACGGGTTGCTCAACCGAAACACGTGCCAAATCGACATCCAACCGGCTCAAGGCTGAGGGCAAGGCGAGGCGTCAGCCCCAATTGCACGGTTCCAACACCGTTTGACCGCTCATGAACGGTTGAAGTGCCTCAGGAATCGCAACCCGTCCGTCCTCAAGTTGGTACTGCTCCATGATGGCGACGAGCGCCCGAGAGGTCGCTACAGCGGTTGAGTTGAGGGTGTGGACGATGGGTTGGTTGGGATGACCGGGCTGGCCATAGCGAATGCGCAAGCGGTTGGCTTGGTAGTCGGTGCAGTTGGAACAGGAAACGATTTCCTTGTACTGGTTGGCGCCGGGAATCCAGGCTTCCAAGTCGTATTTTTTAGCCGCAACCGTTCCCATATCGCCGGTGCAAATGTTGACGATTTCGTAGTGAACACCGAGGCTGTTCCACAAGTCAATGCAATTCTGGAGCAATTCTTCGTGAAGCGCCCAGGAGTCTTCGGGCTTGGCGATGATGATCTGCTCAATCTTGGTGAACTGGTGCACCCGCCAAATGCCGAGATCGCTCTGGCCGTGGCTGCCGACCTCGCGGCGGAAACACTGGGACACGCCGACCATGCGCAGCGGCATTTGCTCTTCGGGGATGGTTTCGTCCATGTACATCGCCGTGAGCGGGTGTTCTGAGGTGGCGATCATGTAGTACTTGTCGGGCTCAATCCCGTACATGACGGTCTCAAAATCGCCGAGGTCCGTGACGCCCTCGTACGCTTCCCGGTTCATCATGACCGGCGGCTGAACAAAGGTGTAATCCCGCTGGCGAAGGAAGTCCACGGCGTACTGCTGGAGGGCGAATTCGAGTCGGGCAAGGTCGCCTTTGAGGAAATAGAAGCGGCTCCCGGTGATTTTGGCGGCACGCTTGAGGTCGACCCACTTGTTCATCTCGATGAGTTCGTTGTGCGTGCGCAGCTCAAAGGTAAATTCCGGCTTGGTGCCGTGAACGGCATGGGCTGTGTTACCGGATTCATCGTCGCCCACAGGGACATCTGCATGCAGGATGTTGGGGATGGACATGCGCAACCTGTCGCGCACCGCCATGGCTTCGTTGGTCTTGGCTTCCATCTCCGCAATCTTTTGTCCAAGGTCGGCGACCTGGGCCAAAATGGCCTCTGCGGCTTCATGGTCGCCCGCTTTCTTGGCGGCGCCTATGCCCCGAGCCGCCTCGTTTTTTGCACGACGAAGCTGGTCGGTTTCGTGGAGAAGATTGCGCCAGGCTTGGTCGAGATCGATCACCTTCTCGATGTTGTCGTGGGGCAGGCCACGCTTCGTGTGGTCGGCGCGAATCGTATCGGCGTGTTCTCTAAACATGGTCATGTCAAGCATTTGGATCACCACGAGATGTTGAAACTGAAAATATCGCCACCGACAAAGAGCAAGCCGCCGATGAAGAAGCCCAAAATGGCCCCACCGTTCAGCAAGGGTAGGCCGGCTTGGGCCTTCCCTCGAGCCACGTAGGTCATCAAAACAAGGTAGCCCAAGAGCGCACCGACGAGGGTGAACATGGCCACTTCAAACGCAACACTCGGATCAAGCCACTGCATGGCAGAAAGGACGAGCATGCCCGGGAAGATGATGTCGCCCAAACCCATGAACATGGCTTCGCTGTTCTTCTTTCTCTTCCGCTTCACCACCGCACCCTCGGGAGGCGGAGAGGGGGCCGGGCGCTTGGCGCGTTCGGTCTCCTCGATGAGGGAATAATCGCTGTCTTGCGGGGCGACGAGGAGGATGGGGAGGCGCAGGCCAACCATCGTGTCGGCCAAATCCAACATGTGTTTTGACTTGTAGACGGCCCAGAAATCGTAAACGGCTGCGAGCGCCATGAACACGATGGCCAAGGCGGGCACAAACGTGACGCCCAGCATGACCGAGACACCGGCACCGAGCAGCACGCCCGTGGTGTTCACGACGTACCATTCGCTGTGGACCACCAGCAAAATCAGCAAGAGCACGGTCACGGCAAGACCGGCGAGGGTGGGTCCAGTCAGTATTTGGAGCCCGTAGAGCGGGAACATCTCCGAGGTCAGTTCTCCCCGTTCAATCACAGTTGTCTGAGTCCCACCGGGTGAAGAGCGAAGCACGACCAGTTCGGCATCATCATCATCGAGAGCGAAGAAGACGTTGTGTACATCCTCAGCGACGTCGAAACTGGCCCGATTCACGAGGGAGGTCGTGTACAACCAATGCGCTTGGCCATCGCCAACGACCAACAGATCGCTGTATCCCGAATCGTCCAAATCGGTAATTCGAACCGACGAGACCTCGCTCACCAATCCGTCAAGATTCATCCGTTCTTGGACGGTGTAGGCTTCCTCACCTTCGAGCGTTCCATTCCACTCAATGCCGACCACTGAACCTTCCGAATCACCGATGATGATGAAGCGCTGGGATTGGAGTTGCGTACCGATCTCGTTGAAATTTTCCGTCATGAACGGCGACCATCCAACATCAGCAGAGGTGAACGAAGCGGTCGCATCGGATGCTTGTTGCATGAGATAGGTTGCATCGGCGAGGGCGCCCTGGACGGCGTCGTCAAGGGGTGGGGCATTGCTCTCGAGCAGAACGCTTGCCGCCAAATCAGGGGTGACCAGCAACCATTCATCCTCGTCCAGCAGATGGCTCTCGACCGGTGTGTTTTCAGTTGAAAATCCGGGAATCGCCCATCGGGCTTGGTAGGTGAGCACACCGGGGAATTCCTCAAAGGTGTTGAAACGAACCATTTCATCATAAGCGTTGATGAGGTAGACAGCATCGGTTGTTGAAACGGCAAGGACACAACCCGCATACATGTTGTCCAAGGGGCGGTACTCCCCATCAACCCAGGTGTGGCAAGCATAGCTCTCGGTCAACTCCCCGGTTGTTATGTCGACGGACCAGGCGTAATCTCCGGAGGCAAAGGTCAGCATGTCGTTGGAGGTGGTCATGGTCAGCGCGATGGCTGATTTGTACACTTGATAGGGGTGAGAGAGGTTCCAGACCGGCTCAACATAGTCGTTGGATGCATCCCACGCTGTGAGTTCCACGGTGGTGTTGACGCCGCCTTCTTCCACCGTGTAGAGAATGTATCCGTATTCCCCCCACGTGCCGACGAAAACACCGTCCTGATCTTCTGCAGACTCGATCTCAAAGGGCGTGGTCTCAAAGTTGAGGACCAACATGTGGGCAAGCGGCACCGTGGTGTACATCAGCGCGATGGTCAGCACGGCGTACATCCCGTACTTGATGATGTACTGCTTTCCCCATTTGGCGAGGAAAATGATGAGGGCCGTGAAGGCAAAGATCGCCACCAGTTCAAGGGCAACGTAGCGAACCTGGGTGGCGCCTGAGGCGCCGAACGCATGCAATTCACCCACGTCGTAGTAGGGTCGGATGTACATGGCAAGCGCAATGGTTGCGACGAACATGCCGGCCATGCCGGCCATGCCGCGCCACTGCTCGGCCATCAGCGAGCCAAGACCTTCGCCATCACGAAGTTCGTCCTCAACGTCGGCGAAGCGCTGAGAAACGTGACGCTCCTCGTTGGACGCTGTCGCATCGCTCATGGTGGTGCCAATCCACTCTTCCATATCAGCCTCGCGTTCTTGCAAGGTGTGAGTACCGAAGGAAAGAGCCTATGGTGAACGGTGGGCTGCACCGAACATGGTCGCTGCTCATGAACTCCGTCCGTGGCTCGAGACGACCAAACATCGAGGCATGGCGCTCGGCTTAGCCAACACCCACCGGGCCCTGCGGGAACTCCACCTTGCTTGCCCTGCCTACGAGACCGTGCATGTGGCTGGAAGCAACGGAAAAGGCACGACTGTGGCGACCCTGAGCGCAGCCTTGTCCTCAACCGGCATTGACCATCTCGCCTTTACCTCCCCACATCTTGTTCGTGTTGAGGAACGCATTCGCTTGAACGGGCGACCGGTCTCAGCCGCCCGCTTTGATGAGGGATTGCGCCGGGTTCACGCCATGGTTCAGCGCACAGGGATTCAGTTGACGTTCTTCGAAACCACCTTCCTCGTGGCGATGGTGCTGGCCGATATCGAACCGATTCGGGTACTGCTGCTTGAAACCGGACTTGGGGGGCGTTTGGACGCCACGCGAGTCGCTGCGGCTGACGTGGCGTTGGTGACCTCCCTGAGTCTGGAGCACACCGAGGTGCTTGGCGACACGCTGGAGGCAATCGCAGGGGAAAAGGCAGCCATTGCTCGGCCGGGACGACCGCTGGTGGTTCGTGAGGTGAGGCACCACGAGGCCAAGGCTCGCATTGAGCGGTGTGCGCTTGAGGCGGGCATGGAAGGGATTGACGAGGCGTCGGCGCCGGCCAACCTGCAGTGGGTTGGTGTTGATGCTGGCGCCACCTACTTTGAGGAAGCCAGCACCTTGGCAAAGGTGGTCTGGATGCATCTGGCGTGCGCGGAGAAGAAAGAATTCCCCAACATCCGCGCATTACGCTGGCCGGGTCGGATGCACGAGGTAGCAAGCCCCGGACAGGCGTCCATGACGTACCTTCTCGAAGGCGCTCACAACCCCAGCGGGATGGAAGCCTCGTGTGCACAACTGCAAGGGCAACCGCGGTGGCGGGAACCATGGGCGCTGCTGCTCGGCTCCACACCGCAATCGAACATGGAGGTCTTGCTCCGTCCCCTGGTTGAATTTTGCAAACGCCATCCGCCGGTTTCGGTCGTGGTCACCGAGCCTCAGTTCGGCCGCTACCCGGGCGTTGCGTGCGACGATATCGAGGCTGCGCTGGCCGAAGCAGGGCTGGCCACCACCGTCTCCTTCCGGTTGCCCGAAGAAGCCGTGGCGTGGCTGGAAAGCCAGAACCACGGGGCCCAGACCGTCTTCTCCATCGGCTCGCTCTACCTGCAAGGCAACGTTCTCGCCGCCCTCGGGGCCGATGACGACGAGGCGCTGGCGATTGTGGCGAAGGAATGAAACACCAAGGCCGATTCATGGAAACCGGTGAGCGCATGAAGGACAAGCATCTGAAGATTCGAATCCAACAGTGCTTGGCGCTGGCCGAAGCCTCAAACTGTCCGCGCCGCACCTTCGGGGCCCTGCTGGTCGACCCGCAGCGCAACGTGGTGCTGATGGACGGCTACAACGGCGGGCCTCGTGGCGGCGGACGCTTGTGCGGTGGAGAAGAGTGCCTTCGCGACACCATGAACATCGAGTCGGGAACTCGCGTGGAAATCGGGTGCCACCACGCCGAGATGAACCTCATTTGCAACGCTGCGGCCAACGGCGTACCCACCAACAACGCCTGGCTCATCGTCACGGGCGAGCCGTGCATGATGTGTGCAAAACTGATTCATCACGCCGGCATTGAGCGTGTCGTCATCGTTGATGGGGGCTTCATGGGCGAAAACGGCGTGGGCTACCTTGAGAATCACGGCGTTGAGATTCAGCGCACGGAAGGCCCGAAAGACCCTCGAGGCGAATCTTGAGTCTTCGTCGAATACCGCCTCATCTCAAGGCGTGTAGTTGAGGAACATGAAGATGCCAAAGAGGAAGATCAGCATCGGGACGATGAAGATTTCAAACAACGAACGATTCTTCGCCAGCACGTCCATCTCCGTCCCGTAGTGCATCACCGAAGCATCACCCGTTTCGGTGGTCGGGACCATCGTGAGCAAAGCCTGCGCCAGCGTATCGTGGCTGCCCCACGCTTCCATGTGCTCACGTTTGCGAGGGACGCAATCGCCCAAGATGTAGAGAGGGTCACCGATGCCCACACCGACGAGGTCCCACTTCCAATCGCCTCGCTGCCACGAATCGAGCAAGGGCCCGTAGTCGAGGGGCTTTTTGACCCACAAGGACGGGTCGATGAGCATCCCGCCCGAACCGTCGTGAATCATGAAGGGGACGCCCCCGCTCTTGGTTTCTCGATGCTCCCACGAACAGTGGGTGTCACCGTCCGAATTGGTTCGGCACACGTACTGGTAGGACTTCCACTGCCAGGCCACCAAGCCTTTGTGCGTGCGACCTCCGACCGTCATCTCGGGTGTTCCAGCCACGGAAGGCCGCACCTGACCGACGAGTTCTGCTTGGCCAACGGCCGCACTGCGAATTGGGGAGGTTGGCAGGTCCCGAATCAATCGATTGAGTTTGAACTGTTTCCATGCACTGTAAAACCAGATGAGGTTGATGACGGTTACCGCTATGGTCATGCCCCAGCCGAGCGTGGTATGAAACGCTGAACCGTCCCTCGCTCGAAGGTCAGCAGAGAGCCAAATAAACGACGAGGCAAACACCAGAGCGCCCAAACTGTAGGGCGTGATGAAGGCCGCTTTTGGTGTGCCGATGACCTGAGGGTGCTCAGGAATGAGGCGCCCGCCCTCGTCACCCGCGTACGGCTCGTCAAAGCGGGTCGGCGTTGGCGCGCCGAAGAGCCAGTCGTTCTCCACCGAGCGCGAGGGGTGGTTGCTGTACGCCAACGGCGCAAAATTCGGGCCGAAATGGGGGAACAAGCGCCCGCTGGAACCGAGCACGCCCGGAGCCGAGGTGGTGTCCATGGCCGCCGAACGGTTTGCCTTGCGAACCTTTCGCAGTTCTACAAGCAAGGGCGGGGACGTGCTGTACATGAAGATCAAACCGCTGAGGCCGGAGCTGAGCAAAGCCCAGCGGCCCCGGTCCTCTCGCTGGGTGACCTCTTGCGGGTCATTGGTCGGGTTGTTGAGGTTGCCAATTTCCGATACCGAGAGCAGTTGGTAGCGAGGGGGGTCCTCCTCAACCAGAACAAATGCATTGAATTTGGAGTTGCATTCGCAATCAACGCCGTGGCCTTGAATCGTCCGTGACCACTCGCTTCCACAACCGGGGTCGATGACCTCGCCTTCGGGTGAGAGCGAACCTTCAAGCGAAAAGGCCGCTTGGATGGCGACGCCTTCTGAATCCATCATGGTCAACGGCTGGGCGTCTGCCATCCAGAAATCATAATCCCAGCTGCCTCCACCCTCGCCGTCTTCCTCCCACGAACAATCATCGTAGGCAAGAACACCTTCGACCAGTTCCAACGGGATCACGACAAAGGCAGCTTCCGATGCGTATTCCCCACTGCCATAGCCCTTCTGAAGAGGACCGTGGTCGTACAAGCCCATATCGTCGTGGAGGTAGGGAAGAACGGTCGCTTCTTCAACGCGAGGAATGTCCGGAATAACGAGGCTGCTCGTGTACATTCCAAAGGCAATCAAGACACCGAGGAGGGACAAAAGGTAGCCCGCCATGTGTCTGCCCTTCGGTTTTGGGAGGAAGAAGAAACCTTGGTCGATGCTGTGAACATCGGTCGGCCCCATACCTCCACTATGGGCTATCGTCCTATAATTCAACCTCCGGAACGGTACAAGGAAGGGAAGAACGGCGGAGAAAAGGCCCAGTGGAGGTCGTGCCGGGGCAGGATTCTCACTCAAACGGCTTAGCAGCCGTGCAGTTCTCACCCTGCTGCTGGGTAATGCCGGGGGCAGGATTCTCACTCAAACGGCTTAGCAGCCGTGCAGTTCTCACCCTGCTGCTGGGTAATGCCGGGGGCAGGATTCGAACCTGCGAAGCAATATGCAGAGGAGCTTGAATCCACCCCCTTTGACCACTCGGGTACCCCGGCTTCTGTTCGTGCCGTGAGGCCCGTTCTTCTTGACTATTCCTCTTGTGGAATGTCCGCCAAATCAACGGGTTTCGGGGGCGGTCGACGATGCGAAACGATGCGTCGAATTCGTTCCAAGTGATATGATTCAGCGCGTTGAGCGCGTTGCTGTCGAACGACGAAGAGCACCATGCCCGCCACGAGCAAGGAAAGCGCCGAAAGGCTGAGTGTCGCCATGCTGCTGTTGGCGTCATCGCCCTCGCCCGCTTTGATATCAGCCATGGGAACCGGAACCTGCGGCGTGTGGTTGACGATCTCGAGATTCAGGCCTAGCCGACCGACTTTCCAGGCCTCGATGTTCCATACGAAATTCACCCATTCTCCAGAAGCCAGCGACCGCGTTTCGTTGGCCATGATGCGTCCTTCATCGTCTCGTAGCAGCACGTTCATCTCCCCTGGCAAGAGACCGTCGTTGGCAATCCGGGCATAGATCGAAACGTTCTCACCAACGGTTGGGCGGAACGGGGTGGCTGAGAGGTCGGTGAGAACGGGTTCAAACGCATACCACGTCAACCCGACGTTCAGTGGCGCACGTTCTGTCCCGTAGCCCGTCAAGGTTCGTCCAGACCGGTCGCTGGCCTCGAACCAGACGATGAGCACATCACTGCGTGTCAACGCAACATCGTTGGGGAGGAAGTTGACCGTCCCGTTGTACACCGTGAATTCATTGACCACCTCACGAAGCGGGAGGAAGAAGGCCTTCTCGGTGCCCGCCACGGGTTGACCAAGACGATAGAACACAGCATGCATCTTCAGCGCGGTGGGTGGCATATCGGTGTCGTCGCTGATGCTCAGGGAAACCTCAACCGCTTCCAGTTCATTGGAGGGGAGGTTCTCAAGCATCCCCGGTTCGAGAACGAGTTTTGGTGCAGCATCATCCACGACGACGTTGTAGTGCAGGGGACCGAAGGCTCGCTCATCGTAGCCTTGAGCCTCAACGGTCAGGGTGCCGGTATCGTTGTACATCACGTTCTCGTTCATGGAGACGTTGAATTCCACCGCCCCGGATTCGGTCATGTTGAAATGTCCAATTTCAGACCGCTCACCATCACTCAGCGTCCAGACAAACGAACCCGTTGCTGGGAGGTCGCGGGCGAGCACGTCGGTGCCGTTGTGAAACACCCCAATGCGATGATGGACCGCCTCGTTTCGATGGAACCAATAGGTGGAGCCGTTGTTATCACCGAAGGGCGCTTGCATGTCGGTGATGTTCAGCCATTCAACGCCAACCTCGGTACCGGGAGTCCAGGACAATCCGCCCAACTGATACAATCCAAGACCGAGGTCCTGCCCTTCATCGAACACCTTGAGGGAGGGCGTCCCACCCTCTGCAGCGATGGTGGTGCTGGCGTTCCAGTCCAAGCGGAACGAGACGGTCACGTCGTAGGTGGTCACCAGCGGTCGTTTCACCACCTGTACGGTGGGTGCTTCAATGAAACACAACTCGTCGAATTCCACGCCGCCAAAACGAGGCTCGTAGTGGATGAAGCAGGCCGACTCGTTTGTTTCGCCCAAGAGCGCCAAACGAAGGCTTTCGAGCGAGGAAATTCCATTCGCGTCGCCTAAGGCAAACGAGAAGGTGTGTTCGTGGCCCGCCAGCAAACGGTTGTTGATCCGGTCGAGACGGAGGCTCTCGACGTCAACGGTGGTGTCCGAGCGTCGCTGAACGCTGATGGTGGCCAGATCGTCCGATTCACCGAAGGACCCGCCGCCGGTCAAGGGATTTCCAGCGAGATCTTCTCCCTTCAGAACCACGCTCACGCGCCCAACCGGGCTGTTGTCGGGCACCACGCTTTGGGACGAAAGAAGAGGAAGGTCAACCTCGAGTTGGGCGACACCGCGGTTTAGACTCACGGTTTGCATCGTGTATTCGCTCTCTTCCATGATGCCGTTGCCGTTGGCATCGTCGCGCCGCTCAAGCCACGTCCACACCTCCAACTGACTCGAGAGTCCTTCGGGGTCGCTGAGTTGAAGCCGCAAGGCGATGTCCTTGCCGTACATCGAAACATGGCCGTCGGCGACCACTTCCTGTCCCGAATCCAAGACATGCAGGGAATCCACCTCAGGTGGAACGGTGTCGTGCAAAAAACGGGTCGGCGTCAACACCACCGTTCGGTCCTCGCTCGTCGTGACGGCGTCAACCGGCCCACGACGCGTGAGACTGGGTCGAAGTTCGAAGAAGGTGTTACTCGGAAGGCCCTCTGACTGCGACGGTGTCGAGAGTGAAACAGAGAACCACCCTCCCGATGTGACCTCAGCCGACCATGCTCTCGACCAGTTGACAGGTTCGTTCAACCACTCGTCGGGGCCCCCCGAGAGGTTCTTTGATGGTACGGCTCGCAACGTCACGGTGACTTCGGCTTCACCGGCGTCTACCCACTGGTTCGCAATGCCTTCCATCCGAACCCGCCCCTCGGCATGCAGGGTTTGGTTTTCGTTCAGGTGGTAGGGCCAGAAGGAATTGGTCCAGTCGTCAATCCGGCGTTGGTCGGTGTCTGAGACAGTAAAATCAACCACTTCAAGGTCGTTTTCAACCTCGTTGAACGCAGTTTTCCTCACGAACACCTCCGGTCCGGTCTCAAGCCCGTTCTCGTCTTGGGCCGTCGTCAAGACATGGAGGTCGTCCATATCGTTGAGCAACCATGTGCTGGTCAGCACCCACTGAACACTGCAAGTGTTGAGGGTGCAGGAGACACTGGAAGCGGCAGCGTCCAAGTGCGCGAGGCCCACACCGTCCAATTGCCTGAATCGAGGCGCATCTTGAATCCGGTCAAGTTCGACATGAACGACAGCGTCATTGAGGTCGCCGGACGGCGAGAGATGGAACGCCACCTTGGTGATGTCAGGGGCATTCTCGCTCGCATCGAGAGGGTTGAGGCGCGTGTGGTGCGTGGTGAAGGAGACCGTTTGTTCTGGTAGCCATCGCGTGTAGCTGGGGGCGTCCACCTGTTCCACCATCACGGGTACAGCGGAGGCTCCAACGGCCACGCGTAGACCCCCTCGCTGCGTCATGATGTGAAGGGGCACATCCAATACGGCTCGCATATCACCGTCATACGAGGCCTGCTTGGCCGAATTGAGGGAAGTGGCGGAGAGGTCCACTTCGACGGTGGTATCGGGAAGAAGGTGCATCAGGTTCAGAACTTTGACATCGGCAACGCCCACAACGGTGATGTCAAGAGCGCAGGTCAACAACGAACGGTTGGTCGAGAAAGCCGCAACCGAGGTGACCGAAGCACACGGTGAGGAACCTTGGTGTTGGATCATTCCGCCATGGCCGATGGTTTGTACGACCCCGCCGATGCGCACCTCCGCACCCTCGCTGGCATTGCTCACCATGAGGGAAAAGGCCGGGCCTTCCCCGGGTGGGAGGTTGGAGGGCAGACGACTGAGCGTTCGGTACGCCAGCTGCAAACTCGAGTTTTCCATCGGGATTGAGGGCGATGATTCGTTATGGGCCCAGAGAATATCCGTCCCGTTGTGAACGGCTTCGGTCCATCGGGTGTTGAGGCCAAGATGGTCGTCCATCCCGATTGGCGGCCACGTCATGACGGAGACGTTGTTCCACCCCAACGCCATGGAGGGCGCTTGTGGCGGGATGACACAATCCAATTCCGCCTTGGCACGAACAAACGCTTCTCCACCCGTGGCCGTGAGGGTAAACGCAGGCATCAACGCCATCGTACCTCCAAGTGAATGGTTCAGGAAGGTGGTTTTTATCGGCGAGGGGGAATGCGACGAGGCCACCACCTGGCCGTTTGGTGTCGTCCATGTGAGGTTATCACCCACCGTCGTGAGTCGGTAGCCATCGTGGGGGCAAGCCACAAAGCGGGGCAGCGGGAGCGAGAAGGGGGCTGCAACCTGAAGCGTTCCATTCTCATCCATGCTCGAGGTGGCGGCGCCCGTGGGCCTGTCAAGGACATGCTGCGGACCAATGTAGGTGGTTCGTCCGACGCTAAGGCTGTGGACCAAGGGCGTCACAAAGGTGTCGTTGGTGCTCATACGGACCCGGACATGCACCGTTGGATGCTCGTTTGGGTCGAGCGCCAATTGAGCCGGAAGCTGCAGATGCTCATGCTGCGGGATGGGGTTGTGCTGGGCATCGAGAATGTCAAACAGCAAGGTGGTCCCATCAGGGCGTTCGTACCAGCCATCAAGCCAGCCGTATCCAAAAATCGGGTCGGGGGAAATCGGCTTGGAAATCCAGCTCCCGGCCGGTTCAAACACGTCCACTTCAATGCCGGCGTCGTCGATGTACCAACCATCGCCTTCGATGTACGTGTCTGAAAAGAATGAGAAGCGCGCTTTGAGCGACTGCCCGGAAAGATTGGACAAATCGTAGGTCTTCAATTCAAAATCCCGTGGATTGGAGGCGCCGCAACCACCGGCAACGCTTGAACCATCGATGATGCCTTGGCTGAAAAGTGGTGAATTGGTGTTTACGGTGGAAATTTGGTCGTGGAAGCCGTTGAGTTGAGGAGGAAGCCACCACCACTGTTGACCGCCATCGGTTGAGATGGAAACGCCGCCACCGTCCCAATTGGCTTCGGTGCATACCCACGAACGGAAGGAAAGGCGTGCTGAGGCATTGGTCGGAATGCTGTATTCTTGCGTGGTCAGATGCGTGTAGATGTTGTTGGTGTATTTCGTGGTCAAATTCACGGCGGCGCCGTTTTGTCCAGAATAAAAGACACCGGGGCCGTAGCCGGATGTGTCGCGGGTTTGACCGATTTCCCAACCGTCAGGCCACGTGCCTTCAATGACCCAACCCGGAGGGGTTGTCATCGAGGATTCAAAGGACTCAACACGCGATTCTGGAGGGTTGACGCCAAACGAGCTGGTCCAGTTCCATTCGTTGATTCGATTTGATGAGCCGTCCAACCAACCCCGCTGGTCGCCCACCTCTCCGGTGGTGAGAGAGGAAAAATTCGACACTTGGAGGCGTTCCTCCTGGGCGGTCCCCGGCCGGTGGACGACCTGCACGTTGTCGATGGCGACGCCTTCCCAACTCGACGAAGCAAAACCCCCGTAGCCGGTTTGCTGGTTGGTCATGACTTGAAACATGAAGAGGATGCTTGATGCGTTTGGGTGTGAAGAAACAGCACTGGGGAGATTGTAGGAGATGGGGCGCCAGCCCAGAGATTCATCCGTGTAGTAGGTTCCTTGAATGGATAGCCCGTTTCCGGGAAGACCTGGGATTCCTGAAACCGGTGCCCATGTCGTCCCGTTGTTGACGCTGATGTAAACCATGAGATTGTCTGAATACGACCCCTCAATGTCCCAGTTGGCCCAGAATTCAATCTCCATTGGCCCAGTGAATGATGAGAGATTGGCGGGGAGCAAAAGACGACCGTCGGCATTGTCCGCATAATCGCCGCTCATGTTTCCGTGGAACCACGCACCGGGAAGATCCCCGAGGTTGGTCAGGGTGAAATTATCCAAAAACCAGCCTGCTCGGTCGCCAGCCGTGGTTGATGTTTGGAAACAAAATCGGATTTCAAGCGTGGTGGCCGCCGAAGGAATGACCCCGTCGAGATTGAAATGGGCGTGCTCCCATGCGCTTGACTGGCCCGACCAAACCGCACCCGGCGTTCCACTGAGCGTCGAGGTGTTGGTGTAGGAAGGACGGGGTGTCAACACCTGCCACGCACCGCCCGTCGTACGGGCTTCCACCCATGCTGCATCGTCGTCCTTGAATGAAAGCCAATGGTCGAAGGTCAAGTTGTACTGATTGACAAAAGCCGGTACCAATTCCTCAGGCGAGGCCAGGCAACCGCTCATGTTGGCCGACAACCCTCCCAAGGCTTGGGTGGCCAGCACGCGCTGACCGTCCGTCGCCGTCGAGGGTTGGTGTTGAACAGCCGTACCGTTCAGAGGTAGGACATTCCACGCGTTGTGATGAGGACCTTCGCCTTCCCAATCCGGAAGGGTTTCGATGAGGGTTTCAAAGTCGGTCAGACTGGCCAAGGTGCTCTCGGTTGCCAAACTCAACTGACCGCCGTGTCCGATATCTTGGGTGTCATCATGGGTGCCACTCCAACCGGTATTGGCGTCAATACCGAAGCGGGTCGCTGTGTCGGGGGCTTCCGCCCACATCGGGGTGACGGACAGGGAACCGCCCGAAAACGTGTGATTGTACGGGACGCTCAGGATGCCTGTGCTTGTCAAATTGAGACCCAATTCGTTCGGTTGGGGCGTGTAGTATGTGGCTCGTGCAGGGCTGTCCTGTGCGGACGGCTCGGCTGCGGGAACCATCGAAGACAGCGAGACCAACACGATCAGGAGGCATAAGCCAACGGCAACGGCGGGCTTTTGCGCCGAAACACCGGGACCTGGACAAGCCGTCATGGGAGAAACACCTCGCTGTGTGAGGTGGGGTTTTGTGATATGAAAGGGTGTTATGATTGCGTCATTCAAAGAGAACCGATTGTTTGCATGAAGAGGATTCAAATCCCGTCACCCTCACGTCGTCAACATGACCGCTGTTCGCAATCTCGACAGCGCCCAAGCGCAAGAGATTGAGGAACAGTTGTTCACCACGCATCGGCAGCAACTGCCTCGCCACGTTCCCATCCCGCTGCCTCGCCAAGATTTCTGGGAGATGGTGAGGGCCCTGCTCTCGACCCTTGATGTTGACATCCAAGACATGGTCCGAAAAGGTTCGACGGACATGCGTTTACAGAACCTGCAAAAGCGGCAGACCAACATTCGACGCATCGCCTCGGAGTTGGCACGCAAACGCATGGTCGCCATGATGCAGCACGTCGCCAGCCAAGCGCTGCGAAGCGGCGTCAACCCAAGTATCGCACAAGAACTCCCCTCCTTGGATTGGCAGCGTCACGACCCTGCCGAGAAAGCCTTCTATCACGCCTTGCAACTCAATGTTGACCGTTTCAAGAAAGAAATCGACTGGCAGGGAATGCAGCAAGGCCTCCTTGGAGAATTGCGAGCACCGCCCAGACCGCACGCTCCGGGCACCATGCAGTTGGACGCTTTTGTTGACGACGGCCAAATCACCTCTCGGCCACCGCCCGATTTGGCGTTTGAAGACAACATGGAGCCACTTCCCCCACCCGAAGACGATGCCGAAGAACGATGGATGGACGATGCATCGTGGGCCGATGAAGAAGCCTACCTCATGGCGGACATGATGGACGGCGGAACGACACCCCCGTCGGTGGAACCGGCACCACAAAAAGGTGAGAAGCACGGTGCAGCGATGGAATTGGCACCCTCAAAAGAACCGATGCACATCATTGAGGATGCGCCGCCTGCACCGCAGGACGACCTTGCGCCAACCGCCACAATCGAGGAAGACCCAAGTGTGAACGAAGAAAATGTTCGAGTACGGATTTTGGAGACGATGCCCGAGCCGATCATGGACGCATCGGGCGAGGCGCTGTCCCTGGAGGCCGGTGATGTTCACTTCCTCGACGAGGGCACCGCTGCGTGGTTGGTGGACGCAGGCGTAGCTGAGCGGGCCGAGGTGTGAACCACAGGTTCCAGTCGCACAAAAGCAGAGCTCGCACTCGAAGCGACGGGTTCAACAGAGCGTTGCGCTCAGTTGATGTTTCTCATCGAGATCTCAATGCTGACGGTGTCAGGGATGGGAATCTTGGTGACCGATCGAAGCGCTCCTTGGTCCTTCGCCGTGGAGATGTCCATCTCAAGCAAACGCTTGTGGATGCGCATTTCCCAGTGATCGTAGGTTTCGCTTCCTTCGCCATCGGGTGCCTTGCGGACAGGGACGACGAGACGACGGGTCGGGAGAGGAATCGGTCCTCGGAGGTTGATACCACCGCTGTCGCAGATGGTTTTGATTTGGCTGGCAACGTCATCGATGTCCTTGTGGTTTTCACCGGTCAACTTGATGACAGTTACAGCAACCATTCAATTCACTCCTCGCACCAATCTTCCAGTGAGCGAACTCACTTCTTCTCGATCTTCAAGCAGACACCAGCAGCCACGGTCTTGCCCATGTCGCGGATGGCGAAGCGGGAAAGTTCTGGGAAGGTGTCCATTTGCTCGATAGCCAACGGCTTGGTTGGCTGGAAGCGGATGAGACAGGCGTCGCCGGTCTTCAGGAAGGAAGGGTTGGCTTCCTTGCCGGACTTGTTGGTCTTCTCCAGGAGTTCCATGAACTTCACAGCGACTTGAGCGGTGTGAGCGTGGAACACGGGGGTGTAGCCAACGGAAACAGCCTTTGGAATGTCCATGAGTTGGATTTGTCCAACGAAGTGCTCGTCGTGTCGAACGAAGGTTGGTTCATTGTCGGAGTAGCCTGCGACGTCGCCACGGCGAATGTCGTCAGCAGCGAGACCACGAATGTTGAATCCGACGTTGTCGCCGGGTTCGGCCTTGTCGACCATGGTGTGGTGCATCTCGATGGACTTCACTTCACCACTCTTCATGGAAGGGTTGAACACGACGTTCTTGCCGACGTTGAGGACACCGGTTTCGATTTTACCAACAGGCACGGTTCCGATACCGGAGATCTTGTAGACATCCTGAATTGGCAAGCGGAGAGGCTTGTCGGATGGCTTGTCTGGCATGGGGGTGGCGTTGATGGCCTCGAAGAGGGTGGGACCCTTGTACCATGGGCACTTGTCGGACCTGGTGAACACGTTGTCGCCGTTGAGGGACGAGGCAGGGATCATGGGGACGTCGTCAGGCTTGAAGCCGGCCATGCGGAGAAGTTGGGACACTTCCTTGCAGGCAGCGTTGTACTTCTCTTCGGTCCAGTCGACACCGGAGATGTCCATCTTGTTGACGTGGACGATGAGGCCCTTGACACCAAGAACCTTGGCCAAGAACGCGTGTTCCTTGGTCTGGGCGTTGACACCGTCGTTGGCAGCGCAGAGCAAAACAGCGGTGTCAGCTTGGGATGCACCGGTGATCATGTTCTTGACGAAGTCGCGGTGGCCTGGAGCATCGATGATGGTCCAGTAGTAGTCAGGGGTGAAGAACTCCTTGTGAGCGACGTCGATGGTGATACCACGCTCGCGCTCTTCCTTGAGTCCGTCCATCACGTACGCAAGTCCGAAACCGGCTTTACCGGATTCAGCAGCGAGTTTCTCGTTCTTCTCGATGACGTGCTCTTCGATGTGACCGGAGTCGAGGAGGAGACGTCCAACGGTGGTGGACTTTCCGTGGTCGACGTGACCGATAAACACGATGTTGCGGTGTGGCTTGCTTCTGTCTTCCCATTGTGATGGCATGGTAATCGCTCCTTAGCAGGCCATGCGACAAATATCCCCTATATCAAAAGCGCGACGCGCACATCGAGCGTTCTTGAGCGAGAAAACGCACCTTTGGGCTCATTCCGTGCCCAATATTTCACCGTCGTCACCAATCTTGTAGAGGCGAAGGGTGCTGGTAGCGCCGCGCATGGCGAGCGGGCTTCCCGAAATGGCGACGACCCGTTCGCCTGGCTTGATGCGACCCTGGACGACCAGCTGCTCCACCGCTTCTCGCATGGTTTCGGAACCGCGGTCGTGCTCCTTGGAGAGAATGGCATCGACACCGGGAAGGAGGCAGGTTCGGCGAAGGGCACGCAAACGGTCGCTGACCGCCGTGACGGGTATGTCGGGGCGATAACCGGAAACCAATCGAGGCGATGTCCCGTGTTGGGTGGCGACCACAATGCGAGAGGCGCCCGCTTCACGGGCGAGTTCCACGCCAGCATGAGCCACCGCACGGGTCGAGCGAAACCTCGCCAAAGCCGTCGGGCGAAGGTCGGAGGCGTCCAGGCCTTCTTCGGTAGCGTGAACGATGCGCGCCATCGTTTCCACGGTCTCAAGGGGGTATTTGCCCGATGCTGTTTCGCCCGAGAGCATGACCCCGGTGGCGCCGTGACGAATAGCGGTGGAAACATCGCTCACCTCGGCGCGGGTTGGGCGCGGTTGAAACGTCATGGAATCAAGCATCTGCGTGGCCACGATCACCGGCATGCCTCGCTCAAGCGCTTTGTCGATGATTTGCTGCTGTACCACCGGGACGTTTTCGAGCGGAATTTCAACGCCCAAATCGCCACGTGCCACCATCACGGCATCGGCGGTATCGAGGATGCTGTCCAAGTTTTCCAGCGCCACGGGATGTTCGATCTTCGCCAGAACGGGGACGTGCATGGAGGCGGCCCGCACGGCTTCCTTGGCGGGGAGAAGGTCTTCAGCCGTTCGGACATAACTCACGGCGATGTAGTCCGCACCGTTCTCAAGGGCGTGCTGGAGTGCCGCTTGGTCCTTCGGGCCGATGGCGGGAAGGTCAACCAGCGTACCGGGAACGTTCACACCTTTGCGGCTGCTGATCGGGCCACCGTCTTCGACACGGCAACGAACCTTCCCGTTGGCTTGTCCGGTCGTTGCCAGCACCGTGAGGCGAATCAGGCCGTCAGCCACGAGGATGGGGTCCCCAACCTTCAACTCTGCAGAAAGGCCACCGTATTCGACCGGAAAATCGGTGCCGCCGGTGGCCTGAAGTTCTGCAACTCCGCAGTGGAGAACAATTTTCCGACCCTCTTCCAACATCTCAACTTCGGGAAAATTTCCGAGCCGGAGTTTCGGCCCGGGGAGGTCGGCGAGGATACATGTCGGTCGGCTGAGTTCGTCTTCGATGGACCGAACACGGTGGTAGAGTTCTGTTTTGTCCTCCGGCTCGCCGTGGGAGTAGTTGAACCGACAAACGTCCACACCCGCCTCGAGGAGGGCTTTCAGCGTGGGTCGGTCATCGCAGGCTGGACCGATGGTCGCCACGATGCTCGTCCGTCGCACGCCCATCCCCTCACTTGTAGTAGAGACGGATCACGAACTGGTCGATGTTGAAATCGTTGACCCGTTCGTTGCGGATTTTCATGGTCCATTCGCCGTCGCCGTAGGTGGACTCCGTGTCGGCGAACATGTAGCCTGAGAGTTTGAGATGGATACAGTCCTGCTCACTGTCGCAATCGCCGTCGTCTCGAGACTCGATGTCGGTGGAGGTGGTGTTCTGCGCTTCCTCGTCCTCTTCGTTGTAGGCGTAGATGTCCAGTTTTGCTCGGCAGTTGTTGGCGCCAGGCAGGGACGTGCAATCGCCGTCTTCTTTGGGATATTCAAGTTCAATCTGCGCCTTCACAATGGTGTTTCCTGCAACTTTGTCGTAGTGGATGAGCGAGTCAAAATCCAACTCTGCGGGGTTACCGCTGCTGTTGCCTCCAATTTCAAAATCGCTCCAATAACCGGCATAGCTGACGTACACTCGGATGGTGGCGCTGTCCGTCATCTCAACGTTATTTGTGACCGTCAGCCCGATTTCGTATTCGCCAGGGGCGACGTTGCTCCAATCGACGGTGGCACCGACCAAGTCATCATCGTTTTCAGGGTCGCCGTCGTTGTCCTTATCTTCGGTTAAATCAAGGTCCCATGCATACCCGTCTTCGGGGATGTATTGTGAGGTTGCATCGCCCGATTCCGAAGACGACGCATCGAGTTGAACCGTGGTGGTTTCGGTGATGGAACGGTCGGTGTTGGTCTTGTCTCGAGCACAGATCCACACGAGAATATGCCGTGTTTCGGTAATCTCCTCGTCCTCGCAGTCCTCATCGTCAGCATACTGGGTGATTTCGGCGGTCGGGGCTTCTGCACTTTCGGGCGACACCGTCAGGTCTCGAACTTGTTCGGAGGTGGTGGTTCCATCGGAAACCTCCAAGGTGATTTTGTAGGTCTTTGCTTCGTCAAAGGTCCATGTCGCTGTAAGCCCCGTCGCGTCAATGTCGATGGAACCTTCGGTATCGAAATTCCACCGATACGTCAAGGACCCGTCACCCGGCGTGGAGCTCGAAGCATCGAAACTGACGGTCGTGCCAACCTTGACGTTCTTGCTTGGAGAAAAACTGAACACGGCGAGAACCTCCTCACGGTCAGCCTCCGAGCCGTCTTCGAAGATGCAGCCCGCCAACGAAGAGCAGAGCATCAAGCCCGCCATGAGCACGGAACGCGTGTACCTTCCCATGAACCGACGTGGTGGCTCGTTCATCAAAAGGGCTTCCTCAACTTGAGGTGTTCAGAAGGAGAACAGGCTGGTTTGCTTATTTCCTGCCATCAGGTCCTTTGCGTTCCAGTCAAAGGCTTCCGTGATACGACCCACTGCGGCTGCCAAACGCTCAGCATAGAACTGCCCGTCGTAGACCACGTTGGCTTGGTCCTCCTCATTTTCAAGCCAAGGCACGGCCTTCATGGGCGGCTTACTCGCATCGGTGACCACGTAGGACACCTTCATTCCGGTCGTGAAGCCAAGACCCCGTTGGATGCGCTGCTTGGCGACGCGGACTTGGACCATGCTGTCCGGTTTGCTGTAATCCTTGGTGAAATCCACATCGTCCGGAGCCTTTACCGGCGTTCGAACCACGCGACCCTTGCAGGATTTTGCAAGCACGACCTCGCTGGCGGGAACCGCGCCCTTGCGAAGGGCTTCCACCCGCTGCTTGGCGTAGGCGACGAGTTCATCCCCCTGGTCGGCCAGGGCGTAGCGGAAGATTTCTTTCATGGTCGTGGTGAGGTAGCTAAACGAATCCGTGCGCTGTGTTTCGTACCCCCGGACCAGCATCTCGTGAGATGGCCAAACCACCTGGCCGATGTAGCGTTTCTTCGCACCGTGGCTGAAGAAGACCGAGAGACCTTTCTCGAATTCCAACACCGCGGAATCTCGACTGTAGGCAGCGGCAAGTTCCTGGCCAAACGCCACCATGCTCGCCACCGCGGCCTCGTGCGCTTCAACAAGCGCTCGTGCCTCTTCGTCTCCGGAAGCGGCTCTCGTTCGGTCATCCTCGCTGAGTTGACGAGGGGCTTCGGGAGAGATCGGGCTTCGCACGAAAATCGAATCGGTGTCGGAGTAGACCACGCCGTGGCCTTCGTTTTCCACCGCAGCGATGATGCCCTTGATGTTTTGACGGGCCCAGGCGGTGATGGACGAGCCCAAATCTCGGTGCGTGAAACGGTAGAATCCACTGGCAAAGACCCCGTAAAAGGAGTTCATGAGAATTTTCACAGCGTACTGCATCGCATCGTGGAAGGCTTCCGCAGTTTCGTCATCGTCGGATTTCGCCCGCCTGATGGCTGCTTTGTGCTCATCCCGCTGCGCCATCAAGTCCTCCAACAACGCCGGAACCATGCCTTTGCGGTCCTCAGCGAGGCGGAACTTGCTCTCGATGGGCGAGGTGTGATACTGGCCTTCAGCCGGTGGGTCGGGTTGGGCCGGGTCGATGCGGGTGGTGTAGCAGATGTTGTGGCCGATCATGATGGACGGGTACATGCTCTTGAAGTCAAGAACCGCAATCCACGGGTGAAGACCTGCCTCGACGTCGTGGACGTAACCGCCGGTGATTTGACCCTGTTTGGCTTCAGCAGAACCGGTGAGCGGAACGGCGACGTTTTGCTTGTCCGCAAGACGGATGACGAGGGAATCGATGAGTTGGCTGGTGCTTCCGTTGGCTGCGGTATCAAACGGCACCTTCGCGACCGCAGCCACGGCCTCCTTTCTGCGAACCGCTTGTATCGCTCGTAGGATGTCCAACGGAAGTTCTGCATCTCGTATGCAATAGTCCAACACCTCGTCAGGCCTTGTCGCCCATTCGTGGTCCATGTTGGACGCATCAACGTCCATCTTGTGCTTTTCCTCATCGTCGGGGAAGAGAAGGGTGGCAACAAACGACAGCGTTTCCCTGCGGGGACGCAAGGCTTGCCGTGCCTGCCACCACGCATCCATGACGACGCGCCCCGAGAGGTTCCAAGCACGGTTGCTCTGACGCTTTGGGACGAGAGCGTCACGTTGGCGCTTCAATTCGGACTCCATCGGTGGAGCGCGCCCCCACCCGAACAGGGCCTTGGTGCCTTCCCAGCCTCGCCCACGCTGGAGAATCGCCGTGCGGTCAGCCAGTCGAGGCAGGTCAAAATTGTCGATATTGTAGCCCGTGATGATGTCGGGGTCGGTGGCTTGGACCGTGGCGGTCAATCCCTCGAGAATGTCTTGCTCTGTTCCTCGGTACGAATAGACCGTTCGCTTTCCAGTCGCAAGATGTTCGACACAGGCTGCGGCACAGAGGACGTGTTCATGTTCAATGCTCGTTTCGAGATCAAAGGAGAAGACGGTGTAAGGAACCTGGAAAGGCTCGGTTGACACGATATCGTCAACCTCACATCGAACGGTGCAATCCACGCCGTACCGCCCCGCACCGCCCGCTTCGATGACCCCGGGTTTGGCGACGGGCCCATCATCGTCTCTTGTATCAACGGCGCTTCCCGAAAACGCAACGTGCATGCCGACATCGCCGTCAAGGAAAAACCGGTTGACGAAGGGAATATCTCCGGAATAGATTTGCCACGACCTCGACTTCAAGAGTTTTCGAAGCGAGGGGACGTGGAAGGGTTGCTCAACTTCGATGGTCCACACCGGGCGCTGGCCCAACTGCGTCCATTTCACGACCGGCCCGGTAACATCGACGATATGTTCCATCGCACGAACCTGAGCCAGACGATCTTCGACAAAGGCGGGTACATCTCCGGATGAATCCCAGGTGCCAATGGGGGCGATTTCGAAGGTGGGTCGCAAGCCGTGGACGAGCAAGCAAACGGACTGGCCCGAATCGGTTCGGCCGAACAACTCGACCACGGTGAGTGGGCGCGCCTCGCCCTCAACGACGGTTTGGGTTGAGCGGTACCGTCCGCTCACAATGCCCATTCGTCCCTCCACGTAGCAACCCCAGTGACCTTCATCATTTCACCCCATTAGAACCCATCTACGACCGTTGATGGAGAATCTTCTCACATGCGCAAAAAATGCGAGAGCAATCCTTGAAAGCCTCATCTCAATCGCTCAGTTTGGTAGGACGGTTGAGCATGGACGAATCATTTGACTGGGACAGCCTCACGTTTTCGCTCACGCCAACCGACACGATGTACGTGACGACCACGAACGCTGACGAGCCGTGGATGCCCGGCGAACTCCACCCCTACGGCCCCGTCCCCATGTCGCCTGCTGCAGGGGTCCTCAATTACGGCCAAGGTTTGTTTGAGGGAATGAAAGCCTACCGGACCTCAAAAGACCGCATCGTGTTTTTCCGCCCAGAAGAAAACGCTCGACGCATGCAGCGTGGGGCTGACCGACTGAAGATGCCGCCCGTGCCCGAATCCATTTTTGTTGATGCTGTTGAACAGGTCGTCGCCGCCAATCAGCACTGGGTGCCTCCCTCTGGACGAGGCGCCATGTATGTTCGTCCGCTCTTGATGGGAAGCGGCCCCGTTCTCGGCGTTGCCCCCGCCCCGGCGTACACGTTCATGATTTACGTCACCCCCGTTGGGCCGTATTTCAAGGGCGGGATGGTGGCCATTGACCTGTTGATTTCCGAAAACCACCACCGTGCGGCTCCCGGAGGGTCGGGTGGCGTCAAAGCCATTGGCAACTATGCGCCGGGAATGAAACCCAGTAAAGAAGCAAAGGCTCAAGGCTATGCTGAGGTGATTTACCTCGATGCTGAAACCCACACCGACATCGAAGAAGTGGGTGCGGCGAACTTCTTCTGTGTGAAGGACAAGGTCCTCTACACGCCGGAACTGACGGGAACCATCCTTCCCGGCATCACCCGAGACTCCATCATTCAACTCGCTCGACACCGCGGCTACGACGTGGTCGAGGGCAAGGTGCCCGCCGCTTTCGCCATGGCGGCTGATGAGGCCTTTTGTTGCGGGACAGCCGCCGTGATTTCCCCCATCGGTTCCATCACGCACGACGGCGAGAAGACCGTGTACGGCGACGGCCAACCCGGCACCATCACGGTTGAGCTCTACGATGCCCTGACCGGCATCCAAAACGAGACCGAAGACGACATCTTTGGCTGGCTTCATCCGTTGCCCTGACGGCGAGAAACCACCGCCCAAGCCAACACCAACGCGAACGCTGTGGCCGATGCCGAGAGGAACGGTGTGTTTTCCTCCTCAACCTCCACGAGCGGCTCTTCCGCTAGAGGAGGTGCGGGTTCAACCGTGATTTGGCCGACCATGCCCATGGATTCGTGCGGCTCGCAAACAAAGTCGTAGGTGCCGTTGCTGCCTCGCTCAAACGTGTAGGAATAGTCCACTGAGCGCTCTGGTTCCCCCGAATCGAACACGTCGTTGGCTTCAACCGCATTGTGAGGAAGGGCCTGCCCGCTCCAAAAGAAACGGACCGTATCACCTTCGGTGATGGTGACCTGGGATGGGGAGAACCGCAGATTGGTGCTGTCAACGCTGATGACGACGGTTTCTGGTTCATCGCTTTGAGGCTCGAGATCGCCTTGAACACCACCGGCCAGGAAAAGCACTGTCAACAGCACGAGGAGGGTTCGCATGTTCAGAAATGAACCTCAAAGGTTATCAAATTCTGTTTCGATTTCAACGCTTTTTGAGGCTCTTTCGCTTCTTGAAACTGCTGCGCTGTTGCGTGTTTTTCCGCTGGGAGCGAGCACGGCGGTCGCCGGTTTTGGGCCCGCTTGCCGATTGTTTGACGGCTTCTTGACGCTGATTGCGCTGCATTTCCCTCCATTGACCGCCGATGAGTTGGAGCAACTCTTCTTTGCTCCCCGCACCGATGGATTCCTTCGCCCCTTTGGCCGATACCCAGAGACGACCTTCCCGGCCGTGAGGACGGCGTGGATGAGACGTGTGCTCTTCACGCTTGATTTTGCGAAGACCCACCGCACGTGCCGCCATGAAGAGGCCCTCGAGGTCTGGCTTGAGGACCGAAGCGTCTTTTGGAACGCGCCGACCGGCACGGCGAGATTGTTTCATGTCAAAATAACCCGGCCAAACACAAAGTCGGTCGGGGTTATGGTCCATGTGCTCGCCTCATACGCCGCTCACGGCGTGTTCTCTTCAAGCCGTCGCTCGGCTTCACTCGAGCAGGACGCCGTTGATGACACCGTCTTTGCCCGGGCGGGACGTGATGCGCACTCGACCTTTGTCCGTCTCGATGACGGCACCTTTGACCAGGATGTTTCGTCGAACGTAGTTGGGGTCGGAAGCGTTCTCAACCACGCTGTGAATCGTGCCCAAGGTCGTCTTCCCGTTCTTCGGGTTGTTGATGCTCACTTGGTTGGCGGCCATCACGCGGACCATGGTGTTGCCACCGGTCTTGCGGTAGACCTTCCGCTTGGGTTCGCCAACGAGGGCGAATTGCTTCTCAGTGGAAATTTCGGTCGCTCGCTTGCCGCGTGCCTGAACCTTGCGTCCACCGGATGGTTTGCGTCGTGAAATTCCGTGCCATTGAGCCATAGGGATGTCTCCTGCGTCGCCACCCACCGGCAGGGGCTATATCAAAGCAACCCTCACGCACAGCCAACATCAATCTCCGAAAGGCAATCCCCTTCGGCGTTGGTCAGACGCGCCACGACCCTGTCGCCCGGATGCAATTCCCCCACTCCCTGAGGCGTGCCCGTGAACAACACATCGCCTTCTGCTACAGGAGCCCATGTTCGCAAGGATTCGATTTGCTGCCGTGGCGAGACCGACATTTCGTGCAGGGGAGTTGACTGGCGAGGGGTACCGTTCACCTCGAGTGAGACATGGAGGCCGACGTCGTTGGACACGATGGCTTCCCAGGACCCATCCCACAACGACCACGGTCCAATCACCGCCGAGGACGTGAAGCATTTTCCTTTGGCCCACGGCAGTTGCTCTGCACGGAGGTCGCTCTGCGTCGCACGGTCGGTCAAATCCAAGCCGACAGCCAACGCCACCGGCTTCAGGCCAGGGCCGATACGAACGACGCACTCAACCTCGTGATGCACCTCACCAGGATGTTGGCTGACAGGAATCGGCCCGCTGTCGTGGAGGCAACCCGATGGTTTGACGAAGAAGATCGGTTCGGCAGGCAGTTGATTTCCCAGCTCCAACGCGTGTTTGGAGAAGGTTCGGATGGTGCACCACATGGCCATGGTTTGATGACAGGGTTTTGGTTCATCAAGAGCGCGATGCCCAAGGATGATAGCCCCGCCGCCCTCGTCCGTCTCATGGCCAACGAGTGGAGCATCCGCAAGCGGCGACCGGTTCGGCGGAAACACATCGCACCGCTGCTGAAGACCTTGGAGAGCGACCTCGCCATTGACTTGAACATTGACGGTGCTTTTCTCGAAATGGCAGAATACGGCCCGTGGACCATGGTGTTTGTCGACCGCACCCCCCTCGTTGTTGAATTGATAGACGACGAAGGAGAACGATGCGTTTTCCTCACGCTCCGCGGCTTTTTACAACACATGGACGCGCTCAAGTGGGTGGAGGTTGACCACGGTGCCATCCCGTTTCTGATGAACGGTGCCGATTGCATGGTCGCTGGTGTTCACGGGGCAGAGCCTTCGGTTCAATCCGGCGACCTGGTATGGATTCGCGACATGACGCACAAACGTCCGCTCGCGCTCGGATGGGCCATGGACGAAGCCGAGGCCCTGGTGGAAAACACCAAAGGAAAGGGCATCAAAACCGTCCATTGGGTCGGAGATGAACTGTGGGACATGGAATAAACAGCCCCGGGAAGAACCCAAATAAGGGAGCAGAAGGAGGGTATACTATGATGCGCAGGGTTTCCCTCGTTCTGGCGTTTTGTATGATGCTTTCAGCCATCGCTGGCGCGCATGCTGGTGAAAGCGAAGGTGGAGAAGACGTCAACCCCGGCGACGATGTGCCTTTTGAGGTGATTGAGCGGACGACGCCCTCGCAGGACAGTACGCCGTGGTCGCTGAGCGTTGCGCTCGACCAAGACGCTGTTGACAACGGTACGACGCTTGAAATCACCACCCAAATTTGCCTGAACAATGGCGTATGCGACCCGCCCATGAAACAAGACGCCACCGTGAGTGATGATGGAAGCACCTACAGCATGGCGTTGGAGCCGCCATCCGACCACTCGTACGTGAACTGGCGCATCAAGGCCACCTACCCAGACGAATCCACCGAGAACTTCCCGAACGGCGAATGGTACAAGACGTGGTCTTCGTGCTACTACCAAGCCGATGGGTACGGCGGTATCCACGCTGACGGAGATGGCTGCAACGTGCCCGGCTCGGGCGAAAGCGAGGGTTTCTTGCCGTCGGTTGGGATGCTGATGACCTTGGTCGCCGCCTGCGGAGCAGCGGTAGCGGTGGCCGGGTGGTCGTCGCGAAACCGAGCGTGAGTCCTCAGCGATTGGCTTGATGTTCAACCAAACGCTCGATGAAGCGGCGCTGTTCCATTGACCACGCCGTGAGAAGCACGCTGACGCTGGTTCGCTCCTTGTTCAATTGGCCCTCGGAAAACCCGGCGGCCATCAGATCGCTTTCGACCAGAGGAAGATGCTCGCCGGTCATGACAAGCCGGCAGCCGTCGGCTTCAATCCGTGCAGAACCCCACGCAAAGGCGAGGGTGGCCTCCTCGGCTTCAAACTCAAGTCCGCCGGCGCGCAGGAAGCGTTGAAGGGCTGCAAACAACGCCTCGCCGTCGCCTTTCTGGCCGTCGTCCACACCGCCATAGGCCGAGAGAAAATCCAACTCGGTTTCGTTCTGTGTCATCAGGTGGTCAAGGCCCCGGGCGTCCTCGCTCATCAGCCCAACTCCTCGACGGAAAGACTGGTCCACCCGATGAGTCGACCGTCGGTAGCGTCGGCGAGGAGGGAGAAACTGCGGTCTTTGTTGCCGTCTTCCCACTGCCGCTGAACGTCCACCGTCGTGGCACCTGAGGTATCGAGGAAATCGCTGAAGTCAATACCAAAACCGGTGCCGGGAACGACGACGAGGTAGCCCATGCTCGTGGTGGCGTGGGGACCGTTGTTGTCGTAGAGCCCCATGGGCCCGGTCAACGCCGGGAAACGTTGGTCGTCCATCAATCGGGATTCAATGTCGTGGAGGGGAAGCACCTTGGGAATCGCATCCCGATTGTGGGTAATGGATTCGTCAAACGTGCCTTTGGCAATGTATTCGCAAACCAGCGCTTCACTTCCCCCACCGGAGACCGAAAAGTGGAGCCAACCGGCCGTGGTATCGCTGTCCACCCAGGAGAGATTCCACTCCGTCGCCGTGCCGTTCTGATGGTCCACGGCTCGCCAGACATACCCGTCGTTTTGCAAGGCCGTGACCGCTCCAGAGGCCACGCCGCTGAATTCATCAATGCAAGTCATGGCCACGTCGAGCGGATGTTGACGCACGGTGGAGTTGTCGGGAAGATGGGTGGCGTCAACGCCCCAATTCACGAGTTCGTCGTCATCGGGATTGAGGTCGTTGGCTTGCGGACGGTTATCGTAGGTCTTGCCCAATTCAATGGCTTTGATACCCCGGGAAAGCGTGGTTTGCTCGAACGTGTGGTGGAGTTCAATCTCACCTTCCGGCAACACGGCATCAACACCTCGCTGCTGCCAAGCTGAACAACTGCTCTGGGAGGCTTCGCTGCTGCTGATGGCCACATCGACCGTTTGGCGGGCAGCCCACGGACTATCGGCGTCCAACCACATCGTCATGGATGCATACCCGAGACAGAAATCGCGAACATCCCGATGGCTGGCGGTCACCTTCCACATGCTGGTGGATCCGACCTTTTCAGAACCGGTCACCCGCCATTCCCATCCAGAGCTGGTTCCGGTCGCATCTTTGGTGATGTAGGCGTTGCCAAAGAAGTCAGCCAGTTCAACCGGTGCGATGACCATGCCAAGACCGGGTGAGAGTTCCTCAAGGTCGCCCAAAAGCCCGCCCACACCGTAGGTGAACGCGGTTCCCTCGTAGGCGGTGGCCGAAAGGGTGGCGTCGAATTCGAGTTCCGTGGCCAGAACGACCTGTTCGCGCAATTCCTTCCAGCTTTTCAGGGTCAAGTCTGCTTGCCCGGTGGTGGTGTCGGTGGTGAAATCCGAGCATTTCGAAGCGATGGGGTAGTGGCCCGAGACGTCAAATTGTGAAAACGACATCTCGTTCACGCTCTCCACGCCCAACCACGACATGCCCTGCCCGCCTCGGATTTTTACCGCACCGAGACGGTCATCGGACGACTGGGTGCTCAACTCAACCCCCGTGCCTTCGGTGATGGACACCGTGCTCTCTCCTTGAAACGACAAGCGGATTTTGCAGTAGTTCGGGGGGTCGTCAAGGCGGTCGGTAACGAGTTGTACGTATTCTTCGGAAGCGAGGAAACTGCCTTCGGTGATCATGTAGCCCATGCGGTCGCCGTAGCGCAGTGAATCTGCGGTGAACGGCTCAAGTTGGTTGTTCACGTAGTACCAACCGCCTGCCCCAAGCAGCACCAAGGTGAGAAGAACAGCAACGGTCTGCGGGCGCCGTACCATTTCCATGAGGGTCGTGGCCTCGTTTTCACCGGTTGCAAGCGTTTTGCTGGGTGAACGAGATGGGAGCGGAACAACCGGTTGGTCCTCGACATCCTCGGCCTCGACCGGCGCATCGTCATCGATCAGGTCGGCTTCGAGAATTTCCGCCTCGAGGACATCGTCATCCTTCGTGTCCACGTCGGGCTTTCTACGGGACGGTGGGTCGGTGGTTGGAAGCGGGACCCTTTCTATCGTATCATCGTCCTCAAGGGAAAGCATGACCGGTTCGTCTTCGTCGTCAGCATCGTCCCCCTTCGTCTCGGGTTCAGCCTCGGGCGTCTCCTCTGCCGTGGTGTGGAAGGTGGAGGTTTCTTCATCAAAGACCTCAATGCCAAGGGTCTCCTTGTCGACGCCCGCCTCGAGCAAACGGGCCAATAATTCGGCCTTTTTTCCCGTGGCAGAGAGGTCGTTCAGGACGCACAGCGCCTTGAGTTTCGCCACCGTGAGGTTGGTGGTCAGTCCCTCTCCCATGGTCATACCTCATCAAACCGTAGGCTTGGTGCCTTTCAAGGCTGGCGCTGATTTGATGGCCTTTTGCATCAATTCAACGTCTTGAAGCGCGGGTCAACCTTCGTGGGGTACGTACGAGCCATCGGTGTTTTGGACGTAGACGGTTTGGTCGTACGTGCCATCTGGCAACTTCCGGAAGAAATACCCGTTTTCCGCAGGCTCAAACGTGCCCTCGTCTGCTGATGTGCCCTCGTCCGCTGATGACGGTGGGGCTGTGGCAGCAGCATCGGGTTCGGCATCACTGTCCGTGGGTGCACCGGGCGGACCGGTTGGCCCAGTGTTCTCTTCACCGGGAGCACCCGGGGGACCGGCAGGACCTGCAGGCGGAGCGCCGCCTGGTCCCGCAGCGATGCGGGCCTTGCTGGCTTCAGAAAGCACCTTGGATTCCGTGGTTTCGTTCTCCCCCTCGAGGATTTTGCGAACGGCCGCACCGTGTTTTTGTGCGCCGACAAAAGCAAAGGCAGAGAGGCCCAAACAGAGCAGGCCGAGCAGGCCGCCAAAGAATTGGTTGGGGTAGAGTTTGCCTTCCACACTCAACGCATTGCCAGAGGTTGTGATCTTCTCGCCGTTGCCGTCGATGTACTCGGCGATGAGGCAGTACTGGCCGGGGTCGATGTTGAATTCGAAATCATACGTGCCGTCGGCAAGGACGCGACTGGTGGCCTCTTGATACTGGTAATCGTGGGAATTGCCGGCCTTGGCCTCCTGCATCTTCTCGCTGAGGGTAAAGTCGGTGCAGTCGTCTTGCTGGATGACATACACGGCGATGTTGATGGCCGACTGCGCAGGAGGTTGCTCGGCCGTGACGGTGAGCCGCATCGGGACATCGAAGAGACCTTCGCCGTCAATGGGAAGGCCCCAAACACGACCGATGTCTTTCTCCGCAGATTTACTGAAATCATCGTAATCGGCCGAGAACGGCATGGGGAAGAGGGCAAAAGCGAACAGAATCGCAGCCACGCCGAGGTAGAGAAAAACGTTCCAGCGTGCTTTCTTCAAGCGTTCTTTGCGCTCTTCGATGGACATGTCTTCCATCAACTCGTCTTGGTCCTCGTCAACGGCCAGTGCGCCTGCTGCATCAAGTTCCTCTTCGGTCATGAAAGCCCGAAATCCGCCGAGCACTTCAAGACCGCGACCGAAGAATTAGTGCACAATGGGACCCGAAGGAACCAAGAACGACGCCACGGGGCCTCTGGGCATGGGGCTTCGCTTGGCGGTTTTGAGTCGGGGGCCAAGGCTGTACAGCACCCGTCGTATCGTTGAGGAAGCGAAAAAACGCAACATCGACGTCGAGGTTTGCGACCCGATGAAATTCTCGATGGTGGTGGACCAGGGCAGCGTCGATGTGCTCCACCGAGGTCGGCCCTTTGCCAAAGACGCGGTGATTCCGCGCATCGGCCACTCCATCACACAACACGGGGTTGCGGTCCTTCGCCACATTGAGCAGTTGGGCATCTGGACAGCCAACACCGGCCGGGGTATTTTGCAAAGCAGAGACAAACTCCACGCTTCTCAACTTCTGGCTCGCAACCGAATCCCGGTGCCAAAAACAGTCTACGTGAGGGAAATTCTCGATGTTGAGCAGGCCATCGAAACCGTTGGTGGCTTGCCCGTGGTCGTCAAGGTCACCCAAGGTACTCAAGGCGATGGCGTCTTCCTGCGCCACACCGCCTTTGAGGTGCGTAATCTGGTTCAGGGCTTGCTGATGACGGGAAAATCCGTCTTGGTTCAGGAATACATCGCGGAATCCCACGGCAAAGACATTCGCGCCTTGGTGGTGGGCGACAAGGTCGTGGCCTGCATGCGCAGGCGAGCCCGCGGGCGTGAATTTCGGAGTAACTTTCACCTGAACGGCACCGTTGAGGCGGTTGAACTCCCTGAGGGTTATGCCGAAGCAGCGTGCAGAGCAGCTCGTATCTTGGGCCTCAACATTGCAGGCGTTGACCTGCTCGAAGGCAACAACGGCCCGCTGGTGCTGGAGGTGAACTCTTCGCCCGGACTGGAAGGTATCGAGAAAGCCAGCGGCGTGAACGTCGCAGGAGCGATCATCGATTACGTCATGGAGGACACGGCCTTTTCGGAGGTGGACATCGGTCAATTGTTGCGAACCGTACCCGGCTCCGGCGTGCTCTCATTGCAACTTCGAAACCATCCAAAAATGGTCGGGAAGCGCCTGCGGGAGGTGTTCGCCGCCGTGCCGGTGTTCGCCCTCTCTCGTGGTGACCGCTTGGTGTGGAACCCCGATGAAGAACTCCAACTTCGATATGACGATGTGCTGGTGTGCTACGGTGATTTAACCGAATTACGCTCCTCGCTCAAGCAAGCGATGTTGGGCGTGCCACGAGAAGCCCTGATGTTCGATGAGGCCCAGAGTACGTCCGAACAAACCGAAGGCTGAGCCGATGGAGCAAGGGGGAGTCAAACCTCAACGCTGGGCTGTGGGCGCTCCGAGGGCCAAAGCATCGTCATGCGAGCCCGGCGAACCACGAGATACATCCCCGCCGAGACGAGAATGCTGACCCCTATGGGTATCGGCCCCCACAACCAAGCGTCAAACCAGCCATCGAAAATGTAGGCGATGGGGTAGAACGGTTCCAGTCCGTAGGCCCCTGTGTGGGACGGAATATCCGCGAGAAGGTGAGAAAGATAGGCAACCGCAGCAAGTTTTGTGGTCTGGCTTTTCCGCCAAAACGGAAGAAAGACGATGGCCCAAAACAGGAGGCTGTGGGAAAGCAACCAGGCGTGGTAGGTCCAATGGTCGAGAATTTCGGGATGATTGAGGAAGTCAACGCCCATTGCGAACGGTATGTCCCGGCCCGCCACCAAGCCCAGATAGGGGTGCACGAGAAGGACGTTGGTGATGTCTGGAAGCATCCCAAAGCCGAGGCCAATCAATCGACGATGCTTGATGTCCTTGGGCGCCATCTCACCCAGCATCAGTCCGATAAGCGCGTGCGTTGCCGTGTCCAAAATCATCCGACCTTTGTGCTGTGACATCCCTATGAAGTTTTGAATTATCAATCCGCCTATTGTGGGACACCTCAACCGCTGGACCACGTTTTACGAAACATGAGCGAAGTGAAGCCCGTGTCCATTCGCCCCAGAAAGGCCCCGTGACATGAAGATCAAATGACGCCCAGGCCTTCGAGGACCAGAACAACGCCGAGCGTGAGGAAAAGAAGAATCATGGCGACGAAAAAGATGGGCCCTTCGGCGGCGGAAACCCACTTTCCTCCCTTGTTGGTCCAATTTTGTTTCCAAAATCCACCTTTGACCAGCGGCCAGTAGGCAAGGTAGGCAAGGCAGAGGAGACCTGCGGCAAGGACTCTGTGTTGGCGACCATGGTATTGTTTCCCAACAGATAGAAAATAATGGTATTGATGGGCGATGTACGCTCGCACAACCTGCCAGCACCGATTCAACGCACTGCTCGCCGTGATGGGGTTATTGCGAAAGTGGCGTTGACCAGCGACCGTTCCATTCGGTGGCGTCCGTGAAAAGATCGTAGAAGGCATCGAGGCTTTTCTCAATGGGTTTGGCGTACCCGCCGCCCATGAACACCACGGTGGGAAGTTGCTGCTGACGGGCGGCTTCGAAGACCGCTTGATTGCGAGCACGCAGGCCCGCTCGCGAGACGTTCAACTTGCCGAGTGCATCCGCATCCAGCGCATCCACGCCGGCCTGATAGAGAAGCAGATCCGGTTCGAAGTCAAGGCAGATGTTCAGCGCTTCCTCGACCGTCCTGAGGTAGGTTTCATCGTCCGAATTGGCGGGAAGAGGCAGGTCGTGGTCGCTGTGGGATTTGCGGAACGGGAAGTTGGTTTGGCAGTGAACCGAGACCGTGCAAACCCGAGGCTCCTCTGCAAAAATGGTGGCGGTTCCGTCGCCTTGATGCACATCCAAATCCAAAATGGCGACCTTTCGAACGTCGTGATGGGCAAGGGCGTGCAGGGCACACATGGCCAGGTCGTTGAAGACGCAATAGCCCGAGCCGAAGTCGCGATGCGCGTGGTGCGTTCCTCCCGCCATGTTTCCCGTGATGCCACCGTGGAGAAGGGCGTGCTCCGTCGCTTCAAGCGCCCCGCCCATCAGGTAGAGCGTCCGCTCCACCATGGCCGGTGTCCACGGGGTGAGGCCGATGCGCTTCCGTTCTTTTTCTTCCAACGTTCCACTCAGGAAGCGGTCAACATAGGCCTCATCGTGGGCCAAAAGAAGCGTCGAGCGCTCAACCCGTTGCGGCGTCTTGATGTTCATCTGGTCGTAGTATTCGCTGCCTTGAAGTCGGGCAAGCAAACGCTGGTAGCGCTCTCGAGGAAACCTCGCCTCGGGATGAATGCCGTCGGTGTAGATGGAATGGTACCAGAGCGGAAAGGGACGATGCTGGTGAACCGGGCGGGTGGGTGGAGGTGCCTTTGTGTCGTTGACCACCGTTTCCGCCCCCGTTTGAGGCCTGAGAAAGCGGCGAATAAAGCCCTGTTTGGGTTGCACCTCTTTTCCGGTTGTTCGTGAGGATGAAGAAAAACGGCCTTCTTTATGCTGGGGCTTGGGATTTCTCGGCGTGAAGTACGCTGCCGTTCACGAAAAGGTTCTGGGTGACCGGACCAACGAGCGCCTGCGGCGGGCCTCCATCAACCTCGCCATCGCAGGCTTTGTCATTCACCTTGCGGCCTGCACCCTTCACATGCTGTCGTATCTCGATGCCCCGGAGATGAACGGCTTCATCGACTCCTACTTGGATGCGCTCTACACGCCCTTTTCCATCATTCTCGCTTACGAAGTCTACGAGTTGATTCGTGCCATTCCCGAATCGTTTTCAGTCTCCATCGGCAAGCAATTCGAAGTCATGACGTTGCTCGTTGTTCGTGATATTTTCAAGAATCTTGCCGATGTCGAAGCCACCTCTGGAGCCACCGTTGACAGCGACGTGGCGTTCATTGCCGTGGAAGCTGTAGCGTTCATCGTCTTGTTCACCACGGCGCTGTTTTTCAGGAGCACGACTGCGAATGCCCGACACGACGACACCGGGAACGACGACGTTAGGCGTTTCGTTGTGCAGAAGAAAAATCTGGCCTGCGCTCTGGCCGGCGTGTATGTCGCCGTGGCGGCTTACTCCTTTGCATCGTGGACCCTGAACACGCTCGATGGTGATGGCGATTTGAGCCGAACGGTGTTCTTCTTGGACTTCTTCACATGGCTCATCCTCTCTGACATCATCATCTTACTCGCCTCCTACAAGCACATCACGGATTTCACACAACTTGCCCGCAACACCGGCTTTATTCTCTCAACGGTGATGATTCGCGTCGGCATCGGCACGCCCGGCTACACCGGCGCAGCCCTGTTTATGCTGTCCGCTTTGCTTGCAGCCGGTGTGCTCAAGTTGAGTCTCAGCGAGCATTTCGCACACACTACGACCGCAGCGGTGGCCATTGAACCCGCCCTCGCCTCACCCTCCCCCGCTTAGGGTTTGGATATCGTAGGAATGTGCTGACCCACTTCAACGGACATACGTGCAGGCCCACTTCAACGGGGATGGACACTCACGATGCGGTCGCGGCGTCTCCATCATCCTCGCCGGACGGAGCCGATGCACCTTCCGGCCCCTCCTCGAGAAGGGGCGCTTCTGAATCTGAAGGAGGCAGTTGTTTGGAAAGCCGGTCGAGGCCACTGATTTCGTTGCCGAGTGAAGCCAAGCGGGTTTGAACAGGCCCGACGTTGCTGGTGAGGTTATTCGCGTGCTTGAACAGGGTTTGCCATTGCGATTCAAGGGCGTTGAATTCGTTCAAAATACGCTGGTGCGCATCCAAGATCTCGTTGTGCATGGAGTCCATGGTCGAGGCGATGTTGGCGATGCGAAGCATGTGCATGTTGGCCATGAGCGTGGCTGGAGAGCAGATGATGACGCCCTGTGAAGCGGCCGTGCGCATCAGTTGAGGCGCATGGGTGATGAGGAAATCATACACCGATGTGGAAGGGATGTACATGTAAGCCACACCGTGGGTTCCCTTGCCGGGATGGACGTAATCGTCCTTGATTTTCGACACGTGGTTCTCAACGTCATTCTGGAAGGTTTTGAGGAGACGTTCACGCGTTTTTGTGGCCGTTTCTGAGGCCTCGATGTACTTGTGGTAGGTGTCAAACACAAACTTCGAATCAATGCAGAGGATTTTACCGTCAATTCGCAGATGGGCGTCCGGATTTTTTCCAAGTTCAGGCACCTGCTCTCTCAATTTGACGGATGGAAAGATTTCCTTCAACTCCTCCCCCATAGCCCACTCGCCCCAAGCCGCACGCTCTGATTTTTGGAGCATGTTTCGGTTGAATGCATCAGCGACCTCCTTCAGTTCGGCTGAAGCGGTGCTGAACATGCCAATCTTTTCGGCGATGCCCTGCTGAGTGAGGGTCGAATTCAGAGCGACGGCGATGGTTTGGGAGGTGGGAATGTCCAACGCCGTCTTGATATCGGTGACACTGGGGATGTTCAAGGCAGCAGTTAGCAGGTTGATGTCCAAGGCAGGGTCGTTTTTTGCGTTTTTTGACTGCATCCAGAGGTTGGCGAGAAGTCCGACCACGACCAAACCCAAAAGAACGGTTGACGCCTCAATTTCCATGGTTGACGCTTGCTGTTAACCGAATATAAACGGTTCCTCCATGCACGAATTTCGGTCACAGTGCTGTTCCGGAGGATTTTTTGAGGGAATGCCCACCATGCCAATCATGCGTGCGTGGTTTATCACCGCTGTGTTGGTCGCCGTCGCATGGTCGCCGATGTTTTCTCCGACCGTCGAATTGGACAGGGGGACGCCCGCCAGCCATTCCAGTCCGCTCCAGGCCACCGTCTCACCCGCCAGTGGATGGACGAGCGGAGGCGAGGACATCACCATCACCGGCAATGGCTTTTTGGCCATGGCTGACAGAAACGTCACCTACGACGGCATCAATCACCAGTGGACGACCTTAACCGCGGATTATGCTGACGAATCAGGACCCGAAAACGCCATCGTCGTTGATTCCAACGGCCACGTTCACATCGTCTACATCAACGGTGGAAACCACAAGATCATGCACGCTGAGCACGATGGCACGTCTTGGAGTACGCAAGAGGTCGACGCCTGTGCTGGGAGTTATTGCTGGGACGCCCATATGGTCATCGATGACAACGATGAACTCCATGTGACTTACTCAGCCCAAGGAGAAAAACTCGTCTATCAGCACTACGACGGTCAAGATTGGAACGGCGGCGTTGTCTCCTCCTACGCACGATTTGCACCGGTCGGCATCGCCGTTGACAGCAACAACCTCCCCCACATATCCTATTCCGCATCAGGTCAGTGGTGCGGTAATGGTCTCCGTCTTGCATCGTTCGACGGAAGCGTATGGACCACCCAGAGCGTTGATTCGGGGACAAACAAGGGTTGTGATTCTTCCATCGTGATCGACGAGAACGATCACGTCTACATCGCCTACCAGGACCGAGACAATTCAAAGCTGAAATTCGCCACCAACAAAAGCGGTTCGTGGTTGAGTTATTCCCCTGATGCTTCCTCGTTTGGCAACAACATGTACCCGGGCTATTCCACCTCATTGGCCATGGATGATGACGGCGACTTTCACATCGCCCATTACGACAGCGATAACGAAGATTTGCGCTACTCGACGGGCAGACCCAACGGCCAGTGGACCAACACCATCGTTGACGCTTCGGGAAATACGGGCAAAAATCCCTCCATCGCGGTTGACGCCGCCGGTGATTTGCACATCGTCTACGCCAGTTGGTCGGGTTTTGACTTGAAGTACGCCACGCTCAAACCGTCCTCATCTTCCTCCTGGCAGAAAAGCCACATCCAGACGCAGAACATGGTCGGGGATTCAAACGCCATCTTCATCGACGACAACGGCATGATCCACGTTGCCTACAGCGACGACTCCAACGATGTTCTGAAGTACGCCACGAAGTCCACCGGTGTCGTTGTCACCGACGAAATTACCGTGAAGTTTGGCCAGCTCGGGGCGGTTACGGGCGATGTGCTGGACGATGAGACCATCCAACTCACGACGCCGTCGGTCGCTTCGCCCGGTGTGGTCACCGTCTCCCTCATTGACGAGAATGGCGATGAGCACACCTTGGCGCCTTCGTTCGAATTCATTGACCAAAACGACCTCGACGGCGACGGGGTGGCGAACGCTGCCGACGACTGTCCCAACGATGCAGGAACATCGACCCAAGATCGGGTTGGTTGCCCTGACGACGACGGTGACGGGTACAGCAATGCAGGGGATGCGTTTCCCAACGACGCCAGCGAATGGATGGACAGCGATAGCGACGGAGTCGGCGATAACGCTGATGCCTTTCCCAACGACGCTTCCGAAACACTCGATTCTGACGGTGACGGCGTGGGTGACAACGCAGACATCTTCCCAAACAACCGATTTGAGCAGTACGATTCCGATGGTGACGGCGTCGGCGATAACGCTGATGCCTTTCCCAACGACGCTTCCGAAACACACGACACCGACGGTGACGGCGTGGGCGACAACGCCGATGCCTTCCCATTGAACGCGTTTGAAACGATGGATTCCGATGGCGACGGCGTGGGCGACAACACCGATGCGTTTCCCAACGACCCCACAGAATCGGCAGATACCGACGGGGATGGCGTGGGCGATAACGCCGATGCGTTTCCCAACGATGCCTCCGAAACGACGGACAGCGACGGGGATGGCGTGGGAGACAACGCCGATACGTTTCCCAATGACGCCAACGAAAGCGTCGATGCCGATGGTGATGGCGTGGGCGACAACGCCGACCAGTGCCTTGACACGGAGGCGGGCGCCGTTGTGGACACTACCGGATGCCTGGTGGTCACCGATTCGGACGGCGACGGCGTGGCTGACGCCGACGACCAGTGCCCCAACGAGAACGCTTCGCAGGCCGACGATGACGGCGACGGATGTCTGGACGACGATGACGATGACGGGGTGCTCAATGACGACGACGTATGTCCCTTCACCGACCCGGGAGAAACCATCAACGCCGAAGGATGCAGCAACGGCCAGTTGAGCGTCTTGGACACCGACGCCGACGGGGTTTCCAACCTTGACGACCTCTGCCCCGATACACCTGCCAACATCAGTGTGGATGCGACGGGGTGTGCCGTCACCGACACCGGCGGTGGCGGGGACGATTCAGGCTCGCTGCTCGATGCCTTCCTTTCCGGCGACGCCGACCCTGTCACCACGACCGTTGGTATCGGTGCCATTCTCATCGCCCTCTTTGGGCTGCTTCAAACCAATGCAGTGGCGGCCTTGCTTCCTGAGACCTTCCGATGGGTACAGGTGCTCCGAAACAACACCAAGTTGACCAAAGAAGAAGAAAACGAATTGACGTACTTGCAATCGTTGACCCAAGCCTACCACACCAACCCCGAAGAGTTGGCTGAGGAACTGGAGCAATTGCGCGGCGACCTCACCGCCCGGTATGCGAACAACGAGATCAGGAAGGAAACCCGAGAGAAGCTCATGACGCTGATTGACGATGTGTTGGCCGCATCGCCCGAGCAACTGAACCGCATCGCTCACAACGACGCCTACTTTGGCCTCGCCGGGGCCATCGACACCGAAGACCGCACCCTCCTGCTCAACGAAAAGTTGGCCATGACGGCCCCCGCAGGTACTGCTCCAGCCGCCGCACCTCCCGCCTCACCTCAACCAACCCACGCCCCAAGCGAGCCCACAATCACGGCGGTGGGGACGGTCAAGGACGACGGATACGAATGGATTGAATGGCCCCAAGGCAGCAGCACTTGGTACTACCGAACAGCGCATTCACGCACACGTTGGACCAAGTGGCATTGAATCCGAGGGTACGCTTCGATCCAAGCGGGCTATGAATGCTTGAACGAAGACAAAAAATATCGGAAAAAATTTTATCATTTCATTTTGGAGTATAACGACCATGTCTGGAGAAGTCCAGTGGCGACTTGGTCGCACAAGCTTTCCATGAGAATGCAACGGTTGTTGGGTATCTCAACGGAGATTTCCTTCAACTTCCAACCCCCGATTTCGCTGGTTTTGTATCAGCACAAGAGCCTGGCGCAGTCGAGTACGAAGTGTTGTCCTTGGAGATCAACGGAGACACGGCAACAGCAAAAGTGAGGGATACCTACCTTGGAATCACGTTCTTGGATTCATTGACGCTTGTCAACGAAGGTGGAACCTGGTCAATTTACTGCAAGGCCTTCCACGTCGAAGCTTGAGCCGTGAGGAGAGCCGTCAGCCCCAGAAGCGGCGGGTGCGAGCGTATTCAACCTCAGCCCTGTGGATCGCTTGGAGCAGACCGTCGGTATCGCCGGGTGAAACCTTCACCAGCAGACGATTGGCCGTGGCTTCTGCGACCCCCCGCCCCATCAAACACATGATGGCTTCAAGGCCACGGTTGGCCACCAAATCGGCGTTCTTCATCATCCGGTCTTGGTCTTTCTGGTCCTCGGATTTCACCCAGCCCTCCAGCATGTCTTGAAGGCCTTCTCGTGCACAAGCAAGGCGTTTGCCACCGCACTTCAAGCACGTTCCCGGGCGCTCCATCGCCCCAAAACGGGCGACTCTGAACCGACGGACGGCGTTGCAACGCAAGCAACAGAGCACCGCGCGCTCGTTGGTTAATCGACCGCGAAGACGTTCCCGAAGGGCAGCGTTGTCCCAGTTGGGCAGCAGCATGTCGTCCTGTGTTCGATTGGAAAGCCCGAGCGGCCCCCGAGCGGTGATGGTCAGTGAAAGGACGCCGGACTGCAACCCGCGCAACACGTCGGTTGCACCGCGCACGTCCATGCGTTCGTGGAACAATTTGGAAAGCACCTCCTCCATGACGACCGTTCCTCGGTACTTGCGAAGCAGCGCTTGGAGGTTGATGCGACGGGGGTCAACGCCGTGGCGGAGAATGCCGAAAATTTTCGCAACCTGTGCAAACCGCCAGCGAACTTGCCGGGAATTCGGCACCGTGATGCTGAGCAATTGTTCAATCGCTTCGGGCGGTGTTTCCATGAGCCAGGCGACGATGTCTTCGGGACGAACACCGCTCACCTGCAGCGCAATTCGGGTGGGTTCGACGATGAGCCGACCCCAACTCCCTGATTTGGTGGAGGCCATGGCAAGGAGGAAATTTCCGATGGCCTCGTTGATTTTAGAGCCTTGACAGCAATTCAACACGAAGGCGTCGTCTCGCTCCTCAAGCGTCATCACACGGTCGGTGGGCAGCGTACCGGTGGCGTCCACGTGGGCTGCGATGGTTTCAGCGAGCATGCTCCTCGCTTCGTCGTCGAGGGGATAATCGGCCAGCGATTGCGAACGGGTTGGGACGAGGCCGAGCGGGTCCAGGTCCGGGGGTGCGGGCGCATCGAGCAGACCGAGGTCGTGCGCGATGACATGACGGAGGTAGCCCACATCCCGTGCCACCGATTCGGGAACGGGGGGCAATTCACCCAACCACTGCGGAGCTTTGCCGTGGTCGTTGACGGGAGCGACGAGCAGTTCGGACTGCTCGGGGTCAGCGTCCACGATGAGCCACGTTCGCCCGGCGATAACGAAACGACGAGGTGTGCCGTCGTCGTCCTCGCCCGCATCGTTGAGACTGAGAACGAAGGCTTCGTCCACGTTGCCTAAACTGCGGCGTGTGACGGCGTCACGCACCCTGTAGGTCTTCTTGTCGGGAATCATCGAGAGGTGATTGGACACCCACTGGCGAGTTTTCCCTGCCGTGGAGAACCAGCCTTTGGCAAAGCGCTTGGGAACATCGACCGTGCGCTCGGTGTAGCGACGTGGTACTTCTTCATCGGGCACGTTGTACAGCGGCAAGTCCTCTGGAAGGTCTTCGCCGCGTGCTGCTGCCGCCTCTCGTGCCTCGGCATAGACCGCCTTCGGCCAGCGATACCACGGTAATTCGCTCGGTGTTGGCGTGAAACGAATGACCCAACGCTCGGCGAGAACCTGGAGGAGGGCTTCGGTATCGGGGCGCTTCCAACCTTCGAACTGCGGTGCTGCAGCGATGAGCGCCGTCGCTTCATCAATGCTGACGGCTTTGAAACAGTGGGCCATGAGCACCAGCTGATTTGCGGCGATGACGCCAGGTCGTTTCCTCCACACCACCGGTTCAATCTCCCCGTTCATGGCGCGTTGGGCGACCACCGCCGATTCGAGAAGATGGTCAACGTCCCACGAGATGACGTGTCCCCTGCCAACACCGCCCAAACGGTGGTCGGCCCGTCCGACGCGCTGAAGCATCCTGTCCACAGATTTTGGTGAATGCACCTGAACGATTCGCCGCACACTGCCGACGTCAATACCGAGCTCCAAACTCGAGGTGCAGACCAGTCCTGCCAGCGTCCCATCCCGAAGTTCATCCTCCATTTGTTGCCGAGTTTCGGCCGCCAGGGAACCGTGGTGGACGCCGATCTTGAGGTCGGGGGCCATGGCCTGAAGACGGGTGGAGAGCGTTTCCGCATCGCTCCGGCTATTGACGAACACCAAGCACGGTGCTTGCGTTCTCAAAATATGACACAGATGGCGGTAAGAGGCATGTTGCTTCGGACTCAGGGTATGCTCGACGCTGTCGATTTCGTCTTCCGCCGTGGGCATGGGGGATTCAACGGTTAACTCGGTGTCACGCTGGCCGGTGGTGATGAGGGGTTGGGCTTTGTTGGGCGAAAGCCAGTGCGCCACGGCGTCGGGGTTTCCAACGGTTGCAGACAGGCCAAGGCGCTGCACTTCTCGTCCCGCCAGGGCTTCAAGACGCGACAGCCCGATGCCCAATTGCCAGCCACGCTCGGAGGCAGCGAGGTCGTGAACCTCATCGATCACGACGGCTTGAACGGTGCTCAGCATCTTACGCAGATTCTTCCCGCTGAACATGAGCTGGAAGGTTTCCGGCGTGGTCACGAGCAGGTGCGGAGGATTTCGGGTTTGTTTGGCTCGCTGCGATTGACTGGTGTCGCCGTGGCGAACGTCCACGCGCAAACCAACGCTTTCAGCCAGTTCCTTCAGTCGACGGTCGACGTCCCTGTTCAAGGCTCGCAGCGGCGTGATGTACAGGATGGAAAGCGGCGACCAGCCTTCCGTGAGACAGCGATGGAACAGCGGAAGTATCCCCGCCATGGTTTTTCCCGAGCCGGTTGGGGCAATGACAAGACGGTCATGGCCTTCCACAATATCCGGAATGACGTTTTCCTGAACCGGCGTGGCTTGCCAGCCCTTTTCCTCAAGTGCGCTGGCCAGGGTTGGGTGAAGCAGAGAAAACACGCGTGACATGGTCTCCCCACCCTCGTGGAGTATGCCTCTGCCCACTGCATTTGAGGATTTGGCTCTGAGCAGGCGGCTGTTGCCGGCTCTCAATCATCGTCTTCATCGTAGTCGTCGAAGTCGTCATCATCGTCTTCGTCTTCCCAATCGGCCTCGTCTTCGTCGAAAGCACCCTCACCGTAATCGATGGAGGTCTTGGTCGCCACGGTAAACACGATCGCCAACGTCATGATGCTGAGAATGGCGAACATCCACGCAAGCGGTTGCTCACGGACCGAATCGAACCATCCAAGGTACTGGCCGTAGGCGATGGTGACGGCGTGTTCGGCCGAGTTGTCATCGTCGTTGGCTTCGGGGACCTCGTCCTCGGCATCAACAACCACACGAATTCGGTCGACGTCTTCGGATTCCCAAACCACGTTCACCGAGTAGAGTTCGCCGGCGTCAATACCGTTCACTCGAACGACTTCGAAGGGCTCGTCACTTGAACCCGAATAGAAGGCGACCTTGAATTGCTGCGAGGTGTTTCCGCCTGCGTTGTAGATGTCCGCACGGACGTCGATGTTCGCACCGGGAGCGATGTGGTCGTCACTCATGGCGATGTTCTTTACGCGAAGTTCGGGACCGACGGCTCCCAACCGTACCCACTGGCGCTCGAAATCCGTATCTTCAGAGGCGAGTTCAGGGATGGGGCTGGCTTCAGAATTGGAGACGACGGGGAACTGGTTGCCCGCCGCATCGTAGCCGGTCATGTAGAAGCCGACGAAATCGCCCGCTTTCGGTATGACCGTTCCGCCCGCTGTGATGTCAACCACACCGGTCCACATCACGTTCTGGCCGTCCTGCTGCATCCCCAACAACGTTGAGCCTGCACCGATGGTCATCGTTCGCGTGGCGTCTCGCATAACCCAGTGAACGAGTTGCTTTGAGCCGGTCAAATCGGCGTCCTCCGTTCCTTGGAATTCGACTTCGATTTGCGTCAAGTCGTTGTTGGCCGAAATGTCGATGACGTTGAGCGGTGCAATGCGTCGAGTCACACGGGGTGCAGCGTCGTCAACGACGACCTGGAGCGTGGTTGAAACCAAGGTTCCCGTCATGTCTTCGCCACGACCTGGAATATTGGTAATGGAGATGAGACACGTTCTGGATGGCGAGGATTGGAGGGTCGATGCCGAGGAGAGTGGCACTTCAACAGCGTAGCCACCATCTGCGGTCAACGAGCCGTCGGACCAGAGTTTCTCACCGTCAAAGACCTCGACGAGGATACCCACATCTCGAGGAGCGGGGGTTTGGCTGCCCTCGTAAACCACGCGGCCGGTGAAGGCCAAACGGTCGTCCTTGCGCACCCGGCTGCCATCGGCAACAGGACCGGTGCGAGGCTCGCTGATGTCCTCAACTTCGAAATCAGCCGGGGCCAGCATCAAATCGTTTTCAACACGGAAGGTGTGTTCGAGCAATAGAATACGGGAGGCATCTGAACTGCCCAGTTCCTTGTACATCAGTGCCACATCGCCCATCTCTTCGTCAGGCCAATCCCAGCTGAACTTGAAGTGGAAATCAAGCATGATCCACGGCAGCCCCGACTCGTTGGTGGTCTGCATCATCGTGCTCGTTGGAAGCAGGTGAATGTAGGGTGAATCGGACCAGAAGGTGTTGTTGGTTCCCGAATAGGAGATGGATTGAGCGTCTCGAGCCGGGTTGGGACCTTCAAAGTCAAACACCAAGGAGATGAACTCGAAGTCAATCGCCGTGTTGGCGTCGATAAATCCGAGCGAAATCGTCTGCTCCATGCCGGCGTACACCGGTTCATTGTCCTCATGACCAAACCATTCGAGGCCGGTGAAGATGGCGGACGAATCCTTGCGTGTTCGGAAGGTTGCGTCGTCGTAGAGGAAGCCTTCCGAGGATTCGAAGGAAAGGAGTTCGTCATCGTCGTTCATGACCGTGAAGTGGAGTGGGTTGCCTGCTTGGTCCCCGCCGTCCCAGAAATACGACACGCGCCCCATGTTGGGGTTTCGAGACGTGTCAATGGTCGTGATGAACCACTTCGCTCGAGCCTCTGTCGTGTTGGTGACCGTCTTCACCACGTACTCTTCGGGGTCGGCCTCACCGTTTCGGTTGGCATCATGGTCGGCTTCAACCCAGTAATTGAGTTCCAGTTCCATGGGGTGGCCAACCTTGTCATCAACGAGGACCTGGACGGTTTGCTCGGTGGTCGCTGCTTCGTAAGCATCCTCAACTGGTGCAACTTGCTTGCGTTCTGGATGGGTCGCATCAACGAGGTAGGTGCGTCGCCACTCCGCATTGGGTTGTTGCACGTGGTCGGGGTTTCGCTCGTTGTAGGTTTGAACTTCGTACGTCAGGCCGTCCGGGACGTCGATGTTCGGGAGATCGATGGAGACAAAGAACGAGCCGTTGTTGTTCGTCGTGTCCCTGGCCGTCGATTCCACGTAGCCGTTTCGCGAAATCCGTACGTCAAACGCACTGTCTTTGGGCGCGTCGTCCGTGTCTTGGAACCACATGGCGCCCACAAAGTGGAGTTGCTCGCCCGCCGCGACCCATGAACCGTCTTCGACGTCCATGGAGGTCAGTTCACCGTCGTTGTCGCGCACGTTCAACCAGCCGAGGCCGAAGGAGCGATTCACACGGAGACCTTCCTCGGAGGTCAGCGGTTCGGGTGCGAAACCTGCGGTTCCGCTGTCGTCCAGACAACCCACGCGGAAACGAACGTTGTCTTGGTCCGGCATCTCGCTGGTGACGAAGAACTTCCAGTGAATTTCCAAGATGCCGTTGCTCTCGACCGAGTACGAAGTGGGGTCGACCTCAATGTACTGCGAAGGGTCGTTCGGGTCAGGGAACACGTCCCCGTACTGCCAGGAGAGAATCGGCCAGTTGGCGGCACTTCCAGCGGTCATGAGGGTCAACTCGGCGCTGACCATCGAGTTCGCAGATTCACCGATAACGTGTCGGGATACGACTTCGTAGGGCGTGATGCGCTCGTGAAGAACCTCACCTTCGGGGATGGTCAAATCGAGGTTGACCGTTTGCATGACGTAGGTGATTTCAAACGACGTGATGGACAACTTACCGGCGGATTCCGACGTCAATTCAATCGGAATGTCCACCGTTCCACTACCGGTGTCGGGAATGGCGTCGTTGAGCGCATCAGCCAGGGCGCCGGTCGTAACGCTGACCGGGCCGATCAGGGCTCCAGCCGAAGAGGAACGCTTCCACGCCGAAACACCATCGATGGACAAACCGGGTTGGTTGGGCGCATTGGAGTGAAGGGCAATCGAAAGGTCAGAAATGCTGGGCGTGGCCCCGGTTGAGGAGGTTGAAAGCATGATTCGCATGCAGAAGTAGGACGACGAACCGGTCATGGATTTCGTCGTGTTGGGCGAGGTGTAACTTTGGACGCCGGAGTTGCCTGTGTTGCAACTTGATGAGCTGGCTTTGTAGCCGACGTTCACGGTGATGGACGTGCCGGCTGGCCGGGTTTCGTTCCAATCGACGGTGGCAGCGATGACGTTGCTTGACCCCGAGCCGGTGTACTGGTAGGCGTAGTAATAGCCGCTGGTCTGATAGTTGGTGGTGTAGGTCAACACCACATCGCCGAGCACGGGCGTTTTGGAAGCGCTGCCGTTGAGGGTGGCGCGCCATTTGATGGAGGTGCCGGCGTTGGCGAAGTTGACCTTTTGGCCAACGCTTCCCGATTTCCAAGTCACGCCACCGTCGTTTGAAACATCGACACGGATGCTGGTGCCGGTTGGCGTGGAACCGAAGATGCCTTCGACATTGATGCTGTTAACGGCCCGTGAAATCGACGTTGTTTGGCCCACGATGAGTTGCGAGGTTTGCGAGGTGGAGCGCACGTCGAAGTGGGCGCCATCGCCGTAGGTGTGGATCTTGCGAAGACCTTGGCTGCAGTAGTTGGTGCCCGACCAGTGGCAGGAGAACATGACCTTGTGGTCATCGGTGTCAACCATGCCGTAATGTCCCCCACCGGGCATCGTCCGCTCACCCTGACTGGAGAGCAGGCCGCTGGCCATGGTGTAGTGATAGTGGACGCTCTTGTAGTCGGTTTGCATGTAGTAGATGTTGTACATCACGTTGGGCATGCTGACGGACAAACCGGCGCCGTGGTCGTAGTAATACGACGTTGAGGTCATGAGCCAAGTTCCGGTGACGACCGTTGGCGAGGCCGGGTTGACCTCCTTGAGGTAGTGATTCTGTGCCGAGGTGTCATAAACGCCGATGTACATCTTGCCGGTGTTGTCATCAAAATCAACGCCCGTGATGTAGTTGGGGTAGTTGTAGTTGTACGTGTTTTTGCAACTCCACTGGACTTGCGTCCCCGCCGTGTTCCATCCAACTTCCCACTTGTGGACCTTGTAGTACGAGTAGTGAGCGGTGTAGACATCACCGTTGTACACGTCGGCATCGTGGATGCTCCGTGTCGCTGATGAGCCGCATGTTCCGGTGGTGTAGGACGCCGTACCGAGGTACTGGCCGGTGCTGGCATCGATGCGCATGATGCTCGTGGGTGCGTTGGAGATGTACTGGCTTGAATATCGGATGACGTGAACTTCTGAGCTGTTGATGGGAACGGCCACACCGGTGTAGCCCCAAGGGGTGTTACTGGCGGCGGTCAAATCGGTGAATTTCTTGGTCGGGCTGGTGTAGCCTTGGTCGCTCAATGCCACGAATTCGCCCGTGGTGTTGAGGTGAGCGTTTCCGAGGGTGGCCACGGCACCGGTCGACGAAAAGCGGGGCGTGTACTCGGTAGGATTGCCTTTGAGCGAGACCGTTTGGCTGTCAACTTCGAAATTGTCCCGGCGGGCATACGTGAACGGGGAGGGGGAGGACGTCGACGTACTGGTGTAGTCGGTGTCGCCCGCACCGCCGTAATGGCTGTCCGTGGTGAAGTTGGTGTACGTGGTGGTGCTGGCTTCACCGAGCAGGTTGAAGGTCGCAGATTGCACGTCTGCACCGATGGGGAGCGTGACGACGCCAGCCGGCCCCGTGCCTTTCTGAGAAAAGGTGTGCTGATAGGACGTTGTGCCGTCCTTGAACTGCGTCTCCGTGGTGGCTGCAGCAGCCAGCGGCGACATGACGGAAAGCACGAAGAGCAGCATGAGGAAGATGGCTTTACGCATGGTGGTCACCCGACATTTCCCTGTACGGATTCCATCGCATTTGAATGATGCCCTTTCACGGCAACCCACCAAATCTCCAAATTGAACCATGACAGGGGAGCATTCAAGGCCTCCAACGGCTTGGTGAGGACAGGTGAAGGCATGAGCGAAGAGGGGACCTTCTTTGGACGACTTTGGGCCAAACAACATGGAAAACAATTCGGCATCAGTGCCGTTGCGGCTGGGGCCAGTGCCACACTCCTGGTGGCCTGCATGTACCAGATTCTCTTCCTTCAGGACCACGCCGACTGGAACGAATTCACTGGAGCCGCCATCATCGGTTCCGTCGCCTCCCTCATCGTCTTCCTCATCTCGTTTCCAGAATACCTGCGTTTCAAAGGCTATGTCTCGGAACTTGAGGAATTGAAGGACATCCAGTCAACGGCCGAACTTCGCCGCAGGAAAGCCGACGGTGACGAAGCCGCTGAAGCCTTGGGAGCGGGGCATCTCGAGCAGTGGAAAGCATTCCTTGATAGTCGCGGCGTGAAGCGGTAAGGCTGAGGGCCCCTCATGTCGGACCACGACCCGTTGCGTTCGTTGCTGCTTGAACTGGCACTTGCCGTTGGCATGATCGCATGCTTGGTGGGCGCCATGTTCATCCACACCGGCTCCATGCCACCCCTGGTTGTCGTCGAGTCAAAGTCCATGATTCACGATGAAGGAGGTGAACTTGGCAGCATCGATGCCGGCGACCTCATTCTGGTTCACGACCAACCCGGCGATACCATCGTGACGTATGCGGAAGCCACGGACCCAACCCATCCAGCCTACGGCTACGAACAACACGGCCTCGAAGGCGACGTCATCATCTACGCCAAAAACGGTGAAGCGGGGACGCCCATCATCCACCGGGCCATCATGCGTGTGGTCGCAGAAGAGACCGTCGCACCCGACCGACAAGCCGCATCGCCGTGCCCGGAAGAGGCGACCTACGATGCTGTACGGATGGCTGAGGACGGTCTTGCGGGCTCGTGCATCCTCACCTGGTCGGTTCCAGGTACGTCGGTCAAGAACGTGACCAACGTCACCGTTTCCTTTGACGGAAGCGACGCCGCCTACTACGCCTGCAAACGGCCGGCCCATGCGGGGGTTGAAGCCCATCTTGTGGTGTGGCAGTGGAAGCCTGCTCACGAAGGCATGCTCACGCTGGGCGACAACAACAAGTGTTCCGTGGACCAAGGTGCGGCGGCCACCAACGGTTCCGCCGGCGTTCACAGCCCGTCTGGAGTCGTCGGCCCTATTCGAGACGACTGGGTCTTGGGTGTTGCCGGAGGGGAAATCCCGTGGCTCGGAACGGTGAAACTCATGGTTGGCGGACCGGAATCCTACGGAACGAGGGACGTCCCGTCCTCGTCCTTCATTGCCCTCTTTGCCGTACTTGGAGCCGTGCTTTTGACGCCGCAAGCCTCTGAACAGGTGTTTCGCTGGTGGTTGAACCGCTCGCCCGAACTGACCGAACTGGCCAAGCGCGAACAGGATCAAGAAGCGTCGTAACCCGATGCTTTGAGGGCCTCATCCATCGTGAGATGCCCTTCACTTACACGCATCGCCATCTCGAGGGAAATGGTCAATTGACCCTTTGAGCGCTTGCGGCTGATGCGCTGGAGGTTGCGCAACTCACCCGGTGTCGCCCGAATCTTGCGTTGCTCGTGCACCGCAACCCCCGATATCATGGCTATTTTGAGCGCTGCTGAGCCGTGTGCGTGGCGGCGTTGGCCCGTGCTCGTACGGTGTTCGTTGACGATCTCGACATGATAGCCCAGCGACAACACGCGATTGACCATTCGGTCTCGATGGACCGGTGAGCCATGACCGATGCGGATGAGCACGTTGGCTGGAGCCGTGTGTTCCACCAGGCTCACCACCTGCTCAAGGGCTTCGTCAATGGTCTCGAATTCTCGTTTTCCAAGCAGTACACCGTCGGCAAAAAAGGCGCAACCCGGGCGGGGCCCGGGGTCAACGCCAACGACCACCTGGTCGGGTGGAGCGGTCAACTGCCGAGACAGAAGCCACGTCGAGACGACCTGGTCAACGTCCTCCAGTTCCATCGCCACGCCACGCCCTCCGAGGAGACGAACCTCTTCGGGCGTACCAAACCAATAGGCATCCGGCTCGATCGTGTCGTGAATCGACACTTGTTTCGCCGGGAGGTCTCGGCGTTTTAATTCACTCAACAACCGGTGAGCCAAACGAAAATCCTCGGTTCGCACGTAAACCGGCTTCACAGCAAACCCACCCCTGCGCCCTGTTCTAACCTATCGGTTGGCGAACTGCACCGCCTGTCGAACAGCGAATCTGAGGCGATGGTGTTCCGAAGTAATCAAGAACGATAGACGCGGATGGGCGCCCATGACAGGTGCTTACGAGCGAGAACTTCGGGATGTTCTCTCCGGCACCGAAAAGGGAGTTACGGCGGTCACGCGCAGTTGCACACCGGAAGAAAAAGCCCGAACGCGCTGCGTTCTCAACCGCCCTTTTCTCGTCGTCCGAGCAGCCGGTTCGGGCATGGAAGGGAGCGGTGATTTGGTGGCCCTGCGAGGCGACTGTTGCTTCCCCATCGAAGTGAAATCAACCAAAGCTGAAAAATTGTATTTTTCAGGACGAACCAAAGACCAACTCAACGCCATGATTCGTGAGGGGGAGCGCTCGGGCTTGATGCCGTTGTACGCTCACCGCCGCAAAGGTGTTCGGGGCGATTCGTGGCGGCTGTTTCGCGTGGAAACCGAAGGACTCACCGGCACGCTGGCCCGCCTTGCAACCATGATCCCAGCGTTGCCACTGAACCGAAACGGCTCGCCGTTTATCGATTGGGAACAGGGCATGCCCCTCAACCAATTCATCGGCATGATGTGTTCGCCGCTCGGGGGAGAGGATGCGCCCCTCAAAACCCTGCAGCAACGGGCCAAAAAACCAAGCAGCCCCACCATGGCAGAACATCAAGACAAAAGTGCCACCGATATTTTGGCCGAATTGGAACGCCGTCGCTCGGCTTCATTCCCGGTGCTCAAAGGTAAGGAATGAACATCGTGAACAGCAGCATGCCCAACAAAACGAACGACGAATAGCTCGAGGCTCGTGAAGAAATATGGTCCACCCACATCGGGTGCAAGTCCCAGAGTTTGATCTTTCGACCAAGTCGCTTGACACCGCTCAGGAAGGCATGCAGCATGTCTCGCAGCATGTGGCCCCCGTCAAAGGGTACCATCGGAACCAGGTTGGTAAATCCAAGAAGAATGTTCACCCAAACCAGCCAGAACATGAGATGACAAAGGAACATGAGAACATCGGTCCCCAGAAGGCCGCCGATCACACCGTCTCCTGCCACCATCAACGCTTCCTCGAACGGATGAATAGCAACACCACCGAGTTCGAACGGAATCAACAAGATGGTCAGCACGTGGAAGGGGAGAGCAAGGGCTCGCTGAGCAAGATCCCCTTCCCAGCGAGGCGAGAAGGGCCCCGCCAGTCGGTCGACACCGGCCGTGCCTTCCGAGAGCCCCTCAACGCCCAAGAAGGCATCACCGAGTTGAATGTCGAGGTTGGCGAGCACCTCCTCGCTCCATCCTAAATTCTTGTAGTATTCGTATTTGTCACCAAACGTGGCTTGGAGTGTTTCCCGTGTGCCGTCTTGATGAATCACCACCAAATCGACAGTGTCGTTGCTCGTGTAAGCTAAAAGGATGTCCCTGAAATCCTCCGTGGTGTGAACCGGCTGCCCGTCAATGGACACCAGCGTGTCCCAAGGTTGCATGCCGGCTTGATCAGCACCACCGTCCTTCACGATGCCTTGAATGTGGATGTAATCGTCCTCGGCGACGAGTTGGGAGGCGATGCCGCCCAACAACATCAACATGATGAACGCGGCAAAGAGGTTGGTGGCAGGACCGGCTGCAAACATCCGTAGACGCTCTCGCCGAGGCGCCCGCATCAATTCGTCAGACTGAGGCTCAGCAAAGGCACCGAGCGGAAGCGGTCCCAGTTGGAGCAAGCCGAAGGAGCGTATTCGCATGCCGTGACCTCGAGCCAACAACCCGTGTCCAAATTCGTGAATCACCAGGGAGACGACGAAGGCAACAACGCCCCAGCCCAGAGGAATGACCGGATTGATGCCCGGCACGGCCACCAGTTCACTCGCGGACGGAGGCGCTGCTGTGGGCGGAGAGAGAACCGACAAGACGAAGGCAGCAATGACGAACAACGCCACCATCAACATGGAGACCGAACACACCCAAAGCGAAACCTCGCCGTAGGCACGCCAGAACCGTCTTGGCTTCGCAATCCAATCCAAAAGACGCTGGCCGCGTTGCGTGCGAACCATCAGCACGATACCGAGGGCACGGGTGGCGTTCCAACGGTCGAGGGTGCCGTTTCGCTCCCATGTTTTGATGAGCACATACCAGCCAATGAGCAGGGCAAACGCCACGGTCCAATTCGCCTGAACCGAACCCAGTGTCCCCACCATGACCTCCCCACGCCCCGTTCCGTCTTGAACGTTGATACGCGTCCAACGGGTTCAACATGGACAAACCTTGATGATGGGTTGGCATCTGTTTCCCCTCATGCACCCCCACAACATGGCCATCGAGGTCTGGTGTGAAGAGACTTGGGGGGAGCGTCCCGTACGCATTTCGGACTGGGCGAACCACGGCGATATCGTTCAGGTGTTCATCCGCCTCTCGTCAAGCGTGCTCATCGCTGATTTCCTCCTGGATAGCGATGGCAGTCTGAACATCCAACAGCATCTCCACATTCCGTTGGAAACATGGAATCCAGGCTCGATTCAAGGTTTTCGAACAAGCGAAGGAAAAACACGTTTCCAGCATCGCCGACAAAGCATCTACCTCTCGAGCGAACTGCGCGTGGCCGAATGGGGGGCTGCTCTCCTCGAGGAATGGCTCATGAGCATGCGAAGCGCGGTGAATCGACCAAAAGACCGAACACAACGCCTGAACGAGATCAAGCGATTGAAACTCTCCATCGAGCGCAACCTCGAGAGCGCATCACTGGCAAAAGTGGCCGATGAGCGAGCATCCCTCGATGTCCATCTCGACCGTATCGATCAGCGCTTAGCGAACTGAATCTTGCATGGTTGTGTCCACGCCCGGGAACTGGTCTTCCCCTTCCCGATACACGGTTCGCATGTTGTTGATGAAGTTCTTTTCCTTGACGACAATCGTATAGTTCTTGATGCCGTAATCCTTCTCGCCGTCCAACATTTCAAGCAGCACCTGCAAGGTCAACCGAGCGCCCTCTCGATGCGGATAGGAAAACACGCCCATGGAGATGGGGGGAGAGACCACCGACGTGACGTCGCCCATCTCCTCGATGGTTGCAAAGAGGTTAGCGTAGGTTTCTGCGAGGAGTTCGCGCCGCGATTCATCTTGATTTGGACGGCGACAGTCAGGACCAACAACGTGGATGATATGTTTGTACTGGTCTGCCAGCGAAAAGGGCTCGGTGATGACATTGTTCGTCACAGCGCACGGAGGAGCGTTGATTTTACGCTTCTCGAGAACGATGTTGCGCGTGACTTGACTCATCTCTTTGCCGGCTTTTTGATGAATCATGGCATCGATGCCTTCTCGTCCGGAGAGGCGGTTGTTTGCGGGCGTGATGAGTACATCACCGCTGTGTGTCCATGGTTCGCCGCCCATGACGCGGAGAACACCGTTTTTGCACGTGCGTGCCATATAAAGTTCCGCCATCGGTTCTGAGAGAAGGCGACCCTACATATTATCTGCCCCGTATTTTGATGAAAAGAGGGGATTTTCGCACCGTGACTCGTTGTGCTGCACGCATACCTCAAGGCGATACGGCTAAATCGGCCATGATGGTGCAACGACCATGTCCACGAAGGCGACCAGCCTCGCTTTTGTGGGCTTGTTGCTGCTCTCCCTCTTCCCGTACACACCCTTCGATAACACCGAGGAGGTTTTTCGCCAACCGGCGCTTGGAGACGCCTTGTTTTCTGGCTTCACGGTTGGCGGTGCTGACGATGTTTGGAACCAAACGCCGTGGCAAAGCATCGCCGTGCCCGAGGGGTTCTCCTACGAATCCGTGATCGACTACAGCGATGTTGGGGTGCTCATCAACAACCTCTCGGAAGAAAGTCGTACCATCGGTTGGGCCTTTGTCGCAGCGAGAAACATCTCGCTTGACCGCGTTTTCCTCTTCAACGCCTCGGGAACACCAACCGGCGAGACCATCAACAGAAACCAATTCACCACCTATTTCGCAACCCCCTTCCTCGACATGTTACAGAACCGCACCACGGTGAATGGACTCAACTACCTCGTCACCACCAAGGGGATGCCGCTGCGCGTTTCGGGCGGCAACAACAAGGCCAGTTTCGACCAAGAATTCTCGCTCTTGGGCGGGGCGTACAACAACTCCATCGGCGGTGATTATTGGGTCACCCACGGCTATGGACCGCTTGCCGGAAAGGCGATGGAACCGTTCACGCGAAGCAAGTACGGGTTCTTCCTCGTCACCCGACTGACCGGCTACACCGTCGACACAGCGCTCGGCCTTATCGAACGCGCCAACCAAAGTCTCGGACAGCGAGGCACCTTTGTCTTGGACTTGGCCACCAACCGAAACAATTCGGGCTACAAATTCTGGAACGACGACCTCTACACGGCCAACACAACGCTCAGCCAAGGACTCGGCTTGCCTGTTCAATTTGATGAAGAAACAGAATTTTTGACCAACATCTCCAACGTCATGGGCTACGCATCGTGGGGAAGCAACGATGGGAATTGGAACAAAAATTACCTCCCAAACAGCGGATTTGACACGCTGGACACCTCGTGGCAAAGCGGTTCGCGATACTGGACGCACACCTCACCCACCGTGTCGCCTGAGGATGCGTTCAACTGGTCGTACCAGACGGATGTGAAACAAGGCGGTAACGGCGCCTTTGAAGCCAGCCTGCGCACCGACTGCGACCAGGACGGCGGAAAAGGCATGCAGGGCATTTACGGCGAATATTTTGACAACGACGGCGTCAGTTTCAGCGCCTCAACCATGCCGTCGCTCATCGACCGAAGTCCCGACCGCGTCCAGGTAGAACCTCATCTCAACCACGGTTCGTCCAACAACGCCTACCCCGGGCTTGACGACCGGTTCAAGACCCACTGGGGAGCGCGCTGGAGTGGGCTAATCGATGTTCCTGAGACCGGAAATTGGACCTTTTTCATCAACTCCGACGACGGATCAGAGCTTTGGGTCAACGGTGAATCTCTTGCGACCAATTACGGCATGCACGGCATGCGTGAACGTTCAGGCTCCCTCAATTTGACCGAGGGGCTTCATGAATTCCGCATTGAGTTCTTCCAAGGCGGTGGACCTCACGGCCTCATTTTTTCCTGGCAGGGACCAAACACGAGCAAAGCCGCTGTACCGCCATCTGCGTTCTACGTCGCCAGCCATGGTGTACCCGAATCCTCGAGGCTCGTCCACCACTGGGCCTTTGAAGACGGTTCGGGAACAACCGCCCTCGACAACGGCACGGATGCGGCCAACATGACGCTGACGGGCATGGACAACAGCAACTGGAGGGCCTGTGCAGACGGTTCCTGTCTGTGGTACGACGGAACCAATGACATGGCAAAGGTGAACGTGGACGACTGGTACGGGAACATGACGGTGAGTCAGTGGGTTTGGGCGAACACCTCAGCGCAATCCACCTATGCCTCGACCTTTGCTGTTGACGACCAAGCGGGCTCGAACCTGTCCTTCCAGCACATGATCTCCAGCAATAAATGGCGATTGCACAACAACCAGACCAGGGTCTTTGGGGACGTGGTCGCCCAGCGCTGGACCCATCTCGTTACCGTGTTTGACGATGGTGATATTCGGCAGTACATGGACGGCGTCTTGGTGAATAACGGCGTCTACCCCAACGGCTCGTTCAACAACATCGACCTGTACAAATTGGGCGTTAATCGGGCTGGAAACGCCTACTTTGAAGGCATGATCGACGAAGTCATGGTGTGGGATGTTGCGCTTGATGACGATGACATCACCACGCTACGTCGCACCATTATCGACAATTGCACCTCGTATTCGGGGGCCGGAAACAACGTCGCCTCACTTGAGACCACCTTTGCTGTGCCAAGCCACCTCATGGACCATGCATGGAACATCTACGTCTATGGAAAGCGGGACGGTGAAGTGAACGGTGCGTTCCGATTGCATGTCGATGGCGTGGACACCAACGGGACCGTTCTCTCAACCAACACCTCCAGCGTCAAGACGTTCACAACAAGTTGGGCCACGCAAACCATGCGCATGCGACCGCATGCCAGTGCAACCGAGTTGACCATCAATGTTCAACTCGACATTGAATCAACCTCGACGGTGGGTTCGCTTTATGTCGATTCGGTGATCCTGAGAGCCATACGGCCGCACATGGATTGGGTCAACGGTTCCATCGCCGATACGGCCGTCTCCACGGGGGGGCGCTCGTTCAACTGGGGGACGAGTTATGGGCAGTCGCTCATTGCGGACCTTCTCGAAGACGGGGTGTCGGGTGTCAAAGGCTACGTCTACGAACCGTACCTCACGGCCGTTGGCCTTCCCAGCACCTTCCTTCCGACCTATGCTTCGGGCTACAACCTCGCCGAGAGTCACGCTGCCGCCAACCTCTACACGGGTTGGATGGGCGTGGTGGTTGGCGACCCCAAAATGGCACCTTACATCGATGTCGTTCACGACGTCAACCTCCTCGGCGTCCGTAGCGTTGGCGACGTCAACCAAGGCGAAACCACCACGATTGAAGTGGCTGTGGAGAACCTGGGGATGGCTGCGTCAAACGGCACGCTTGAGATTCGTACCGTTCTCGGAAACACCCTCCTGAACATGACCCAACTCAACCTCCCTTCCGGAGATGCAGAGGGGAGCCGAACCACGGTGAACGCGACCGTGGTGCCGCCGACGGATGGCTTGCTCGATTTACGTGTCCGATACACGAACGCAAGCCCGGAGAGAAACTATGGCAACAATCTCCTTTCGTTCTCTGTGGACGTCAATGCCCCACCGGAAATTCTTGACGTGTATTGCAGTGCTTCGGCGCTTTCTCGAGGCGAGTACACCATCTGTTCGGTGGAGGTGAGCGATGATAAGGGCGTCACGAACGTGACCCTCGACTGGCAAATTCTCGGGCAAAACGAGAGCGTGAACACGTCCCGGTGGTCCACGCTGTACATGGGGTCGGTAAGCCCCACGCTCTGGGAGACTTCCCTGGTGATCCCGACCGACGCAATGCTCGGGTCGGTCGCGCTGCAAGCCTTCGCCCGAGACGCCAGCAACATGACGCACATCTTCCTCGTGGAGAACGCCACGCGTGTGGTTGACGCACCGCGAACGTGGTACGGCATCCACGTATCAGGGGTGGACCCGCCCAGTTGGAACAACGCCTCAATGTTGCCCAACCGTCCTTCCGTTGGCCTGTACCGACACAAAACACATGCCCTGACCGCTTGTGTCATGGACGCCGATTACGAAGCCAACACGCCTGCTCCGTTCTTTTTAACCTCAAGAGGCACTGTTGGAAACGCCATCCTTCTTCCACAAACTGCGGCTCATCTCTACTGCTATGAAACGTCAATTACCCTCGAAACCGGAAGCGGATTGGACGACGTGGACATTGAACTGCGCGACGCAGCTGGGTCACTGCTGCTCCAAAGAACCGTCTGTGTGGCCGATAAGGCCCCAGAGGTGATCGTCTCCGTGGAGTCTGTCTCGGGACAACCGCTTGACCGGGTTGTGGGCGATGGTGATGAATTTGTGCGTATTACGGTGGAGGATGTTGACGACCCGCATACACCCTTTGTGGGTGATCTCACCATCCAATGGCCGGGAGGCGAGCCCATTCAGTTGCCCCTCGACATCGCCGGGTCGGAGAATTCGACCGTCATCCAACTTGACCAGGTGTTGATTCCGCTCGAGGCGGGGGAACTGACCTTGAGCACCACGGGCCGCGGCCAACACGGGGCGACAGCCAGCACCACGCTCAACCTTCCGTTCCTTCTCACGCCGCCAAAGATTGAGATGTTTGAGGCGTGCGATGAAAACGGCGTGGTCCGCAACATGACCTTCGGTCAAATCGCCACGCTGGTGGTGGTCGTCTCGAGCGACCGACCGCTTCAGTCCACAACGGCACAACTGACCCAATCGGGATGGGCCATCAACGCACCGACGATGGACGCCCCTGTTTGGGGTGAGGGCGAAGCCCCCGCCTCATGCAGCATGACCGGGGCTGAAACGGATGAATGGACAACGTTGTATCTCCGACTCAAACTGGACAACTCGCTTGTGGACGGCCCGGGCAAGGTGATTTTCTCAACGGCAGACCTTGACGGACTTGTCCGGTCTCAATCGCTTGAGTTGATGTTCCAGCACGCCCCGACCATGCTCGAAAACCTCACGTTCTCTGAGGCCACTCCGGGCCTTGACCTCTACACCAACCTCACCGTGACTGATTTGGACGGATTGGACCGCGTGGTCTGTGCGTTCAACCTCTACGATGCCGGCGATGCCTTGCTGACGACATTTGTAACCCAGGCTGGCCCTGAGGGTGTCTTCACGAACGCATTGTCGTACCGTTATCCATTGACGGCCGGCCTGGCCAACATGACGTTGGAAGCGAACATCACCTGCCTGGATAGTTTGCAGCAGTCGTTTTTCCTCAACGCCACGGTTGAAATCGGTGAGGCCCCCCAGTGCATCGATTGCAGCGCAACGGAAAATACAACGTCGCTACCGACGACCGAAGGGAGCGCATCAGACCTCACCTTCGTGCTGCCCTTGGCTCTGCTCGCCTCCATTCTTGCCCTAACAGGTTGGTTTGTGAGGCGACGGGGAGGCGTGCATGAGGATGCGGTTTGGAGCATGGGCGAAACCGAACCGATCGTCAACACCGAGATGTTGTTTGACAGCATGGAAACCGAAGGGCTGTTGGAAGCGACCGTTGAGGACGAACGTCCCGATATCGTACCCGAAGGTTGGTCCGTTGAGGATTTCAAGCGTTGGTTGGACGGCCCGGTTCCGGACGGTTGGTCGGAGGAACAGTGGGTTCAGTACGTCAAGGCGTCAACCTCGGCCTTGGAAACGCACGCATCCAAAGCGGAAGGGTGATGTGCTAGCACCGCCTGTGGGCGACTGAGCAAGATGGCGATTGGATACGTTCTCATCAATGTGCAACCGGGTATGGAACAACGCGTGTACGAGGGGGTCAAAGCGCTCCCGCACGTAACCGATGCTACCGTGTTGTTTGGCGACCACGATCTCATTGTCAAGTTGGAAGCCGATGATTTGGCTACCATCGCAAAAGCCGTCGTGGAACATATTCGTTCTGTGGATGGCGTGGTCAACACCAAAACCCTCGCGGGCGCAGATCTCGATTAAGCCTGTCAAAACCGGGCCACTGAGTAGATATCCGTTCAAAATACGCTCTCGGAATGGGGTACTGAGCGGCATATGTGGCGCAGTAATGCCTTTTTTCGGGGAAATCATTATATGCTCAACGGTACAAGGCGTACTCGGAGGTAATCCAATGTCAGACGGAAAGAAATACTTCGTTCTCATGGAGAACGGAAAAGACACGAGCCAGGTATTTGCGAGCAAACAACCCCGCGGTGCAGCCTTGAAGGCCGCAACCCGCGGACATGAGACCATCCGCCTACGAGAACGTGGCACCAAGCGTGTCCACGTCTTCAAGGGCAGCATCACGATGGTCCCAAAGCCTGCTGGCGGACCTGACTGGCTGCCAGATATGATCAAGAAGGCCAACGTCAAGAAGCAAGGCATCGAGCACCTTTGAGTGCAGCCTGCTGCTGACCCTTCTTCCAGCTCTCTGAGTTGTACAACGGCCTCTCCCGTGCCAAGGCATGGAAAAGGCCCCACCCCTTTCTTCACCCACCTCGTTAACGATGAGTTCATAAACACGGCCACACACTTCCAACCGTCCTCCGGGACATGGGATGCACACCCGCTTCGGCGGGGGGCGGTGACGCCGAATGAACAGACGAGAGATGCGAACGCCACAACCAAAGGCGCGTAAGCCAAGTCAAATGCGGCTGGCTGAAGAGAAACTCTCACTTCCTGCACGACTCACCCATCTTCGCCATCTTCCTTGGTTGTCATGCTATCAACGTCAACTCCAAACCGAAAACAAATCGGAAAACACACAAAAATCCTACTTTTACGGCCTGCGCCCGCTGATCGAGACCGTGCTGCCAGGCGAAGATGTGTTGAGTGAAGAGGCCTACAAACAACTGTCCATCGAAGCCCTCGCCGAACGCATGGAGCCGATGAAGGGACGATTGGACCTCTGGGCGCACAGCATCGCTGGCCTTCGGCCGACGACCTACAATGCTCGTCTGGCTGCGGCGCGACACCTCATCAAGTGGCTTGGTTTGCTCTGGCCCGACCATTTACAGCGCGCTCGTACTGGAAAACGACTCCCTCGCACCCTAACCCGAAGAGAATTGACGACCGTGCTGGAGACCGCCGACGTGAGCGAGAATCCGGCTGCTTCCCTCGTGGTCACCATGATGCTTGACACCGGTTTGCGGGTGAGCGAAGTGTGCGAGTTGAACATCGAAGACATTGATTTTGACGATGGTTCTGCGCGCGTTCTTGGCGGCAAAGGTGACAAAGACCGTTTGGTCTTGTTTACCGCACGAACCTTGGCTCGCTTGCAAGCATGGATGCCGATACGCACACGATTGGCGCCAGCGGAGGAACAAGCCTGTTTTGTCAATCGTCACGGTCGACGGTTGCAACCCCGAGGGGTGCAACGCATGATGGATGCACTCGGCCAAGAAGCGGGTTTGCCCAAAGGAAAACTCACACCGCACGTGCTGCGCCACAATTTCGCCACCGGCTTGTTGGAGCGAGGGGCCGACTTGGTCACGATTCAACGGCTGATGGGGCACGCCACCATTGCCACCACTCGCGTCTATCTCGAAATCTCTGACCAAACCCTCCGTGAGGTCTACCATCGGGCGCAATCCATGCGTGAAGACATGGACGATTCGCCCATTGAAACCATCCCCGTCGAAGAGACCACCCCGTCAACGAGCACCCACGGCGTGGTGTGATCAGGTGTTGGATTTCTTTCGTTTTGACACCTGTTCTGGCCCCGTCCACGCCCGATGGGGATGGACCTTGTTACCTTGATGGTCCTCAATGGGGCAGTGCTTGCCGGAGCGGCAACGGGAACAGTTTCCTTTCGGTGGTCTTTCGACCGTTTTGCGAAGGCGTCCATATTTCCGCCTTGGCATGAACCGTGTTTGAAACGACGGTCTTCAAAGATAGCGCTGGTTTCATCCTTTTTTGAACCAAGGCATGTCCTTGACGGACTTGGGGACCTTGATGGTGGTGCCTTTTCGGTCTTTGTCCTTGGACGTTTTGAGACTGGTGCCTGCCGACTTGGTTTTCTCGACGATTTTTTCTGCCACCTTCTGACCCTTTACGACGGCCTTTTTCGTGGCTTCTTTGGATGCTTTGCTGGCTTTCGCCGAGGCTTTGGATGCCTTCTCGCTCGCCTTTTTCGAAGCGGCTTTGGCTTTTGAGGTGGCTTTTTTGGCTGATTCTGAGGCATTCTTTGTTGCCTTTTTTGCGGTGGTTTTCGTGGCACTTGCCGCCTTGGCAGCTGCGTGAACTTTCTTGGCAACAGCGAGCGATAAGCCGGCCTTTTTCAGGTCGCCGACGCTGGCTTTCGCAATGGTTGCCACGGTCGCTAATTTTGCCGCTTGCAATTTCTTTGCCGTAGCCGCACCGACTCCGGGAAGCGATGTGAGGCCCGAATCCTTCTGTTTACCTGCCATGGTTTCACCGGTTGGAGAATAAAAGTGACCTAACTTGAACCTTCCCTTATCAGAACGATGGTGCCTCTGGCGGTTGTTTCTTGTGCGACGATGCCATAGGGTTCACGATGGAGGACCTTCTTGACGCTGCCGTTTCGGTGCTGGTCGCCCAGGTGCGTCAAGCCGACGCTTCGCACAAGATTGACACGGCCCATCAACTGCTTCGTGGACGCCACTTCAACGGGCCCAGCAAGGTGGTCTACCTCGGCGATGTCGCCAAAGCCCTTCTCGCACAATTGGACCACCCCGAGACGCCGGTGTTTACCGAAGCGCCTGGATACAACGAGCAGCGGTGGGTGCTACGAACGACGAGCGGGGACCTCAGCGTGAGCATCGCTTCTCGCCCTTATTGGGGATGGGGGTTGCTCACCACGGGGTATCTCAACATGATTCGATTGGAGGGGCCTGTTTCAGCGCGTGCACGGCTGGTGCTTGACGTCGTCAGTTCGCTGGGTCAATCGCCATGGGAGATGGCATACCAGCGTTCGGCGCAGCGGTGGCTCAACCGGCACCAAAAAGGAAGGCCATTGAAAGAGAACGAGCGGCAATGGCGGGCTCTCTTTCGGCGAGGACGAGACGACTTAAACGAGTTGATTGAAGCGATGAAGTTGAGGTGCACGGATGTCCTTGAACGGCACGGGGAAGACATCGACCATGCAACGTGGCAGGGGCTCATCGACGAAGACCTGCACATGGCTCAACGCGCCCTTGGCGAAGACAACGCTCCCGGTGTTGAGCGGGCCTTGGCCAGACTCGAGGCAAGTCTCATTCAGTTGAACAATGCGGCAGACGATGATGTGGCCACGGCCCCGAAAACCGTGGTCTCCGATGGCTCAGACGTGATGCAGCCAGCCGTTGACGAGGAAGCCCCATCGTTTATCATCAACGCGGCAAACGAGGCGGACGACATTCCCTTTGTTGACATGGTCAGCATGACGGGCGCTGAAGAAGAATGAACCGCGCGTCGCGTTCATAAGGGGGAGGGCGCTGGCCAAGACCGGTCCACATGGCAACGAAGAAGAAAAACGACGGCAGCGGCATTCAGCAAGCTGCAGGTTTGATTCGCTATTTCGATGAGGAATCCGAGGAATCTTGGAAGATCACGCCTGCGCAAGTCTACCTTGCCTGCATCCTTTTGGGTGGTTTCTTTTACCTCGTGAACCAAGGTGTGGTTCAAGCGATTTGGAACCTCTTCTGAACTCAGAGCGCCTGAATCAACACCACTCGCTGGTCGTTTTCAGCCATGCAGCGAGCCACTTCCAACGCCGTTGAGAAATCCTCGGTGACGCCCAGCACTTCTTCCCCCTCGCTTGTTTGAAGCACCAAGCGATGGGTCAATTCGTGAAGCGTTGAGGCTTCGATACGCTCAAAAATCCAATGTTCATTCTCAATTCGAACCAAGGCAGGGACTTCGGTCATGGGGCCCATTTGTTGACCCACACGTTCGGCCCGCGAGGTCAGTGATGCCAAGTCTCGCACCGGGCGCCACAAGCGTTGTCGCAACGGCATTCTCAATTTTCGATGTGGTTCAACGCCTGCGCGGAAAGCTCGTGCCATAAGGGTCCCATCCCTGAAATCCGAAGATTTCAGTTGCCGCTCCTTCGATTCACACTTAAAGGACGCGACGCCAAGGCGGCCTCATCGGCCTATTTTTGTGCCACGGTGAGGTTTTGACGGCGCAACCACACGGCTCCAAAACCGCTCACCGACGCAACGGCGAGAAGCGCGAATTGCAACATATGGCGTGGATTGTTGGACGTGAGAAGAAGAGAAAAGCACACCAACCAAGCCACCATTCCAAGGAGCAGGAACCGTCGTTCACGCAGGGTAGTCCGGTCCTGCAAGTCGATGGAAACAAGGATGACACTCCCCCCCGCCAACAGAACTGCGGGATAGAGGAGCCATGCAGCATCCGACATCAAGACCCCAAGGGGGGGACCCAGTAACAATGTGGCCCGAAACCACCAGGCTTCTGGATGGTGGGCTGCATCAAAACCAACGGTGGGAAGCAGCATGGAAAGCGCACCAAAGAACAGCAACAGGGCCACGCCCTTCCAACCTGCAATGAACGCTTCCGATCCTTCTCCGTAGACGTGAAGGGCGTCGGCCGTCATCCCAGCGACGATCAGCAACACCATCGCAACGAAAGAGAAACACCAACCCAAGTTCACCGCTTGAGACGACCCCTGTGTTTTGAGGCTCTCTGCCACCGTGGAGAAGGCGTGCGGGAGGGCGACCCATGTGCCGTAGGTTGCGATCATGAGGCCAACGGCGAGCCGCTCATCGCGCAACGGACGGTCCCACCAGATCGAGGTGAACACCTCCGTTTGAAACAAGCACGCCCAAGCCACAACGCCTGCAACCAGCATCTTGAAAATGGCCCGTTGAAACAAGAGCGATGTCTCGCCACTCGTTGCCAAGTGAGCCGTTGCGGTGAGAATCTCACCCGACATCATCAAGAGAAGCGTGAAGAGGACGACGAGGAAAAAGGCCGACAAGTTCGCAATGTCTACGGTTGGTCGTTGAGGAAGGGTCTCAGGCGAGGCATACATGTCCTGCTGAAACAACAACATGAGCAGCATGACGGCCCAAACACCGGCGTGTGTCATCATCCGAGAGCGCACAAAGTCCGAGGTCTCAGGCGAACAGCCGCGCAGACTCGGAAGATTGGGTGCGAACAGCGCAAACCCAAGGAAAGCGAACAACGCCCCTTCCAATGCACCTTGACCGGTGAACAACAGACGTATTTTCTCTGAAATGGAGGCGCCTTGGTCAAGCGTGAGCGCCACCTCGGGGTTGAGCGACGAGAGGCTGAGGATGTCAAACGCCCTCGAAACCACCAACCCTGCGACCATGAGCGGTGGCGTCCATCGGTAGAGCCGTAGAACGAAGCGGCGCTCTCGGAGGGCGCCTTCGAGGGAGAATGCAAACGCCCAGGCAAGACACGACAAGAAGAGAACTGGCAGATACCACGACACCGAGGAGGCCAGCATGGAGGGTATCACAGCGAGCCACCTTTTGATGATGGCGGAAGACCCAAAGACAAGACGCACGAGCACACAGCGTGCGAGGCCCGACCGACGCCGAAGAGGAACGGCGCGCCTACGCCGAACAATCGTCGCTGACGGCGTTGGTTCGACACCTTGGCCGAGACGTGGAAGCGTGGCTCGAAAAAGCCCTCGAACCGCTCCCCGAGACCTTTCGAATTTCCCTCCACCGAAACGATCGCCAGTGGACCGTCGCCCAAGTCAAGACCCTCGGTGCGGAGCCGATTCCTTGGATGCCTGATGAAACCGCGTTTACGATGCCGTTTGCACGTGGTAGAGCACCCGAGGGGTTGGCCAAACGACTGATGGCGTTGTTGCACGAAACCGGCCGCATCACTCGTCAAGAGGCTGCGAGCATGCTCCCCGTTCGTTTGTTGAAGCATGAACAGGGCATGTTGGCGCTGGACATGTGCGCCGCTCCGGGGTCAAAGACCACACAACTCGGTGAAGTACTCCATCCCAACGGCGTGGTGGTGGCCAACGAACCGGTTTCGGGACGGCTCAACATGTTGGTGAGCAACCGAAGCCGTTTGGGCCTGACCAACATTGTGGTCACCCAACACGACGGTCGCCATTTCGCCCGACTCCCCCCTCCTGGTTTTGATGCCGTCATCGCAGATGTCCCCTGTACCGGAACAGCCACGACCCGAAAAAACCGAGATGTGTGGTGGGATTGGACCCCAAAGGAAAGCCGAAGGATGTTCAAGATGCAAGTTGACATCACGATGAGGGGGGCCTCCCTCTTGGTACCGGGCGGGCACATGGTGTACTCCACCTGCAGCATTGACCCGGTGGAAAACGAAGCCGTGGTCGCCGAAATCTTGCGCCGTTGCCCTCACCTTGAACTCGTTCCAATGAGCCTTGAGGGCGTAACGCTCCACCCTGGTTTGACCCAGTGGCCACTTCTGGATGAAGAAGGAGCGCGCGTTGACGCAAAGGGGGCTGAGCAATTACCGTTTTTTGATGCCGCCCACCTCGCTCCCTCAACGCGCATTGAGCAAGGTGTGGGCGAGGAAGGCATCGAAAACGTCATCCTTGAACAACTCCCAAGATGTATGAGATTGTGGCACGACGACAACGACACGGGTGGATTTTTTGTCGCCCAATTTCGACACAAAACCGAGTCATCTCCCGAAGGCGTGGCACAAGCCTTCCGATCGAGGCGAGCGACCCGGAGGGCCGAAGGCTGGACACCTACCGTAAAAACGCCCCCAAAAGCCACGGCGAATTCGGTGGTCGTCGCCGATGATGAGGTGGTGGGCCATCTGGAACAACTGTACGGTATGGCATTGAACGACTATTCACTTTGGCAGCGAGGGAAGCGGTTCAACCTCGCTCCGCCGCTGGTCTACGAACGCCTCTACAAACCCCCTTCGCCGACCAACAAAGGCGACGTTTGGGGCGGTGATTCCTTCCACCCCATGCGCGTGGTTCACGCGGGGCTTCCAGCCTTTACGTTGAAGAAGAATTCATGGCGCAGTCGACAAGAAGCCCTGTATGCCTTTGGCGAAGGGTTTGAACGCAACGTTTTGGTCGTTGAGCCTTCGCAGTTCATTCGCATTTTGCGCGGTTGGGCGCCGCTGCTTGAGGAATTTTACGACGAGGTTGAGACCGAAGCGTTGCCGAAGGGGGCCTTCCTTCTCCGAAGCGATTTACCGTGGGGGCAAGAGACCATTTCGGTATGGATTGGGGCGCGTATCACGTTGATGATTGATACCAACGAGCAGAATATTTTGCGCCACAAATTGGATTTGCCATGGCGTGATGAGGAGGAGTGACATGCGACATCTCGTGCTCTGCATCATCGTTGGGTTGCTGCTCGTTCCGTCCCTCTCGGCCGAAGAAGAGGCGTGGGCCATTCACGCCGAAGACGAAATTTCAACCCGCTTATCGGGTGGACTTTCCGAGGTGTATCTGCCTTCGGGGCTTGGAGGCGAGGCAACCGTGCCCGATGGCTATGTTCAGTGGAATTGGTGGTCATGGAGCGACGAAGTCGGGTCGGATTGGCCGGACGACGATGCGATTTACAGGGCTTCGAATCGCAACATCTCACTCAATCAATCCGACACGGAAGCTGCGGTTGAGAACCATGCCCTGGCCGGCGACGACATGGTGGAATTGGCCGGTAATGTGAAAGTGGTTTCCGCAGAAGACCGTGTACGAATGGTGGCGTTTGACCTCTCGCTCACGCCACTTCAAAACCTCAGTAACCACACCATCCTCTATGTGGTGCTGACCGAAAACATCGCCGAGGACCAGCACCGACGTCAAACCGAACATCTCGTTCGAGAAATGCGACCCGAAGTGGCCTTTTCTGTCAAAGCCAACACCACGACCGATGTCGTGTCCATGCTGCCAGCCGACCATCTTGCGGCTGCGGGCGTTGACCTCGCCGAGGAGCCGACCGGTTGGTCCTACTCCGTGGCTGTGTTTGGAAGCGAGGTGGAGGAAAACGGGACGGCGCGATTGTTGGCCTTGGCCCACGGTGATTTGCCGGCGCCTTCACGACACACGGGGATGGGGGAGGCGTGGACACCGTTGTTGCTCACAGCCATCACCGCCGTTGTTGCGGTGTTCATTGTCCTCGCTGTGCGTCAGCGTGAACAAGCAATTCCAAAACTCCAAGCCACATGGCACAGCGGACAATCGACCACGACCGTCATCAACATCCAAGCAGGCCACCACAACTTCCGTATCACAAACTGGCACGTGACGCCGCCTTGGCGTTTCCGAGGTCGGCCACCCAAGTTGAATCTTGATGCTGGCGAATCAAAAACCGTCGTGGTCGATTTCCGAGAACCGCATACGGAGGACTGCCATCTCGAAGTGGCCATTGACATCGAGGAATACGGTGCGTGGCGACAACATCTTTGGTTGAAGGCGAGAGAAGGCCAGGGCTCGTTCCATTCCCAAGAAGAGTAAGGGTTGTAGAGCACCACACACTGGCGAGGCTATGGACCTCGACGAGACGGACCAAGCCCTGTTGAAACGGCTTCACGAAGATGCCCGAGTCAGCCATCGACAACTCGCACGTGAACTGGGGATTGCCCAAGGAACGGTCACGAACCGCATTCGCCGTCTCGAGAACGAGGGCGTGATCGAAGGCTACCGGGTGGCACTCAACACCGGGGCGCTGGGATGGACCATGACGATCATGGCGGGTTTGCGCATCCAGAAAGGGCGCATGATCGATGTCCAGCAGAAAATCTCTGCCGACCCGAGGGTGTTCGCTGTGTACGACGTCACGGGTGACTGGGATTCCATCGTCCTGGCGAAGGTCAAAGACCGCGCAGATTTGGACAATTTGACAAAAACGGTGTTTACACTCGACGGTGTCGCACGCTCGTACACGCACGTCGTCCTCAACACCGTCAAAGAAGAGGCGTTTCCGTCGCTCTCACCGGGAGCGTAAACCTTCGTCGTACACGTCGACCAGCGGGCCCAACGCGCCGACAAGACCCGACAAGCCTTCGACCACACGAGTTTCTGGCTTGAGGCAGCGCATGAGCGTTGAGCGAAGTCGCTCTTCAATACGAACGTCCAGCGATTCCAAATTACGGCGAATCGTGGTTTGGAGTCGCCCCCCTGTTCGGTCCCAATCCATCAACACGATGATGCTCGGCCCGCCGTCGTGGACGCTCTTTCGACCGTATGTTTCGACCAGATAGACCAGCACATCATCCACCGGCCACCCTCGGTTTAACACCTCGATCGGGCCTTGAAACCCGTAGGCTTCGAGTGCTTCTCGGTCTCGCCGACCTTCAACAAACACGACGGCGTTGGCCTCCCGGTTTCGTTGGCGTGCTTCAGCCAGCGCCTGCGCTGCTTTGTGCCAGCGCACTTCAGCATTGGACGGGCCGCGCCCGATGCCGTGATAGGAATCCGAACTCAATCCGTCGCCTCCAGATGGTCCTGTATGCGCTGCGCAATGGCAGCCACATCTCGCACCTCGATGCGGACCGATTTCAACCTTGAGCGGTGACCTGTCGTGATGGAAAGATGATGCACTGGAATCTCAAACGTGGCGGCGAGGACGTGCAAGACGGCTTGATTGGCTTGGCCTTGCTTGGCTGCGGCCCTCACGGCAACGGAAAGGCGTTGGCGCCATCGGTTCAATCCCGTGATGCCTTGTATTTTTGAGGAGGGTTGAACTTCAATGTCAAGGCTGACCGAGCCGTCAAGGGTCGTGGAAAGACAGGAAATCGGAGCCATAAGTTACGCTCTTCGCGGGGGGTTCAAGTAGCATCGCCCGGATAGTAAAAGTGAGGCACGGAATGGTGGCGGAATCGTTCAATTTCAAGGCGAAAAAATCGCGAATAAAACGCATAACGGCTCGCCATGTAGCCTTCGAAAAAATCAGAGGTTCTAGCCCCCACCAAGCAACGCTTAAGGAGGGGCTACACGGCCGGTTCAACAGGGTGGTTGCATGGTAGCAGAAGATACTGTCTTTGCTGTTCTCTATGATAAGTTCATGTTTTGGTCCATTCTGGTCGGAATTTTTACTTTCGGCTGGTTGTTTTTGGCCATGCTTCGCTATCGAGACGGCGTCGAGCCCGATACCACACAAATCGACCACATCGAGGTGGGTTCGTTCCCGGTCGACCGACACAACACCAAACTTGAGGTGTTTTTCTACGTCCTGCCGACGGCCATCGTTGCGTGGCTCATCGTCCTCGCCCTCTCATCCAACACGGCGGTTTGGGTCATCCCTGAGGAAGCCGAAGCTCACGACATGAAAATCATCGGCAAGCAGTGGTTCTGGGAATACGAGTATAAAGACGCCCTGACATGGGAAGACGACCCCGCCATCACCTACATCGACGTTGACTGGAGCGGTACGGCCCTGACCGTGTCAAGTACCAACGCTGCTGCGGTGAATGTTTCCATTCAGAAAGGTGCAGATTCCCTTCCAGGGAAGTCGCTTGACACTGTAACAGGAGATGCACTCATCGAGGAGACCTTTGACCCCTACAAGCATTCCATCGTTGAGGTAACCGACGCAGACGGAAACGTGCTCCACACCTGGATGCACATCCCTAAGCAACACGTGTTCTCCTCTGCCCTTGGCGAAGACATGATTCTTCCTTGCGATGAGGCGGTCGTGTTTGAGATGCACTCCGCCCCCTCTGACGACTCTAACCCCAACTACATCGGCGTCCAGCATTCGTTCTGGCTCCCTGAATGGGGCGTCAAAGAAGACTTGGTGCCCGGCATCGAAGGTGGCACCTACATGACCATCACCGCCGACGACCCCGGCACCTTCCCCATCCGTTGTGCAGAGTACTGTGGCAACCAGCACTCCATGATGATCGGTCAAGTCAAGATCGTCGCCGCTGAAGGCACCGATTGTTCGGTTGACACCGGCGTCAAGAAGAGTGGCGAGTCGCCCCCTGCTGGAGGTGCGTACTGATGCGAGGTCGTGTCACGCTCCTGCTCGGCGTGCTCTTGGTCGCATTGATGGCCGCACCTCAATTCACAGCTGCTCCCGGCGGCATTGGCTCTGCCGGCGACCAAGGTTGTACCTGTCACGGCGGTGCCTCCCCCGACACCACGGTTCTCGTGGACGGCCTCCCTGAAACCTACAACGCCAGCGAGACGTACACCTTCACCGTCACCGTGCAAAACGACGTAATGGAAATCAACGAGGTCGACTGGAACGGACGAGCCGGTGGATTCCGCATCCTCGCGTCCCACGGCGACATCACCGCCGTGCCCGAATCCTACAGCCAAATGATGGACGGTGGACTCACCCACACGGAAGAAGCCAACACCGTTCGCTCGTGGACCTTCGAATGGACCGCTCCCGCTGCTGACGACCTCAACGTCGAGATGACCATTTACGGCAACGCTGTGAACGGTGGAAACGGTGCTGGAGGCGACCACTGGAACGTCGCCACCGTCGCCGTCGCAGGGATCAATGCTGGCGCCGTTGCAGCCAGTGCCAGCGCCCTTGTGATTTTCCTGACCTCCATTGGACTCGCTGCCGGCCTCATCTTTGCGGGTATCTTGTGGGTGTTCTACCGCCGCTCACCCGAGACCTTCACCATGGAACGGTTCTGGAGCTTCCTTAAGCCGTGGCTGACCACAACCGACCACAAAGAAGTCGGCATCATGTACTTCCTGTTCGGGTTCTTCTTCTTCCTCGTTGGTGGACTGTTGGCCCTGCTCTTCCGCATTCAGTTGGCGCTGCCTGAGAACGATTTCCTCACCTACGACGAGTACAACTCCTTCTTCACGCTGCACGGAACGACGATGATTTTCCTCGCCGCCATGCCGATGATTGCTGGATTCATGAACTACATCCTCCCGCTTCAAATCGGCGCCAAAGACCTCGCTTTCCCACGCATCAACGCCATGGGTCTGTGGTTGCTCGTCTTCTCCGCACCCCTCATTTTCACCGGCGTCTTTTCAGGTGAGGGTGCTGACATCACGTGGGTCATGTACCCGCCCTATTCCTCACTCAACGAGGCAAACCTCGGGTCAACCCTCGCCGATTACGGTTCGAACCCCGGCACAACGGCGTTCATTTCAGGCATGCTCATGCTCGGTGCTTCCTCGACCTTGGGCGGTGTGAACTTCATCACCACCGTGTTCACCATGCGTGCGCCCGGTGTGACGTGGATGAAGATGCCGCTGTTCACCTGGTCGGTCTTCATCAGCGTGTTCATGCTCTTCATGTCCCTGCCCGCACTCATCATCGGTGTGGCCTTCCTTCTGTTTGACCACACCATCGGAACGCAGTTCTTCGTTGCCGGGGGCGACCCGTTGCTCTTCCAACATCTGTTCTGGTTCTTCGGCCACCCCGAAGTCTACGTCGTCATCGTGCCGGCCTTCGGTATCGTTTCAGAGGTGCTCGCCACCTCCGCACGCCGCTCCATCTTCGGCTACAAATCGATGGTGTTCGCCATGGCCGGTATTGGTATCGTCGGTTTCATCGTGTGGGGCCACCACATGCTAACCTCCGGTATGGACCCGTTCTGGCGTGCGCTTTTCATGATCATGACCATGCTCGTCGCCATCCCGACCGGTGCGAAGATCTTCAACTGGCTCGCCACCCTGTGGGGCGGCTCGCTGGTGATGAAAACCCACACCCTCTGGTCGTTGGGCTTCCTGGTCACCTTCACGCTGGGTGGTATCTCAGGTATGTTCTTTCCCGTGGCTGGTCTTGACATCCACTTCCACGATTCCTACTTCGTGGTGGCTCACTTCCACTACGTGTTCATCGGTGGTACCGTCTTTGCCCTGTTCTCTGCTGTCTACTACTGGTTCCCGAAGGCCACTGGACGCAAACTCAACGAAACCCTCGGACTGTGGCACTTCCTCATCGGCTTTGCCTCTTACAACGCTGCCTTCTGGCCCATGCACGCCCTAGGTATCATGGGCATGCCTCGACGAACCCACACCTACACCATTGAATCCGGCTTTGCAGAATACAACATGGCCGTCTCGACCTTCGCCTTCATCTTCGGTATCAGCCAACTTCTGCTTGTCTGGAACATCATATACTCTGCACGACGTGGAGAACCCGTGGGCAAGGACCCATGGGGCGGCTGGTCCCTCGAATGGTCCACGACCTCCCCGCCGCCGACGCCTTCTTTCCACGACATTCCTACGCAGTACGATAAGAATGAGGAATTCGGTCATCACAAGGACGAACCGTCCTTGATGGACAGGCTGGTGAAAGCAGAACCGAAAGGTATTGTCGTCGGTCATGTGGAGGGAGAAGAATGAGTGGCGGAGAAGCTCACGTTGAGAACAGCGTTTGGATGCGCGCCGTCTTGATCGGTGGCGTCTTCCTCGCCATCGGTATCCTCGCCTTCGCCACCATGGGCGTTGGTGTGGCCAACATCAAACACCACGATTATGACGTCGCCATTGAGGAGTATGAGGACGCCAAGTACGCTTACGAAGACGCCAAAGCCAACGGTGCCAGCGAATCGGAAATCAAATCCCTTAAGGAAGCCAAGGAAGAAGCGCACCACCATGAAATAGAAGCCCATCTATCTTACTTAACGTGGCGAACAGCAGGCATTACCATCCTGCTGATGTGCATCACCTATGCAGCCTTCATGGGCCTGGGTGGCTTCATGAACTCGATTTATCCCGACGATGCCGGTCATGACGACCACGGCTACGGTGGCGATGACCACGAGCACCACGGTTCAGGCTCGCCGATCGTGTTCTCGCTGGGTATTCTGCTCTTCTTGATGGGCTTCCCGTCCTTCCAAGGCGTGCTTGGTAACTTGCTTTCCGGCGTGGATGCCAACCTTAGCGACCTGGGTTTGAGCATGCTCGGCCTGGTGGTTGTCACCGCCGGTGTTGCCAACTGGTGGCGTGAAGACCTGCCGTTTATCGGCAATCACGAGCAAATTGCGACCTCCGATCCCTTTGAAGGTCAACACATCCGCAAGGCCGGCCTTTGGGTCTTCATTATGTCCGAAGTGATGGTTTTCGCCACCTTCTTCTCGTCCTACCTCCGCATGCGCACAGAATGGTGCACAGGCTGGCAGGTCAACGCTGGAAATTGTGAGGAAGTGAACATGCTCACGGCCTCCGATTTCCTTCGACCCAACGGCGCCATGCTCGACGGACTGGGTGGACAAGGCGACTTCATGACGCTCTTACCCGGTGCCATCAACACCTTTGCGCTCATCATCTCCTCCTACACCATCGTGCTGGCCCTCAAGACGGCCAAGGACAAGGAGTGGACGGCCCCCTCAGGATTCATGGGCAAGCTGATGCCAACCCGAAAAGTCGCTGTCCGAAACTACCTGCTCGCTACGTTCATTCTGGGTTCGATGTTTATTGTGCTGAAGCTCATTGAATGGAGCCATCTCGTTGCAGAAGGCTTCACCATCGGAACCCAAGCGGGCTCCATCTTCTACATCTCAACTGGCGCTCACGGCGTGCACGTCTTTGTCGGCTTGCTCGTGATGCTGTACTTGATTTTCAAGGCAGGCTTTGCTGGAGACGATGTTGAATATGACGAGAGAAACGCTCAGGGCATCGAATACTTCGGTTTGTACTGGCACTTTGTCGACTTGGCTTGGGTGGTTATCTTCCCGGCCTTCTATCTGTATTGAGGTGAGATCATGGGAGAACACGAAACAACTGGAATCTTGGAATCAATTGTTGAAAAACTGCCGGGTGGCTACGACATCTACTTTTGGAACTTCGTCATCTTGATGTTCTTCACGCTGTTCGAAGTCGCCGCCGTTTTCTTTGAGAAGATCCCCGGTACGGACATTGAAATTTCGCTCTACGCTGTTTGGGCTATCTTGATTGGCGTTGGTGTCATCAAGGGCTACGGCATCGCTGCCTACTTCATGCACTTGAAGGGCGACCCCCGTATCTACACCCGAACAGCGCTGTTCCCCGTGCTCTTTGTCTTGTTGATGCTTTGGGGTATCGGACTTTCCAACCCGGGTTCTGTCCAAGCGCTTCCCGACTGGTGCACGCCCAACTGGGAGTTTGCTAGCCAACGCTGAGGGTCAACCATGCGAGCCAGCCAAAAAGCACTGGCCGTACTGATGCTCTCGGTTCTCCTGATGGCGCCCGCTTCTGCCTATCTTGGTAAACAGTTGGCACGCGGTCCGGTAGATGACTTCACGCTCCTCGACCACAAGGGCGAGTCGTACACCTTTGGAACGGACGCTGAAGGCGTGGTCGTCGTTTCGTTCATCTTCACCCGATGTCCGGATGTTTGTCCGGTGCTGACGCAGAAATTGATTGCAGTGGACGGGGAACTCAGCGATGAGGAGCGGGAGGACGTCACCTTCGTTTCCATCAGCGTTGACCCCGACCACGATACGCCAGAGGTGCTCATGGAATACACCGAGCGCATGGGTGCGTCATGGCCGCATCTCACCGGTTCAACCGAAGAGATGCAACCGATTTGGGACATGTTTGGGGTGGTGGTTCAACAAAACGTCATCGACATGCACGTGATGGAGTACCAGCCCGGTGAAGCCTCCGTCACCGTGGTGGACACCGGCAACAACAGTTCTCAACACATGTTCGCTTGGTCGGGATGGAGCATCACACAAACGATGGCATCGACGGCCAATTTGAGCCTCAACACCTCCGTGCACAGCGAATACGGAACCACCGTCCACGGCATCAACGGCGTGGATTCACCGTCCGACTGGTCGTGGTGGTGGGAGCTCAACCTTTGGAATGCCACCAACAGCTCCTGGGAACCATCCGATGTTGGCGTGGACAGCGTGGACGGGTTGGACCATCCACACATCGCCTGGTTGCCCTCAAACGGCAATCGAAGTGCGCTTTCGCCACCCCACGATGACCATGCGACAAGCTTGAGTGTGCAGTGGCCCAACGGTACGCAAGAACAGTTCGGGCAGGAGGCGTTCAACGCCTACCACATCACGCAAGGTGCGCTCAACGGGGCCGACGTGAACACGTCCATTGAACTCACAACCTACGGACACTACCTCTCAAGCCTCGGTGACGAAGACGCCCCTGACGATTATGCGTGGTGGTGGAACCTCTACGGATGGAATGCAACCGACGAAATGTGGGAATCCTCCAGCGTCGGCATGGACGATTTCAGCGAACCGCTGCACCTCGCTTGGGCACCCTCCTACACCAATGCCTCAACCATACCAGCCCCAACCGTTGAAGCCTCTGATGAAACGGTCTGCAACGGACATGGATGGGAAATGGGCAGCGGCGAATCAAAGCACTGCATGTGCGACAGCGGCTACATCTGGGCCGAGGACGACCAGTTGAGTTGCGTGCCCGAAACCACCGAGGAATACAACGTGGGCCATTCCACCATCACCTACATTCTCAACGATGATCTTGAACCAACCGTGGCATGGACCGGCGATGCTTGGCGCGTCGAAGACTTCACGGCCGACGTGAGAGAACTCCTTGAGAAGGAACAATTGGGTGGCTACGAAGCCGGTGTGGTGCCCTCAATTTCGTTGTTGATGACCACCATCGCACTGCTTTCAGCCACTGTTTTCCTTGGCGCACGCCGAGATGAGACGGACGAAGAGTAGGGGGCGAAAGAAGAAAAAGTGGCGCCGCTCCGCCACGGATAGAGCAGTCGTCGCATAGCCTGGTATTGCGCCGGATTTGAAATCCGGTGTCCCCGTGACTCGGGAGTTCAAATCTCTCCGACTGCGCCACTCCGATATCGACAAAAATCAGGGAAGACTTCTCAAACTCCACCCGCTCTCTCGGGGTATGCGCAGAGGTACCCTCGCCATCTGTCTCATCGCCAGCATGCTTCTGGCTGGTTGCCTCGGACCCTCAACAGCCGAATGGGGAACGGGTTCGGGAGCGGTCCAGGTGGACTTCGCCATGGATGGCACCACCGTCAAAAGCACCTTGCTTGGTGAGTCTCGAACCGTAAGCGACCTGCTCCCGGTCGGTTGCACACCCGGAACAGAAGGCGGCACACTCGAAGCCGGTGCCGGCAGCCCCATCACGTTCACAGGCTATCTTGCTGCAAGTCAGTTTTACGACGCGCACGACAGCGTGATGGGCGCCCGGGGTCTTGACGTTGGTGTCACAACTGCGGTTGCGATACAGTCCATGCCCTTTGATGCGGCCGCCTCGGTGGTTGATGGCGAAGGCGCTCGAATCGATGTCAAGCAATGGGCGCTCCCCCTCCAGCCCGACACGGGTGCGGGAAGCGTTGACATCGATGAAGTCGATTCGGAGTCCGAAACCGATTGGTTTGTCCTCGGACTGATTCCAACCACGGAAAATCTCCTTGACGGCATGAAGGCCTTGGGCGAGTGGCATCAACCCGTGACGGTTCACGGTTACCTCGTATCTGCAGCCAACTCGAGTCAAAACGCCTACGGGTACCAAGCCACATGGCACAAAGCCAGCAACGAATGCGCATTGACGGTTGGATCGACCAACAAGGAAGACGCCTACGTGCTTGTCTCAAAGATTTCTCTCGACGGCGCCACCGTTTCAGCCAACGGTGAAGCGGACGACGAATGGGTTCAGGGTGATGTGCCCTTCCTCGGTCGAGGCGGATTCATCATGTTCTTCCTCATTGCTGGCCTTGGCGGTGCCGTCGGCCTGTTCATCGTCTCCAAACAGATGATGATGGGGGCAGCCCAGAAGAATATGCGGATCCTCATCGGCGACGAGGGCATGAAGAAGGCGGCCAGTGTCAAAAAGGACGCCAAGGCTGCCAAGAAGGCAGGTATGGAATCGCCTGAAGATCGTCAACGCCGGCAACAACGCGAACGTCAACAAGTCGAAAAAGAACAGAAGAGAAAACAACCCCCAGCAAAGAGCGAACCCAAGAAGAAGGACGAAGACGCCTTGGGTGGATTTGACCTTGACAGCGTGCTGGCATCAACCTCATCGGGCGGACCCGGCGGTTCTGCCCCCAAAGGCCGAAAGAGTTCGGTGGTCGTCACCGAGGCGGCTCAAGAAATGGAACACATGAATGCACAACAAGAGACGACGACCACAACATCATCCCTTCCTGCTTCGTTCTCACAGCAGCGCCGAAGTGCACCGCCAACGCAGACACGGTCCGAGCAACCTACAGAAGCCCCCGCCAAGCCCAAGGTCCGACGTCGGAAGGCCGTGAAGAGGTCTGCTTCCGAACCTGCAGAAGAGCGTGCTCCGCCTGCTGAACACTACGATGACGAAGAGGACTTCTCCGACTTCTCGTTCTAGTTGGGTCGCATGATGTGAGCGGCGTGCTTGAGCACCGTCATGCTGAGAGGGGTTGAGCCGATGTTTTCTCCATCGATGTTGATGGCGGTCGGCTCGGCAGTATCGATTTTCAGCGTGGTAAACCGATGATAATCCACCCGTGGATGGAACACATGTCGGCCTTCTTTTTTGAGCATACCAAAGGCTTTGAGCACGTCTCGACGGGTCATTTTCTTCAAGATCCCGATGTCCATCAACCCGTCATCGGTGCTCGCACCCGGTGCGAGCGGGAGGAGGGACCCGCCCGTTTGCGTGTTTTGTACCAGAAACAGGGTGAAGTCATCGGTGATGAAACAGTCGTCCAACGTCAGGGTGGCGGTACGCCTCCGATTTGCCATGATGGCCAGCAGAATCCCCACATCGTAGCGAACAGGCCCCATCCAACGCATCTTTTCTGCTTGAATCGTTGAATCAACACCCAATCCCCATGTCACGAGATTGTGGCTGTAGCGAATCATCGGCTCGCCCGTCGCACCGGGAAGTCCCTCGGTCAACTCAACTTTGGCCAAATCCAGAGCGTGACGCCGCCCGTCCAGAATGGCCTCAATCGCACGGTCGACTGAAGAAAGGTTGAGGTCGTGCGCATGAGAGTTGCCCGTACCGGCCGGAATAATGGCAAAGGTTTCGCTGACGCCCTTACCGAGGAGCATGCGGCCGGTGATCGCTTCAGAAAGCGAACCATCACCTCCCACAACGGCGATGACATCGCTCTCTTCCACCACGAGGGCTGAAGCGACTGTGATGAGATGACCGCTGTAGGCAGAATAGCTGGCATCGACGTCGACACCCGCATCCTTCAGCCTTTCAATGACGTTTGAGGCAATGTCCCGCCCCTTTTTCTTCCCCGAGAAAGGGTTGACCAAGAGATGAACCTTGGATGGAGGGCCGTGAGAGGCGCCTGCGTGCTGAAACACATCAGCAAACACGGGGCGGTGGGCACCCTTCTTTCGAGGGCTCGAACCGTCATGGTCGAACGCCATTGGTTCCAATAGACCCTCCACAGGTGCGTTGCCCATGGGTTCCTCAAGGTGTTTCAACCCTTGAATGCTTCTCCATCGCGTGGTTTTTACAATTATTCAATATGCATTTAATTTACACCGATATGAATAATTTGCGAGATTTTCCTGCATTTTGCGCTGGAGCCAATGCAAGCAGTCATGAACAAGTGGGGTCTGGACGGTATGTGGCAGAAGCATGGAGTGATGCAGACCGCATGTTCATGGAACATGCGTTGCTGGTCGCTGAACGAGGGCGTGGCAAGGTCAGCCCCAATCCTCTGGTCGGCTGCGTTCTCGTCAAAGACGGCGTGGTGATCGCCGAAGGCTGGCACGACCACCTGGGGGGCTTGCATGCAGAGCAGATGGCCATTCACGATGCTGAGGAAAAGGGGCATTCGCCAAACGGCTCCACCGCCTACGTTACCCTTGAGCCCTGCAATCACTTTGGCAGAACACCGCCCTGCACAGAGGCCTTGATGTGGGCTGGTGTGCGCGAAGTCATCATCGCTGCTCACGACCCAAATCCGACGGTCCGAGGCAACGGCTGCAGTGTGCTGGAGGAGGCGGGCATCCCCACTCGCGTCGGCCTGTTGAAAGACGAAGCAAACGAACAAATGCGTGCCTTCATGCACTGGTGTTCACACCGGCGTCCGCTTGTTACGGTCAAGATGGCCCTCGATGCGAACGGATCGGTCGACGACCGAAGCGAGGAGCCGAAACGATTCACGTCGCGAGGTTGTTTAGAGAAGGTGCACGAATTGCGGCGGGATTGCGATGCCGTGCTGGTGGGGGTTGAGACCGTGAATCGAGACGATCCTCAGCTTAACGTCCGCTTGGTGCCCTCAACGCGCCAACCGCTCCGCGTCGTCATCGACCCCAACCAGCGCATCAAAAACGATGCGCAACTCATCACCGACGGAGGAGAAACGTTGCTTATGCAACGTGAATATTCAGGACTGTCTTCTCTTCTTCATCAACTGGCCGACCGAGAGATTCAACGCGTCCTCGTTGAAGGCGGACCGACCACCGTTCACCGGTTTTTAGAGGCCGGGCTGGTGGAGGAGGTCTTCTTGATTCACAGCACGGTGATGCATAAGCAGCCGGTCCCTGCCAATCTTTCGGCACAAAACCTCAGCGATGCCGGCCTCGCCTTGGCTCATGAATACGTGTGGGGCGAAGAGCGAGTGGAACATTATCTTCGCACGCCTACTTCAGCGTGAGAATCTCGTTCCATCGATGTGAGGAACCTTTGCGAAACAGGCCTTCGTGAAAGGCTCGCTGCTGCATGTGGACGCACCGTGCGATGCGACCACGATGGTTGTAGCATCCTTGACGCGTGTGAACCACCACGAGAAGCTCATCCAGTGAGATGGCGGGCCCGGTCGGTGATGGAGGCGGGGTCGAGACCCGCTCGGTTGCCCCATCCCATTCAACATCGCCGGTGGTTGGAGGGGAAAGTTCCCCGTGCTCAAATCGAACGCCACCTTCGGCGAGTTTCACGGGGCGCCAGGTTGAACGGACGCCGTTGTCCAACCAGTCCCTGATGCGTTTCAGTTGCTCCTTGGTCGCCAAACCGATGTGAGAGCGCTCCCACCACCCCGGTGTTCGAGCAAGGGTCACGTGGTGAATTCCGGGATAGGCGTCGCGAGGGTCCAAGCCGTCAGCCCACGTTCTGCAGATGCCTTCCAAACGAACGGTAAGGAGCGGAAGCGGTCCGAGATTGATGTCTTGGAGCCGATAGGGATTGGCCAATTCCCCTTGGAGCAGGATGGGGCGCCGTTCTTCGAGAGGCGGGGCCTGTTCATCCGCAAGCAAGGTCTCGAGGGATGCGGTTTTGGTTCCAAATCGCTTGAAGTATGCAAGAAGTTCCGAGCCTTCGAGAACCTCGTCACCCGCTTCGCCTTCAAAGCCATCCAAGACAAGAAGTGCGTTCTGCGTGAACAGAAGCGATGCCTCCGGCAGGGCCAACGGAGAATTGTTCGCAGCGTATGGCCAACGTCGTGGCGAGGTCCCGTTCATGTGGTGGGCTGCTCAACACCCGTACATGAAACCGTCCTTCAATCGGTGTAGGTCGCCTCGAAGAGGCACGCGGGACATGTCACCTTGATCGGGCGTATATCGGGTATCCCGAGCGCAACACCGCAGGCTGAACACAAAATAGCCTGCTTGACCTGCTCGCGCCGTTCTTCCGCATCTCGTGTTGGGTCGTATTCAAATCGAAACTGCCGCTTGTCAAGGAGATTGGGGGCTGTCGAGGAGGGTGTTGACGGCAAATCCGGAACCCCTTTGTGCGATGTATCCCAGGACGGTGCGGGTTGATCGACCGCTGGTGGTGCGGGGGTTGGCATGGTTTGCAGGGCCGCACGAATCGTTGCCTCGTCCACACCGTAGGCTTTGCACAACCGGTCAATTTCGAGAATTTGGTCGTAGCCGGATAAACCTCTGACCTTTTCCAGCGCTTGTGCGGGAATGGTAGCCATGCATCATCGGTGCGGTTTTCTCGCTATATTTGTTGAGGGCGTTCGTGTGTTCAAACTCAAAGTTCCGTGCCGGTGGCAGGGACGGGATTGAGCGAGGAGAACGAGGTTAGATTCCCCAGTAGCGGTCGGCCTGCGCCTGGCGGGTTTGCAGGGTACGGACAACGGTGGTGACCGTCCACAGGACAGCGACCCAAATCAAGGGGGTTGTGAGGTCGTTGAGGATCATCTCAACGCTGAACTCATACGACGTTCCACTGAGCACACGAATCGCAATGTCAAGGGCGGCGTTCAAGAAGGAATACACCACCATACCGAACACGCTCAGCACGATCAAACTGCCCGAAAACGACCCGCGTTTCAAACGGAGAAGCATGAATCCGGCCGTCGACGTCAAGAAAGCGATGACGGTCCATGCCAGGGAGGAATGAATGACGCTCAGCCACAACACCGATTGGGAGTCGGCGGTGGCTTCCGTAAGGCCGAACGCTCGCCATCCTTCCGCTACGGCAAAAATAGCGCTGAACAGGGTCGCCGTCCACAACAACGAGGAGAACATGGCAGCATCGGCGTTTTCACGCATTTCTTGGATGACTCGGTTCACGGTGGATTCGATGCCTGCGCCCTTGCTGAAGATGTAGAGCCCAAGAACCAGCGGCAGGCCACCGATGACCACGCCGCCAATTTCGTTTGGCAGCATAATGCCAAGGCCCAAAATTGCCAACACAGCTCCAAATGGAATCATGATTTTTGAACGCCATTTGGGGTCTTCAAGGGCCTTTATGATGTAATAATAGGTGCTTTCGATGCCTTTGGATTGTTTCACGATGATTTTCTCGACGTGGTCAATGCGAACTTGTGAGGTGATGATGGGGAGGACGCTTTCGTCTTCTGCGCCGTCCGTCACCAAAATGGCCTGGTCGGGTTGGAAGGCGGACACCACTTCATCCAACTGAGCGGCGATGGCTCGGTCAGAGCGAACCCCTACCTTTTCGTCACCGGTCAAAATGGCGATTTCAACATCGTCTTCCTCGGTCTTGCTGTCCGCCAGTTTATCGTGTTGGGAAAGCGCACCAAGAATAGCGTTGGTATCGCTTTCTTCTGGGTCAGCGATGCCCAGTTTCAACGCCGCGGTGAGGACTTGACGGCGCCCGACAACAGGCCCGCGGATGGAGGTCTTCAGCCCGAGGTCGTTGTCTCGGTCAACCGTAATCACCAGCGTTCTCGTCATTCGAGCATCCCCGTTTGGTTGACCCACCATCGTCCTTTCATTCAAAACCTTGTGCGAAAAGCCACACCGACCTACCGGATTTACGAGCCCACCGTTGATGCACGACGGCGCACAACGGAAACGTCGTCGTGGCCCGGTGGTGGGTCTTCCCAGTCCTGATCGCCGGGCAACACCAACTCGGCACCGAGGTTGACCAGTTCACTGGCTAAACGTCGCTGCTCCTCAACGAGGAGGTCCCATTCTTTCGTATCGTCCTTCCACACCTCCCACCGCTGAAGGTTTCGCCATCCGCGAATAAATCGAGCGTAGAGTTTGAGATGGAGTTTCGCAGACACGGGCCACCAAAACAAAAACACGAGTAACACAGCCACCGACGGCAACTGAGTGATTTCAACCAGCAGCCAGTGTTTCAGAAGCAGTTCGTTGAGCGGGCTAGACGCACTGAGCAGCGACCACGTGATGAACATGGATGCCATGAACCACCAGAGCGGGAAAAACACCACCGCCGAGAAAACCTTCGCCGTACCGACCACCGAAGAATCCAGGGAACGGCGCTTGAGAAACCAACTGAGGAGTCCGTTGACCTTGTAGGGAACGTAATTGCCCGCAATGGCACTCCACGTGACCAATCCGAACATCCAGACCAGCGCCCATATCCACTGTGCGAAATATTTGGCGTAACCCGCAAGAGAGAGTTTCTCCGGGCGGGCATCCACATCAAACGGCGTGATGCCTCGTTGTTCGAGGGTGGAAAAATGCCGTCCGCAATCATCGGCGAGGGTTTGGGTCTCCACGGGTTGCTCCCTCCCCATGTACTCCCACCCTGCCCGGAGGCGGCGAGCGGCAAGTACGGACTCGGCGTAGGTCGGTTTCACAAGGGTTTCACCAGAGAGGCGTTGCTTTTCAGCGTAAACCAGACTCCGTCCCTTCCAAATCATCGTTCGCTCTTTCCACGTCAAATTGGAGTGATTGGCCCGTTCAAGCTCGACGGCAATTTGGTCGGTGACGGTCTTGACCCAAGCGCGGTCGAGGCGGTCTTGTTCCTCCTCATCATCTACGAGGGAGGGGGCCTCTGGCAGGGGCATCGTTCGCTCGATGACCACAGCTGCTCGTTCGCGAAACCGTTGAGATTCTGAGTAGTGCAGGCCGACGGGAACGAGACTGGGAGGGGGAAGTCCCTGCTCCCTTGCTCGCCTGAGCGCTGGTAGTAAGATACGAGCGGCCCCTGAGCGAACCGTTCGAACGCCCGAATCGGCGTGCGTCACGCCCTCAGGAAAAATCAAGACGCTGCCACCTTGGGCAAGAAGGGAAGAAAGCGATTGAAGGCGTTGAGTATTCCGGATTCGAGACGCATCAAGGTCCTTGGAATCCGAAGGTCGTTCAATGGGCACCACGCTCGAGGCCTTCAGTAACCGCCCGAGCACCGGGATGCGAAACAAGGTGTGTTTGGCGACGGTGGTGAGTTGACCGGGGAGCACCGACGTCATGAGCATCGGGTCGATCAGTCCACTTGGGTGCCACGTGATGTAGAGCCGGCCCCCTTCTTCGGGAAGGTTTTGGTCGTCAACGATGTTGATCTCACGAAACCAAACGTTCGTCAAAAACCGATAGAACCGACGACATAAACGATAGGAGAGCGGAGGCTTTTGCAAGGTGATGATACCCTCTGCTTCACTCACCATGGCCCCACCTCGACGGCCTCGCATTTAGAGAAAACGCCTGCGTTTCCCCATCACTCCGAGGTTTCTGTCGTTTCTGGTGCCGGCGCAGACGGCGGCGGCGTGTTGGAACGGTCGGTGAGGCGCTTCCAACGCTGCGTGGCCCGGATGTACTTGAGCGGGTGGTCCATCCACGGTTGGTCACACGTTCGGTTATCGCCCGGTAAGACCGGACAGTTGTGGTTGACCTTGAGTTTTCCACATCCAGCAGGCGTGTATTCGTGCTGATAGACGTGCTGAACCTGATATGATGTTGTCGCCTCGCTGAAATCGGGTGCGCCACGGAAGAAACTGACGCAGGATTCCTGCGGTAGCGCCAGCGTGGCGGACATCGACGCCAGGAACAATCGACCAAAATGATTCACGTTGACGCCACCTGCCAAATCGGCGATGATCTTTTGCATGCACGGCGGCCAGTCGCTCTCTTCGGCTCCAACCAAAGCGATGGCTTCGCTGGCCTTGTTCGCCATCAGATTTCGCACCATGCCCACGGGTTCAGCGAGGCGAACGGCAAGGTCGGTGGTGACCTCGGCCATTTTTTCGAGGGCTTCGGCCTCAATCCCTGCTTTTATCCGCTCTCGGAGAAGGCGGGCAAGTTTGGCTGATGAAGCGTATTGGCGCTCACCGTGCAGTTTCACCCAGCCCTTTTCCACATCGACGTTGGGTAAGCGCCATCGAGTTCCGGTGATTTTCGGACAAATTTCGATGAAGTCGGCCAGCCCAACCCGCCATTCTGAAGAAGACGTTTGGCGAAGTTGTCGCATGCTCATACCAGCACTGGCAACGGACGAAGCGGGGCTTCCAAGCGTCTGTTCAACCTCGGAGAGGTAGGTGCGGGCTACGGCCGGAAGGTTAGCAGAATCTTGGATCAGGAGTTGTTCCGCTCGGGCCGCTTCGGCCTGAGCCCACCGTGCGATGAGGCGTTCGTCTTCGCTGGCACACATGACCAGCCTGGCGTAGTAAAACGAAAACGCTTCGATCAATCGGCCCTCTTCGGTGTGAATATCGCCGCCTACGACTTGAACGCCTTCTTTTGATTGCACGGAATCGATCAAACGGATTCGCGCCCGCTGGCGGGCTTGTTCCATCCACGTGCCGTCAAGCAATTCGTTCAAGTCGATGCTGTGGCGAACAGCCATGTTGCGAATCCAGTCCGAGGCTTGAGGGAGGAACGGGTAACGCGCCAGCGTGACCTCATCCGCAAGCGGAGGCGGCGTGGTGGGCACGGGCATGGTCGGAGGAGAAGGCCACGGATTATGAAGTTCAACCTTAGGGTCGCTTTCTTGACCTCGGCCACCTCCGATGACACCATGCGGCACCTGCCTGAGGACGCAGCGGTCGCCATCCAGCACGACGTTCGCGCCCATTATGGCTGGTCATACGCCAGCGACCTGACCAGCGCTCAAGGACTACGTGAGACCTGCAATCACCATCCGATGGCCGAAGCCCTGGGTTGGTCGAAAGGTGCTCGGGAACGAACACTGGAGCGGTTGGCAACGCGTATCGCAGAAGCGGACCACGTGGTGTTGGTCGGAGCGGCCGTCTCGGTCAGCGACCTCGAGCACACCTGGCAGAAGAACACGGTCTTCATCGCGGCTGACGGGGCGGTTGGCGCTTGTTTTGACCGCGTGGAGGTGCTGTGCGTGGTGACCGACCTCGACGGGGGAGAACACCTTGACGAAGCCGTTCGCCGAGGGATTCCACTCATCGTCCATGCACACGGCGACAACCAAGCTCTTTGGGAACGGCACACCGAGGCGTGGGCGCAACGAGGTGGCGGGCCCCTGGTCTTGACGCATCAGACCGATGAGGCGTTTCCAGACATGCACAATGTCGGTGGTTTCACCGACGGCGACCGTGCGGCATGTTTTCTGGTTGCCCTCGGCGTTTCGCCGGAACGCGTTCGCTTTGTCGGGTACGCCGTGGACCATGTTGGACCTTGGTCAGGCACGACCGACCCGGTGCGAAAACTGGACAAATTGAAGTGGATGGAACGCGTTCTTGACCTGCTCAAGTTCAGGTGGCGAGACCATCCCGAGGCCTCGTAAGGTGCAGTGAAAGGGAACATAATCCTTAGAAGAACCCGCAGGAGTGGAAACCATGGAAAAGCGCCGTTCCGTGCAAAGCATTTTGCTTTGGGTGGTCGCGCTGGTGCTCATCAATACGCTGTGGTTGAATGTGGCGGACCAAACTGCGCCAAACGAAATCAACAACCCCAACCAGTTTCAAACCTACCGGGAAGTGGAAATATCGCCCGTTTTTGGATCCTCTTCACCCATTCCAGCCGAATTGAGCACGGTGTTTGAAAGCAACAGCCTTGACAATGCCAACGTGAGTTTTTCCATCAAAAAAGACAACCAAAGCACGGTGTTCTCGTGGTCGGGAACGCTCACCGATGAGCCCCCTGTTTGGTCGGATGAACTCGCGCCTGGGCAGTACACCATCACCACGCTGGTCGAGGAGGGCGTTGATGTCCAACAGCGCTTGAATCTCAAACCCCTCGCAGCCGTCCAGACGCTCGGTCATGTGGTCCTATCGATATTGTTGGTTGCACTTGCATGGGGAGAACAAGGCGTACGAGCGCTCTACGACCGACGAAAGAAATCCGAGACGGCCCAGCTTGCGGCGGAAAAGGCACCGTTCAAGACGAAAAAATTTGACACCAACGACGACCAGGTGATGTGGGATGAGTCGGATTCTCCATGGAGAGACCCCGTGCGTTGAGTCACAAAAAGTCCGAGAGCGAGAGTTGTTTTGCACGGTCATTGTTGAACAGGGAATCAGCGCTTGAAGCCAGCCAGTCTGCGTTCTGTCGCGTGTACAAATCCACGCCGTAATGGTCCATAACAAACGACATGACCTTGATGTATTTGCGTACGGCTCCCTCCGATACCGTCAGCGCAAGATTGCCGTTGCACAATCCACCCTCGGCTTTGGCAACGCCCATCCTTGAGAGCCCCCGCCCGGTTTCTTTCTTCGGCTGAATGCATTTTCCGGAGAGTGGCATTCGGCGATAGGAATGAGCGCATTTCAAACATCGGACCTTTTGCCGCCCATAAGCGTTCAAATTCCCGCGCAAATCCGGCAAAAAGTGCGAACGCACCACGCTTGAAGCCACCTGACGGACATTGACACCTCGAAGACGATGTCCGAGAGCGAGTTGCCCGTTCATTTTATCGATCATGGTTTCCAAGGTCTTGTAGGCAGAAAGGGCAGGACCCCGGTCGAGCGCGTGGCAGTCGTGGGTAAATCCGTATCCACGAACCGCAGCGACACTGCCCAGCCGTCGTTCAACGAAATCCATCCGAGACTGGATGTCCTTCGGGTGCGGTTGTTGCAGGGTGGCTTCGTAGAAATCCCGCTCGTAAAACCACGCCGAATCGACGTTGAGGGCTTCTTTGTCGACCTCGGTGGGATTGAGTCTGGTGGTCAGCACCAGCGGGGCGTCCATCTGGCCGCCGCGGTTTGCAGGTAAAATCTCACGACTAAAGTTCAACAGACCGTCCATCAAGAGCATGATGGCGTCTTCATCGCCGTCGCAGTTTCGTCGTTTTGCGGCGTGGAAGAGAGGGTGAGCGTAGCCGCCCGAACAATCCGCCCAACCGATGATTCGGGAGAGCACCCCGCCGCTGGTGTGCGGTGCAAGTGCGCACATGAGATGACCGATGAGGTCGTCGGGTTTGTCGGCGTTGTAGTAGGGTTCCATCTTGTAGTACCTCACCAATAATTCATCGATGTACTTCGCCGTCCGGAGCAGGAAATCAGCTGCTCCTTTGGCCACGATGAAGTCTTGGGGGAAAATTTCCAGCGTTTGTTCGTCGTCCTGCAAAGGCCGACCCCTGTAGTCGTGCGTGTAGCCCAACCCGTGAAGCGTTTTCCAAGGAACGCCTATTTCTCGGGGGCGGAAATGCGTAATGGGCACATCGCTCATGTCGTAGCGAACCGTCCCGTCCCGGAAGACGGGAAGTTGGTGTTTGGCCCGGAGGATGCCTTTTTCGATGGCCTCAGGCGTCTGGTCTCGGCTGTTCAGTTTCTTGGTGCACTTGACCTGAGCGGGCAGACGGTCGATGCCCAGACGAATACGGGCGTCTTCCACCATCTCGTCCATGCGAACGGATTGGACTTCGCCTCGGCGGTAGGCATTGGATTTGGATTCCTTGGCTTGTGTGCGCCCGCCACACGTCTCTCCCGCTTTCGACTCGCCGTGGGCGTCCAATGCGCGATGGTGACAGCGAAGGAACGGGGATTCGCGTTCGCAAACCGTGCACGTACGACGGCCCAATTGCACCCGAATCGTCCGCTTGTCAAGGGCGTTGTTCAGCAAGCGTTGATTTCCACCGTTCAGTTCGATGGGGAACAACGAGTGGGTCATCGGATTCATGATTCGCGGGGCGGCCTTTTCGGGACGTCCCATTCGGCAGCCGACGCGAACGGGTGCGCTGTGTTCCCAGCGAAGGTCGGAAAGTTGCCGCACGAGAACCATGATGCCCTCAATGGCATGTTCGTCCTCCAAACGTTGAGCGGCGAGGTAAGCGGCAGGATCTTTGGGGCCCTCATCGGGAACAGAAGCTGCAGCATCGCGTCCCACGCGGTCGGTTTCGGCGATCCCCAGGCCGCGCTGTCGGGCGCCTGTTTCGGCAGCGATACGAATTGTGGCGCGCTCCTTTTCCAGTTCGCCTTTACGAGCGCGCTCCTCATCGAGCACGTGCTTGGCACGACGCAGGGCTGCGAGGCGGTCGTTGGTGACCTTCGCGGCGTTCTTTTGTCGGACAGGCGTTGCACCTTCCGCCGAGAAACCGAGTCCCTCAAGCAAGGATTCCCAGCCCGAGGTCACCACGATATCTGAACCGTCGTGGTGGTGAGCAAGGCCGAGCAACATCATCGCACCCTTGACGAGCCCGTGTTGTTTCAAGGCCCACCATTCAGGCAGGTCCCGGGTCATGACCGGTTGCTCGAGGTCAAACGACGGCCCAGCATGAGATGCGGTGGCCTCATCCGGTCGCTCGGGTTGCAATTGGTCCATCATATCCGCGGACCAATCCTTGGCCCCGTTTGGTAGACGGAGTTGCCGTGTGCTTGGGGCGGGCTGCGCACCACTCGGCGCATCTGCGACGTCCATCGCCTCTATCTGTGCCCCTTCGACCACCTTGAGAACGGCGGGGAGCCATTCGATGGGGAGGTCCTTGAACCAGGGATTGTGAGGCGGGGGAAGGGAGGTCGCGAATCGCTTTGAGCACGCCACGGCTTGGGGCCAGGTCAACGCCAGCGAGCGGAGTTGTTCGTGCCATTCGCAACGAATCCAAAACTGCGTGTTGGGGTCCTCGCATTCCTCCGGGCGAAGACCGGGGGTGCCGTCAGGCCAGTCTCCTCGGTCGGCGTTCAAGGTCTCGAGGAAATAGCCCACATCAGCGTCGGTCGTGAGGCTGTCGAGCATGTCGCTGGCCCACCAGTCCATCGTGTAACCTGCGGGCACCAAGCGCTTGTTGTTCTCCATAAATTCTCCGTAGCCGATGACGAGCTCTCCGTTGTCCCATACCTGCTTGACGCGATGGCGGAGTTCCGCGTAGGCGGCTGGGTCATCGACGCGCAGGAAACGCCCGTCCTCCAAGACCACCCAAGGACCCTCGGATTCGTCGCAGGGCGTGATGGCGCAGGCTTTCCCGGGTCGTTCAATCTTCATCTGCGTCCCAATGGTGATGAAATCGTCGAGGGCGAGCATCGATGCGGTGTTGGTCGATGCAGCAGCAAGGCCTGAGGGGCGAGCGCGCCCGTAGCGGAGGCGAAAACCACCGGGTTGCAGCGGCCCACCAAATACCGGCCGGCCGGCGATGATGTCCTTCATGAATTTGGTAATGGGGGGGATTTGTTGGCTCTTGAAGGTTGATTTGTCCGCGGTTTCCGACTCCTTTCCGCGGCTTGCAAACTTCGTGATGAAGTCCCAACCTGGCAGGTTCAACCGCTCGGTGTGCTTCTGGATTTTCGGTGCCTTCAAACACATGCCTTCACCGATGACTAAGAGGACGCCACCGCGAATCCGTGCCTCGTCGATGTTGCGCACGTTGCCGTATCCGGCACATTCGATTCGTTCGGTCGATTCACCGTTCACCATCACCGGGCATGCCCGAACAATCTCGTCAATTTCTTCTGGCGAAGGACGGTATTGGAGGTTCCCGCGATACAACCCGAATTCCTCCTTGACCCGCTCGACCTCAGGGTCGGTGGGCTGGTAATGTCCAATGTTCAATTCACGGCGAATCATGTCGGCGATGAGCACCGCCAGCGCTTGGGCGGTTCCACCCGCAGCACGGATGGGGCCCGCAAAGTGAACCGAGACAAATTGAGAACCGTCGATGTTGTTGAGCAGTCGCACCTCGCTGATCCCTTCCAGCGGGGCGACAAGAACCGCCTCGGTCAAGACCGCCAATCCCACGCGAAGACCGACATCAATTGATTTCTCGAGGTCGAAGCCCTGTTCGCGAAAACCGCGGGCGACCGACTGTGCGATGATGATGGACGTGGTCTCACGGTCGTGTTCGTCAAGCAAGGCCCGAATGTCATCTGCGACTTCGTAGCCTTCGAGGTGCTCGATGAGAAGTTTCTCCGTTCGGCCGGCGAGGTCTGAGGCCCGAGGAATCTCCACTCGGTCTTTGTGGTCAAGACCGAGTTGGCGAGCCTGCTCGGCGAGGCGGTAGGCGTCATCAGCGCGCTCATCGAGCCATTGGTGGTACGCCACCATCTCTCGGTCTAGACGGTCCACGTCCACACCGATGAGGGGGTTGCTTTCCCCCACAACTGCGCCCTGGTCGGATTCGAACATGTTCACTCATTCCCTCTTTCCCACGACCCTTTATCATCAACACGGTTCGCTTGAATGAAACCATCCTGCCAACAGGACTCCAAAGGAAAGTTCATGTCATGACGGCCAAGAAAGGTGTTCATGGCCGTCCACGATACCGTTCGAACACATCCCGACTGGCCAACCCTCGCCCGTCTGGTCCACGAGTTGGCGTTCCTCGACGGAGGCGACGACACGGCCTTCACCCTTGCGAGCGGTCGGCAATCTCGGTGGTTTTTCGACACCAAGCCCGTCATGATGCACCCGCAAGCGGCGAGCATCATGGGCCGCCTGCTCAACATCCGCATCAAGGCGCTGGGCGCCAACCTTGTGGGTGGTCTTGAGTTGGGCGCCGTACCGCTCACCGCCTTGGTGGTCGCCTCACCCGATGCCTCCGAGGAACTCCGCGGTTTCATGGTCAGGAAATCGCCCAAAGGCCGAGGAGGACGGAAAACCAACAACCCCCCGGGCATTGAAGGCACGTCCCTCGAAGGCGGTGGCGATGTGGTCATCGTTGAGGATGTCACCACGACGGGTGGGTCCTCCATCGTCGCCGTGGAGCGAATTCACAATGACACCGACTGCAAGGTGGTCGCCGTCATCAGCATCCTTGACCGCGAAGAAGGAGCCGAGCAAGCGTTCGCAGAAGCTGGGATTCCCTTCGAGTCCCTCTTGACACGCTCAGACATCGTCGCCCTTTGAGGTGAAGTTGTGTATCGAGTCTTCAAACCAGCAACCGTCTCTTCAGAGGGGCTGGTGGAACATGCGCAAGACGCTACAGCTCCTGAAGGACTGATGTTCTTCCACGCCAAGGAAGGTCGGCCCTTAGCCACACCTTGGCAGGTGGCCGCGCTGCGTGCCCAAACGGTGAACAAACATACCCTACCGGCCGGCGTGGTGGTGGATTGTGCCTGCGGCAGTGGCATTCAGCTCGCCGCTTACGCTACGGTTCTGCAACGTCCTGTCCTCGGCGTGGAACTCGTGGAAGACCGAGCCAGAGCGAGCGCCGTCAACCTGCAAACCGTCGCCGACCACACCCAAGCGAATGGACGTGATTGGTTCGTGCAAAGTTCCGTCTTGGCCGGCGATGGGACTGCGGCAGAAGACGTGCTTGCGGGAGTTGAAGGCATCGATGCTGGTGTGGCCTTTCTCCACCTCGACCCTGCTCGACCACGAAACAGTCGCAACCACGCGCTTGAGGAGATGCAACCACCGCTCCATACCGTGATTGAAGCATGGGTGCCGCAGTTTACCGCCTCGCCCGAAGGCCCCGCACTTCTGCTCGACCTCTCACCTCGGCTGTCCGCTTCTCAACGAGATGAGGTGGAGGCCATTGTGGACCGTATCCGCCCCGGTCTTGCAAGAACCTGGGAGTGGACCTCCCGGGGCCGAGGACGCGTGGACCGCCTTGCGCTCTGGCTTGGTGGTGTAGCGCAGCCCGGTGTAGCACGCAGATTTGTACGCGTCCCCTCCTCCCTTGCGTCTGCGCCTCTGGTGCTCGAAACGAGTGACACCCAAACCTCGCTAACGTGCAGACATCATCCCCCCAAACGCGGCGAACAGGTCAGCATCCTCGATGCTGCGCTCGTCGAAAGCGGTCTGGTTGAAACATGGCTGGATCGCGTCGCAGCCGGCGACCAGGTGCGTTGGGGATTGACCGAGGGAAGACGACCGCAACTCCACCATGACCGGCCGCTTGCCCTTCATGGCGACGATTCGTGGTTGGTCCAAGCCACGGGCAAAGTGGTTGAACTTCTGAAGTTTAACCTCGACGAGACCACCGTCGACCGGTTGGTTGAAATCGCGCTCGAACACCGACTGGCTTCGGTCAAACTCCGGTTCGACCTTGACCCTTCGCAACAACCTATTTTGCAGGGCTCGCTGGACCGGCAACTGCGAAGACGGCACGGGGTGCGCGAGGGTTTTGTGGCGCGACATCCCGGAGCCAATGTCTTGCTGCTCTGCGTTTCTCCCGAGAATGACGATGCTTCTGGTCCAATCTGATGGCGGTTTCGCGGCTCAGTGGCGCGAATCTCATCATCGCGGTCTTGATATATGGGAGGTTGGTCGGAGGGATGCTTGACACTGTGGTGTTAACGTAGAGGGAAACCATATGGCACGACCGAAGGATGAGGACCTTGGTGATGATTTTTCATACATTTTGCGTATGGCAGATACGGACATGGACGGCTTGAAGCCGCTCGCCACTGCCTTGACGTCCGTCAAGGGCGTCGGCGCCCGTACCGCCATCCAAATCTGCAAAAACACTGGATTTGACCCCTACAAGCTCGCTGGTTTCCTCGACCCCGAACAGCAGGAACAACTCCGTCTTGCCATTGAATCCTATGCTGAGAACGTCCCTCTGTGGATGCTCAACCGACAGCGAGACCTCGAAACCGGCAACGAAATTCATCTGACCGGCCAACAGGTTCGTTTCACGCTGAAAGACGACATTGACCGTCTTCGAACCATGAAGTGCTACCGCGGTGTTCGCCACGCATCTGGCAACAAAGTCCGTGGTCAGCGCGGTCGTTCCAACGGCCGTGGTGGCCTGACGTTGGGTGTCAGCCGAACCAAGTGATGAGGAGGAATTGAGATGGGAGAACCAAAGTTTTCACGACCCAAGTACGACACGCCTTCTCACCCTTGGAAGGCGGACAGAATCGAGGAAGAACACGCCATCAAGGAAAATCACGGCCTCAAGAACATGAAGGAGATTTGGAAGGCCAAATCCCAACTTCGCCGACATCGACGCCAAGCCATGCGTTTGATCGGAAACGTCGACACCACCGAAGGGCACGGCAAGCGAGAGCAAGAAGACCTGCTCCGTTCGCTTCATCACAAGGGTCTGATCGAATCCGACGCTGTTCTCGGTGATGTCCTTTCGCTGGGTACCGAAGATGTGCTGAACCGCCGTCTCCAAGCTCAGGTTTACTACAAAGGGTTCGCATGCACCATGAAGCAGGCTCGCCAACTCATCACACACGGCCAAATCTGCATCGGAGACCAAAAGATCACCATCCCATCCTACGCCGTGAGCCGAGACGAAGAAGCCGAACTCCGCTACCATCCAGCCTCCCCCCTTAACGACCCGAACCACCCCATCCGCAAGGCCATCGAGGGTGTTCGTGATGCCGCCAACTACGAGGACGGCGAAGTCGACCCGGAAGCGACGCCCGAATTCGCTGAAGAAGTTCGCGAGGCCGGAGAAGCCTCCACAGCAGCCATTGAAGGAGGCGATGAGTGATGTCCCGCAAAGCCATCGTCAACATCTTCAGTTCGTACAACAACATTCTGATGACGGCCACGGATTTGACCGGCGCCGAAACCATCACCACCTGCAACGGCGGCGAAGTCGTCAAAGCCGGCAAGGACAAAGGCGGGCAATTCGCTGCCACCCGAGCCGCCGAGCGCATGGCTGACGCCCTCAAGGACAAGGAGTTCAACGAACTTATCGTCAAGTACCGTGCTCCAGGTGGAAACCTCTCCAACAACACCGGACCCGGCGCCCAAGCCGCCATTCGTGCACTCACCCGTGCGGGCATGACCATCACTCGAATCGAAGACGTCACCCCCCTTGCCCACGATGGTACCAAGAAAAAGGGTGGCCGACGCGGCCGACGTGTCTGATGAATAGGTGATAAAATGAAGACCGAAGTCGTTCAAGGCTGGCCACAGGGCCACGAAATCCGCATCCTGATCAGCGAAACCGACGCTTCTCAGGTGAACGCTATTCGACGAGCACTCATCGCCGATGTTCCCAAGTTGGCCATCACCCGTGTTGACTTCTCCCAAGGCGTCACGCAGGACAACAAGGGCGAAGTCGTTGAATCCGTCAACGTGCTTCCCGACGAAGTGCTCGCCCACCGACTGGCCATGATCCCCATTCCAACCAACCTCGACGAAGGTTTGGTCTTCCCCGACCAGTGTCAAAACTGTGCGGATGTAGTTGAAAAGGACAAGGGCTGCCCCATGTGTCAAGTCCTCTACACCCTTTCCGCTCGCGGTCCAGCCTCCGATGCTGAAGAGGATTTCAAAACCGTTTACGCAGGCGACATCACCACCATTTCAGACCCGGTTTTTGACATTCGTGATGAACACAAGCAAATCCCGCTGACCGTTCTGGCCAAGGGGCAATTCCTTGAATTCTATGCATTCGCTGTTCTTGGACGAGGTCGCGACCACGCCAAGTGGTCGCCGGTCGCAGCCGTGGGCTTCCGACCTCAGCATGTCGCCGTTCTCAACAAGCCAAAGAAGGCCAGCGTGTTGTTTGACCTTGGTTTGACCACCACCGATGGCACGCCCATTAACGCCAAACTCTTCGGCAAGGACAAGAAATTGACCGACATTAACCACGTGATGGACCTTGAGAAGGCCCTTCACCAAATTGGGCCGGGTACGGGTCGGGAAGATGACTTCGACGACGCCATCACGCTCGAGCCGGTTGATGGCGCCTACATCTTCTCCTACGAAACCGACGGCAGTCATGACCCGGTCACGGTGTTCAACATGGCGCTTGACGAGTTGAAGAATCGCTTCGACAACCTCGGTGAAGACCTGGCATCTGCCCTCGCCTGAAGACTCCAACGCGGGGTTCATCAGCCATCGCTGCCTCGCTTGATGCGATGACGTCCACAACCGTTCAACGATGCGGCGGACACATCACGCTTCTGTTTAGCATCGACAAATCCAGTGCGTTGATGCGGAGCCAAGGAAGCCGAGGTGCTGGCTTTTCGATTCACCACGGCGTTGAGGTGGAGGCTTCGCTTCAGCGAACCGCCCCCGATGAGTCGGGAAAAATGTACGGCATTGACCCCGACCGACCCCCATCTGCCACCCCACCGAAACCGTCCTCCATCTCCGTGATCAACATGCACGGAGAGCATTTGGAAAGCGCCGGACTGTACCTTGATTTTCTTGAAGCCTGCCGCCAGGCCACGCTGCTTCGTTCCGAAGAAGGGTTGGACATCAAGGTACGATTAGAATGCCCCACCAGCCAAGGGTTTGGCATGTCTGCAGCAGGACTCATTGCGCTTGGAAAGGCTGTTCACCATTTGACCGGCCGTGGACGATTGGTCCAGTACCTGAAGATCGCTCATCGTATCGAGCGTACCCACGGGGCCGGTCTTGGCGACGTGCTCGGCGCCTCCGTTGGTGGTGTCGAACTTCGCGTTTCGCCGGGTGCACCCGGATGGCCGGGGGAAGCGCTGAGTTTTTCTTGCGATGCGCCGGTGTTGTTGATTTGGAATCCACACGAGCAACGCCACACGGCCACCTACATCGACGACCCTGTTTGGCAGCGGTCCATTACCGATGCCGGCAACGCCTGCGTTGACGCCTTGGCATCATCGCCGTGGGATATTGGGCGCTGGCCCGAGGTTTTGACCCAGTCGCGTGCGTTTGCCGCTGCGTCTGGGATGCTGGAGGAAGAGGACCGAGCTCGTCTCTACCGAAGCGTGCTTGAAGCGGTCCAGTTCGCTGAAGCACAAGCACATCTTGCTGTGCGTTTGTGCATGTTGGGAAGTTCGGCCGTGGTCGTGCCTCGCCAACTGGACGGTTCAACGGATGTGGACGCCCTCCAAGCCGTGGCTGCAGCGGCCGAGAACCACGGTTACAGAACCATGATGACATCGATATCAGCGGTCAATCCTCAGCCGTGAGGGCTGACAGGTCAATGGGGGCCGCATCCAACATCAAGACGCCAGGGAGAAACAGGTTCTCACAGAATCCATGTCGGAACATGATAGCTCCGCTGCCCCATTCCTCAATGTAGCGATTCATCTGTTTCTTCATCTTCTTGCGCTGAAATTCCACGTCTGCGCCGTAGAAATGTTTGGCATCAATCCACGCCACGGGCTGGTCGTTGATGTACACATGGTCGAGAAAGAGTAAATCGGGCGTACGTACCGGACGACCCAAAAGTTCGGATTGTTCCTTCACCATCTCAGGTTGGCGCCGAAGGCGAATACCCTGAGCTTCAAACCAATCCGCAAGAAGGTCTTCAAACAGGTCAGCCTTGACCTGAGTTTCGGACTGGTCAACGCTTGAAACACGGTCAGCAGCCTCGGCGGCTTCGAACTCATCGCGCTCTCGCTGCTTCATTGAGGACGGGTTGCGCAGGCTATCCTTGATGCGTTTTTTTGACCAACCCATGGCTTCCAACACGACCCTGAAGATGTTCATCGGAGGAAAATCGTATTTTTTTGTCAACGCCAAAATGGACGTCCCCGAGCGGTAATGCCGTGCAAGTTCTCGCGACTTGGATTTCAATTTATGATGCGAATAAACCGTCTTTTGTTGAAGCAGTGCGGAACGCAACGAAAGGGCTTGGTCAAGGGTCATCGCCTCGCCTTCCAACTTCGCGGCGATGGCGTCCACGCCCTCATCGCTCAACCATCCAAATTCACCTCTGTTGACGACAAACGAAGCCACGCGCTCTTCTTCCTTGAGGGGGACGGGTTCGGGCTTCCAGGACAGGTGAAAGGTACGCGGTTCGTCCATGTCTTTGGGAAATGCCATGGGCAGCGGTTCTCGCTCAAACCGCTCCTCCGCCGCCAAATTCATCGAGGCGATTTCCGAGGCAAACCGTTCGGTTTGCGTCGCTCGCTTTGGACCACCGTACCGGCGTTTTGAGGCACCGCCTCGGCGTTGAGAAGAGCCGCGGTGCTGCCGAGGTCGTTCACCCATGGCCATCTGTTTTTGGCGACACTCAATGAAGGCTCCCCCGGGAAGCGCACACACGACGGGTTCTTATGCAAGAGAGCGATGGTGAAACCATGCGTTTGAAAGTTACACTCTCGGTGTTGGTCGTTTCCATGTTGATCGCATTCCCCCTCTCGTGTACGGACGCACAACCTCGACCCGTGGTTGAAGATGCTTCCCTGCAGGCGTTCAGTTCTGCCGAAAATCAAAGCGGATGGTTGGCCACTGCAGGGGGTTCAAACCTTGAGCGCATCACCAGCATCCTTCCGCTTTCAAACGGAAGCACCATTGTTGGGGGTGATTTTCAACAAACGATCGATTTCAACGGAGACGTGATTGGTTTCGCAAGCGAGGACTCTGATTTTGGCGTTGATTTTTTCCTTGCATGGCTGGATGAAAACGGGACGTGGACCAACACGATGACCGGTTTCAGCGTCGGTCTGGACAGTGTTGATGCCCTCGCACAACTGAGCGATGGTACCGTTTTGGTGGCGGGCAGTTATTGTGGAATCACAAAAGAAGACGCCTGCAACATGACATTGGGTGCTTTAGAACCGCTTGAAAAAGCGGATGATAATCACGAGAATGCAGTGTTTTTGGCAGCCATGACACCGCTTGGAGAGTGGATGTGGGGCACTTCGTACTCTACCGAGTACGAAATATCCGTTCTGGACATGATGGTTGATCAAAACGACGAAATCCATCTTGTTTTGAAACACAGTGGCATGTTGGACCTCGGAGATGATGTATTCCTCGGATCCGGGGTTGAAAGTACGCTTTCGCTCCTCGTGCTGGATCATCTCGGCGACCGTCTGTATTTCAACGAGGTCATCTCGAGCTACGACATTGAGTCATGGGGCTCTCTTTGTCTTGACGGAACCGGACAAACCTATCTCGCCTCCACGTTTGTTGATTTGGTAAGATTTGGCACGCACGAAGTTTTCAGTCAAGGCGGCTCGAACATCGCCATCGCTCAGTACAACTCTGGTGGCTGGTTGTGGGCGTCGGGTGCTGGAGGCGCCGGTGATTCAACGGTGGTCGATTGTGCGGGGCGCCCGGACGGAGGTGTGGCCGTCGTGGGTGATTTCCTACAAAACATGACCTTTGGAGATATCGAACTCGACCCTGCCGTGTGGGTGGACTTCTACGAAGCGCACCTCTCGCAAAACGGGACGTGGTTGCACGCTTCTGGTTTTGGAGGGAATGGAGCAGACCACGCTGCTGCGCTCAAGGTAACCGAGCAGGGAGATTCCATCATCACCGGAAAAACCACCGGTTCAGTTACCCTTGGGGAATTCCTCTTGAACGACATTGACGGGGTCAATGACGGAAATCACTACGATGTTTTCCTCGGTTTACGGCAAGCGAACAGCGATTGGGATTGGGCCATCGTCGTCGGTGGTCAAGGTAATGATCTCCCCCATGAGTTAGAGATGAGTTCGTCCGGGTCGCCAGTGATATCGTTCAGCTCAAATCAAGACGGTGAATTTGGCACCCACCTGTTCGATCAGCGGGATCAATACGATGTCGGTGTGTGGTTGTACGAGACCGATTTGGATTTTGACGGGGTGCTCGACGGTGTTGATAACTGTCCAAAAACAGTCAATAGCGACCAGGCCAACTTGGACAACGACGCTTTCGGTGATGTCTGTGATGACGACATCGACGGTGATGGTGTGTCAAACACCGACGACGACTGTCCCACAGGCGACATGGGTTGGGCGGCAAACAGCATCTCCGACCACGACAGCGACGGTTGCAGGGATTTGACCGAAGATTTGGACGATGATGAAGACGGCATCTTCGACGAGCAGGATCTTTGTCCAAAAGGCCCCGTTGGATGGGTTTCGACCGAAGAAACCGACATTGAATCCGATGGTTGTTCGGACGAAGACAACGATAACGATGGGTTCGTCGACCAAGCCGATAACTGTCCGGCCATGGCCAACCCAACACAAGCGGACCTTGACAACGATGGTGTCGGCGACGTATGCGATTTGGATAAAGACGGTGATGGCATTACCATTCCCAATGATAATTGCCCGAACGATATCAATTCATGGATTTCGTTCAGTTGGAACGATTACGACAGCGATGGGTGCTTGGATGACGGGGCCGATGAAGACGATGATGATGATGGTGTTCTCGACACGAACGATGATTGCCCACTCGGTGAGAAAAATTGGGGCGACAACGCCTCAACCCTCGACCACGACGGCGATGGGTGTCATGACGATCTTGAGGACGAAGACGACGACCAGGACGGTATCAAAGACCCCATTGACCGGTGCCCACGAGGCCTCATTGGGTTGGCGCAAACCGGACAAGACAACGACGGCGACGGGTGCATCGATGCGGTTGAGGATGACGATGACGACCAAGACGGTGTGCTTGACCCGCTCGACCGATGTGCAAACACCGACCCTTCCCAGCAAGTCTCCTCAAACGGGTGCAGTCAATACCAGTTGGACGATGATAACGACGGCGTGGTGAACGCCTACGACTTCTGTTTGGATTCACCTGTTGGAGCGGTGGTCGACGAACGCGGATGCGGTGATCGGGCGGTCGAGCCTGCGGGCGAAACCGACAGCAGTGGTTTCGGTTTGGCAGGCGCTTTCTTCCTTCTCACAGGCATCATCATCGTCTATGCCGTCTACCTCAACAACAAGCGACCAGGCCCCCCACTTCCAAAACAACCGGTTGGTTTTGAGGCGCCGCCCGAGCGTCCTGCGATGGACGAAGAAGCGTAATCACGCATAGACAACGGCCGGTGAGAGCGGCATGGCTGAGCCTGCTCGTCCGGTATCGTCAACATCGCTTTCCCCCACCACGACCTTGACCTCGTTCAGTTGAAGTTCATCCGCGATGAACGATGCGGCCGCGATGAGAACCGCTTCCTCGTCCAAAGCCGAAGCGATGACGCTGCGAGATGCATCGTCCCACTTGAAGATCTGTGGAAGCATTTTCTTGCCCCAGAAGCCCATCATCTCACCCTTCCGTTCGCCTTGGGCCATTGGCATGGCTTGAAGCACTGGGATGAATTGTTTGGGATGACCGCCCTCGCCAATAAAGGAGAGGGCTGCGGTCGCCATTTCCCGCTTCCATTCGGGTGAAACCACGAACGTGGCAGCGGTGGCAGGACCGCCCAAATGACGCTCAGCGACAACGCGAACTTTTCGTGCTTGATCGAGGATATCTCGGATGTATTGCTCGCCGGAAAGCAGCAAATGTTGTGCTTCGGACACCGGTTCGGGAAGCGTCATGATGCTCCCTGCAGCCAAGCCAGAAGTTGATGAGAACGTAGCCCACCACTCTTCGGCGAGGTGAGGCGTGGAGACGGAGACCATCTGTGCCCACAACGGCAGCCATTTTTCAGCAACCGCGACATGACCACCGCCTCGGCGTACGTACCAGTTGATGTCCTTGATGACCTCATAATGAGACAGTTCAACCGCTCGGCGAAGGTCGTAGGTGTTCATGGCCTCGTTGAACTCATGGAGACGCTGGGTAAACCGTGCCTCGAGCCAGTCGTCCATATCCGAAGGGCCGTTTGTCCACGCCATGAGTTGCTCGGGCATCCCACGCATTTGCAACATGACGCGATGATTGGCGTCGAGCGCAGCGTCCGACCAATCCATACTTGCTGTAGGGTTGGCGGCGAAGAGAATGAACAGCCGTACGGTATCTGCACCGTAGCGTTCAATCATCTCTTCGGGTGATACGGTGTTGCCAAGCGACTTGCTCATCTTGGCGGAGCGCGAGCCCAACTCACCATCGCAGTGAGGGCACGGCGAACCCCTGTGGGCCGTTGAGAGGGTGACACCGCAGGATGCGCAGAAGGGCGCCGATTTGTTGACCATGCCCTGGCAAAGGAGTTCGTTAAACGGCTCGTCGACGGTGGTAAGGCCGAGGTCTCTCAGGGCTTTGGTCATGAAGCGAGCGTAGATGAGGTGCATTTGCGCATGCTCAATACCGCCGCAATAAAAGTCGACTTGCATCCAGTGGTCAGCCACGTGCTTCGCAAAGGGTTGGTCGTCGTTGAGGGCGTCGGTGTAGCGCAGGAAATACCAGGACGAATCCATGAACGTGTCCATGGTATCGGTTTCCCGTCGGGCATCATCGCCGCAGGTCGGACAAGCCACATTGAGGAAGGTTTCCGATGTCTCCAACGGATTGCCGTGGCCGAACACAACGTCGCGAGGGAGTTCAACGGGCAAATCCTTCTCCGGTACGGGCACCACGCCGCACGAGGGACAGTGAATGGCTGGAATGGGGGTTCCCCAGTACCGCTGACGAGAGATCAGCCACGGCCGAATCTTCCAGTTGATGGTTTGCTGCCCACGTCCTTTGGCTTCAAGGGCTTGGCAGACGGCAACCTTCGCTTCTGCACCGTAGAGCCCGTCAAAGCCTTCCATTGGACTGTTGACCATCCAGCCGAGGTCAACTTCGGCCTTCTTCATCGGAGCAGCTGCATCCCCTCCTTCAGCCATCACCAGGACGCGTTGAATGGGAATATCGTACTGTTGAGCGAAATCAAAATCTCGCTCGTCGTGCGCAGGAACGGCCATCACAGCGCCTGTTCCGTAGGTTGCGATGACGAAATTGCCAAACCAAATCGGGACCTGCTCGCCGGTCAGAGGATGAACGGCGTAGCGTCCGGAGAACACGCCTTTCTTCTTGTTCATGTTCTTGATGCGGTCAAACTCCGAGGCGACCGCCACTTCGTCGTGCAGTGCACGCCAAGCCGCTTCGTGCTCCGTGCCCTTGACCAAGGATTCGGCGAGGGGGTGTTCGGGGGCGAGCGTGACGAAGGTCGCTCCGAACAGCGTGTCCGGGCGCGTGGTGAAGACTTCGATGTCAGCCTCATCATCGACGATGCCAAACAGAATGTTGGCACCCTCTGACCGACCAAGCCAGTCCTGCTGGAGTGATTTGACGTTCTCGGGGAACTCGATGGCTTCGAGGCCGTCCTGAAGTTCTTGAGCGTAGGCTGGAAGATTGAGGAACCACTGGCTCATTTCCTTTTGCAAGACCGGGCCGTTGCATCGCCAGCAGCGTCCCGCTTTCACCTGCTCGTTGGCCAGTACGGTGACGCAGGAGGTGCACCAGTTCACCGGCGCATGTTGGCGTGTGGCAAGGCCGCTTTCCATGAATTTCGTGAAGAACCACTGGTTCCACTTGTAGTACCTGGGGTCGTGGCTCTTGAGGGTTCGACGCCAATCATAGGAGAACCCCATGCGCTTGATTTGGGAGGTGATGGATTCCATGTTCCGCTCGGTGATGTCGTGGGGGTGGCCACCTTCGGAAATGGCTGCATTTTCTGCAGGCATTCCAAAAGAATCGAAACCCATCGGGTAGAGAACATCATAGCCCATCAAGCGCTTATGGCGCGCAACGGCATCGCCGATGGAATAGTTTCGCACGTGGCCCATGTGCATTTTTCCCGACGGGTAGGGATACATTTCGAGACAGTAGAATTTGGGCCGGTCACTGCGAATGTCAGCATGAAAGAGACCGGCATCGTCCCATTGTTTCTGCCAACCAACCTCGTCTACTGGGGCCGTTTCGGTTGGCATAGGGAGTCACCGTCCACTGGACATGCCTTCCGAATCGCCAACACGCTATGAAATCCACGCTTGATTTCGGCCCCAAAGCCGCACATCAACGGGCATCGTCGTGGGCGAAATCCGCACTGGTTTCCAATAAGAAAATCGCTTCTCGCGTGAGTTTGTACCGGTTCTTCACGCCCATTTTTCGGCGTTCGACCAGGCCGAACTTCTGGAGCGTTCGCAGGTGGTGAGAAATCAATTGCTGGCTCTTTTCCAAGCGCTTGGCGAGTTCAGCTTGTGTCGGGAATTGACCCATGCCTCCGTCCTCGTCCAAGAGGTTGAGGATTTTCCCTTGCAGGCTGTTTGGATCTGGCGAAAGTGGAGGGACGGGGAGGTCTGCTTCCTTGGTGCTGGGATTGAGTTGATTCGTGAGCGGGTAGAAACGAACGAGCCGCCCGTCGTTCCTGCGCCAAACGTGTTCTTCGGCTTCGAGTATTCGCAAGTGGTGTGTGATCTGCCCGTTGCTCATCTCAAGTGCGCTCATGAGGGCCCGGAAATGGCAACCGGGGTTAGCCGTCAAGTAGCCCATCAAGCGTCCGCGCTGATAGCGCCCATCGGTGGTTTCGTGTGTTTTTCCTAGAAGACCAAGGAACCACAAGCCGGCCACCGTCGCCGGAAGCCGTAGCGCTTCGTTGGTGGTGGCAGCCACGACAAAAAGTGAAAGGATGGAAGCGGTGATGACAACGGAAACAACCGCAACCGCAGGGCTTGATTGGACCAAAGGTGTTTCTTCTGCAATCGGTGCTGCAACCACCGGCTTCTCCTCCGTGGCAAGCGATTCTTCCATGCGAACCTCAACCACTTCCACGGAAGGAGCGATGAAGCCCGCACAAGCAGGTGATGGGTCGGCGAGAACGACCAGGTAGAGGCCTTGGGTTTGGGCGTTTGGCGACCACGCAGGAAGGGTCTTTGCGTTGGAGAGCAGATGGGTCGCTTCGCCGTCATCCATGACAAAACACGTGCCCTGTTCGGTGGAGATTTCAGCCCATGTGCCAAGGAGTTCAAACTCCTCATTCACAAGCGGGGCATCTGCGGTTGTTGTCGCATCATCCTGGTGGTCTTGCGGCCAAGAAAATGGAAGCGATGTCGTGGATTTTCCCGTTGCCAAAATATTCACTTGAACGGTGTAAACCCCCTCAGGAATGATCGCTGTGCCGTCTTGGACCAAATCGATCACAGGCGAATCAAAAACCAAGCCATCGGGGGACGGCGGGACCAAGATTTTCCGACCTTGGTTGAACGTACAAAACATCGGGAGAGCGTGAGCAATGTCACCTTCTGCGTCAAAGAAGATGGCCTCAAAGGTACAGGGTTCGGTGAGACGCACATATTCACTTGTTTCACCCGATAACCCAACGGAGAGGTTGATGGTGCTTTCATCAAGCCATGTCAATGATGCGTCAATACTGGCTGTAATCGCTTCAGCACATGTACCAATATTTTGGGAAAGATAGTGAATGGATTGGCTTGCAACCAGTCCGTGTTCAGGTACCTCAGCGACGACGATGTAGGTACCAGAAGGCGCAGCGCACCCATCGTCAAGGTAGAAGTTCCACTGGGGCAGCGATAGCCGTGCTGGCTCTTCGCTGAGGGCAAGTTCCAATTCAATAGCGGCGCAGGTCTTGGATTCCCTTGAATCAAACACGATGTTCCCCACGTCGTCGAGAACCCACATTTCGGCCTTGCATGACGTTGTAAATTCAACCACCACGGGATCGACATCTGTCGAGACGAGGAGGACCTCGCTTCGCAACTGGTCCCCCTGCTCAAAGATGGAGTCTGTATTTCCGCTTACTTCAACCGACATCGCAATGGACGGACTCGGTGAAGACGTTGTTGAGGTTTCCTCGGCGGAGGTGTAGGTAAACTCTGCACCGGGCGTGGAGATTGTAACCGCTTCGTCGGGGAAGGCGAGGACCTGCTCGACAAGAATCGATTCCCCGGGTATCAACGTTGCTCCGCTGTTAAAACACGATGAGCCAAGACGGTAATGCTGACCCCTTTGAATCTCGAAAAAGCATGTTGGAGTTGTTGACAAATTGACGGTCGAGGAGGTAGGATTGTACAAACTGACGAGGTGGGCACGCGGCCCTTCAGCATCCGGTCGCTCCGTTGTGATGACTGAGAACGCCAATCCATCTGGAACAGCGACTGGTGTTTGCACGACGACGTCCTGCGTGAAGGTCAGGCCACTTGAGTGGTAGAGTTCAACGGTGTACTGGCTGCTTTCCAACCACTGACCTTCGGTGTCTTTCATGGACCACGCAACGGGGTGAAACGATACCCTTTCTCCGGCGAAGACGTCCATGCCTTGCTCACGGACCGGACAGGCATCCATGCCGTTCACCACCTGAGCGCCCGAGGTGTCGTACACGTTGTAAACAAATGGACAAACGGGGTTCACGGTCAGGGAAGCATCAGGTCCGTTGTTGACCAGAGTTGGTGTCAAAATGAGGGGGTGCTGTGGCGAATACCACGCTGTCTCCGGCGGTGTATCCTCGCTGACTTCAAGCGTGAGTTCACCCGAATCAGCCGACGCCATGCCGATGAAGAGCGAGGCGAACAACAGCCCCACCAACACCAACATTCGGCCTGCCGGCTTCTCGCCCATGTGAAAACATGGCCCGTTCTCCTTTGAAAGGTCAGCGGTGCAAACGATGCGTGAAGCACTCAGAGGTCTTCGAGGTTCAACATGGTTGGAATTGCAGCCTCTTGCGCAGCTTGCTGTTGCATCTCGTGTTGCTTCCACTCCGGAAGACCTTCGGTGCCCTCCCAGCCCAGTGCTCGTGCTTCAGCATAATTGCCCTCAGCGATGTAGTGTTGAATCCAAGCCTGACGACGTTCTTCTTCTTCGGCAAAAGAGGCTTGCACCATTTGTTCATCTCGCTTCGCTGCCATCGCTTTCCGCTTTCCAGCGGCACGAGCGACCTGGGCTACGACGATCAATGCGAGCAGGAAGATGATCACCCCGCCCATCAACTGGACCGTGCTGTTATCGCCACCCAAAAGGGAACCGCCGCCCTCTCCGTCGTTGGTTTGCAAACTTGGGTCGGAGGTGATGGCGCAATTGGCGGTGCTTCGAGCGCCTTCGGAGACCGCTGGGTCCCAGGGACACGGGTCGGCATCGTCCGATACACCGTCGTTATCGGCATCGGGACAGCCGTACTCGTCATTGGCGGTTGAGGTCCCAGGAACCTTTGGGCAGGCATCGGGTTGGTAGGCACCTGCGACGGCGTTATCCCCGAAGCCGTCGCCGTCGAAGTCATTCCACTGCGTAGCACGGAGCGGGAAGTTGTCCACGCGATTGGAACTGCTCTGATTGTCGCCCCAGCCATCGCCGTCAATGTCCGACCACTGGGTCGCAATCTCAGGGAATGCATCCCCGCGTTGTTCTCTCAAGGTGATGAACAAGCCAATGTTTTCTGAATCGGCTTCGGTGATGTTTTCCCAGTAGTAATTGTCGCCCCAGCCATCACCGTCAAAGTCGGACCACTGCTCGAAATCCTCAGGGAAGGCGTCGTCAACATCAGCGTACCCGTCAAGGTCGGCGTCGGGGCAACCTTGGCGACCTTCTTCGTAGGACTTCCCAAACACGTCCACGCAATCGTCTCCGTTGGGGACGTTCGTGTTGTCGCCATAGCCGTCGCCATCAGCATCGGCCCACTGGAAGGGGTCGTCTGGGAAAGCATCGAGCGGGTCGGTCACGCCGTCAAGGTCAGAATCGGGGCAGCCTCGGCTGGCAGGTTCTTGGGACTCACCGTATTCAAGCGGACAGACATCGCCCTTGGTGCCGTCGGCGTTGTCGCCGTAGCCATCGCCGTCCTCATCGCTCCACTGCGTGGGGTCGCTGGGGAAGGCATCGCCGTTGTTGCCACCGGGGTTGTCCCCGTAGCCGTCACCGTCGCTGTCCTTCCACTGACTGGTATCATCGGGGAACGCATCGGGGTTGTTTCCGCTGGCGTTATCGCCACGGTTATCGCCGTCTCGGTCCGACCATTGTGTGGCATCATCGGGGAAGGGGTCGCCTGCGTTGGAGTACCCGTCCCCGTCTCTGTCGGCACAACCAATGCGGTCGATGGTGGATGAGCCGGCGCTGTTCGGGCACACGTCCGGGTCGTTTCCGTCGGGATTGCTACCGAAACCATCACCGTCTTCGTCGCACCACTGTGTCGGGTCGTTTGGGAAGGCATCGGCGCCGTAGCAGTCGGGTGTGGTGGGCCAATTCGCCGTCGGGTCAGAATAGCCGTCGCCGTCGGTGTCCGGGCAGCCGAGACGGTCGTATTGGGAGTCTCCCCAAGCGTCGGGGCAGGCATCCGCACGGTCGCTGTTCTGGTTGTCCCCAATCCAATCACCGTCGCTGTCCATGTGTTGCGTTCGGTCAAGGGGGAAGGCGTCCGGCATGTTTGCAGCGGGCAAAAGCAGGCCTGGCCATGTCGGTGGCCGGTACGAGGTCCACGATGTGTTTTCGTAGTTATCGCCGAAGCCGTCACCGTCGGTATCGTTCCATTGGGTTGGATCGTTCGGGAAGGCATCACCGGTTTGGTTCACGTGGTACTGGTATTCGTCCACATCGAACAGGTAATTATCGCCGTAGCCGTCTTCATCCGCATCGACCCACTGGTCCGGGTTGAGCGGGTCCCAATCGCCTGCATCGGACCAACCGTCGCCGTCGCTATCGGGGCAGCCAAACCGGTCTTCTGCCGAAGCACCGGGGGTGTTGGGGCAGGCATCAGGTTCGTTGGCCGGTGCGGGATTGTCGCCGAAACCATCGGCGTCCGTGTCGTTCCATTGCGTGCCGTCGGACGGGAAGGCGTCCACGATGCCATCGCCTTGGTCGGTGGTGTTGTAGCCGTCGTTGTCTTCATCGATATCGGCGTACCAGTAGTAAACGCCCTCATCGTTTCGGCCGTGAGCCGTGACGATGTGCGTGCTGTCCGGGCTCCATGCAACACCGTAGATCGTCCCGCACTGGTTGTTGTTTCCAGAAGTGCATCCACCGGGGCGAGGGCCGCTGAACGAATCCACTTGGACGCCGGTGTTGGAATGGTAGACCCTGGCCGTGGCGCCGTCGGTTTGGTACCAATACATCCCCGAAATCACCTGCGAGCTGTCAGCGGAGAAGGTGGTTGATCCGCAAGAGGTGGAGGTTGTCTTTTGCCAGATGCGGTTCCATGCTCCGTTGGCAAACTGGTACATGTCAAAACTCGCCGATTGGCCTTCCCAACCGCCGCACATCGAGATGTAGTTCCCGTCGGGTGACCATGCGACCGCATTAACGGCGGCTGGAGGGTTGGTGAACGTCCACGTGGTCGCTCGTGAGGTCGTGTTGACGATGTAGATGTCGCCGTTGCCGGCCATGGCAATGTATTGGCCGTCGGGTGAATGTGCAAGGTCGTAGAAGCGGTCCTCACCGTTTGGATTGACAGCGTAAAGTTCCGTTCCCGTTTGCACGTCGATGACGGTCACTTCGCCGTTGGTTCCGCCGTTTCCTGAGCGGCCGATGGCCACGGCGACCGACGAACTGTCGGGTGAGAACTCAATCGCATTCACTTGGTCGCCACCACCAACGTCAACGCTGATGCTGCCGTGCAAAGAAGAGAGATTGTTGCTGTGGAAAATTTCAATGCTGTCGTCGTTGCGGGTGGCAGCAACATAATTTCCGTCGGGCGACCAATCCACGCCGAAAACGTCGGTTCCCGTGTTCGCCGACCGAAGGTTGGTCCACGTGCTGGCGTTCCAGATGCGAACGAAGTCGTCTTCCGAGCCGGTGACAATGAATTCGCCGTCGGGGGAATAATCCACGCTGTAGTAATCGTTGCTTGAACTGGTGGTGAATTCGTTTTGATAGTTCGGATTGCTGATGGCCCAAGCATCGTTGAAATCCGAGGTGCCGTCAGCGTCGCGGTCAGGGCATCCGTCCTTGTCGACCGTCGAAGTGCCCGAGGACCACGGACAATCATCAGCGCTGTCAAGGACGCCATCGCCGTCTGAATCAGCGGCTTGAGCGGCGAGGCTGACGACGGAAATCAAAAAGAAGAAGGCGAGCAGGAGGGAGGTGGATTTTGAAGACCGCTTGGCCGCGCCTGATTGTGCCATACATTTCCGTGTCTTGTCATTATAAAGGGGTTTTTGTGAAAATGCTCAAACACACATACCAATCCAACACGAAGTTTTGAACGGACGAAAAGATTCCCTAGCGGCATGGCGGGGGACATACCCAAGGTGAATGTCGCCGCTAAAGACCGGGTGCTTCTCCATCTCTTGGCCAACGATGCGTGGGCCGACCGCTACATGGTGCCCCCTGCGATGACGCGCCCCGGCATTGCCGAGGCATGCGCTCAACACCCACCCAACGTCAGCCGAACCATGCGTGATTTACTCAAATCCCTGCTGGTGGAGGAACACACACGGGCCGTTCAAGGCGATGAACGGCGCCAAAAAACATGGCAACTCACCGAGGAAGGACGCCTCCAAGCCACCCAGCGAAAGGGCGTTCTTGAAGCCACCAAGGTGCTGCTTCGCAACAGCGAAGGTGAACTGCTTGAGGTCAAAGCCTCCGAAGCACCGTCGCTTTTGGAATCCGACCTTAGCCTGCTCCAAATCTTGCTCCACGCCCAACACGAGGGCGTCCTCACCTACGGCGACATTCGATTTGGCAGCATTCGAAAAGCCGCTGAACCCGACGGCCTTCCAAAACCTGGCCGCCTGACGCCGCTGGTCGGAGTCCACGCCACGTACGCCAATCAGCCCCCCGTGACGCGCCCTGTCTACGGGCGAGATGTGGAATTGCAGACGCTCCATGATTGGTTTTCCGACCGTCATCCGTGCATGGTTGTTCACGGCATCGCTGGCATTGGAAAATCGACCCTTGTCGCTCACTGGCTTCGCCAACACATGGAAGATGACCCGCACCTCTCGGTGTGCTGGTACACCTGTCAACCATGGGACCGCGCCCTTGGTTTAGCCACCAGTCTGCTTCATCGCTTCGGCATTGATGAGTCCCATGACCCCTACCGCATCATCGAAACCTTGCCCTTGACCCCGGGTGCCGACATGGACGTGGACGCTTGGCGTCGTCGATTGATGGCGTACATGACGGACGCCAACACCATTCGAGAACGTTTCAAAGACAGCGTGGGTGGCCCGCCACCTTATTGGCTCATCGTGCTGGACGATGTTCACTACATCAGCGAGAAGGCACAACACCTGCTGGGCTCCCTGCTCCAGTTGGCACAAAAGGGGCCGCTGCGCGTCCTGCTCATCTCGAGGACCGAGCTCAATGTGTACGACCGCAGGGACGTTCACATCCGAGACAACGTGCGCGAACTTCCGCTCAAAGGGTTGAGCCTCGAAGCAACAGCGGCATGGCTCACCTCCATCGAAGGCGATGATTCGCCCCCGGCAAAAGAAGTGCACGAAGCAACCGGCGGCCACCCGCTCGCCATGGAATTGCTCGAGCTCTACGGCCAGCCCACCCACAAAGATTGGTTGCGGTTCTTGGACGAGGAGATCTTGCTTCGACTCCCCGAACAAGAAAAGGAGATGTTAGCAACCTTGGCCGTGGCCGAAGCACCCGTTGCTTGGACGACATTGGCGGACGCGGTCGGATGGAACGGGACGCCGCCAGAAAACCTCCTCAAGCACGGTCTACTGTTAGAGCTTGAGGAAGGCATGTGGCTCCACGAGGCGCTACGTGAGCGTCTACGAAGGGATGTTGGCCAAGCCAGTGAGGCTCGGAAACAACGTCTGGGTTGAATCAAAAATCGTCGGCCGTCATGACCTCGTCAATCCACGACAGCAACTTGGCCTTGGGCATGCTGCCCGTCTTTTGGGAGACGACCGTGCCGTTTCGATACATGAACAAGGCAGGGATGCTGCGTACGCCAAGTTGAGCGGCAGTGGACGTGTTTTGCTCGGTGTCGACCTTCGCGACGAGAATCTCTCGCTCTTCTGCTACTGCAGCCAAGACCGGAGCGATGGCCTTGCAAGGCGCACACCATGGCGCCCAAAAGTCAACGATGACCCACTCGGTTTCGTTCACGGTATCGTTGAATTCACTGTCGCTGACGTCCCTTACTTCGCCCATAGGTTCACCAATTCCCCGGGCGGGAGGACGCATTATAGGCGTTTGCGCCCGATTTCTTGGCTTGGTCACATGGCAAGTCTCATCATATGGCGGCCACTGGGACGGGTTGAGGGATGACATGATCATTGCACCCAGCGTCCTGACAGCCAACCTCGCCGACCTTTCAACCGACTGCAAGGAAGCGTTGGATGCCGGCCTTGATTGGCTTCACCTCGACGTGATGGACGGAAACTTCGTGCCCAATCTGACCTTTGGTCCTCCCGTCATCCGGAGCCTCCGCAACGCCCTCGGGCCCGATGCTGTGTTTGACGCTCACCTGATGATTGAAAACGCCGAAGCCTGTTTCCAGGACTACATCGACGCCGGCTGCAACCATCTTTCGGTTCATGTCGAGGCCGTCAAGCATCTTCACCGCCTTTTGGGTGCCATTCGTGAAGGCGGCGCCACCGCTGGCATCGTACTCAACCCTGCCACACCGGTTGAAGCGGCGCTTGAGGTCTTGAGCGAAGTGGACCTGGTGCTCATCATGAGCGTGAACCCCGGCTTTGGTGGGCAATCCTTCATACCACACGTTGAGAACAAGATTCGTCGCCTTGCTCAGGCCATTGAAGCCCAAGTTGCGGCCGGAGGCCGCCCGGTGCAAATCCAAGTCGACGGTGGCGTGAAGGCCCACAACATCGCCATGCTACGAGACTGGGGCGTCACCAATTGCGTGGTCGGCTCTGGTCTGTTCAACGACCGAGCCGACGTTGCTCACAACCTCGCTGAAATTCACGAAGCGCTCAATTGAGGAGGGATCCCCATCCAAATCCTCGTCGTGAGTTTGCTCTATCCCGTCCCGCTCAACCCCACGCGCGGGGTCTTCGTCGAGGACCATGTGCGATTGCTCAGCGAAATGGGCCACGAGGTCAAGGTGGTCAACCCGCTTCCTCGGATGCCAAAATACGCTGAGACTCGGCGCTCGACCATGATGGGTGTCTCAAAAGCCCCCCGAAGATGGACCCATCAAGACGTGGACATCTTGGTGCCCCGTTTCTTCGCCCTGCCCGACCACCCGTATCCGAGACTGACCGCCAGCAGCATTTCCCGTCGTGCAGGCTGGGTGGAAAAGAACCTCGGCTCATGGCGCCCCGACATCATCGTCTGCCACACCCTTTGGCCAGTCGCCGAACTGGCTGAACGCCTTGCACAGCGGTGGGGTTGCCCCTGGGTGGGCGTGGTTCACGGCTACGATGTTGACGTCGGCCTCACCCTCAAGGGCGTCGGTGAGCGAATCAAGACCGCCGCAAGGTCCTGCTCGGCCTTGGTTTGCGCCTCCCAGCGACTTGCCGAGCGAACGAATGAGATCACCCCGGCGCCACGCCGAGTGGAAACCATTCCGTGCGTCACGAACATCGAACGGGAATGGCGACGTCAGGTAAGGCCGATGAAAAAGGCCTGGAAAAAAGAGCCCATTGACATCCTGTTTCCCGCAGACCCACGACGCCCGGAAAAGCGGCATCTCTTGGCCCTGCAAACCGGCGAGGTCTTGGAAGCACGCGGTTGGGTCGTCGGCATCACTTCGCTACGCCACCAGCCCAGAAACATCGTGTATGACCGGATGTTGACCGCAGACGTGACCCTCATCACGTCAAAGCGAGAAGCGGGACCTCTGGTGGCCAGAGAATCGCTTCTCTGCGGCACGCCCGTGGTCAGCGTGGACGTGGGCGAAGTGGCCACCTACCTGCCCGACGCGTGGGTATGCGATGAAGACCCTGAGAAACTGGCCGACGGCATCGAATCGGCTCTGCGAACGGGTTGGAAGGAAGAAGAACCGGTGGAGGACCGCCTGGGCTTTGCATCGACCGAAACGGTCACGCAAGCGTGGACCGAACTGCTCGCCAGCCTTGTTTCGTGAACAAGAACAGGGGCAAACCCAGCAACCACCAGAAGGTCTGCGTGGCCAATCCGGCAACGATCAATCCCGTGCAAAGAAGAACCAGCGCCCACTCATCTTGGCGGGCACGAACCGTTGGTAATTCGCTGCTCATCCACCATGAAAGCACCAAAAGCACGCCCGCCGAAAGGCTGCTTGCGACGGCTGCTGCATACAATTTCGCACCGTTCTCCTCCGGTCCGTTCAACACCAGCCCTGCACCCAAAACAACAGCGGCAAGCAGAACCAGGAGGATGAAGAGCGTAAAACGCCAAGGCCGGTGGCCGGCCATCAAACTGGCATAGGTCGGCGTGGCCAACAAGGTGAAGCCCCATCCTGCCAACAAGACGGTGAAGAGGTCGACCGCAGAAGCGCCGTGGGTGCCATCAAGGTAAGCGGCAGGGAAGGCGATGGGGGCAAGAACACGCACAACGAGGTAGCCACCAAACAAACCGTAAGGCAGCAATCCAAAGCACATGTCAGTGGCGTGATGAAGCTCTCTGCGATGCTCGGCGGGGTTATTTCGTGCCCGACCGAACACCGGGAGGAGAGCGGAACGGATAGCGGCCGGTACCACAAGCCCCGCCAACCAAACGAGTTGCGCCACGTGAAACACGGCTCCGAGCGTCGCTCCCCCCGAGGCGGCGACCATGAATTTCTCAATACGCACCACGTAGGGAAGAATCCCCAAGGTGATGGCGAAGGGCAACGCTGAGAGCAACAGCGCCTTCGAGGACGACCAACTTACCCCCAAATCGCTCCACGAACCGGAGGCGGGGCGTTTGGGAGCGGTGCGCACCAACCAAAAGAGCGCCAAGAGCCAGCCCGCTGTGGCCCCCAGAAGAAACGCTGCCGTGTAAGCCGTTGGGGAGGTCGCTCCTTGCGAGGCCAGCACGGCATAAGCGGCCACCGTCAAGCCGCGCTCAACCACCTTCGTCATCGCCTCAAGGCGGGCCTCGCCCAACACCCGAAGCCCCGAACGAGGGGCGTAGGAGGCGACGTGAACCAGCGCCACCAACCCTGCCAATGTCAGCAGCATGGTTGGCGCACCGATGTTGAGCCAGTCCTCCGGACGAGCGAGAACCGCGAGCGAAACGAAGGGAACGGCTGCGATCGCCTGCCACCGATAGGTACGCCAAACGGCCGGTCTGACCATGCCGGGGGCTTTCGTGCCGTCCCGCGCAATGAGGGTCGGTAAACCGAGGTCAACGATCAAGAACAACGAGGCATAGAGGTCGATGGCGAGCACCATCCACCCGTATTGTTCCTCCAAGAGGGCGTGGGTCAGGAAAATTTGGCCGATGAAGGCCAGAGCGACCGCCAACAGGTCGGCGCCAACCAACCACGAAGCGTCCCGCCCGCTGGAAGGGGTGCGGTGGGCTTGCTCGCTCATGGGACAGGGAGGTGAACCGGACTTTCAAGCACTTCCGCCCGTCTCAAGCGAAGTCGTCCTCTTCCACGCCCCACGCCCATAAGCTCACCGTGCCCTTCTGGCCCGGTTCGGTGCCAATTCGATGAACAAAAGGAGACTTGCGGAGGGCTCGCTGCAGAATGTGGGCGCGAACATCCCGACCCGCCGCCTCCAAAGCTTCGATGATTTGTGGTGTGGTGGCCGGACCGTTGGTTCGCAACCATCCGACGATCCATTCGGCCTGTTCGCGGTTGGCTTTCCGCTCATCGCTCCAACGTGAAGGGCGGCCCATGAGGCACCATCTCGCCAGGCGGGTATCAATGCTTGTTGCCCGCGAGACTCATGAATCGTCGTCGATCTTGAGTTCTCGCGCCCGGTGCATGGCGTCGTCGGTGGTAAACCAAAATGTCGGTGTTTCTCCCAATTCAGCGTCCCAATGTTGGACTGCACGGGCAAACATTTCGCCCTCTGTGTTGGCTTTTGCCCATTCGAGCATCCACGCCATGTGCGCCTGAAGCTCTGGGTCATCGTCTGACTGCCGTTTCAAAATTTCAGCGGAAAGCGAGATGATAGCGACCCAAATGGGCGTTAGGGAATGTGTCACATAGGGGTTTCGCTCCATAGCAACGGTGCTGTACTCGTTCCATAGAGAGAAGACCTGGTCGTACAGGAAACCAACGGTCAGGACGCCAAGCATCACGCTGCAGAAAATCGTGATCAAACCGAGGTATGTGGCCGGGATGCCCAAAAGTTCCTGTTCAAAACAAATAGTAGAGCTTCCGCAGCCGGGCTCAAACCGCCAACGAACGTACGGCCAAACCAGAAGGGTGATGGTTGTGCCCCAGAGAAGCAGGCTGACAACGGCTTGGGATTGCTGCATGCGCCAGTATTGGCGCATCGCCCATTTTTTGAAAAATGACTCCGATTCCGACGACTCCGCCATGACGGTTGTTCATAACCTTCGTTAATGAACGAATCCCTTCAAAGACTCCAATCAAACGTTCCATCCGCGCTGACGAAGGTCGTCCACGAAGCGTTCTTTGTTATTCGGTTGAACCTCGATTTGAAGATAGAGTGCGACGTCGTCGTAGCCTCCAAGAATGACATTGGGCAGGTCGAGATATTCAAGCTTCCAGCCCAACATATGGTCAGCGATGTAGGACAACCAAATATCTTCGATAAACAGCGCATCAGGTGGATGGTCAAAGAGCACATCGTTGGAAAAGAGGCTGAGGTCCACCATACTCACGCCCGTTCCGCAATAGTCTACCCGTTCACCACGGTTCAGGACCCGTGTACGATCTTCGGGGAGTTTGTACGGTTTCCCGTTGAGGCGCCAGGCCCACCAAGATTTGTAGGTGTTCGGTTCGTATTGTCTCAAGGCCGTTTCAACGTGCTGAGCAGAAAAATGAACATCGTCATCAAGGAACAAAATGACATCGTACCCCTCTTCGTGAAGGCGACGACTGAGGTCAAAGCGGCGGAATCCCATTCGGTCATTGGACGTGTGAAGGACGCGTATATCCATGGCCTCTTGGTACGGTTTGACCGTAGAATCGATGAAGGAAGACATTTCTGGATTTGAATTTGAAATAAAGAGGGTGAAATCAGAGCAGGTTTGCACCGAAAGGGCAGCCATTGAAGTTTCAAACATGGCTTGGCGTTTCCAAGTCAACAGGAGCACGGCGACCTTGAGACCACCCTCCGGACGGTAACGGGGAAGAGTATGTGCGCGCTTGTTGATGCCACGTAGATGTTTGAACTCACGATTCCGGCGGTAGGTTCCGATGAGGTTTTTGACAAACTGAAGGGGATGGCGCTTCTTGATGACTCTCCCTCCTCAACGGCTCTACGAAGACCTTTCAGTTCAAATCATCATCGTCTCAGCGGGGATGTCCGGATGCACTGGCCCCGTTCCAGGGGGCTTCGGAGGCAAAATGGCCGGTTAGGATTGACGTCCGGCGTCAAACATCTCACGCAGGCTGCCGTCTTGCAGCATCTCGAGCGCGATGTCCGACCCGCCGATGAGCTCGCCGTGGACAAAGACTTGAGGCATGGTGGGGAAATCCGACCACGCACAGATGGACGGAATGGCGCGAGCGTCGCTGAGGACGTTCACGGAAGCGAACTCTTCGCCCAGCGATTGGAGCACCTGGGCGGCACGGTTGGAGAAACCGCACTGTGGCTGGTTGGGGCTGCCCTTCATGAAAAGGACAAGCGGGTGTTCGTCGACGAGGCTTTGCAGTTCTTCTGGGGTCCAGTTCATGGGGTTCACTCCTTGTTTCTCTGTATGCGGCGGATGTGGACGCCTTGCCCGCCGCCGTGCGGGTCAAAGGCCGTGTCGCCGGCCGTTTCGGCCTGAGCGGGGGTCATGCACTTGAGGTCAAGTGCGTGAATTGGATGGGGAATGTGCTGCTTCATGACCGCCAAGACTTGCTTCTGGCGCTGAAGCGGACGGACGCCCTCGAAGGTTTCGGAGATGATGCGGACGTGGAAATGGTCGCCTGAACCGTGAAGGTCGATGACTTCAACCGTGGCTTCAGGCACAGCCTTGAGGACCTCGGCTTCTATCCACGCTGCCTCCACCATGCTCACGCCTCAACATAGCGTACCTTCGCACCTTCTTTGAACCTGCGCCCGAACATCCCGGCTTACTCGCTTGCAAGTTTTGCAAGAATCGTCTCCACGCCGGTGGCTTTCTTCACGCGCAACCAGGGTTCAAGCGTGCGGGTTTCCATGTCCTGTTTGAGCCGTTTCGTGCCGCCGCCACTGATGTTGAGCAGAATGCAGTCGTCCTTGTCGACCTCACCCGATTCAATCGCCTGCAGAAGACTGGCGGCCGCAACGGCGCTCGAGGTCATCACGTCAATGCCCTCGATGGATTCGATCGTCTCACGGGCGGCGATGGCATCGGCTCGCTCAACGACGTAGGTTTGACCCTTCGACGCCTTGAGGATGTCGTGAACGGCGCCAACCTGGCCGTAGGCCGGGCCTTTGTTCATCAGATAGTCCGAATAGACCTCCACGTCATGTGGAGGGAAATCCTCGTCCACCAAATGGTCTCGCCCGGCTTGCCATGCACGGTGGATGGGGTGGTGTTCGATGTTCTGAGACAGGTGCTGTCGAGGAGCGGGGCCCTCAAACAATCCCGCCTCGATGAGGCGTTCGGCCATTTCATGGATGCCGATGGGGCCCGGGCCGCCACCGATGCCTTGGAAATAGTGGTCGGGTAGGCGACCGATGGTGTAGGCGGCGTCGATGATCAGGCTGCCAATGCCGTCGCGACGGGCGACGTTGTGGACGCTTCCTTCCATTTGCCATCCTGGCAGTTGAGCACCGATACCTTTGGCCACCGTCTTGGCGTCGTAGTAGTCGCCGTCCTCAACGACCACCAAGCGGACGCTCTGTGCGGGGTTTTCCGGGCGCGCCCAGACGCGGTCGCCGTGGTCCTTGCCCACGACCACGATGAGCGGGGTATCGTCGAGCCCACAGAAATGCGTGAAGCCGCGCGCCGTGTTGCCCGCACTGGCCACGATGAGGCCCTTGACGCCGTGGTCGTGCATGCGCTGGATGGTGGGAACCGCTTCCATGTCCTTGAAACTCCCCGTGGGGCAAGCGCCGCCTTTTTCCGGCCAGTAACCGTTGAAGGACACCCAGAGATTGGACAGGCCCATCGCCTCGCCCAGGGCTTCGGCTCGGTAGGTCACCGTGCCGGCGACGTAGTCGTTGGCTTTGGAGGTCGGGAGCCAAGAAAGGAAGTTCCAAACGCCTATGGCCTCGGATTGGAGTACGAAGGGTTCGTTGTACACCGCGCGGAGCAGGGCGTTGTCCGTGTAGTGAAGCGTGTAGTTGTCGTTGAGAAGGTCGCCTGTCTTCAGGCACTTGAGTTGATATTTCATTCTTTCACCATGCCAAAGAACTTGGCGATGGCTCTCCGTCCGGGGGCTGTGGTATAACTCTTGGTCAATAGAACAGGGAAAGTGGTGCAAACGGTTGAGCGCTTGGGCCTGTCAATCTTCAGAATCTGAAATAGATGAAGTCGATGGTTTCTGCCGGCCGAAGATAGAACGCTAAGCACAACATGGTGCCGCACGCTGCCCCCCATACAACCGGATGTTGTCGAGCAAGCCATGCTTTGCCCCCACCAATTTTTCCGCTCAATCCATGAAGAAGAATGAAACACGCTGCAAGGGCGAAGGTGAGGAACTTGATCTCAGGGAGAAACTCGTACCCTTCTTTCCAATCAAAGTGCCCGCCCCAGCCCACGAAGGTCTTCATCGACGGGATGAGCACGGCCGTGTCTTCGACTCTGAAAATCAGCCACGTAAAGAACACGAAGAACTGGGTGACCACCCATGAGATGAGCATCCCGACACGCCCCGATGCTCCAAAGAAGCGCTTGATAAAGGAAATGTCCTTGCCGAATCGATGAACGATGAGCAGCAAACCGTGAACAAAACCCCAGAGGACGAAATTCCACGAGGCTCCGTGCCACAAACCGCCCAGAAGCATCGTCATCATCAGTGCGAAAATCATGCGATTTCGGCCGTTCCTCGAACCTCCCAACGGAATGTAGAGATAATCACGCAACCAAGTGGACAGCGAAATGTGCCAGCGCCGCCAGAAATCTTGTGGAGATGTGGCGCCGTAGGGCGTTTTGAAGTTCTCAGGAAGTTCCACCCCGATGAGGTGGGCTGAGCCGATGGCGATGTCGGTGTAGGCGGAGAAATCACAGTAAATTTGGATCCCGAAGCAAAGGGTGGCCCACCAAATCAAGCCGATATTGGCGAGATGTTCGCCCTCAACGAACACCTCGTTGGCATGAACCGCGACATTGTCTGCAATGACCAATTTCTTGGCGATGCCGTAGATGATGAGGGTCAAGCCCAATCTGAAACGATAGGCGGAAGGGGCTAACGGCTCCTTGATTTGCGCTCGGAAATGGTCGGCTCGGACGATCGGGCCTGCCACGAGTTGAGGGAAGAAGGCTGCATAACAGGCAAAATCAAGGAAGGAATCGTAAGGGGACTGTTTCTTTCGATAGATGTCGATGGTGTACGACATCGTTTGGAAGGTGTAGAAGGAAATCCCCACCGGCAGGGCCAGTCCCAATGTTCCAACATCCAAGCCATCCGTGAAACGCAAGGAGACGAGGTTCCAACTTTCAATGAGGAAATCGAGGTACTTGAACACCCCAAGCAAGGACAGGTTGGTCACCAAACTGATGCGAAGCCATCGTTTCCGGTGAGCAGCGTCCTCGGACTCGTGCATTTTCCGTCCTGCCGTCCAGTCAATGCACGTTGAGATCAACAGCAAAATCAGGTGCCAGCCCGAAGCCAGCCAAAAGAACACATAGCTCATGACCAGAAGGATGAGCACCTGTCGGCGACGATGCCTGGAAGCGATGCCGAACGTGATAAGAAACACCAGCGGAAGGAAAGAGAGATAATACGACGGCGTTACAAAATCCAAGCCATCACCTCAGTTGTTCGTTCAGTACGTTTGCTATTCGCTCGCAGGCATAGATTCGACCCGTATCTCCGAGGTGATTTCGGTCACGAAACATCCCCTGCTCCCATGATTCCCAAAACCAGTTAACGGGTGTTGCACCGTACATTTCGTTGAGGTGGGCCAATGTTGTGTTGTGTCCGTCGATTTGCCCAGGTGAAAGGTAGTTGTACACGAGTGGATGATGAGGAGTTGCGAGCATGAAGACTTGGATGCCTGCTTCGGTCAGCGCATGAACGGTGTATTCCAACGCTGCGTGGTTGAGTGTTCCGTTATGATGAGGGTTATACACCCCGTATTTCACGCGCTTCGGCATGTTCTCAGAGAACCATGCATCCACCTCGGTTTGATTTTTCAACTCGAACAGCGGGGGCAAATAGCCGGGGGTTTGCAGGTAATCCAACCAACCTTCGTCACCAACTCCGGGCATGTCTCTGTCAATGTATGTCACGCCCAATTCATCGTGGAATTCTGCGGCCAAGGCATTGTCGAGTGCGACCTGGGAATACGAAGCAGTGAGCTGAATTCGTTCTTCCAAACTCGAAGCGATGTAAGGCTTGTCTCTGTCGCGTATCAAATGACTCCAACCTTCTTCATTCCCCAACCCAAGCGTCAGACTCAAGATGGTAAATCGAAATTCTATGTATTCATCAAGGCTGTCGGATTCGTAAAAATCCCAGAGTGAATTTGGACCAACATCAACAATCACAGCCTTTGGTTTTGCTTTGATCAGTGATGGAACCTGAATCATTTCTGTGTACGGGTTCGCACCGCCGATGGCCAAATTGTACACCTTGGTTTTGTCATCGTCAAGGTGTTCACCGATGCATGTGCCGTGCGTGGCGTATTGGAGGATGGAGGATCCAATCACAACAACAGCGTCACTTTCCTCACCTGCAATGGATTCCAAGGCTGGGTGAGTCACTGCATAACGGCCACTGCGTATGAAATTCCCTTCAATAAGGCCGTCGTTGACCACGGTTGGCACCACTGAGCCTGAAAGGAACAGAAACACGACGAGTAGGGACCCCATACTCACCGCAAACTGTCCGGTGGACAACATAGGAGACTCCATTCTCTGCATCTACCGTGGTTTCCGGTGGCCCGTCGGTGTTTAACGTTCCTCACCGATTGAGGCTGAAGGACGGAAAAACGAGACCGAGAGCAATCACGAGAAGAGGGGGCGGCCGACGGCAAAACACTGCCACCCTATTCTCTCAAGCGCTTCCAAGTCAAGGACGCGGCGGCCGTCATAGATGCGTGGTGTCTCCATTTGCTGGGCGAGCGCCTCCCAGTCCAACTCAACGCAGGCCTTGTGCGCCGTGACGAGAACGGTGAGATGATGGCCCTGGGCCTGAGATAAATCGGTGATGGCGTCCACCGATTCGGGGAAGGTTTCGGGGTCGATGTGCGGGTCGTAAACGCTGACGTCAATACCGCGTTGCTGAAGCGCTTCTGCCAGCGGTTCCGCAGGCGTTTCACGAGGGTCGCCCACTTCGGCTTTGTAGGACCATCCGAGGAAGAGCACCTTGGTGGACTCGGCCGACAATCCGGCCTTCCACAAAATGTCCACGAGCACTTGTGCGACGTGGTTGGGCATGGAACGGTTGACGGCTCGAGCGGCGGTGATGAGGCCGGCAGGTACGCCGACATCGGCCGCTCGCTGAATCATGTAGTACGGGTCCACGGGAATGCAGTGGCCGCCCACACCAACACCGGGCGTGTAGCGATGGAAGTTCCACTTTGTCGCCGCTGCCGATAGCACGTCCTCCACGTCCACGTCCATGGCGGGGAAGATACGAGCAAGTTCGTTGACCAGCGCGATGTTGATGTCACGCTGGACGTTTTCGATGACCTTGGCGGCCTCAGCGACTTCGAGCTTGCCGACGTAGCGCACGTCTTCGCTCGTCAGCATGCTGTAGAGTTCCACCAATGCGTGACCGACGTCTTCGTTTGAACAGCCGATGACGCGAGCCACGGAACGAACACCGTGGGCAGCATCGCCGGGGTTGAACCGCTCAGGGCAGTAAGCAATGGACACGTCCTCGCCGATAACCAAGCCGAGTTCCTCAACAATGGGCAGCCATGTTTGAGCCGTCACGCCGGGATAGACGGTGGATTCGAGCACCACGATGGTGTTCGAGCCCTTTGGAATCGCCTCGAAC
>CBFIDD010000002.1:0-450520 GCA_965661285.1 Candidatus Poseidonia sp.
CCATTCCGAACCCAGAAGTCAAGCCCTTCTGCGTCTCTCCCATTACTGTGGTACGAGAGTCCACGGGAAAGGAAGTCACTGTGCCCCTCTCTTTTCACCTCGGGTTCCTCGACCCGCAAGGGCGCTTAAGGCCGGACCTCCGTTGGAGGCCGGCCTTTTTTGCGTTTGAGCAATTTTCCAAACACCACGTTTTAGAACTCGCACGAAAAGGTCGGGATGAGCACATGCCAATAGACACGGTCGACATTTTTGGAAGCGACCAGGCGGGCATCCACCTCGCCAGCGTAGGCAGTGTCCTTTTCCATCCCCCAGAATTGCCAAAACCCACCGTTGAAATCCTCGAAACCTGCCTTGGCCTTGAACTCCATCCAATGACCATCGGAGGCTCAAGTTTGGTCGGTGCCCTTGTTTGTGGCAATAGTCGCGGCATTGCAGTGGCTGATATCGCCACGGAAAGCGATATTGACCAGTTGACGGCCTACGGCGATGTGGTTGTCATGGAAGGTGGCGTGAACACTGCTGGAAACCTCCTGGTTGTCAACGAAGTAGGCGCCATCGCTTCGCCCAGCATACCTCATGAAGGTCTTGAAATCCTCGCCGAAGTGTTGGCCGTTGACGTGGCGTCAACCACCGTTGCGGGTCAAGATGTCGTGGGTAGCCTTGCCGTGGCCAACGACCAAGGCGTTCTGCTTCACCCGGATGTGACACCAGACGAAGCCATGCTGATCGAGGAAGTGCTCGGTGTGAAACCCATGGTGGGAACCGTATCGTTCGGTTCGCCCTATGTCGGGGCCGGTGTATGCGCATCGAATTCCGGTGCAATCAGCGGTACACAAACCACCGGGCCAGAGCTGAATCGAATCGAAGATGCCCTTGGTTTCCTTTGAATCATTCATCGCACCAGTATGAAATGTTCAAAGGCTGATTTCATAGGTCGTTAGCCATGGGAGAAATGCTCTACCAAGGCAAAGTCAAGCAAGTGTGGTCAACCGACGACCCCGACACCTACGAATTTCGATTTACCAATCAAATTTCGGTCTTCGACCAAATCATACCCTCGTTGATTCCACGGAAGGGCGAATCGCTCAACCGGACAACAGCACACTGGTTCAACTTGGTTGAGGAAGCGGGCATTTGCAAGACGCATTTGATCGAAGTCAACGCTCCAGACCGATGCCTCGTCCGGAAAGTGAAGGTCATCAAAGAACCTGGTGCCATTCCCCGCGATATGGAGTGGGTGTTCGTTCCGCTCGAAGTGATTGTTCGCCACTACCTCTCAGGTTCAGCCTGGCGCCGCTTTCAACGGGGAGAACTCACCGCTGAAGCGTTGGGCGTTGCGCCCGACTGCGAATACGGCGTGAAGTTGGCCGAACCCTTTGTGGAAGTCACCACAAAATTCGAGGCCTTTGACCGAAACATCGGCCGATCAGAAGCCCTTGAAATCTCAAACATCACCGAAGAGGAGTACGAAAAGATCGTCGCAGCGGCGCTGGCCATTGATGCCATCATCGAACAAGAAGCCGCCAAAAACGGATTGATTCATGTTGACGGAAAGAAAGAGTTCGCCCTTGGTGCCAATCGAGAGGTTGTCTTGGTTGATACGTTTGGAACTCTGGATGAAGACCGGTGGTGGGATGCTGAAGCCTACGCTAACGGTGAGTGCATTGAATTGTCGAAGGAATTTGTCCGAACACACTACATTGAGACGGGTCATCAAGCCGAACTTCAGGCCGCCCGTGATAGTGGTGCAGAGGACCCCCCAATTCCGGCTCTTCCTCAATCCGTGATTGACGAGACCGCTGCGCTTTACGCATCGATGTACGAGCGTTTGACCTCGCAGGTTTTCTGATCAGCGGTGCGTGCGCAGAATCATACCGACACGGCGACGCTCTGCTGCTTTGAGCAGTGCCGTGAAGTGCTTGGCAACATCAGCCACGCCGCCATCGAGTGGTTCGTCAAACGAAGCGGTCCAGGCTCTGCTTGCCAACTGCTTTCGAAGGTCCCGCACGGCCGTGGCTGAGAGATAGCCATGAATTCGCATGCCACCAAAACCGTCCTCAAACATCGTGTGTCCACGAGTCTGCTCTTCGCATCCGTGGGCTAGAAGATTAAGGCCGTCCAAGATCCCGTCGTAAATTGCTTGACCGTCGTTGTCCGTGATGCTCCGGTTTGGTCGAATGAATTCAAAGAAATATCCCAAAGCCGACCCATCACCGTATGGAAACCGACCAAAACGTTCCCGTGTGAGGCGCTCCCCAAGGGTCAGCGGTCGTCCATCGCTGTTCAATTCCACACATGAGGTAAACAGGAGTGTCGCTGGGTCCCATCCAATGGAGGAGAACTCCTCCGGCTGGGCAACGCCTTGGTCTTTCAGACGCATCGACAACGGCTCATGTTCAGCCAGGAGTTCTTTCCAAGCCGTCCCGTCGCCAGCACACCCCGCCTCGATGGCACGCATGACGTCAAGCGCCAGTTCGCCGTTGAAGGCATCGAGCGTGTAAAACGCTGAGGTAGAGGCTTGGTCGTGCTCGTCCATGGTGTTGCCCCTACCTCAATGGGATTAAGGCCTTGCTTTTGCGTTAATCATCGCCGAAGAACTTCTTCAGCCGGTCCTCTACACTGCCTTCCCGCCTCGGCGCATCATCGGCCCCAAGTTCTTGCCGAAGGCTTGCAAGACGTCCGCTTGCGGTCTCGTCTTGTTGCTCTGGTTCTGGTTCTACAATTTCAATGGTGGATTCAATGACGGTTTCTTCAGTCACCTGAGGTGCTGCTTCCTCTTGGGGTTCATCTTCCTCGACCTGGATTTGAATGTCATCCACTGGTTCCTCTCTGGTTTCTTCTGCAGGTTTGGGTTGAGGCGCTTTGGTTTCGTTGTCGGTTTTGGGTCGCGTTTTCTTCGGTTTTGGTCCCTGAATGAGGCCGAGCAACCATGCCACTCCGAGCACGAGTGCGGCTACGCCCACGATCCATCCAACATCATTGGAGGAGACGGTCAACAATCCCTCGGACTTGTAGTAGGTGCTTCGAGTGTCATCGTCTGGGTCGTCGTCGATGTCAAAAGGCACACTGCATGCAAGGGTGGCGGTAATTTTTTCATCCCGCTGGATGCTGTTGGGGTTTTCAATGAAGACCACTGGCGCATACTCTGCATAGGCGATGTCGACGATGTAAACGGTTGACCAACCCCCTTCAGCCTCAACGGTCAACTCACAGACAGCGTTTGCAAGGAGACCGTATCCACTGCGCTGGATACCGATACTGATATCGCCATCTGCACTGAGGGAACTGATTCCGATGTTCCAGCCGCTTTCGCGTGCTACAACTGAGGTCGTGATGCTTTCCAGCTCCCGGCCGTATCGGTCGTGCGCTTTCAGTTCAAGTTCAAAGATACCGGCCTCCGGGTCCCAAGGTTCGATGGACACGTTCACCGTTTCTTGTGTTCCCGCAGCAAGGGTAAACACCTCGTCTTGAAGGTCGACACGCTCGCCCGATGATGACACAAAGGTGAGCACGACCCGAAGTCCGTCCTCCGGGGCTGCAGATAACACGCAGGTTGCGATGGGACCCTCAGATGCAGATTGACCCAATTGATCAAAGGCGTCGTCAACGTATGAACACGAGACAGCACTTGCGGGGTACGTGCGCGAAACCGCATACATCGAAAGATTTCCAGAGGTGCTCGTGGACTGGAAGGTGATTTGGTGTTCTCCGGTTGTTGAGGGCTGTTCAAAGGAGATTTCATTGCCGCTTTGGGTCATATCGGGCAACCCACTGAATGTGATCTCCTCCGTTCCCTCAACATCAAAGGTCATGCTTTGGCGGGTGGCTACGAAGGCATCAATGACGGGTGTTTGCGCGAAGACCACTGCGCTGTGCTCGACTTCGATGTTGTGTGATATTACACCGAGCAAAGGGTGGTTCACGTTCAGCGTGAGCAAGAACCGTTGTTCGTTCCACGAAGAGGAGGGTGTGAGTGAGAGCGGTATGCCTGAAACTTCTCCGGGAGCAAGAATCACTTGGGTTCCTTGGGTCGTCGACCATCCCTCCGGTAATCCGTCGACGTCAACCGTGAGCATAGCGATATCGTTCCCGTTGTTTTCGACCCATGCCGTCGGGTATCCACCTTTGGTGTTTACACTCCATGATCCACGATGATCCACGACGATGCTGGGCGATGCACCGACACGAACGGGGACTTCTTCGACCACCAAACCGCTGGTGTCGTTCCCAGTGATTCTGATTCGTAGGACACCGACCTCCCCTGCAACAGCGTCGGACGGTGGTTGAACATGCACTTGGAAGGTGCTTGTGCCGTAGGGCTCGACTTCGGTTGCATCATCGGGGAGCGTGATGTTCCAACCCGCTCCTGCTTTTGCAAAATAGGGTCGCTCGTAGGCGTTTCCAGTGTGAATGAGATCAAAGGTCATGTTCTCGCCGGCCGGGTCAACTTCCAAATCGGCCTCCGTGAGGTTGAGCCTCCAGCCAGAGACGGCCTCCACCTCAATCTGAAGGTATGTCTGGCCGATAATGTAGCCATTGGCCACGTGATGAAGGGTGATGTTCGCTATGGATGTCGCCCATGCCATGGTCGGGACGGTGACGCTGAGCACAAGGGCGGTGGAACCGTTGATGGCAACCGTCGGTGTTTGAACAGATGCAGCCGTCCATGACGACATGTCGTTTCCATAGGGAGCCACGTGTACGCTGGGATCGAGCACGAGGTCATCGGCTGCATTGCCGAGGTTGGTCACGTTGAAGTCGAAGGAGATGAGGTCGCCTGGTTTTCCTGTTGCTGTTGTTCCATTTAGGGCGATCACCTCCCATTCATGACTTGGTGCAGCCTGGACCGCCACCGTCGTGGTGTCCACGACATCCCCGCCGAGTGAGGTCCACGAGAACACGAGGTCGAACGGTGTTAGTGCCGGGGTCTCTTCGGAGAGGGTGATGTCCACGGTACCGATCCCTGTGGCCAAAGCACCCAGCGTCTTCTGCGGGTCGTAGTAGGTAAACGAAACATCAGGCGTAAACGTCGCATCGTCGGACGTTGCACTGGCCGTCAATTCAAACGTGTCAAGTCCATTGCCGGGGTTTTCCAAAAACAAAAGGAAGCGGTGAGGCTCTGAAACATTGATCGAAATCGGTTCTCCCGGTTCGCTGACAACCGGTTCAATCACGTTGAGTCTGGCTCGGTAGACCTGCAGCACGTGGAGGCTGATGTTGAACATGGCATCAATATCTGAACCATCGGTGTCGGAGAAAGCGTGGCGCTTGGGGACGGCATTGGCCGGGAGTTGAAGTGATACTTCCCCACTGACGACGCCCCCGGGTGTCCCTTGAGCAACGACATGTGAACCATTGATGGCGAAATCACCGGAGGCCGACCAGGCCCAATTTGGTTGGAACATGTCCATGTCACTCATGCTCCACTGAGCAACACCCGATGTTGGGACCGTACCCTCGAGCGACCATGTCAGCATGGCGTCGGGCAGCGAGCGATGGTGCTTGGGTTCGGCGACAAATTTCTGCGCCGTAAAGGTGAACGGCATGGCTTCGCAAAGTGCGTCATCGCCACTGCCCATGCAGAGGGTGAGCGTTGTTTCGGAAGCACTACCATAACTTGCTGAGGCAGGGGTGTCCAAGTGGGCAAAGAGGGTCTTGATCTCTCCCGGGGCGAGCGAGATGCTGAACAATTCCTGTCCGTTTGCATCGTGGATGGACGGGGACCCACCCCACGATGGGGCGGTCCATGTGATGGAGGTTGTCGATTCAGCGGCGTTTCCGAGGTTCTCAACCATAAACCACGCTTTGGCCGTATGCCCTGGCCTTCCGTGTCCTGTGGAGGTGTTCATGCCGGTTGGTCCCGACAGGTCAAGTCCTCGGGTCCTGAACACGTCGAGTTGAACATCAATGGAGGTGTTCACGGACGTGTCGCTGTCAAGGGCTAACAGCAGCGAAACCATGCCGGATTCATCTCCGAGTGCTGTTGAAGGAACGTGAGCATCAAACACCAAGGTTTGTGCCGTGTTTGGATTCAACGTCAGCGTCAGGGCTTGACTTCCCGCGGGAGAAAATGTCCAGCCGTCTGGAAGGGCGTTGTCGTCGTAAGTCACGGTCCAATCGGCTGTGCGGGACCCAGTCGCGACGACATCGACCAACACTTGTTGTGTGGTTCCGGGCTGAATTCGCGGGGTCTCGAGTGGTCCTGTCATCTCTGCGAGGTAGGGTTCCACCACGGTGAATTGCGCGATGGCATCGTTGTTGTCCTCCCGCTGTTCGGTGATGTTTTGATTCACATCAAGCACCATCTCAAATTCGTGCGTACCGAGGGTGGCCTCAAAGGTGGCAGAGAAGGTCATGGGCCCGCCTTCGCCAGAGGGTGCAACCGGCTCACTTGAGGTGAAACGTTGGCGCGTGAGTTCAGCTCCGTTCATGAGCAGCACCGCATCGATGTCTTCGTCTGCTTCACCCGTCCCAATGTTCGCAAATTGCCCGGTTACAGTCACCATGTCGCCGGGGTCGGCTTGTGCGGGGTTGAAGGAAAGACCACGGCCGTCAAATGACGGCGCGAGGTCAGGCCCCAAATCGGAGACGAGCGTGTCACCGTACAGCACATCGATGTGGCCATCGCCATCAACATCGGCGATGGCGGGGGCTGTCCACACTCTGTGCGGCATGCTGAGTGGTGTTGACCACGCACTGTTGATGTCTGCAGATGCGCCGGTATCGCCGTCAAACGCCCAAAATCGCCGGCCAAATCCAATCAGAATCTCGGGTGTTCCTTCACCGTCGATGTCAAGCCAAAACGGTGGTGAGGCGGCGATTTCATCGTTGTCATTGCCTGCCCCCCTTTGGAGATCTCGTGTCCATTCGGTGACCGGCGTGCTATCCGAGACGTCGGTGCAACCCAACATCCCTTTTCGGTTGAAACTCACGGTGGATTCGGAGTACCAGGTGACCCAGCACAGTCGGTCATCAATCCCGTCTTCATCGGTGTCGATGGCAAGTGGTTGTGCGTCGGCATAACCGTTCTGTGCTCTGAAGTTGAAGAGTTCCGTGGTTGAAGTCAGCTCCATGCCAATGAACCTTGCACCGCTGCCCGATTGACGCCCGTTGGCATCGGTGGGCACCGTCAAGATCATCTCTGGTGCGTTGTCTTGGTCGAGTTGCACGATGAGCGGTCCAGGGAGTTTGAGTCGTGGGGAATCGGAATCCGTATCGGTTCCCTGGACGGCGACACGCTCCCAGTCCAATGAGCCACTTTCACCGTCGATTTTCCAAATCCACATGTTCCCTGAATCGCCGTCGATGGTGGTGAGCAGAACCGAGGTTGTGCTGCTATCGAGTTGCGCCCAAACCGGGTCCGAGGGATGGGTGCCACGGTCCAGTGAAACCGTCCACAACGCCTGCGTGGGCTGTGAAGTGCTCAGGGCGTAGGCGTTGACCTTCACCAAAGGATCGTTGTCGGGGTCGTCAACCACGGCGACGATGAGTTCTGGTGTTCCGTCGAGTTCAAGATCTGCGATGAGTGGTTGCGTTACGGCCCTGTGGTCGCTGTTTGCTGTGGCGAAGTGTGGAGATGGTGAGCCGATGCGGACATCGGCGTCGCTGTAGGACCACACCAACTCGTTGCTGTGGCCAGAGGATTGCCAGTTTGATTCCGTACATGTGAGCCGAGGCGACCAAACGTCGACGTTGAGCGCCCCTTGTGTGTCGTAAACAAGAATGATTTCCTGGTGCCCGTCGCCGTCAATATCGTGGAGCATCGGTGTTGAACGGATGGCCTCGGTTGCACCAAGGCTGACGCGCCAGGCGATCTTTGCATCGTTTCCGGAGACGATGTTAAGGAAACTCTCTCGGGTTCCGTCAGCGACTTCACTCGAGACCATGACGGGGAACAGCGTGCCGGATCCACAACGTTCCCGAGCGGCCTGCGAGGCGCTGATGCTCGTTGAAAAATTTCCTATCACCGAACCGTATGTGTCGCTCTCTGTTTGGTCGGAAAACACTTGCCAGTTCACGACAGGATTCTCCAAGGTCCCGAGCATCGTGATGTCAGCAAGGGTTCCTTCTCCAGGACCACCGTCGGGTCCGTGGGCCGGAACGGTTTGGTTGTGCGTGGGTGTTTTCGCGTACTGGCTCCACGGTTGGTCATCACCAATCCATACGCTACCTGCGCTCTGAACAACCGAAGTTTCTGCTAAGAACTTTGGATGACTCATCGGGTTGAGCACGACGCCAATCATCAGGAAGACCAGCGTGGTCGCGACAAGCGTGCGCCGCGTGGTTGGTCGTGACCCAGTGGACATCATGCATCACCGTCTTCGGGGGGTTGTTATTGGTTATGGATGATTTACTCCCTAAAACCTCTTTTCCCACCTGCGTCATCGTCACCGAAACAAGGCCATGGAGCCCAAGTCATGGGCGTGCGATGCCGCTTGAATTAAATAGGGGCCTCCGGTGGACAGCATGACTTCGGTCGCATTCTCTCCTGAGGGTTCACCGGTGAAGGACGGAAAAGTCGCGAGACTCACCGTCTGCATCGTGCCTCTTGAGAACGCAAAGAGGTGATGAAATGTACAAGGTTGTAACAAAGGAAGACACCATCCGCATTCCTGCGGAATACATGCGCAAGGGTCAATCCCTTGACCAACACATCGACCGTCTCTCGATGGATGCCTTCGAGGGTAAATTCGATTCAGAGAACCGTTTTGTTTTGGTCACCAACAACCATAAGACCATCGGACGAGGTCGAATCATTCACGGTGATGGCGCCATTTACCAGCGCGTTCAATTTGATGCCGTCTTGTTTTGCATGGACGACCAAGAAGTCGTTGAAGGCGCCGTCTCAGAAGTGAACGAATTCGGCGCATTCGTCCGCATCGGCCCAATGGAAGCCCTGCTTCACAAATCACAAATCATGGATGAACCGGTCGACATCAACATCGGTGCCAACAAAATCACCGGGCGTCAGTCCGGACGAGAACTGTCCATCGGGTCCTTCGTTCGTGCCCGAATTGTATCGCTTTCACCTGACACGTCAGACCCACGTCGCTCCAAGATTGGTCTGACCAGCAAGCAAGACGGACTCGGCTCCCCGCAGTGGGAGAAGAAGAACGCAGGCGGTGAGTAAAGATGGTCAAAAACCCCTTTGCTTGCGGTGAGTGCCACCTCGTCCTCAACGACGGTATCGACCAGTGCCCCCGTCATCCCTCAGCATCCGTCTCATCCGATTGGACGGGCTATGTCATCATCATTCAGCCGGAGCGATCAGAAATCGCTGAGCGATTGAAGGTGGAGCAACCTGGAAAATACGCACTCAAGGTCAACATTCGATGAAGGTGAGAACATGGAAATCAAGGAACGAAGAGAAAATAAAATTCTAAACCGGGTTGAAATCGCTTTCAGCTGGAAACACGACACAAAATCGACGCCCTCCCGCAAAGAGGTCATGGACCTTGTCCAGACGCTCGAACCCGGTGCAAAACAAGATCTCATCGTCATCAAAGACTGTGTGACGCGATTTGGTCAGCCCTTGACAACAGGAACGGCGTACATCTACGCCACGCAGGAAGCGATGGCCGTTGAGCCAGCGTACATTCACAAGCGGCATGCAGGTCTTCGCAGTGGAACACCATCCGAAGATGCTGGTGCACCTGAGGGAGGCGATGAGTGATGGGAGACGGTCCGAATCCTAAAGCAAAGCATTCCAAGTACAAGGTTGAGGACGGCAAGCTCGTTCGTGCTGAGTCATGTCCTGAGTGCGGTCCCGGCGTTTTCCTCGCTGTCCACGGCAACCGCAAATCCTGCGGTCGCTGCGGCTACACCGTGATGACTGAATGACCACACCGTGGTTTTCTCAGAAGGGACTCGTTTCCCATGAGCCATCGTTGAACAGCACAAGTGCACTGCGGACAACGGGGCATATGTGAACGGGCAATTCTTTGGTAGCTCGGCGGTCAACCACACGGTCTGATATCACGACTTCTTCGCGCCAGCCGGCGATTCTCCATCCTTCTATCTTTGAATCCCATGTTGCATTCTGCACCGGGCCACTCAACTGGAGATGGTGCTTGACCTCATTGTTGTAACTCCAGGTCACTCTTCCGGTTGCAGAACAAGCGAGGTGTTGACCCCCGTGTACGAAGTGATGTTCAAGAGGAGCTTCAACACCTTCGAGCAAAAATTCCTCAACGAGTTGACCTGTTTCAAGCGAACGTCGCTGCACACGCCCTCCTTTTGATGTGATCAGAAAATGGTTTTCCTCAAGATGCAAAGCGACCACCTCTTCATTTCGTGGGCGTTTTTTCGGGTAGCCCCAATCCGAGGGCGGCATTCGCCAGTGCTCTTCGGCGCCGATACCGATTTTGTACATGCCACGATTGTAGAGGTCGAACACGACCGAATCCTCGTTACTCACCAATGCCATGGGTTCCGCATCAAGGGCATGGGCCCATGTGGTTCCAGCAGGGTAGTGATTGGTCCGAGTTCCAATCGACGTTCGAATTTCAGAGCGCTTTTTTCCCTCTTCTGCAGTTCCAACGGGCATGGAGGCCATGCATGCGACAAGCAGTTCACGGTCCAGCCACGTAGCGATGAGTTGACCCTGCGAAATGGAGGCTTGGCGCATGCGCATCGGATGGGGACATTTGACCTCGGTGAGCGGTTTCATTTCCTGGTCCAACCAGAGAAGTTCACCTTCCATTCCAGATACCATCACCCCTTCATCGTGGTGGACAACGAGGTCCGGTAGGAAGGGGATTGGGGGTGGGAGGTCCGCGTCCATGATGGGAAACCGGCGCACCGGTATGTGAATGCTCGTCTGCGTCATTTCCAAATAGGACCCGGTTGAGGGTTGTGCATGGATGATGCGACGGTGATTCTCATCGCTGTCAATCAACAGGACATCGCCAGCACCAACCAAGCCAAAGCCTTGCGGAGCATGGACGAGTGGCGGGAAATGCCATCGGTCGAAGGCAACCCCGCCTACGCTTTGGAGCACCTGAGGATGCTCTACCTTCCGGACGGTCTTCTGTTTGAAGACCACCTTGAATCACGCTGGGAAATGGCGACGGGTGAACGGGTCTCGGAGATCATCTTTCCATCGCGCCACGTCGCCGCCAGCGGTCGCCCTTCGCTCACCCTTCATCCGATTGGTGTGCCACACTTGCCAGCGGGTGAACAAGGCCCCTATGGAGGCCAAGGCGGGCTGCCCCCTCCCCCCTCCCCTCGTCTAGCACCGTGGTGGAAAATGCTCCTTCAGCAAGCAAAGCAGGAAAACAGCGTTGAGGGTTTTGATGTCTCGCTTGAGGTGACCCACCACGGTCCGAATGTGGCGGTCCCCACCTTGTTTATTGAGGTGGGTTCAACGGAGGCCACATGGGGCCATGTCGGTGCCGCAGAACTCTTGGCGAACGTCATGAGAAAGGGTTTGCTCGAACAACCAAAAACCACCTGGTGCCCCGAACGCAACGAAGGCGAACTTGTTCTTGTCACCCTTGGCGGTGGGCACTATGCTCCTCGAGCGAATCAATTGGCAGCGCTGGACGGTGTTTGGCTCGGCCATATGTTGGCAAGCTACGCGTTGCCGTTTGAGCAGATGCCTGACGGTGAGGTAGGTGGGACGTGGAAGCCATCCATCCTCGCTGCATTGGACAGCACGCGTCGTTCTTTCCCCGGTGGGAAACTCGTTTGTTCAATGGACAAAAAGGCGTTTCGAGGTTGGCAGCGTCAAGCGGTTCGAGCATTGCTTCACGAAGAGGGCATTCCTCTGTTGACAACGAAACAAATCAAGGCGCATCTCGGCCTTGTATAGGTTGACGCACAAAGGGTCAAAGAGCGCCTCCTTTGTGGGGTTGTCATGGTGGGATGGTTCTCCAAGTTGGTCGTCGCCACCACCGTGCGGATGCCAAAGTGGTTTGTTCGCTGGGTCAGTCGTCGCTACGTTGCTGGAGCTTCACTGGATGAAGCCGTCGCCGTGATGAATCGGCTCAAGAGCGAAGGTGCCTGCTTTACCATTGATGTGCTCGGGGAAGAGATTTCCTCCATGGATGAAGCACAGTTCTTCTTTGACGAATATACTCGTGTGATGCAGGCCATCAAATCAAACGGTCTGGATGCCAATCTGAGCATCAAGCCCACCGCCTTTGGCTTGCTCATCAACCCTGATCAGGGATTGCAAAACATTCGCAAACTTGTGCAAATGGCCGCTGAAGAGAACATGTTTGTCCGTCTGGACATGGAAGACCATCGTGTGACAACCGACACCATTGAGGTGGTTACCACGCTGCACGGTGAAGGACTGACCAACGTCGGGACCGTTCTCCAAGGGCGCCTTTTTCGCACGCTCGCTGACATCGGTGAACTGGAGACCGTTCTCGGCCCTCAAGCAGACTATCGCATCTGCAAAGGCATCTATCTGGAACCGGAGGACATCTCCTACACCACCTACCAAGACATTGTTGACGGAACAAACGCAGCCATCGACCGAATGTTCGAGGCAGGTGCCTATGTTGGTGTTGCCTCTCACGATATGCCGGTTATCAACCACACGTTGTCCGCTCTCAAAGCGTTCGGGATGGGCCCGGGCATCGAAGACCCCCGACCAAACGCTGGCCCTGCCCGTCATCACAAAGGGCCGGGCTATGAATTTCAAATGCTCCTCGGCGTTCGAGGTCCCCTGCGTCGTCGTTTATTGAAGGAAGGTCACCGCACCCGGGTGTACATCCCTTACGGAGAAAAGTGGTACGAATACAGCATTCGCCGCCTCAAGGAAAACCCTACCATTGGTGCACAGGTCGCCAAGGCGTTCATCATGCCTTGGACCAACCGCCCGTGATCATGTTCGCTTTTTCTTCTTGCTCCGTTTTTTCGAAGCGTTCGGATGAACACCTTTCTTGACCTGCTCCTTTGGGCGCTCTGGGTTGGGGTTGTAGCCCAAACGTCCTTCTTTCCAAGCCTGTCTTCGCTCACGAGGTGTTCGAGGCGTGAAGTGTTCGGGATTTGGGGGTTCGTGCAGGTACATCCGCTTGATATCAGGGGCCTTCACGGTCCCTCGGAGCGTTCGGCCCGCTCCCGTATGGATGGCTCGGATTCTCCATGTTTCACCGTTATGCTCCATCAGATGTGAGCCGGTGAAGGTGGTTTCTTGTGGTACGACGATCACGTCGGCAGTGGAATCTTCGCCTCGCGTCAGCGTCAATTTTACGCGGACCATATCGGTTCGCAAGGCGGTGATTCGGATGATATTCGTGGCGATTTCTGCGCGTGTCGTCCGGTCTCCATCAACTTCGATTTGATGTATTTTCCAAAGTTTGCCATCTTCTTCAAACACATCACCAACGACAAACTCCTCATCGGCGTCAACCACCAAAACAACACGCTCTGATTTCGGCCCTTCTGTCAGGATGAACGGTATATTCTTCGGAGGCGGTGGTCGAAATTCAACGGTGTGAACATGTTGGCATGCATCGCAACGAAGCATGAAATCCGCTCCATTGCCAACAGGCTTCTCTCGAATGATGGCGTGGCCGGTGAGTTCGTCACATACTGGGCAATGCGTGGCGTTTTCGAGGATTTCTTCTTCCTCTTCCCACACATCGTCATCTTCCATGGGTCTCCCTCATGCCTCCGCTGAACCCACGAGGTTTGAACCCTCCGTTCACGGGCTGGGTGCAAGACTTGATGTTGGGGATGAACGACCAATGTGCATGGCTGACCTCCCTGAGGAGATCGTGCGAGAGGAAATTCTTGCTTATCTCATGACCAAGGACACGCAACAACCTCGAGATGAACCGGAGATTGCAGCCAATATTCACGCACAACTCCAACACATGGGGCTTTCGACATGGTCCATTTCCGTCCATCGGCGATTACGCGATGCTGTGGCTCGGTTGCGCCCTTCAACCGTTCTCGAAGTTGGGGCAAGCATCGGTCATCGTACGGCTTGGCTTTTGGATCAGTTCGAACGCTCAGATGCCCGGCCAGCTACTTTGACGGTGGTGGAGCAAGGCGGAAAATTCGGCGTCATTCTTCAGCGATTGCTGCAACGCTACGAGGCCATGTCTTGGGCGTCGGTCGTGGTCGGTGAGCCTGAGCAATTGGCCGCAGAGCACCAAGCTTGGCAGCTGGCTGCGGCAACCAATCAAGAATTGTCTCAAACACCATTTGAACGCGAATACGATGTGATCGTCATTGATGCCCCATCGCCAAACAGGGCTTCCTTCGTGGCCAGCTACCTCCCTTTTCTCTCAAAAAACGGCGTCCTGTTCACGGTGGAACCGGACATGCCAAGTGGCGAGGTGGACGAAGATGACGAAGCCGGCATGGCGCTTGTCAACGGATTCAACCGATGGATTGAGGTGGTTGCAGAGTCGAAGGATACCCACCATCTCGCTTTCATGCCCCTCTTCGGAGGCACCCTGGTTGCGTGGTTGCCTCGTTAATTTTGCGTGGTCGCTTCCTCGATGAGTCCACGTATGCTCAACAAACCGTAGCCGTAGTAATCATCATGGCCGACTTGACCGTCTTCGGGAACAGCACTGTTCATTAGCCACTGTTTGACGGCGTTCACGTTGTCTGAGCCACCTTGAGACTGGTCGGCTCGCAAATCCGGTTTCGCTTCCAGTAACAAACACAACGCTCCCGTGACGTAAACCGTGGCCGCGCTGGTTCCGTCAGCGATGCCCCAGCCGCCGTTGTTGAGAAGCACGGGTACACCTTCGGCGGGGGCAACAACTTCGGGTTTTTTGTTCGGGTCTCCACGTGGCATGAGCACCGGGAGGGGAAGCAGGCGTCCGTTGTTGTCGCCCTTTGACGACCCTGACCAGTGGGTGCCTTTGATGGTGACACCACCAACAGAAATGACGCCGGCCTCGCTCGATGGATGGGCGACATCGCCATCATCGTCCTCACCGTCGTTGCCAGCCGCAGCAACGACGTAGATACCAGCGTCAGTGGCATCTTCGGCTGCATCGCCGGAACTCCGGCCGGATCCCAAGGTGAAAGGGAGAATATCGGGTGCGCCTCCCAGTGAGAGAGAGATAACATGAGCACCGTTTTGCGCACACCAATCGATGGCCTCTGCCACGATTTCGTCGTTTCCACTTCCGTCTGAGGAAAGCGCTTTGGCCACCAACAAATTCACGTTTTTTGCCACGCCTTTCAGCCAACCATTCGCGACCAAAATTCCGGCCATGGACGTGCCATGGCCGTGGTCGTCGTAGGGCTCGCCTCTGTTGTTCACGAAATCTTTCCAGCCAACCAAGTTGATGCCTTCCAAGTCAGTATGGTCGCTGGCTATTCCCGAATCAACGATACAGGCGGTGATTCCAGACCCCGTCAATTCCGGACTGGCGGGTTGGATGAGGTCATCGTATGCCGCATGTCGCTCAAGCGCGACCTCACTCGGGCGCAGCAACACCGCACCGTCGGTCAACACCACTGCAGTAAGATAACCTGCAGCAAGGACCAGCGTGATGCCCAAGGTGATGCTCACGAGCAGTTTGATCGTACGAAGATCATTGGGTTCATTGTTGAATTCATCAAGGAGGCGAGGGGTGAGCACCTCGACTGCCTCGTCATCTTCCGGAGACGAAGAGAAGTCGTAGATCGACATACCATCAACTCAGTGTGTGAACTATTTCAGTCAGTGTATCCACGAACCGGCGGACATCGTCTTCGGTGTTGTAGAGATAAGCAGAAGCACGAAGCGAGCCCTGAGGGTGCCCGCGGTCTGCAAACCATGAATGAACACAGTGCTGACCGCTTCTCACCATGACGCCAGCGGCTTCGTCGAGCAGGAGCGCCACATCGTGGGCGGGGAGGCCGTCCATCAACAAGGAGCAGATGCCGCCACGCTGACTCGGGTCTTCGGGTCCAATGATGGACACGCCAGGGAGGTCTTTGACGCCTTGTGTCATGATGCGGTTTAATTTGATTTCATGTTCATGAACCTCGTTCATGTCAAGGGCAGCGAGGTAGTCAATGGCCGCACCAGTAGCCATCATGCCGGAGAAATTCCCCAATCCTCCCTCGAAGCGTGCTGGTGGTTTCGCCCAAGAAGCCTCAGTGTATGTCGACGAAGAAACGGTTTGTCCTCCGGACTGAATCGTCCTCAAGCCATCGAGGAGGTCGTATCGCCCCCACAGACCGCCCATGCCGGAAGGTCCACACATTTTGTGAATGGAAAAGGAGAGAAAATCGATGTCCAAGGCCTTCACGTCGACATTCATATGGGGTGTGGATTGGGCGCCATCAACGGCAACGAGAGCGCCGTGGTCGTGAGCAACCTTTGTGATTTCTGCGATGGGAGCCTCCACACCGTCAAGATTTCCAACCTGACTCATGGCGACCATCTTCAGCCGGTCACCGGCTTCAGCACAAGCCGCCTCAAAGGCCTCCATGTCAAAGGTGTTGTCTGGCATGCTGGCGACCACGCGATGGTCAATGCCCTGTTCCTGTTCAAGTTGGAGCCACGGGACGAGATTTGAGTTGTGCTCTCGGTCGGTGGTCAACACCACATCACCTTTGTCCCATGCCATGCCGTGGGCGATTTGGTTGATGGAATGGGTTGCGTTTCTTGTGAACACGATTTCATTTGGTGTGGCTGCGTTGAGGAATGAGGCCAATTTGGTCCGCGCATCCGCAACGGATTTTGATACGACTGTGCCGTAGCGGTGAACTGAACGCCCCCCGCAACCCGGCGTCTCTGTGTAATACCTGTGGATGGCGTTGATGACCGATTGAGGCTTCAGCGTGACGCAGGCATTGTCAAGATAGGCCGGTGGATTTTCTTCTTGGAGCGTAGGGAAATCGTTTCTGCAGTTGTTCAACATTTACCATGCCTCCTGATCGGGTAAGAAATCCAAGGCCGGTGCATTGACGCCACATGCATTGCATGCGATACGGTTTGGCATGGCTGCGTCGCATGTTGGACACGACGTGCCAACAACGACGACCGTGCTGCAGTCTGGAGAAAAGCAGTGGTGGGCCAGCGCTCCTGTCTCGGTGAGCATGACGTTCGATGGGTGGCCGCATTCGGGACATTTTGAGTTCTTGGGCCTTTCAACCGGGGCTTCTTCCGACATTTCAAGAGCGGCATCAACGGCGGCTCGTGTGCGAACACTGGCCTGATCGCCGAGCATTCGCTGGGGGTACCACAACACGAAGAGAAGGAGTGGAACGGCCGGCAACCCTGTGAGCAGATGGAGCACAAGGTAACCGATGTTGGCATCTCCGTACGTTGAGATGTGGTGTAAACCCGCCCACGAAGAGACGGTGATCAGCAGAACCCAGATGCCGAACACAGCTGTCCACCCTCGCAGTGAGTGTTCGGCAAGGGACGCCTCCATGATGCGAACATCCTCGTGAAGGTGGTGGATTTCAACGTGAAGGTCCCGAGTTTCAACCACTGCTTTCCAGAAAAAGAAGAGGAAAAAGAACACGATGAGAAGGATGAGTGTTCCTTCCATCATGTTCGCCAGATCAAATGAGAACGGGAAGGAAGGGTTGTTGCGGTGGAAGAAAATTTGCGCACCGACCAAGCCGTTCCACATCACCAAGAGGGAAATGGCGTGAACACGCATGATGGGGAAGAGCATCCAAGCTTGGTAGGCAAACCAACCCCAGCAGATGGTGGAGACCAACATCTGGAAGAACTGGAAGCCGTTGATCGCCAACAGGCCGTCAAGACCCGTGACCTTTGCATTTCCACCGTCCCAAAGTTCAGTCGAAACGGACCCCAAACAAAGGGCGAGAAGACCGAAGGCGATGGTGAGGTAGTGTTCTCGCTTCCATTCTATTCGCAGGAGCCTCATGTGAAACATCCATTCTTTTTGCAAGGTGTTGAGTTGTTGTGCAAGTGGAAATCGAGATGGAATGGGGCGTGCCAGTTCGATCTCTGCCATGCGAAACGGCAGGGTGGTTGACACGAGGTTTGTATCCACGGCGGAATCCGCCCCCTCGGCCATGTTGGAGGGCTGGCGTTCGCCCCTTTGAGTCCTTTCGCTCGTGTGCTTCTCTTCCTCACTTTTGGAGGGTGATGGTTAAACGACAAGTGGGGTTCGGCGGGGTTAGAGCCGAGATCGCATAGCCTGGTAGTGCGCGCGACTGGAAATCGCGTGGGCCCGTTCCCTCGGGAGTTCAAATCTCTCTCTCGGCGCCACAACCGCAACCTCCATGACAACTCCAAACGTGGTGTACGACATGGAGGAAGACCCACTTCGGCGACATCGACGATGGGTGGTGGCTCTTTTTCTGGGGCTCGCCCTGCACACGTATGCTGCATCTCACAGTGATCTCGGACTGGATGCCCATGTGCGCTTGAACGCGCTGAACGATGAGGTTACGCAAGGGCAAGACCTGACTTGGGGCTCCCCCCGCATCAGCGGCTCATCCACACTGAACACCACCTCGGATTATGACGGCTACATTCCCCCTTGGAACACGACCGAGGCCTCGATGAAGGTGACCGCTGTTCTCTCCCTTGTGCTGGTTGCGGGGTTGGTGTCCTTGCGTCCTCGCCGGCACGGCCAACGGCCTCGATTTGACCCCATGTGGGGGGCCATGTTGATGTTGAGTCCTGTGCTGATGTTTTCAACGAGTCGAGGGTACGATGAAGCACCGCTTGCACTTCTCATGGGACTTGGCGTTTCCGGGTATTGGTTTCACCGTGGTGAAACCGCATCGCAGCAACGTCTGAACGGCGTTCTCATGGCGACATCAGTTATGTTGGTCATGGTTTGGAAAGGATTTTCTCCGTGGCTTTCTGCCTTACTTTGGCTGGTCATCCTCCTCCTTGCGGAAGCATGGGTGCGCATCAGTCGAACAACCCGCGTTGCCCAACAGGAACGGTGGTACACACAACCCTGGACGGTCGGATTGCTCGTGTTTGCTCTGGTTTACCTCGGCATCACCATCATCGGTTTCTTTTCGTCAACAGGTACATTTTCTGTCATTGGTGAACGCCCGCTCCACTTCGCATTCGCCTCGATGTTCGCATTCATTGATGCTGTGGTTCTGTATCTTTTGGTCGGGTGCTTTTTGTGGTCCTTCATCGCTCAACGATGGGCCCATTTGCGCCATGCCCGCGGCCCCGGTTTTACCATGTTGGTGGCCTACATCGGTGCCTTGCTGGCAGGAATTGTCGCCTACATTGCCTCGCTATGGACGCTCGAGGCTTGGTTGTGGGGAATGAAGTTGCCTCAGGTCATGATCATCCTTGGCAACAATGGACGATACGCAACGCTGCTGTTGGTCCCTATGGTAGCGCTGCTTCGCTGGGCTGATGATGAGGCGCTTCCACAAACCACCGTCACGTCTCGACCGCAGTTGCGTGCTGTCATGTTGGTGCTCCCCTTTCTTCTCTTTACCACGCTCGTCGGACACCAGATTTGGTCCGAGGACGCAGGGGAGGCCCTCGCTGAAACATGGGGTGATGACGACGACACGTTCCTCCTTATCGCTCCAGAATCCATGGCTGTTCACCATTTGTACGTCGTGAAAACCAATCTCGACCTTACCGGTACTGAATCCATTCAAGGGTGGTGGTCCACATCAGAAGAAGCAGGTCGTGTCATGGATGAGCATGCTTCGGTCATTGACTATGTGCTCGTTGCGCCATCATCCTCTGTTCAGTTCAATGCTTCATCATGGGTCCTTGTCGAATCACGCGATGTTCCCGTTTCGATTCCAGCTGGTATACAGGATGGAGAATGGATGTTGTATCGTGCTGCGATGTAATTCTTGATTCGCGAAGCGATTATATCCGCTTGGCTGGTGGCCCGACCACTGCCACCGTGGCTTAGGGGTATAGCACCTCATTGGTAATGAGGAGGTCGCGAGTTCAAATCTCGCCGGTGGCTCCACCGCCCGTGTCGTTGAATACACTGGAAATAGACTCGCTTTCGGAATTTTTACCTCAATGTATAAGAGGCGATTTTTCAAGTTTCCAATTGAGAAGGCGACTTCTCAGATGGGATGCACATGGAGCGAAAGCAACAACAAAATGAGGACATGCAACGACGGGTGAAGGAACTTCAAAACCAGGTCGACGAACTGAAAGAACTGGTGAACACGTTGCTCAGCGTGATTGTGGAAGAGCCAGATGGCGTTCACAGTGGCGCTGCACCCACCATTCCCGGCCAAGGAATGATGGAAGTCTGCATGTGATCATCCCTTGATGACGGCAAGTGGATTCATTCGGGCGACCGGCCGTGCAAGGCCTGCCTTAGCCGTGAGGCGTATCACTTCATCCACGTCCTTGTAGGCGTCAGGTGCTTCCTCCGAGAGGACATTTGGTGTTGATGCGTGGACCCGCACACCTTGGAGTTCGAGATTCCGTTTCAGTGCCTTTCCATCGAGTGTCTTCTTCGCCTGACTTCGGGAAAGCGCTCGACCGGCGCCGTGGCAAGACGAGCCAAACGCCATGTTGCTCCCTTGTCGTGGACCGGCCATGATCCATGAGCCATTGCCCATGTCGCCGGGAACAACCACCGGTTGTCCTGTTGTTGAGAAGGTGGCGCCGATATCAGCATGATCTCCTCCAAATGCACGGGTGGCACCTTTTCTGTGGACGCAACAGGAACAGGATTTTCCATGAATGACATGGGTTTCCATCTTGGCGATGTTGTGGGCGACATCGTAGAGCGTCCTCGCTTCACCGTCAACGCCCATCTCGAGTTTCAAGACCGTTCGTAGTCGCTCTGCCAAGACGGCACGGTTTGCAAAGGCGAAATTTGCCGCAGCATTCATCGCATCAAGGTAGGCTTGACCTTCACGTGAATGAACCGGTGCAGATGCGAGTTGCCTGTCCGGGAGGGCATAATCCCACTTCTCATTGTGCCACATGCCATCGTGTTGCTTGTAGGTCGCCTCCAATTTCCGAACATGGTCGGTGCAAACCTGGTGGCCCAAACCACGACTCCCGGAATGAATCATCGCTACGACTTGGTCCTCATACAGGCCCCATGCAGTGGCGGTTGCTTCGTCGACGACGCTGCCAACGGTCTGCAACTCCAGGAAATGGTTGCCGCTACCAAGTGTGCCCAAGGATTTCATGCCGCGCTCGAGAGCACGCTGAGACACATCCGCCTCTCGTGTCTCGAGCAGGCCGCTTGATTCCAGCACGTCAAGGTCGGCGTGATGCCCGTGGCCAAGGTCCACGGCAGCATGGGCTCCTCGCTGCAAGATGTCGTTCAGGTCTGAGCGGCTGATGTCCACGCCTCCTTTCCCTGAGCCCCCGGCAGGGATGCGTCCTGCGAGTCTTCCGGCCAACTTCTTGAGATTGGGAATGTCGTTGGCCGTGGCATCAAGCGCCAAAAACCGAACACCGCAGTTGATGTCAAATCCAACACCGCCTGGCGATATCGCACCGCCCATGTCGCCAAATTCCGTATCCGTCGCCACCACGCCACCAATCGGGAATCCGTAGCCATAATGCCAGTCGGCCATGGCCCATGCTTCACCCACGATGCCCGGGAGGGAGGCGGTATTGACCAACTGTTCTGGGCCACGGTCATCTGCGTGTCGTTCCATGTGGTCGCTATCGGTGATCAACCGTGCATCGACCTTCATCTGGCCGTGGGCCTTGATTCGCATGGTGCCGTCGCCCTCGTCAACGAGGTGTTGGCGCCATGATGGTTCCATGGCTCGTGGTTCAAACAATGGGATTTGAGCCTTTGCACAACCCATCAACTCAGACGCGTATCAACACAGGCTTGAAGGGGGGTCTCTCCTTGGCGAGAACATCCAACATGGAGGGACTTCTGCATGGCGTTGCCACCGATTGATTTGGCCGTTTTTCACGACAATGGCTATGTTCGGAAGCAGTGTAGGGTGACCTCACTCTGGTTTTGGACGTGCGATGAAGCACGAGAGACCTGCGGAGATACACCTGAAGATGAATACACCTTCATCGGCGCTCCACTTATCGACGGCTTCTCCCAGCGTGGTAAAGCCCTCAAGGACGCCATGCGTGAAGCGTTTCTCGGCTTCTTCGAACAGCGGGACCACGTCCGCATTGCCCCCTATCCGGTCCTCGCACGCTGGCGGGACGATATTCACTTGACCATTGCTTCAATCGCTGACTTCCAGCCCCACGTCACGTCGGGCGAAGTTCAACCTCCTGCCAACCCTCTCGCCGTTTCTCAGCCTTGCATTCGCCTCACGGATGTTGATGCAGTTGGCCGTTCAGGCCGGCATTTGACAACCTTTGAGATGATGGCCCACCACGTGTTTAACCGACCTGAAGACGGGGTTGAGATTTACTGGATGGAACGATGTGTTGAGCACTGCCATCGCATGCTAACCGAGACCTTCGGTATCGATGCTGGTGAAATCACTTACGTCGAGAATCCATGGTGCGGTGGGGGGAATGCAGGCGCCGCTGTGGAGGTTATTGTTGGTGGATTGGAGTTGGCTACACTGGTGTTCATGGACATGGAAGAACATCCTGACGGCGATGTTGAACTCAAGGGCGACCGGTATCGCACGATGCCACTCCAGATTATTGACACCGGATACGGTCTCGAACGGTTTTGTTGGGCCGCTGCCGGAACGCCTACCATCTATGAGGCCATTTACCCCGAAACGGTGGCATGGCTGAAAGAGATTTCAGGCTTTGACAGCGTTGCAAACCAGTGGACTTCCCTTGACCTTGACCGCCTCCTCAGCGAGATGTCGAGATTGAACGGCATCATGAACATCGAAGCAGGTGTTGACGGGGAGAAATTGGTCAACATTTTCTTGCAAAAACTTGCCGAGCGGGGCGTCGAGGTCACGAGTGAACAGTTCTCGTCGGTCACCGAACCGTTGGCAAACATCTACGCTATTCCAGACCACCTCCACGCCCTTTGCAACATGTTGGGCGATGGCCTGGTCCCCTCCAATGCCAAAGCCGGCTACCTCGCACGCATGCTTGCGCGCAGGGTTCTCCGAATGCGCGACGAACTCGGTCTTGATGTGCCACTTGCAGAACTGGCAGCTCACCACCTTGAGGTGAATCTGGGTGGCCAATTGAACAAGCAAACACGGGAGGGCCTTCTCATGATTCTCACGCTGGAAGAGGAGCGCTATGCCGAAATGCTGCGAAAGGGAACCAACGTCATTCAAACCCAACTCAAATCTGTTCCAAATGATGCTACCGAAATTCCGGATGAACTTCTCTTCACCATGAACGACTCGCATGGCTTGGCTCCCGATATGGCCATCACCCTCGCACGCAACGCCGGTTGGGGTTCGGTCTCCCTACGCACGGGCTTCTCAGCGGAAATGGCCGAACGCCATGCGCAAATGGCCAAAGAAGCGGCCAAAGCTTCGACAGATGGAAAGGCTGTTCTCGATGTCGCTTCTCACCCTGCAACATCGCCTCTTTACTACGACGCTGTCTACACCTCCTCATTTGAAGCACATGTCTTGGATTGCCTTCCAGCACAAGACCACGGTCCTGATGGTGCCACGCACGCCGTGATCCTTAACGCCACGCTGTTCTATCCTGAGGGCGGTGGCCAAGAAGGCGACCGTGGCGAACTCATTCAAGGCCAAACGAGTGTCAAGGTCCTTGATACACAAAAAAGTGGCCACGTCATCGTCCACTTCACCAACGGTCCGCTCACGCCCTCTCAGGAGGTCACAGGTGATCTGGATTGGAAACGCAGAAAGCAGTTGATGGACCACCACACGGCGGTTCACATCGTCGGCGGTGCGGCTCGAAGGCTCCTTGGACCGCACATTTTCCAAGCCGGGTCTCACCTAACGGTTGAAAGCGGCCGCCTTGACATCACGCACTATCACCGTCTGACTCGCGCCGACCTCGACGCGATGGAAGACATGGCCAACGAGGTCCTCAGTGAAGTCCGGTCAACTGAAAAAACCGAACTCAATCGCAGGGATGCTGATATCGTCCATGGCTTTGATTTGTATCAAGGTGGGGCTCCCAAGGGCGACTCCATTCGTATTTTGAAAATCGCAGACCATGACATCCAGGCCTGTGGGGGAACGCACCACGATGAACCAGGACAGATTGGTTCCATTCGGATTGTTCGCTCATCTGCCGTTCAGGACGGTGTTGAGCGACTCCACATCGTTGCTGGCGAGGCTGCGCTTGCGTATGCTCGTTTGCAAGATGACCTTGTTCGCAAGTCGAGTGAGGTTTTCGGCGTGCACAGTGATGACTTGCCGAAGGCTGCGGCGCGATTCTTCAAAGAGTGGAAAGAACAGCGAAAACTGATCGAGCAACTCGAATCCGAAATTGTTCGCTTGAGGACCAGTGGTGGAGGCGATGCGTCAACCGACGTTGAAGGTGTACGTGTCGTGATAATGGAGATTGACGGTGATTTGAAATCAATGACGTCGATGATGAAAGAATTGACCCTTGACCCTTCCAAACCGACGCTCGCTGTTCTTGGTTCCCGGGACGGTGGAGGGAAATTGATGATCGCCGTCACCGAAAACACCCCAGCGAGTGAACGGTACAACGCCGTTGATTTGCTTCGCTCAATTTCATCCCATATTCGAGGTGGTGGTGGCGGACGTCCCACCTTTGCCCAAGGCGGTGGGTCACATGCGGAAGGTCTCGATGATGCTCTCGATGCAGCTCGCCAGCAATTGGGCGTCTGATTACAGCAGGCTTCGAAGGGCTTCTCGGTCAAAATGCGAAACCGCTTGTTGGTGGGCCTTTTGGGGTGAAAACCAAGCGGCCTGTGAAATCTCTTCGGTTTGAAGGGTTAAATCGCTCAGATCACCGGTCCACGTCGCACGATATGTGAACGATACGAACGAGATGCCTTCATCGTTGAAGACGCGTTGAGTGATCACCGGTTCAATGTCGTCGAGCACGATCGTGATACCCAATTCTTCACGTGTTTCTCGCACACATCCAACCGCAGGATGTTCGTTATGGTCCATGTAGCCACCTGGCAAGGTCCAGAACCCATGGAAATGCCCCCGTTCCACCTTGCCCATCAGAACATCCCCCTCGGCGTTGCATATCATGACCTTCGAGACCAATCGGTGAACGGAGCGGTAAATCGCATCTCGGGCAACGGGGTGAACGGCGTTATCAGCCACACACTTGTCCTTCCATGCCCATGCTTCGGGCCAGTCTATGTTCGGGTAGGCCTTCACCACAACGAAGGCGTCTTCACCGTACTGCAACACGATACGTTCGTTCTCAACATAGGCGATGTTCAAATTCTCAACTTCATCTTTGGTCGGAAACCGAAGGCGTTCCTCCGATGATGTCCGTCCTTGCACGGGTTGTTGAGGTCCCTGGCCGTTCTTGTCCACCAAGAGCACCTTTCCGTCGTGCTCAAGGTACACGACTTCAGCTGGGTGCATGCTGACTCCAGACCCTCATGCGTCAAGAAGACTCCCTTTTTGCGGGCTTTCTTCATCAATGTTCAAAGCAGTCCACTTGCTGGATTGGTTCATGCGATTCGAACAACTCAACGAAGGCATCTGGGCGATGACCTACCTTATCGTCGATGAAGCCACCAAAAAAGCAGCGCTTGTCGACCCGGTGTACGACTACCTCGACACCTACCTCAACCTCCTTGAGGAACAAAATCTGACGCTCGTGTATGCCATTGCGACGCACACCCATGCTGACCACATCACGGCGTGTTTTTCTCTCCGAGAACAACTGGGTTGCGATTACGTGATGTCCCATGAGACCGCCAGTCTGGGCGTGAGCATGTACGTGGACGACGAGGAAAAAATCATGCTGGGTTCAATTCCAATCCAATTCCATGCTGCGCCCGGCCATACCAATGATTCGATGATCGTTCACGTTCCGGGCTATATGATGACAGGTGATTTCCTCTTCAACGGTGAAGGCGGGGTCGGCAGAGACGATTTGCCAAGCGGTCGGGTTCGCATCCACTGGGATGCGTTGTCCGTTCTTGAACGATTCGAAGGCGACACGATTGTCTGTTCGGGGCACGAACCTCCCGGAACCACCATGATGTCGTTGGCGTGGAACCGAGAGAACAACCCGATTCTTTCGATGACCTCGTTCGAAGTGTTTCGGGATTGGCAATCTGCATCAGCAGCAAAACTCGGCAGCGTCTCAAAAATCAAAACGGCCATTCCCGCCAACCTTTTCGCCGAGGTTCCAGAGACCATTCCGTGGCTCCAATGACCTCATTTTTTGAGCGGATTTTTTGGCGCTTTGGTGTCCTTTGGAATCGTTGGTAAATTCTGGAGTTCCTCGAACGTCATTTGCTGGTGCTTGATCGTTTCAAACGCCGACAGACGTTCATCCATGCCCATTCGGACGGTGAAGTCGATGCGACCCTTTGTCCGGGTGAGGTCATAGGAAAGTGGTTCAAGGAACTCAATAACCTGCTCTTCGAATTCCTGTCGGACCCGCTTGCCACGCCACGACGAATAGCCCCAACGGTATGAAATTCCAACGATGGCTGCTCCGTAGAGGAGGGTGAGGACCACGGTGGCAAAGAGAACAGGATTCCCGCCAACATCCCTCGACTCCTCGAGCAGATTTCGGCCCAGCAAGAACAGAAGACCGATGCCGACAATGGGGTTGAGCACGCCTTCAAGCCACTGGTTGACGGGCACCAAACGTGCTTTTGCAGGGTCGACGAACACCAGATCAGCTTCAAACGCTGTATTCAACACGGAAAGCACCGAGAGGAGGACCATGTAAAGGAACGAGGAAACAAGGAGTTCGACCATGAGTGAGTCAAGATTGAACACCCAGTGGACGATAAGCCACGCAAAGAGTCCTAAGAAAGCCGCTTGGGGTACATAGTTGAAGTGCTCAATGTGTTGGGAGAATTCGGTCAATGACGTACGCTTTTCACGACTCCCTCGATGTGGTTTAGGGATGTGGATGACCTGCCAGTGAAGCAGACGTTCGATGGCTCTGAGGCTCCAGATCAGGAGTTTACGCCGAATCAGGAGGTACTCCATGAACAACATGAACGGAAAGCCAATCAAAATCAACGGCAGGGCCATGATGGCGGACAGGGGCAAGATGAGAAGGGCAGGCAATAACAAAAAGTGAGAGAGTGTGAGTGGGTGGAGCATTTCGGCCTCGATAAGTCGCTGCTTGGAGGGTGGGATGCGGAGGTTTCGCGCGATGTCGTCGAGCGTTTGGGAAAACGAGGCGACCTGATGGCCCGAGTCAAGGATTTGGCGGACCACGGTTCGATATTCGGAGACCTCATGGCCAACCCCCACCCAAAACTGCCAAGCAAGCCGCATCGGGAGCGCCAAAAGGAGGGGCAACGCAAGGATGCCTGCACTCCAGAGCAGTTCCTGAACCGCGGATTCCATGCTGCAACCTCGTCATGCCGACTTGCTTGGGGTTGTTGAAAACAACGGTCGTTCCACGGGTCAATCCGAATGTTCTAACGCCTTCGGGTGTTGTTCCGACCATGGCTAAGATTGCCGTCACCGACGGGATGGATGAAAAAGCGGTTGCACAGCTCGAAAAAGCCGGTCACGAGGTGGTCCTCGGGCATATCGATCAGGACGCACTGCTCCAAGGAGCCCTGCAGTCCTTTGATGCCATCATCGTTCGAAGTGCAACCAAACTCACCAAGGACGTCTTGGAGGCTTCCGGAGAGCGCCTTGCAGTCATCGGTCGGGCTGGCGTGGGTGTTGACAACATTGACTTGAAGACAGCCGGTTCTCTGGGCATACGTGTCGTCAACGCTCCTCGTGCCAGTACCCAGTCGGTCGTCGAGCTCACCTTGGGCCATCTTCTGGCCTCCATCCGTCATCTCCCCCGGGCCGATCGCAGTCTTCGAGACGGGAAGTGGGAAAAGAAAGCCATGAAGGGGTCAGAACTTTCCGGAAAAGCTCTCGGTCTCATCGGTTTTGGCCGAATTGCTCAATCGGTTGGCCGAATTGCTCAAGCCATTGGAATGGAAGTCCACGCCTACGACCCCTACCTCCCTCCAAAGGTAGCGAAAGCCCAAGACACACGGCTGCACAAAACATTGGAGTCGTTGTTCTCCAATTGCACCCACATCTCCATTCACTGCAACCTGACGGAAGAAACCCATCACCTCGTCAACGCCGAGCGGATTGCCTCCATGCCCCACATCGGCAAAGACGGGGCTCGTTGTGGGAGTCACATCGTCAATTGTGCTCGAGGCGGTATTGTCGACGAAGATGCCGTCCTCGCTGCTCTTGAATCGGGCACGCTCACGTCGGCAGCCTTGGACGTCTTTGAGGACGAACCGGTCCCACCGGACCACCCGCTCCTCCAGATGGAGCACTTTCACGGCACGCCACACATCGGGGCTGCTACCGTTGAGGCACAAGAGCGGGTCGGCACCGATATCGCTACCAACGTGATGGCCGTCCTCGCAGGTCGCCCGTGTGATTTTGTGGTCAATTCCAACTTCTTGTAGCACTTTCACTTTCAACACCCGGGTCTGGCATAAGCATGCCGTGCTCCTTCGGGCTGAGCGTGTCATGGGTCGAAGTGTGCCACCATGGCGAACGCGAGTGGAGAACGAATTGCAGCAATTGATGCCGTACCGTCGAGCCCTCTCGTCGGTTGATCGTGCTGCTTTTGATGCCCTTTTGGATGCGGTGCGTGAGCGTCGCGCTGCGGGAGGAATGCTTCCAGCCATCAACACCTGGCAGCCCACAGTTCTCAGCATGATGGTGGGTTTGATGGCTCAGGTGTCGCAGCTCACCGAACGCGTTGAAGCGCTTGAGGAACGGCGTCGCCATGATTGAGGGTTGGTTGCTGGACGTTCACGAGAACGAGACACACACCGAGATGGTGGCGTGGGTTGTTGACGACCAAGGTGTTGCCCACGGGTGTGCTGTGCCTTGGACGCCTTCGATACATGTCCACGCCTCCCATCGCTCTTTGGACCGGTTAGAGCACTGGTTGAACCAACCCGAATTGCGTCAGCGTTTTGGTATTGGCGCCATGGTTCCAACACGTGCTCGATTGGACCTTGAGGCCGAAGGCCAGGCCGATGTTCTCGACATCACCTTGCGTTCTTACCACCACATGCGGGCCCTTGCAGAACACATTGAAGCGCGCGGTGATTTTCATCGGTACACGCTCTACTCGGTCGATGCCCATCTCGCGCAGCGCTTCCTGAACGAACACGCCTGCATTCCGTTTCAACGGGTTCGTTGGAATCCTTCGGTGCCAACCTTGCTCGAACCGATCAGCGCGGCTGAAACCGACACCGTCGAGTTCCCGCCGCTATGTGTTGCTCGCCTCACCCTTCAATTTGCAGAGGGTGGTGGTTTGCCTGCACAAGGTGACGTTGTTGAACGCATTTGTTTGGAAACGGTTCTTGAGCCGGGTTTTTCTTCTCCCAGAACAACCCATTCCGCTCGTCTTGAACGGAGCGAATTTCCATCGTTGGCTGCCTTCCTCAATGCTTTCCAAGCGGTTTTTGATGATGTCAACCCTGATGTCGTTGTGACCGCAGGCGGTGACCAGCGTTGGTTCCCATGGTTGGTTGAACAAGGCCACATCCATCAGGTTCCACTCGTTCTCGGGCGGACACCCGAACACTTGCGCCAATCGACCGGCCAGCGTACCGTTCACTCCTACGGGCAAACTCGACATCGTCATGGTTCCTTCTTTCTCAAAGGTCGACTTCACCTTGACGTAAAGAACAGTTTCATCGTCAACGAGGGTGGACTTGCGGGCTTGTTTGAACTGGCACAACACTCTCGCCAATCGGCCCAAATCATTTCCCGACTTTCTCCAGGTTCGGTCATCAGCGCCATCCAAATGCGGGTGGCCATGGATGACGGTGTCTTGGTGCCGTGGAAGAAAAACCGGCCTGAAGACACAAAGTCTGCGCTGGACCTTCTCCATGCTGACCGAGGAGGTTTGTACCTTGATAGCCGACCAGGGGTACATTCTTCCGTGATTGAACTTGATTTTGCAAGTTTGTTCCCGAGCATCATCGCGACACGCAACATCTCTCCTGAGACGCTGAATTGCTCTTGCTGTCAAGCGTCCGCCGCTTCCACGACGCGGGGTGTTGTCCCCTTGCATCCAGATGAGGCTGGTCAAGAGTTTCGTGAACGTGCGATGGTCTCACGATTTGGTCACGGGCTTTTCCCGCTCGCGAACGAAAAGGCCCTCTCCGTTCCCGGCCTCAACATGCACACATGTGGCCGCAAGCACGGCTTTCTCGGGCGTGTGGTCGCACCCATCATTGAGCGCCGTCGAGTTTTGAAGCGTCAGCGTCAGCACAAAGGCGACGCCTTTGACCTGCGACAAAACGCCCTCAAGTGGCTGCTCGTGACGTGCTTTGGATACACCGGTTACCGCAATGCGCGTTTTGGGCGTATCGAGGCACACGAGGCGATTTGTGCATGGTCTCGAGATCTTCTACTGACCACGATTGAAGAGGCTCAAAACGACGGGTGGGATGTGCTTCATGCCATCGTGGATTGTGTTTGGCTCTCCGATACGAAAGGGCGCTCACCCGAGCAACAGCGGTTGGATGCAGAGGACTTTGGAATCCGTATTTCCCAACATGTTGGTATCCCTCTTGAGTTTGAAGCACACTACGATTTCATTGCGTTTCTCCCGAGTCGGATGCACGGTTCGGGGTCGCTTACCAAATATTGGGCCTTGGCGGGTGATGAATTCAAAGTTCGTGGCATTGAGTTGCGCCAACATTCCACTCCACGATGGGTGCGTGAACTTCAGCAAAAGGGGTTGGAACTTCTGGCAAAAGGGGAGCGCGTTGACGGACGTCCTTCCCTTCGGGCTCAACGGTCGGTGTTGGCCCACTATCGGGGCGAGCTTCAGCGATTAAATTCCGGCGAGGTTTCGCTCGTCGACCTCGTGATCACGCGACGAACCACGCGACACTTGGCCGATTATCGCGTCAAGAACCTGACCTATGGGGCACTCCTGCGAGCCCATGAACGCGGATATGTTGTCCCGCCGGGAGGGAAAATTCGTTATGTCGTCGTGAATTCATCGTCCAGCGAACCTCTGGATCGTGTCCGTTTGGCTGAGGAACTCCCCCTTTGTCAAGCCGCAACTGCTGGATGTCCAGTCCATTATGGCGAACTCGCTGAACGCGCCGTATGGGCGCTTCTTGCGCCGTTCGGTTGGACAACAGAAACACTTCGAAGCGACGGGGTTCAACCGAGTCTCTTGATGTTCACGCGTCGCGATGAAACAGAGGGAGAACGCCGACCGTTTGACTCCTCGTTGACCGGTCAAAGCTCTGTTCGTTGAGACGAAAACGAGTTTGAGCGATGTTCTCGAAGGGGCGCCAGTGTCCTTGAAGCCCCGAACGAGGATGTCGGAGGTGCAGTGCTCTCCTTCGCCGACTTCCTGTCCACGTACCGATGAGGTGGTTTTGAGCGTGGCGGTGAAGATGTTGAAGCAAACGTGCATCGGTGTGTTGCGAGCGAGGCGATCCCGTGATGACGACCACAGCGGCGTGCTGGTGTTCGGCCAGTTGCCGTAAGAGACCAACATGTCTTCGGAACAAGGTTCTGGATTCAAGCCTCGAAATCGCATCATCGCTGTGCATGGCGAGCAAACCGTCAATCACAATGACGGGGGCACGGGTGATGGCCAGTTCATTTGGGAGGCGTTCGATTTGTCGGTCCAATTGATGCAGTGTGAATCCTCGACTCAAGTACAAACGTGCGAGACACGCCTCAACATCTGCTCCAAGCCGTTCCAAACCTGGAATGAAACGTGAGGGGTCAATTCGGCAGGCACCGTCCACCCAGTGCACCACTTCGCCTTGTGCCAAGGCGTGAACGGCCCAATGTTCTGCAACACATCGCATGCTCTTGCCTGCCCGTCCGGGCCCACTCAAGTGGTAGAGTTGTCCTCGCACGGGCACAAGCGTGGTTGGGTCAATGCCTCTTCGGCGTTGGATGAGGTCGGTGTTCAGCCGTGATGTCGCTTGGTGGTGTTGCATACGAATCATTGACGGTCGTCAAACGGGGTCTTCAATACTTAGGAGGACCCCTCGGTTGAACTGAACATCCACATCAAGTTCAAACACCATCGGCGTCGATGGGCGATTGTGCTTGGGCAAGACGCAGGTGGTGCGGTTGGTGGTCCGAGAATCATCATTCACTGCGACTTGGATGCGTTTTTTGCAGCGGTTGAAACCCTTCACCACGGCTTTGACCGCGATGTACCTTTGATCATCGGTTCAGATCCGAAACAGGGACGGGGTCGCGGCATCGTTTCTACCTGTAATTACGCGGCGCGCGTCTACGGAATACGTTCGGCCATGCCCGTTTCCGAGGCGTGGCGCCGGTGCCCTGCAGCGCCGTTTGGCCCGGCCATCTTCATCCGAGGAACACGTGGCCTCTACAGCCGAGCGAGTCGAAAAGTCATGGCGGTTCTTTCGGAAATGGCGGACCTGTTTGAAAAGGCGAGCATCGATGAGGCCTATCTCGATGTGACGGAGCGAGTAAACGGGGATTGGGATGCAGCACTCGCCCTTGCAAATATTCTGCAGCAGCGTATCTTTGAAGCGGTCGAGTTGACGGCTTCTTTTGGCATCGGGCCAACTCGTCTCGTGGCCAAGATGGCGAGTGAGGTGAACAAACCCAACGGAATCTTTCGTGTTATGCCTGACGAACTGCAGTCGTTTTTCGAGGGTCGCTCTCTCCGAGATATCCCGGGGATTGGACCAAAACGCGCAACCCAGTTGGCAGAGTGGGGCTACACAACGGCCGACGAGCTTTACGGTTTGGGTGAACTTTCCCTTGCAAGGCTCGCAGGTGAGCGATTTGCTGCTTGGTTTGTGCGAGTTGTTGATGGAGAAAGCAGTTCGGTTGTCAGTCCTCTGCGGAGTCGGAAATCCATTGGGAAAGAGCACACGTTTGAACGCGACCAAGAGGACCATCAACACGTGGTGGAGCGCCTCGAACAATTGGTATCGTTGGTCATGGAACGGGCTGCACATCTCGGTGTGTCTGGTCGGTTGGCTGAAGTCAAAATTCGCTACACGGGATTTGAAACCCATACCGCTGGCCGGAGCATACCGGTGGCGATGGACGAAACGTCGGTGTTCAAGCGGCTGGCGAACGGGTTGTTTGCCACCAGTGTTCGCCCGGATTCAACCGTGCGCCTCATCGGGTTTCGTTTGGGGCAGTTAGAGATGCCAGCATTCCGTCAGTCCACGCTGTTTGAGGAAGAATAGTTTCATTCCAACTTGTGCATGCGCGTCAGTGTTGCCGAGAACTCTCCCAGCAATTCCGGGACAGGCGTGTCGGAGATGGGCTGGTTGAGCGAGATACCGGCTTCTTTCTTTTTGGCCCACACGTGCCCGTTGAATTCCTGCAGTGCGTGCGAGAGGCTACAGAGCCGTTCACTTTCGTCGGTGCCAAAGGCCACATCCTCGAGCGCAGGTGAAGGGAAGGCATCAACATCCACGGCCGATGTTCCGTAAACGGTGCTGGTGATGTGGTGGGTAAAGAAGGGGCAGACCGGGCTGAATGCCGCCATGAAATCACGGACAATACGGTGAAGGGTCCAAGCCGCTGCCTTGTCCTCATCGTAAAGTCTTGATTTGACCATTTCGAGGTAGTGGCTTGGCAACAGCCCGGTTCCAAAGGTTTTGAGCGCCTGCGTCGCCGTATAGATGTCAAGATTGGACCACGCATCGTTCACGGTGTTCATCGTGTGATGGAACTCGGCGAGGATCCAGCGGTCCTCCGAAGCGAAGGATGCGGGAGGCGTTTCAAGGTCGTCGGGAACTTCAAATTGGGACGCAAATCGGGCAACGTTGAACAATTTCGTCAACACACCGAAGTATTTCTTTTCGATTTCTTCGGGGTTGATATGGAAATCATCGCCAACTTGGGCATCACAGGCCTTCCAAAGACGGAAACATTCACTCCCGATTTTGTTTGCTCGCAGTTTCACGGAGCCATCGGGGCCCTTGACTTGCCATGCGCCGGTCCGGCCGCCAGCTCCGCACTCGAGAACCGAATCAGCATCGATGCCGTTGCCGAGGGATTTGCTCATTTTTCGTCCCCAAGGGTCCATGCCGAGGCCATCGATCCAAACGTGTTGGAATCCAGGTTGGTCGAGCACAAGTGTTGATTTTAGGAGTGTGTAGTAGAGCCAAGTCCTGACGATTTCTTTGCCTTGAGGGCGTAAGGCTGTTGGAAAGGCATTCTCAAAGATATCTGGGTGGTTGAGATAACCGCTGACAAAGAGGTTTGAGTTGGATGAATCCATCCATGTGTCAAACACTTTTTCCTCGCCCCTGATCTGCCCGAGAGTCTCGGCGATGTCCGCAAAAGCACCCAAATCTTCTCTCGAATCTCTGTCCAGCACTCGGCTGCCCTTCGGCGGCATGTCCTTCCAGGGTTGCACGTAGGTTCCGGAGGGCGGAACGACGACCTTTGTTTCGTCTTCACTGTACCAAATTGGAATCTCAGTATGGTACCATCGACGTCGGCTGATCGGCCAATCAATGCTGATGTTGTCCATCCAGTCGAGTAAAAATTGGCGATTGCGCACCGGATGGAAATTGATGGATTCAATGTGCTCACGCATGCGGTCTTGGATGTGGGTTTGGCGCACATACCACTCCTTGAGGAGGATGATTTCAACGGGGTTTTTTCCTCGCTCTGACACCGGGATATCCTGGTCTCGCTCAACGGCTTGAACCAGACGCCCTTCCTCTTGGAGCAGTTCGATCGCCTTTGTGCGTGCTTCGAGGACCGAAAGGCCGTGGAGAGGACCGGATACCTCCGTCATTTTGCCATCCAAATCAATGGCTTGGAACGGTGTTAATCCCAGTTCACGGAAGACGGCAACATCGTTTTGATCGCCGAATGAACACACCATCAAGACGCCGGTTCCGAAATCTGATTTGACCGAGGGATGCTCCTGTATTGATACGGTCGTTCCGCGATCGCTGACGCCCAGTGGGAGGGTAATTTCCTGACCCACAAGGTGCTTGTAGCGAGCGTCATCCGGGTGCACGACCACCACGCCGCAGGCGCAGATCAACTCCGGCCGTGTGGTGGATATCACCAAATCCGTTCCGTCTTTGCATGTCCAACGGACATCGACAAGCTTTGTTTTTCGTGGCAAACGTTCGACCTCAGCATCTGCGATGGTGGTCCCTTCGACGGGGTCATAGATGTTGGGGCGAAGGTCTTCGATAATGTCACCTTTCTTGAACAGGTCCACGAAAATAGACTGTGTCACGCTGCGGTAGTCTGGAGCGTCGGTCAGGTATTCCCGAGAGAAGTCACAGGAAAGGCCGACTCGTTTTGCCGTGTTTCGCATCGCTTGTGTGAAGGATTCGATGGTGGTTTCACACAGTTGGAGGAATTCTTCCCGGTCATAGGTCTTCATTTTCCGTTTGGTGTTCTTTTCCACCGTGAACTCGATATTGATCCCGTTGCGGTCCACGCCCCACGGGAAATAGACTTCCTTGCCAAGCAAACGCTGACTCCGAGCAAGGACATCGATCATGGAATACTGGGCTACGGCACCGATGTGCCATGTGCCTGAAGGATAGGGTGGGGGGGTGTCGATGACAAACAGTTCCTTCTCACTCTCGGGGTTGAAGGCGTAGCGTCCACTGTAGGCTGCATCATCAGCGTAGTGGGCTTCTTGGATGGTCTTTTCAAGGTCAATGGACCATCGTTTTTCTGGTATTTTTGGGGCTGGCATGTGCCTCACCTGGCCCCTCCTCGGTCACTGAGGGGGGTCCAATCCGTCGGATGTGGGGCATCATTTCAACCCGTCGGCTCAATCATGAAAGACAACCGTCAAACGTCCATGGCGAAGGTAAGCCTTTGAAGGTCAATGGTTTCGGTGTCGTTGAGGTGGTGTCGTGGCTTCGGTGGATGATGCTTCAAAAACCCAGCCTCCTCAAGATACAGGTGCGACCTCTGTAGGGAATCGTCGCCTCAACGCCATCACCGAAAAGAGCCGTGCTGTGAGGAACCAACTCACTGGTCAAATGAAGGCCATTGACTCGAAGCGTACACTTGATGCGGTTCTTGAAGCCCCAAAACGTTTCAAGCGAGAATGGCAGAAAACAGGTGCGACCGGCGCCATTACCAAATTTCCGATACCCACCATCCTCGTCTTCCTCTTGCTAACAGTGTACTTTGTTTCACAGTCTGGCTTCCTCGACGGTACGCAGTTCGATGACGACCCCGATAATCCAGCGCTGAACGTCAACGGGGACTTGGAGGTCTACCTCCCGGACGGGAGCCGTGTTGCTGAATTGATCGGAAAAGTGGAGGAGGATTGGTCCACCAACGTGATGGTTGTCTACATTGAGTCGGACAAAAACAACATTACAGACCAGCGGATTCTCCAAGAGATCAGCTATGTCGAGAACATTCTCAATCCCTATCTTTCTGATGACTCCGACGACGTGATCTACATTCTTTCCCTCTCCACGGTCCTCAAAGAAGTCAATTCAAGCGCCCCTCGCATTCGAGAAGCTGTCATCACCGAAGTTGGAGAACTTGGCTGCTCAAACAACCCCGAAGACAATTGCCCCTCGAGGGAATTTGCCAAGGAGATGAACGATGCCTTTGCACTTACCGATGACCAATTTGGTGGCTCATACGAAATTCCGAGTCAAACCACCATCGACCTTGTCGTGGGTGAGATGTATTCGGATGAAGGCCAACCCTCAGCCGGCATGAACAAGCTTGCTCGAGATATTGAGGGCGGTGAAGACGGCGGTCCCGACGGATTGCTCGACCGTGCCATCATGGCGATTGCAGTGACCGAAGACCGTCCTGCAAAGGACATCATTGCTGACACACAAGAAGTTCTCGACACCATCGCTTCGATGGAGCGAGCCTGCTTGTATGACGCCAACGGAAATCCGGTGGAGTCAGAGGGCATGTGCACCTGGGAAGACCTTGGGATTTCGATGGTTCTCACCGGGCCTGTCCCCATCACCAACGCCGTCACAGAATTTTCGTTCAAGTTGTTCTGGGACATCTTCCCCAAAGCGGTCGTCCTGGTTGCCCTGGGGTTGTTTGTTTTCCACTCTGACCTTCTCCAAGCCGGTTTGACGGGTATTCGCCCTCTCCAAGGTTTCAAAGTCATCGTCATTGCTGGTTTACCAACGCTCTGTGCGGTGTTTTGGACGCTGGGTCTCATCGGGGCGACGAATTACGAAGTAACGATGACGGTGATTATTGTCGGGCCCATTTTACTCGCGCTGGGCGTATCGTACGGATTACACATCACCAATCGCTACGCGGAAGAGGAGGGGACTAAGAGCGAGAAAATGCGGGCTTCGTTAAGCTCGACAGGTCGGGCTGTCTTCCTTTCGGCAGTGACCACGGTGATCGGTTTCATCTCCCTTGTGTTCACACCGATGGCGCCCATACAAACGGTGGGAATCGCCCTTTCTGGGGGCATTGTCATCGTCTATTTCCTCACCATGTTCATGGTTCCGAATCTAACGCTCATCTTGGATTTGAAAAAGCCCAAACATCCTCCGCTGAAGGCTTTCGACGTGTTGGTTGATGTCCCGGTGAAACGTAACAAAGGGGTCATTGGCGTCTTTGTTTTGATGATTTTACTCTCCGCAACCATCGGCCAGGCCAATGTTGAGGAAAACATTGACCTGCTCGGCATGGCGCCCGAGGGCGAATCCCCGGTCGTCAAGATGAAGCAATACAGCCGCGAATTTGAAGCCGGCCAGGTTGGTATGATCCTCGTCAACGCCAACGTGAGCGGCGATTTCAATGACGAGGATAACTCCAACGATGACCCTGTGGAAATTCTTCAAAAAATTGACAATTTGGAAGCCTCCCTCAACACCGTAGAAAACACCACGGCGGTTTCGGTTGTGTTCTTGATGAAAGCCTCAGGTGTCCAAATCACGGTCTCCGGCGAGGGCTTGAACGAATTGTTTCAACTCATTCCGTGTGCCGGTAATGAACAGTGCGAGGATGTGAAAACCACCGCAAATGTGCTCCTGAATCAGAGCCAAGCCCTCGACGGTTCGTTTTGGGACTTGTTGAACGACCCCGATGCTTTCGGTCTTCCGGGTTCCCAACAAAGCCAAATTTTCCTTTTGGACGTCTTTTACGCCTCACTGACAAAAGAAACTCGTGAAATCTTCGTGAGCGAGGACTTCAGTCGCTCTCTGATTTACGTTGACATGCCGTTCATCCCTGTTGCCGATACTGCGAAAAGTGTGGATTCGGTCAACGACAAGGCGGCCACGTTCCAGGGTCGTTATGGGGAATCAGCTGAAGAACTGACAGGTGTGGCCGCAACAGCCATTGAAGTCAACGAACTCATTGTCGGGTCGCAGTGGACATCGCTTGGCTTTGCCATTATTTTGACCCTCATCACGCTCGCCATCGTGTTCAGAGACATTCGCTATTCAATTTGGACAACGTCACCCGTTATTGCTACCGTGGCTCTCCAATGGTTGGTCATGTGGCGGATGGACGTCCCACTCTCGTTGGTCACGGTCATGATCGGCTCTATTTTGGTCGGCGTGGGTGTTGACTTCTCAATCCACATTGCCAACCGTATACGCGAGTTGGGTGGGGGCATACAGGCCATTCGAAGTGCGGCCGTCGGCACGGGGATGTCGTTGTTTGAAGCAGCCGTGGTAACATCGCTCGGTATGTTTACCGCCTATGATATTCCGATTCCGGAAATCACACCGTTCATCACGGTGATTCTCATCCTGCTGTGGGTCGCTGCTGCCAGTGCACTGATCCTCCTACCTGCCATCTTCATCACCCTCGAAAAGATGGGTATCGGTGCGGTCAGTGGCGGCAATAACATGGCGAAAAAATTGGGTCTCATCCGCGCCAATACGGCTGCTGAAGACGTGATGGACGCCGCTTTGGTTGAGGATGTGGTCGACGCGTGGTAAGCGTTGAGTCCATAGACCCCTTTCGTCTCCCCACAACCATGAACCACTGGTTGATGAAATCCGAGCTGGATGTTTACCCATATTCTCAACTTGTTGATGACGGTTGGACACACTGGGACGGGGTGCGAAATTATCAGGCACGTAACATGATGCGAGACGACATGAAGGTCGGCGATCTTGTTCTGTTCTACCACTCCAACACCAAACCGCCTCACGTTGCGGGTGTTGCGAGGGTCCGACGTGAGGGCTATGGCGATTTTACGTCGTGGGATACCACAAGCAAGTATCATGATGAGAAATCGACCTCAGAGAATCCTCGTTGGTTTATGGTTGACATTGAACCGGTACGGGAACTGACCATGGTCCCCCTTCAGGACATGAAAGAAAATCCGAATCTGGATGGCATGCCGCTTTTGCGACGAGGGCAACGCCTCTCGGTGCAACCGGTGAGCGAGGAGCATTTTGCTGAAGTTCTACGAATGGCTGGCGTTGATGCATCGACATTGTGAATGAGGTGCTTGAATGACCAATCCCGTCCCGGTGTCTTCTCGAGCGGCCAACATTGAGTACGCCATACGGGATGTTGTCGTGCCGGCTGTTGAACTTGAGGCACAGGGTCACAACATCATCAAACTGAACATCGGCGACCCTATTGCCTATCCTGGTTTGCCGACCCCGCCCCACATGGTTGATGCTTACGTTCAGGCCTTGAAGAGCGGCCATAACGGGTATTCACCGTCCTATGGATTGCCTCAACTCCGTCAGGCCATTGCCGAGGATGAGCGCCGGAAAGGGTGGGATGCGACGCCCGACGATATCTATGTCTGCCACGGCGTCACAGAAGCCCTACAACTCCTCTTCGCTGCCGTGCTTGAGGAGGGCTCCAAAGTATTGGCTCCAGGCCCCCACTATCCGCCGTACATGGCCTATCCTCAAATGTACGGAGGTGAGACCGTTGAATACAAACTTCAGCAAAAGGACGGCTGGAAACCGGATTTTTCCGACATCGCCTCAAAGATGGACGATGATGTTCGTTTGTTGGTCCTCATCAATCCCAACAATCCTTGCGGGACGGTGTGTGGCCCTGAGGATGTGGACGCCCTCTTGACCATCGCCAGCGAGTATCCAAACTGTATCGTCGTCGCTGATGAGATCTACGACGGTCTTGACTTCACGGGCCGGCATGTCTCGGTTGCGAGCCGGAGTTCTGAGGTTCCAGTGATTGCGCTCAACGGTGTATCGAAGGTCTACTATGCCCCCGGGTGGCGTATTGGATACATGGCGCTCCACGATCCAGCGGGGAGACTCGGTCTGGTCAGGGACGGGCTTGAACGATTACTTCGCTCTCGATTGTGTGCTTCAACACCTGCCCAGCTGGGGTATCTAGCAGGTTTGAACGGGGACCGGTCGTGGATGGAAACCTACGCTCGGAAAGTGAAGAACCAACGCGACCACTGTATGAAGCGAATTTCCCAGATCGATGGATTGGAAGTGGAGCAACCCGGTGGAGCTTTCTACATGTTCATCCGGTTGACGGACAACCAGTGGGCTTCGGACGACAAAGCGTTTGTCTTGCGCTTGCTTCACGAGGAGCATGTTTTGTTGGTTCACGGCAGTGGTTTCTCACCAGAATTGGGCCGGGGCCATGTTCGTTTGGTCTATCTTGCCGATGTTGACGTGCTCGACGAAGCCTTCGACCGCATGGATCGGTTTTTGCGAAAGCACCGTTTGAACGGGGCAGTGTCGTAGGAGATTTCATGAATCCTTGTTGCGAGGGTTGGTCCATGAGCCGCCTTTCATGGCTTGCACTCACAGGTGTTTTGGGGGTGGTGAACCTTGCCACTGCCTCGGCCGCCACGGTGTCGACATCGTCCGGTTTCACGACGTCGATGCTCGTGCCCTTGCTGAGTGCGCTCCTGATCGCCTTCTTTGTACGGCGGTGGTTCATCCCTCAGCAGTTGAAAAATTTGCAGGTCGCCTTTGAAATTGACGATGACCTCTACGAAGTTCATCGACTCACACGGACGCTGCGAGACTCGAGACGCTTGTTGAACACCGGTCGAGTTGGCTACGGTGTTCTGTTGTACATGATGGGGCTCACCGGCGTCCTCATTCTCATCGCAGAACTGTTGTTTGACGCCGCCGTATTTTCGCAATTTAACCTCTACATTGTTGCGGTTTTGATCCTGATTCCCGTGGTCATTTCACCCTGGGAAACGCTGAACAGTCAACTTTCAGGTCGGAATAGAGAAGTGCGGTCTTCACTGACTGCAGATCTAATTCGGCGCCTCTTTACCTTGGCGTTCTTGGGCATTACGACCGTCCTGGTCTTGGCATATGGATATCGACTCAACGGCACCCTCACGCCGACGTGGATTGCCTTTGCCATGTTGACCTTTATGTCCCCCACCATCTTCGCCTACGGTCGTATCATGGGCGCCTCTTGGAACATGCTTTTGATCAATAAATGGCGCACCGCCCGTGGGAGGAAAAATCCAATCGATCCGGATAAGAACGGATTTATCGGGCGATTGTTTTCCTTCCTCCTCGTTCTCTTCCTCATGACCATGCCCATCACGGCGTTGAACGGCATTTTGACCGTTGTCTACGTCATGATCAACAATCCTCCCAATGCGGAAGAAGTTCTCAATTACGGCGGAATTATCGGATATTCGCTCTTTTTGCGGATTGATGCGATATCAGAATTTCTCTTTCACTGGGAGTTCATCAAATCGCTCCCGCAATTCCTTTCCCTTTATCTTACAATGAACATTGCCATCGTTGGATTAGCGTTCATTTTCGAACTGACGCGCAACTTGATTCTCGGTGGACAATCCTTCGGCGGAATGTTCGGTGTTACGCTTGATACGCCCCGTGAAATACGGGCAGAAAAAAATGCGCAAGCGCGTCAACTCACCTTTGCTTTTGCCGGATTTTCGGGATACACCGTCTTGCTTTTGATCTTGGTATGTTACAAAGAATTTGGTGGGCTCATGCCCCTCACCGCAACGCTCGAAGCCAATGATTTCGATGAAGGCATGCGTCTGTTGACCGTTTGGCTCTTTATTGCCGTTGGCCAATTGGTTTTCTTGATGACCTGGCTCGTCTCCATCAGCCGCTTTGGCCACCTAAAAAATCTCCGATTTGACTTGAATCCCGACGAGCGCCGTGAAGGTGCTGTCCGTCTCGCGGGTGGAGACAAACTCCAAAATCTTGTGGAAAACGCTGCCTTCAACGAGGATTTGGACATGCTCTTACGCATCCAAACACACGATTTCCCGGGTGATCAAGCCCTCATTCGGCAAGAGCAATCACGTGCATCCATGTGGGAGAAAGCCCTGCGTGGACTTTGGCCTCAGGCCATTGAGGAGAGTCGCAAACTCTTGGCGCAGACGGGTGGAGATAACGATGAGGCGAGGATGATCATCGCCACGGGCTACATGGCACTGCGTCGCCTTGATGCCGCACGGGAAGCCCTTCACGGTCTGCAACAACCCGAGGGCTACGACGAACCTGAAATTTTGTCATTTATTTGTGAATGGCTTGACCCCTGGAACGGTTCGGTGTCTGAGGATGACTTGTGGGATTGGGAAAACAATTCGGCCATCGATCATCTGCAAGTCCTCCAAAACATGATGCGAACTTGGAAGCCCCGGCCCAAGGAAATGATGGTGCACAACGACAAACTCTCTCAAACGGGCCAACTTTCAATGGTGGCCTTGTTGAGGGCTCAGCGTCGATACGATGAAGCGCTTGAACTTGCGTTGTCATTGGTCCGCTCGGATCCCATAGGTGTCCGCCCGCGGGTTGCCGTGGCTCTCTGCCTCATTGATACGGGGCAGTGGCACGATGCGAAAACGATTCTTGACGAACTCATGAAAAGCGATGGCAAAGACCCTAGGGTTCTCGCCTTGGCCGTCATCTTTGGATACGGCACAAAAGGCCGGGAGCACATGGAAGTCTCCTTGGTTTTTGATGATGCCAAGGATACGAAAAAATGGATGGATGCTGCCCCCGTGAATGCCTATGCTGCACTTCTCCAGAACGGTGGATTGGACGAGGCTATGAATGCCAACGTCATGATTGCAGCCCATGAAGCAACACGTCGAGCGATGCCGCCGAGGTTTTCTGCTGGTATTCTCTCCAACATTTTCCAGTACCTTGTGCTCATTCCAATGTGGTTTGTTATCGGAATTCTTACCTTTCAGGAAGTGGGTCAAACAGAGGGGTTGTCGGTATTGGGTGGGCTTCTCTTCCTGCACTTTTCATACCGCCGCATCATGCGGCAACAGGAACATCAAATCAAACATCGAGATCAGCGTGGAATGATCAAATATGCACGACGACTTCGCAGATTCAAAGCGACTCCAGACGCCAGCAACATCCCCATTGGGAATCATTTGCTTCTCGGGGGCATCTTGGTCACTGTCAACGGCGTCGTTCTGGACATTGGCTTCCCCGCATGGCTTTTTGAACGGCTTCCAAAAGAGTCGGACAAAAAAATCCGAAGCAAACTTCGTCGGCGTAGCCTGCGTTTGGAAAAGGGACGCACGCCTCGGGTATCTACGCTTGGCAAAGCATGGTGGTTAAAGCGACCCAAAGAACATGCAGAGTCCGGTCCCATGCTTGAACGAACCATCGGTCCCGTGGCTTATCGCGGCCGGACCAATTACATCCGAAAGAAAGAGGCCCAATCGCTCAACGACGCAGCACAAGGGAAAGAGACACCGCTGCAAAAGCGGTTTATCCCTCGCAACACCATTCGAAGCGAGCGGTCCTGAGCCTACGCTTTCTCTTCTGGTCGTTGACGAGAGTTCAAGGACTGCCACCCGGATAACTACCCCATGAGCAACACACCCGGTGCTTGGAGTGCATCCGAACAGAACCTGCGTTTGGCTGAGGAAATCAGTAAAGCCGTTGATGCAAGTGGGGCACTGTACCGTCATGGACTGGGGATGATCGCCTCCGAGAACATCATCTCGCCCGCTGTGAGCGACATCGTCGGAAGTGACTTGCACGGGCGATATGCCGAGGGGTTGCCCGGTAAGCGCTACTACCAAGGTTGCGAGGATTTCGATACCATTGAGGCCCTCGGGATTGAACTGGCACAGGAGGTTTTCCAAGCTTCGTTCGCGAACATCCAGTCGGTCTCAGGCACGGTTTCCAACATCGCAGCGCTCAAGGTGCTCGCGAAACCGGGTGACGACATCACCGCAGTGTCAACAGCCGACGGAGGCCACATCTCCCATGCACGCATGGGCGCCGTTGGCTTGCGGGACCTCAATCTCACGACCTACCCCTGGAACGAGGAACGAATGGAACCCGACATTGACGCTGCGTGCAAGACCATTCGTGAGGTTCAACCCAAGGTTGCGCTTTTTGGCCAGTCGGTGTTTCTCTTCCCCACGCCACTTGAAGAAATGGCTGCCGCTGCCAAAGAGGTCGGTGCATCGGTCATGTACGATGGAGCACATGTGTTGGGCCTCATCGCTGGAGGCCAATTCCAAGACCCTCTTCGAGAAGGGGCGGATTTGATGACCGGTTCAAGTCACAAAACCTTCCCGGGGCCACAAGGCGGTTTTCTGCTTTCATCTTCGGAGGACCCTGCTTTCCAACGCCGCCTGAACACGGCGATGTTCCCCGGCGTGTGTTCATCCTACCACCTTCATCACGTCGCAGGTAAGGTGATGGCACTTGCTGAGTTCAAGGAATACGGCGAGGCCTATGCCCGTGATACGGTCGCCAATGCACAGGCCTTCGCTGGAGCACTCGCAAGCGAGGGCTTTGATGTGCTGGCGGAAAGTCGAGGCTACACTGCTTCCCATCAGGTGCTCACACGCCACGGTGAACTCGATTCGGGAGCCGGTGCGAAAGCTGCGAAGCGGTTGGAGGACGCAGGCATCATCACCAACATGAACATGCTCCCAGGTGACACCAAGGCCCTCGCACCCTCCGGTCTTCGTTTGGGTGTTCAGGAACTAACGCGTGTTGGCTTCACCCGAGACGACATGGAAGAAGTCGCTCGCATGTACGCCCGGGTCTTGCTCCACGACGAGGACCCTAGCACCGTGAAAAACGATGTCAAAGCCCTCAAAGCCAATCATCAAACAATCCGTTATTGTTTCAACCAAGATGGAAGGTCAGGCTACCCGGAGTAGGCAGGGGACAGGATGGCAGCCACCCACAACGCAGACCACGCTTCGTTTATGTTGGGTGCGAACGGTGTTTTTCTTGACGCCTTCGGCGATCGATGCGTCTTGATTGGAAGCATTGAATTCACGGAATTTTGTCATCGATTGGACGCCATGTTTGAGGCACCCCTGGGTCGTAAATTGATTTACGCCGCCACCGATGCTGAGGAACGTCTCCTTTCGCACCACCCATCTGCGAAATTTGGACGCTGGTTCGGAAAATCAAACGTAAAGTCTCGCCTTCGCCAACGGGCCGCTGACATGGGGTGGGGGTTGTTTGGTGATGGGCAGATTATCGGCCCGGTGCATGATGCCATGACGGTTGGTTTTTCCCTCGCACATCACGAGCACATGAACCAAGAAAGGGCCACCATCGAATGGAAGCAAGCCACTTCTGAACTCATTCACCTCGTTTATTCCCATAAAGCCGAATTTCTGGAGATCGTATCTCCTCCACGCCGACTCCCATGGTTTGGCGAACTTCATGCATCGTCCCCAACACGGACGTTCACGACCGATTTTGACCATCGAGTGTACGGTTTTTTCCACGGTGAGGAACGTTCATTCTTTCTCTCTGTTCAGGTCTTTTTGTACATGTTTGAATCCATTCTTGGACGACCGCTTTCGCAAGATTTGGTGCCATCATTTTCCCTCGAAGTTCATGGTGTTTCAGAGCATGAACAGACGTTTCGAACCCTTGTCCACGCTGCTTGTGCAGCCTTTGAGCAAAACAACCGACCGGTGTACGTTCAAACCAAAGAGGACTGGGGTGGCCATTTGGACAAATTCTTCACCGAGCGGGGTTTTGGTCGGGTGCTTGTGCAGGAAAGCATTCTCGATGGTGTACCTCGTTCGATATTCACCGTGCATTCACCCATCACTCCGTACAGCGTTGGGGTCCTCGTTGGCATGTGGCAGCGCGCCCACGGAACGCTCGGTGATGTCGAGGTCACGCTGGACGGTGAAAAGTGCAGCGTTAGCCTCTCACCGCGCCGAGTGGATTACGTCTGAACGAGCCATACATTCGGGCTCGTGCGTCGTATTTTTCTGCTCAACTGTGGTCAAGGTTCATAACCGAATCAACGCCTCGGTTGGCTTGCACAGCGGTGCCGGGTGTTACACATGAGTCTTAACCACAACCAAATGGCGTATGTAGCCATCGTTTCGACCTTGATTTTTGGGTCCCTTTTCGTAGGTGTCTCCGGCTTCTTCCAAACCAATGAAGATATTGGAGGTTTTGAGAGCGCTGTTGAAGAAGATATTCGTGGTGAATCCGAGCTGACGGCTGCCGCCCTTGACACCGACGGCGATGGTCTTTCTGACAAACTCGAAGAAACCCAATACGGTACGGATGTCAATGACCCCGATACCGATAATGACGGGATGAGCGACGGCTGGGAAGTGCAGCACGGGCTCAATCCCCTGGACAACGGAGAATCAGAAGATTTGGAAGTTGACCCCACACAAAATCAAGATTCCAGTGACGCACAAGTTGAGAACGAAACCGATTCGTGGCCTGACCCCAGTCAAGGCCCAACAGGGGACCCCGACCGAGACGGCTTGACCAATCAGGCTGAGCAGGAACTCGGGACCGACCCACAACGGGCAGACACCGACAACGACGGATTGAACGACCGCTGGGAATCGCTCTACACCACCAGCGTCCAAACCCCCGGTGGAGAGGTTGTTCTCTTCAATCCACTCGACGGAAATTGGGACTGTTTGCTTCTCGACCAGGCCATGGTGGATGCACTTGAAACCCGCTTCAATGGCGAAAACGGCATGGCGGAATGGGACGATTTGGCTTCAAACGGCCAGCATTCCTGCGACATGGTGCTGGATACGGATGATGACGGCCTCGCAAATTTTGAGGAGGAGATCTTCGGTACGAATCCCACCGCCCGAGATTCAGACATGGATTTGATTGACGATATCGTCGAGGTTGCCAACGAGAGCCTTGCCCTCTATGCTGGTTTGGGTGAAAACTGCAACGAACCCCTTCTCAATCCACTCCCGCACATCGGTCCGTTCTACGGTGTTGAGCGCAATTGGTTCATGATGGACATGGACGGCGATGGCCTCCTCAACGGTCCCTCCGACTGGGACACCGACGGTGATGGCATGCCCGATGGTTTCGAATTCTGCTATTCAGATGTATCCATGGCGCCCAATGCCGCCTACGTGTTGAATCCCGCTAACGCCTCCGACGGGTACGGCGACTGGGATGAAGATGGAATGAACAACCTTGAGGAGTATCAGGTCGCCCAACTCTTCGGAGAGGGCAATTTCACTTCGCCTTGGCTAGAGGACACCGATCAGGATGAAATGCCTGACCAATGGGAGGCTGCCAACGGACTCCACCCTCGCTCAGCGCTCAATCGGGATCAAGACCCTGATATGGACGGATATGACCTCGACGCCGACGGCGATGTCATGTACAGCGAGCTTGAGAACACCGCCATCGTTCACACCGTGGACGTCGCTCTCGGTCAGCAGGTTTCTGCAAACCAGCAGGTGGCCTCGGCCCGTATTACCCTCGCTGGTGGCAACCAACAGGTCGTCCCTCTGCGAGCACCCGTTGACGGCTATGTGTACGAACTCAACGTCGTGCTCGGTCAGAGCATTGAATCTCGATTGTTCAGTTGGATGAATATCGTCGAGGAAGAAGAACGGTTCACCAACGTTATGGAATACAAAGCCAACGACCGAGACCAAGACGGAATTCTCGATGGCCGAAGCACCAACCCGTTGAACGCCGATACCGATTCGGACGGCCTCATCGACGGCATTGAGGTCATGGGTTGGGAAATCTTGGTCGTGAATCGTGGCGTTCAACCCACGTGGGTCACCTCCGACCCGGGTCTGTACGATACCGATGCTGACGGGCTTTCCGACTTCGAAGAATTCTCGTCAACGTGCAATCTTGGGGGCTCGAATGCCTCCAATCCCGATACCGATTCGGACGGCTTGACCGATTTGGAAGAAGCCGGTGACAACTTCATGTGGGAAGGAGAAACCTACTCGACCAGCCCTTGTATGTTCGATACGGACAACGATGGCCTTGAAGATGGCGAGGAAGTCATCGCTGGTGCTGACAACTTCTTGACCCACGCCAACAACTCTGACACGGACGATGACGGACTCATCGACGGGCAAGAAGTGCTCTTCGTTCCACGGCCGTTCCAAAACCCAACCAACCCGCTCCTCAATGATACGGATGCTGATGGCATGCTCGATGGTTGGGAGATGCAGGTCAAGTCTGCAGAAGACAACACCAACACCCACAGTCTCTGGGTCGTCACCTCCACGTGGGAACGACCGGGCTGTGAATCCACCCAAACGAACTCATGTACGATGCAACCCGGTGGCTATGTTTGGTTGAATTGGCTCGGTGGGTTTGAACTTGAACCGAAATTCCAGGTCAGCGAAATGAACCTGACGGGTTTCCAAATGCCATCCAGCGCACTCTGCGATGGATGTAACGGCCGATGGGCCCTGGACCCTTCGCTGAGTTCCTTGAAGGATGATACCTTTGACATTGATAACGACACGCTGCCCAACGGCATGGAAGCACCCGACCGATGGGACACCAATCCTGTTGACGATGACACAGACGGTGACCTCCTACCGGACGGATGGGAGGTGTACTACTCGCAACTCGCCTTTGAGATTGGCTTGGCCGACAACGAAACCGTTGGTGTTTACGGCGCTCGTGGTGTTATGGACCCAGCCATGCCCGACAGTGATTTGGATGGCATTGAGGACGGATATGAAGACCCAGACAACGATGGTCTCAACCGAACCGGTTTGATCAAGCGGTATTGTCCGGGTTACAATGACAGCACCAATTCGGAGTGCAACATTGACCCGAACACACCAGATGGAGAACGGTTCTATGACAATCTCGAGAATTACACGAACTTCGAGGAGATGCAGAACGGAACCAACCCCATCACGAACGATACTGACGGTGACGACTGGAACGACGGTCCCGAGGTCTACTACCAGGACCACGACGACGATGGCATGGCAACCGGTTGGGAATATCATTTCCAATTCGATCCGTTCGATGGAGCCGACCGAATGGTTGACACCGACGGTGACGGGCATGTCAATTTCTGCGAATACAAGTGGGACACCAACCCGAGAAATCCTGTTTCTTACCCCGGCCAAGGGGAACTGTGTGACCCGTTTACTGATTGATCAGAATGCCCGAGATGGCTGTCTGGAACCGTAGCGTGGCTCACCTCATGGTGTGCCTTGTCGTGCTGAGCGTACTGTCTCTTCACGTTCAAGCCACCCACACGACCGGAGCTTTACCAACCGGTATGCTCGAGTTTGATGATGAGAACGGCGCTCAATTTTCGGACACGCTTTCCCTGAACGGTACCTCAACTTTCCCGCTGCGAAACGCCAGTTGGACCGTTGTCAACATTTCTGGCATGACGCCCACGACCTTGATGAGTGGGCCGTTTTTGAGCTCTGTTGAACCCGTGTCAGAAGATCTCTTTTCCTGGCAACTGGTCGTTGATGTCGCATCGCATGATTGCACGTGCTATGTTGAACTGACCGTGAACAAGAAACATGGCCCCGATTTTTCATCACGATTAATCGTTTTTCTCGGAGACCAACATCATCGGCCGGTCCTTCCGCAGGACTTCACTTCGTGGGGCAATGAAGTCTCATCAGGAGGTGCGATGGAGGACGAAGGGCATCCTGTCCTCCTCCGCTCGTCTCACAACATCACCCTTCCGTTGGTCACGGCACCAAGCAGCGGCGACATCGTCCGTGTCAACGCTCTCGTTTGTCCAGCGCCAAACGGCGTTTGTACCACCGCTCCCACACAGGTTGAACTTCCCTTCTCAGCATCAGCAAGCCATCTCGAAATCACGGTCGACCCGGGCGCCCTTGAACTCGGAGAAGGTATTTGGCAGTTTGATTTTTCAGCGACCGACACGTTGCTGAGAACCACAAATCCAGCGCGTGCTGCCTTTATCCACGATACACAGCCACCAACCGTAGCGCTGAATCTACCTCCAACGGTGAACGAGGGTGAATCCTTCCATGTCTACGCCAGCGTTGACGATGGCTATGATGGCGCTCAGTACGTAGCAACCTGGTCAATCATACAGGCAAATGGTGACCGTCGTGCACCCTCGGAGAGCGAAACGGTGAGCCAGGACCATCTGCTGCTGAACTTCACCAAACAAGGTGAATACGCGCTCAACGTCTCGGTCCGTGACAGTTCAGGCCAGGTTTCACATCACGAGCAGAGGGTGACGGTTCTCAACCTCCCACCGACGGCAAAAATATCGGTTGACGGTTTGGTGCTCGATGACATGGGGCTGTTGACCTTCGGGCCACAAGACCTCTGGGAATTGAACGCCAGCGAGAGTTTTGACAACGAGGCCGTCGATTACCTCTGGGTCATTGACGATAACAGGTCGGTACGTGGAACCTCGACGCTTTCCTCTGACCAATTCCATGGACCGGATCTCCACCGGATCGAACTGATCGTCTTCGACGATGATGGCGCTACGCATTCGACGGTTGTTGAAATTGAAATCCTGCCTGAGGAATCTGTCGAACAACAGCGGACCTCACTTCTGGCCATCCTCCTCCTTGTGGCCCTCCTGTTGGTCGGATTTATGCTTCAACGGGGTTCTTCCACAACAGAAGATCTGCCAAAATGGACCGCTCAGGAATCGAAGGAACGGCCTCACAATCCACCCTCAAATCAGCGCATTGATGCAACGGTTGAAGAAGACGAACCTCGAGGATGAATCATGTTCGCAGAAGCCATGGCGCGATTGCCATCTCGTCCAGCAGCGACAAGCAAGGAAGAATTCCGTGACCGGCAAATGCGATTGACCTCACAATTTCGAAACGACGATGTCCTCATCCTTGCATCCCCCCCGTTTGCTGTTCACTCCAACGATGTTGAGTATCGCTATCGGACTTCAAGCGACCTGCTGTATTTGACGGGCTGGACCGAACCAGAATCCGTGTTCGTCTTGAGGCACGACGGTTCATCATGGTCATCAGCGCTCTTCGTCCAGCCACAGGATACACTCAAGGAAATATGGGAAGGTCGTCGCCCTGGCGTGAAGGGTGCACTGGCAGACTTTTCGGTTGACGAGGCTTACAACAACGACGAACTTGAGGTAAAACTCAGTGAATGGCTGACCGACGCTCGTCGCGTTTTTCATCGGGGTGGGTTCCATGCCGGCGTGGATGGTCTCGTAGAAGCGGCTATTCGTCGACGAGACCGCGCTCGCCAGCATTTTGGCACAGGCCCTGTCGCTATGGAGGATCCCTCGGGTCTGCTCGCAGAGTTGCGACTGCGAAAATCAGATTCAGAGGTTGAACAAATGGTCTATGCCAGTAAGGTCGCTGCCATCGCCCACGAACTGGCCATGCGACACAGCAGGGACGGCATCACGGAATACCAACTGCAATCCGTCATCGAAGGCTTCTTTTCATACGCTGGAGCCTCAGGTTGGTCGTATCCTTCGATTGTAGGCTGCGGAGAAAATGCGACGATTCTTCACTACACGACCAATCAAGATGTGTGCGGTTCCGACGAGGTTATTTTGATCGATGCCGGTGCTGAATTCCGTGGCTATGCCAGCGACATCACCCGTTCATGGCCCATATCCGGTTCGTTTTCCGAAGCACAGCGAGAAATCTACCAAGTCGTTCTTGATGCCCAACTTGCTGCCATTGAAGCCTGTCAAGTTGGTATGCCTTACACGGCTCCACATGATGCTGCTCGAAAGGTTCTCGCAGAAGGCCTGATTTCATTGGGTGTAATTTCACAAACCGTGGACGAAGCCCTTGATTTGGAGACGGGAGAACTGCGCCGTTGGTACATGCACAACACCAGCCACTGGATTGGTTTGGATGTCCATGATGCGGGCGTCTACAAACCAGGGGGAGAACCTCGTCTGCTTGAAGCTGGCATGTGTTTGACCGTTGAGCCAGGTTTGTACTTTGGTGCTTGGCGACCCGATGTTGATTGTCCTGAACGCTATGCAAACATTGGTATTCGAATCGAAGACGATGTGCTCATCACAAACGATGGCCCCGTCGTCTTGACCGAAGATTGTCCGAAGACCATCGAAGACATTGAGCGCATCGTCGGCAAAGGCCTCGACTGAGGTGTGAACGTGGTGTGGAAGGAAATTCTTGCACGGCAGTCCTCTTGGACACGTGGCGCATCATCGACGCTGCGAATGACCACCGAGGATGCCGTTGTCCTCTACAACGATGCACCTCTCCATGAATTGATGCAAGCCGCACACCAACGACGGATGGCCATGCACCCGGACGGCAAGGTCACCTACCTCGTAGACCGGAACATCAACTACACCAACGTCTGCACCATCAACTGTCAATTTTGTTCGTTTTACAGACCACCCGGTCATGAAGAAACGTACACGCAAACCTACCAGGAAATCTCGGCGAGGGTGCGTGAGTTGGAACAGATCGGTGGTTCACGCATTCTCATGCAGGGTGGTGTCAATCCTGCTCTACCATTTTCGTGGTACACTGATCTCCTTCAGCACCTTCGCAAGGAACATCCGACCATTGATCTTGATTGTTTCAGCCCGATTGAAATCGAGGGGCTTGCAGAAGTGTGTGGAATGAGCACACTTGACGTCCTCATCCACCTGAAAGAGGCTGGCATGCACGGGTTGCCGGGTGGTGGAGCAGAAATGCTCGTCGATGATGTACGAAAGGATGTGTCTCCCAAAAAAGGGTCCCCTGCGAATTGGCTTCGAGTCATGGGTGAGGCCCAATCCTTGGGCTTGACCACCAGTGCCACCAACGTCATTGGATTTGGAGAAGGTTCAGACGAGCGTGTGGAACACATGCTTCGCATTCGTGAACTCCAAGACCGCTCACTGCGAGACCACGGGCATGGGTTCACATCCTTCATCGCTTGGCCTGTTCAGCTTGAAGTCAATTCTTTCGGTCGACGAAATCGCGGTCAGAACAAACACGTCTTGGGTGCAGGTTCGTCAGAATATCTGCGTCACGTTGCGGTATCTCGCCTGTTCCTCGATAATGTTGAGCACATCCAAGCCTCATGGCCAACGATGGGCATACATGTGGCCCAGATGGCCCTGCTCGCAGGTGCAGATGACGCCGGGTCGACCATGATGGAGGAAAACGTCGTTTCTGCCTCGGGGACCAGCAAGTTGGATGCGACCGAGCATGAACTCCAATCCTCTATTCGCCGAGCAGGCTTTTTCCCTCAACGGCGGGACAGCGACTACACGCATCTCAAGACAAAACCCTTGGTTGAAGAGAATTTGAGCCTCGCTTCGCCCCCGCCCTCGCTTACGTCGTAGGGCCATAGAACACAACCCACACCACGGCACGGATGTTTCGTTGTCCGTTACCGATACCGTCTGAAGGAACGTATTCAGCACCGTTGTAATAGCCTCTGTAGACCAGGTGATTGGTGTTGTTGGTACCGTTATCGACCCAATCCGTGATGTCGTAGGTCCACTGCTTCACGTCTTGACCAGCGCACCATCCCGCTCGTCCGAACGGCCACGAACCGAATTGGTTCGCCACGACTCCGTTGTTGACCTCTTTTTCACACCCTTCGTTATCGTACACGATCGGATGCCATTCGTATGTTTGGTGCTCTCCCATGGTGTAGTAGTGTTGGTGGTCGCAGAATTCGGCACAATTGGCCGAATCCTTGTTGAATCCGTGGCCGGTGATGGTTGCCACAATTTCAACACTCGTGGCATACGAAGGTACGCTGAAGTTGAGTTGTCGAACGTAGCGAGATTCGTTGTTGTAGGTTCCATCAAATTGACCACCGCTGAAGGCGTAAGTGGCGTTGACAGCACGTGAACCGCTTCCCCAATTGCTGAACAGGAAGGTGACGGTCAAGTCGCCTTTATTGGCGCCAGCGTATTTGAAACGCCGGTCTTCTCCGTCGTTCAACATGAAGAGATAGGGCGAGATGTCGGTCAACCACATCCCTTCACGACCGTACGTGGTGATCCATCGGACCGATTCCGTGTTACATATCGTGTCGTTATCTCGGTCACAGATGAACATGTAGGCCAGGTAGTCCCATTCGTGACATCCACCGTACGAACCGTCGGATTTTTGATAGCGATTCGTTCGCTCAAAGCACGCATGTTCGTGGTAAACTTCCAACGTGTCGTAACTCGTGAGGTCATTGGGGAGGTCGAAGGTGGCGTTTGAGAAGGAGGAATATCCAGAACCCCAACCTCCTGAGTGCCGTTGGAAATCCATGATTTGAACGGCATGCACGGCCGGGTCTTGTTCTCGGATTTTGGTTGGGAATTCTGCCACCCACTGGTTCGGCTCAAATGAAAGGTGGAACGGGTCATTTGATTGGCTCGTCCATGCATAGAGTGAACCGGTTTCCCGGGAGAGTTGGAATCGGTCAATCCCCATAAAGAAGGGGTTGTTGAAGGATGATATCATCGACCCAATGCCACCACCGAGGTTGCTCGCATCGACGTCAATGTAGTGAATTCGGTCGTCCCAGTATGCTTCCTCGCTGTTGGTCAACCCAGCGAGCACAGCGTTTCGTTGCTGAATGACATCGTTGTGGTAACTGTTGTCAAAGGACCCGTAGAAAAGGTGTGTGTTGGCAGGGAGGTTCCGGATGAATTTCCCTGGGTTTTGTCCCCATGTCGCACCGTTGTTGTTTCCGCTGGAATCGGTGTACTTGAACATGAAGAAGTAGACATCATCTCCAGTCCATCGGTCTTTGAAATTGAAGGTGCCGTTCAAGGTTGGAAACGAAAATTGCGGCACGGTTTGCATCGGGCCGTTGAGACTTGTCGCATCCGTCCACGGGACCGGTAATTGGACCACAGCACAACCGTTCACATCCACACTCCAACGGTCGGGTGAGGATGCGCAATCATCGACATTCGCAAAGACGCCGTCCCCATCGATGTCGGCACATCCCGCAGCATTGACCATGAGGCCGGCGGGCGTTCCCTCACATTCGTCGAGCAAGTCATTCACGCCGTCGCTATCGGTATCTCGCTCTAGCGCCGCACACCCAACATCGTTGACGTCGGTGGCGTTCAGTGGCGTCCGAGGACACAGGTCAAGTTGATCACCGGTCGCATTGACATCATTGACGCCGTCATTGTCGTCGTCGTCGTCTTCGGTTGCGTCCTGGCATCCATCGTTGTCCCAATCGGTGGTGTTGTCTGAGAGCCAGTTGGCGACACCTTTGGCACACGCATCGTTGAGATCGTTGTGGTCATCGTTGTCATCGTTATCGTCCTCATCAAGATCCGAACATCCGTCATTGTCCCAGTCGCTGTACCGGTTAGAATACCACCCCTTTCGTCCAACGGGACACAGGTCGTTGACATCATCGACCCCATCGTTGTCATCATCTTCATCCTCATTGGCGTCATGACACCCATCGTAATCGTAATCTGCGGACGGTGTGCTGACCCAGCCGTAGGATGCAGCACAAAGGTCGTAGGTGTCCGGTATCCCATCGTTGTCGTCATCCTCGTCTTCGTCGTTGTCCCTGCATCCGTCTTGGTCGCCATCCGTAGCCGTGGTTGATTCCCACCCTTCGTTGGCACCGATTCCCGACGGACACCGATCATAGATGTCCTGGACCCCGTCACCATCTTCGTCATCCCCTGCGCCCTCGATAATCACCTGTGTCGTAGCCGTGTCGCTTGACACACTGTAGCGACCGCAATTGGCATTGGAGGTGATGGTATGTGAGGAAATCGATTCGGTAAAATCCATCAAGATTTTCCATCCACCGTTTTCGTTAAGCGCAACGGTACCTTCGTTCCCGTCGGTCACGGTATACGACACCGCACACGAGTCAACATAGAGGTGGCTTACGCTCCCCTCAAACCACACCACGTTTGGTTGTTCCAAGACGAGACGGTTGGGAACACTCAACACCGGGGCCGGTTCATCCGGCGCATTGATGTTCACCACCAGCACCAAAGGTTGGACGGATGGATTGAGTTGCGAGTCACCTGTGTTTTCAATGGTGATGGAAACGATATGTTCGCCGGTAGAGACCGGCGTGAATTTGAGTTGGTAACCGGTGTCCGTTTGCTCCCAAGTACGCTCGGATACCGGTGAAAAGTTTGGCTGAAGAACCGAGGCCTCGATGCTCCACTCGCCGGTACCTTCCTGGGTAATGCCAAGAATATACGTGAGCTCATCACCGAGTTGGGCTTCGGTTGGAGCGAGAATCCAATTTGTGTTCAAACTGTAGGTTGAGGCTGCTGGCTCCTCCTCCACAAGGGCGGGTTCGGTCGCCCCCATACACCCTGCAAGGGTCATGAGAGAGACGAGAATCAGAGCGGACCAACGTCGAGCATCCATGCCTGTTGCTTGGCTGGGCTGTCTTTCAATGTGTTGTTCAACTGATGTCGAGTTCGGAGCGGCCGTCGTGAAGCGGCAGTGATGCTAACGCCACCTTTCCGCTTCCGTGAGCGACCTTGAGCGGTTGTACCCAGAGCAGTGCGCCTCCCTTTTTCCTATCGATTCTCAAAATACACTCCCAATGGATGCGCAAGAGGTCGGTGTTGACTGACCCTGGCCATGCTGGCTGTGGCGGTTCAAGAACGAGAGGTTTTCCATCCTCCCACCGTTGTGGTTCATTTTGGACCATCACTCGCATCGGACGAAGATAGAGGCCACCTTTTACTTCCTTGAGTTCCATCGGGGCGTCCTCGCCTCCTGCCGTCCCATCATCCAAACCGACTTCCCAATGATGAGGTAGTTCCGTCGATAACCCGGGTGGAGGCTGACGTTTTGGGTCTCGATCAAGGGTTTCGAGCAGCACTTCCCGTGAGGGCGGAAGAACACCAACCCGGAGAATGGCATCGACATGGTTCCACGAGTCATCCCACTCAGGGAACGTGACATTGAACTCCAAGGATTCATGCGCTACACTGGGTTTTGAAAATTCTATGACGGGTGTCTGAAGGTTTCGTTTCAAGAAAAGGTTTTGGCGCCGTAACTCGATCAAATTGGCAACGACTCTGAGGACCAGCGGTGCGAAAATGAGCGGGACGACAAAAACTGCCAGAGCAGGATAATCAAGCAAGCCCCAGCGTACGGTTTCAAGCCCGTATACGGGGAGGTTGAGAAGGAGAAGGACCGGTGAGATGAACAGGTAGAAAAGACAAGCGAGAAGAACGACCACAACACCATTGATAAACGTGCGAAGGACATTGTGAATCGGATTGGGAATCAGATACCAACCACGGCGTTGTCGTTTGATCAAACGCACATAGGGCTCGTTTTCTAAATGGGGGCTGGAAGGTGTATGTTGTAGACGCTCCTCGCCGAATATGTAGGTTCGCTCAATCAGCCACGACTGCTCATCACCGAGTTGAAATTCCGGACTGCGCTCCTTGATCACTTCCAGTGCTTCATCTTGCTCTTCATACTCACCAATCAGCGTGCGATGCGTTGCGATGGGGAGGGCTTCTGCTTCCCAACGTGCCGCTTCAAACGGCGGGTATCGAACCCGATGCTGTTCGTAGAGACGCTTCACGTCGAGCACCTCAGGACAACAACAATCGAACGCCTGCTTTGAGTGCAAGTGGGCGGAACGCTGGTACTTGCTTGAGCAAGGCCATACCAAGGGGGACTGGCTTTTCGATGTCCCCTATAGCGTTGATGAGTTGAAGCGTATCCGGGTGTGCGAAATTTGTGAAATGTTTGTCCAGTACGTCGTCCGAGCAATCACTCACGAGGAGATTGCGCAACGTTCGAGCCCTGTCCTGCTCTTTTTTCATGGCGGCCCACGGTTTCTTGGTGATGGACTTGAGCGTCACCTCGTCTAGCGTGTTGGCCCGGATGGCTTCGCTGAGCGGCTCGATAATGCATTGAATTTGATGGAAGCCTGGTCCGAGTCCTCCGCCCGTGGTTGGCTTGGCCATGCCGGCTGCGTCGCCAAGTAACATGACTCTGTTTTTGACTGGCTTTTTCACCATACCCGAAGGTACTGGTCCGCAATACCGGGCGATTTCTGAGGTGTTCGCGAACCGTTCTTTCCACAACGGATGGTCCATCAAATCCTGATAACACGATTCAATACTGCGTCCGTTGAGACGGTCGGCCGTCGACCACAACCCAATTCGATGGGTTCCAAATCCGGAAGGAATGACCCAAGCGAAGAATCCCGGTGCGATACTGGAACCGCTGTACATCTCGAGCCAGCGTTCCCGACCTTCGTAGCCCACGACTTCTGTTTGAAAACCGATCATCAATTCCTTCGGACGGCCCATTTTGAACGTCCGTCGAGTCCAGCTGTGGGCACCGTCTGCACCGATGAGGAGTTTGCAGTGGAGGTGGTGAATCTCGCCGGATTTACGCACGGTTACCTCAACGCCATCGTCGTTTGCCTGTGCGTTGAGTGGAACACTGTCCAGCCACAGGGTGGCACCTGCTTCCATGCCTTGCTGCACAATGAACTGGTCAAATCGCTTGCGACACACAACATAGGTGCGTAGGACACCCTCTGTACCGACCGGTACCAACGTTCCACTTGGCCCGTGTATGAGGGCACCATCGACTTCTTCCAGAACGGTTTCATGACCGCCTACCACGTTCATTGCCGAGGGTGTGACCAAGCCTGCGCATTGAAACGGACGGCCAATTTCGGTGTGTTCCTCGAGCATGAGGACACGAAATCCTTGCTCACTGAGGAGCGTTGCTGCCCGTCCCCCTACAGGGCCTGCGCCGACGATGACGACATCAAAGCCGACCGTGTCCATGTTTTCGCCTGGGGAAGGTATTGTTTCAACCTTCCTTCACTCATGGCCTTTCGGTTAGCGTTTGGCGAATTTGTATCCAACGGATTGGTTCTTTTTCAGATAAAGCGTTGCAGAGAAGGGATTGTTGGTTTTCTTTGAAACAAAATCGTCAAACGGGCCCAACGAACCGGTCTCGATGAGTGTTTTCGCTTCCTCGCGGGTGATGTCCCGTTTTGAGATGCAACGAGAGATGTGGATCTTGCAGTTGGTGGATTTGTCTTCTGCAGTATAGTGTGTTTCCGTTTCGATGATGTTCGCTTTCGATTTGGGACAAACCGCAACCACGCCCGGCTCAACCGGGAATTTCTTGGCGTCCGCTGCGGGGGCTCGCGGTGGGAAATCAAAGGAAACACGATTTTTGTCGAGCATCAGGAAGGCGCTAAAGGGGCGGTTTCGGCGTGACGTGAAATCTTCGAGCAGAAGTGATTTTCCTTCCGTGAAGATTGGTTTCGCCTCCTCGGGCGTGATGGTGCGCTTGCACATCACGTTCTGCATGCCACGGAATTTGCAGTCGGGATTGTCGCAGTTGTAGGCGGATGGCGTGATTCTGATGTTGCCGTGGTCGCATACCGGGCAAGGACACAGGACTTCGTCATCATCGCTGGTCCCACCTCCTGCGGCTCCTTTGCTTGCGACCTTTCCGTCTTTTGCAAGGACAACGGATGTTTCGTACCCCTCAGCAGATTGTGAAAAGAAGCCGTGGAGGTCATTGAGTTCTCCCGAAGCCAACAACCTCGTGGCCGTGGTGCGATCGAACCACCGACCCGATGTGTCTTTCCAAAACACGAACGAACATCCTTTGTTTCGTCCTTCATTGTGTTCGCATTGGTAGGCCAGTGTGTTTTCTTTCACCTCTCCACCGCATGCTGGACAAGCACCAAGACTCGGCTCCTCAAGGTAGAGTTGCTTGCGGTCATGGTCCCGAATAAGTTCCACCATGGATTGTGTTTGTTGGATGATTTTGTTCATGTAGGATTCCATGGGCTCTTCGCCGCGTTGAACAGCGAGGAGCGATGCTTCCATCTCTCCTGTCAGTTCAGGGGATGTAATCCACTCGACCGGGATTCTTCGTAAGACATCAATCATTCGAATGCCGTGAGGCGAGGCACTGATGGTTCCATTGCGGGAGCGTCGGATGTAATTTCGACTGAGAAGTTTCTCAATGGTGTCGGCACGTGTTGCTGGGGTTCCCAAGCCCTTCTCTTTCATCGCTTCTGCGAGTTCATCATCCTCGATGTTCTTGCCAGCATGTTCCATGAGTTGCAGGAGGCTCGCTTCTTTGAGGCGATTTTTTGGCTTGCTTTTTTCTTCAGAAAATTCATGCGAATCGAGGGTTGCGTCGCATGGATTGGCTGGGAGTTTCCCCCAGCCCTCCGGGACCTTGTCCTTCTTCGGGACAACTGCCCGCCAACCGGATATGGCCAACCGTTCCACTTGCTTGATGAATTGGTGCCCTTCTTTTGAGGTGATTCGCTTCGTAACCGTCCATTCAGACGCAGGGTGCCACGATGCCAAGAAATTACGAACAATCAAATCGTAGAGTTTCGCATGGTCGCCGCCGAAATTGGTCGGTGGTGTCTGACCCGTGGGAACGATGGCATAGTGATCTGAAACCTTCGCATTGTTGTAATTCCGTTTGACGTTGGCCAAACCCTCCGATTGCAGACGCTTGGTATGTTCGCTGTAGTCTGATTGTTTACCGATGTTGTCCAGTGTTTTGGCGACGGTTTCGTGCATGTCTTCGGGGAGATATTTTGAATCTGTTCTCGGGTAGGTGGTCAATTTGAATTTGTCATAGAGGTCTTGTGCGACGCCCAGCGTACGCTTTGCTGACCAAGACCACAAACTGTTCGCTCGCTTCTGGAGTGTGGTCAAGTCAAAGTTGAGCGGTGGCTGTTCTTTCTTGGTTCGGTCTGTTTCTTCCGTAGAAAAGCCATTCTGTTCGGCCAAGATGGTTTCAATGGCATCTTTTTCAGCCGGGTCAATAATTCGGTGGGCTTTGAATTCGGGCCGCTCAGCATCGTCCTTGTGATTTGTCCGTTCCCAACGCGCTGTCCATGTCGCATCGCCTGCTGAAAAGGTTGCATTCAGTTGCCAGTACGGCACAGGAATGTGCGACAAGACCTCGAGTTCATGGTCAACGACAAGTGCCAGTGTTGCCGTTTGTACTCGACCAAGAGAGTTCGCCGAACGGTCTCGGTTCTGAGGGAGGCGTGTGGCGACACGAGAACCGTTCATTCCGATGATCCAATCTGCTCTGGACCGGGAATACGCCGCGTCGCTCAAGGCCTGATAGGCCTCGCCCTGTTCTCGGTTCTCAAAGGCTTGCAGCATAGCGTCGTAGGTCATTGATTGCATCCACATTCGAGAGGTGGGTGTTTTTACTTTGGTGTGCTGCACGATGGTGCGGAAAATCAATTCGCCTTCTCTTGCAGCATCGCAGGCGTTGACGATCTCTGTCACGGACTTGTCTTTGACGAGTTTCATGATGGCTGACAACTGCTTTTTCGCACGCCCACCTTTTGGTTTGTATTGAAAGGATTCGGGAATGTAGGGGAGACGGTCAATGGTTTTCCTCCAATTCTTGAACGCCTCATCATAGTCGTCCATGTATTTCAGTTCGAGAAGATGTCCAATGGCCCACGTGATGATGATATCATCGCTGTGCCAGTGTGTTTCTGTTTTTTTCCCGACGCCGAGAACATTTGCCAAGTCCTCGGCAACACTGGGTTTCTCAGCAATGATGACGATGGACATATGATGATTGCGCACCGATGACCGTACTTGAACCCTCCTTTGAGGGCGAGATGCAATCGGTCACGCACATGAAATGTCTCATTTCATGAGGTTCAATCATCTCGGTTTTGCATCTTTTTCCGACTCGCATGTTCGTCCCAATCATCTTCTGTATGTGGGCCACCGCAACCCAGGCATCCCGGATACCCTGCATCCAAGAGGTCGCCCATGACCGCTGCTATAGATTGCCAACCTGATTCCACATCCATGGGCACCCAGACCGTTTCAAGCGGCGGTTCTCCTTCACAACAAACGGCCAGTGTGCTTGACTGATGCGGCAGGTTGAGCTCGATCGAGCCATCATTCATTGGGGTGAATTCCAGAAAATTCGTTCGCGAGGGTTGGACATCACCCAGTCGTATGTTCAACGCATGGAGAAGTGGTTCCAGCCACGTCGGGCCGCTCACCACCAACCCTTCGGTTCTCAAGAGGATTCGTCCAAACTCTCGAACCGCAGGCCAGCGAGGGTCCGTTATTCGCATGTTTTCTTCCAAGCAGAGGCAAGTCTTGAAGGATGGCGTGCCAAACCACCACTCATGGGCGTTGGCTATCGTTGGTTTGGACGCCCATTGTTGCGTTTTCAAGACTCCGAAAGAGCGCACGCACGCTCGTTATCACTTCTACGCCTCTTTTCCACAAACCCGCTTACACGAGTGGCTTTGAAAATCCTATACAAACCACGTCGCTCTCTCCCCGTTGAATTATTCGGCCACACCTACACCCATCCCTTTGGCCTTGCAGCAGGCATGGACAAGAACGCCAAAGCTCTCCTGGGTTGGGAAGCAACGGGTTTGGCCTTTGTCGAAATCGGTGGTGTTACGATGTTGGAACAAACCGGCAACCCCAAACCGAGAATGTTTCGAGCGCCAAAGGCTCAAGCGCTTGTCAATCGGATGGGGTTCAACAACGATGGAAGTGAAAAAATTCAATCGGCACTCAGGCGTCATTTCGAACGACACGGCCGCCCAGGAATCCCTCTTTGGGTCAATCTTGGCAAATCCAAAGTGACACCCCTTGATGAGGCGCCTGCCGATTATGCCACCACCATGGAGCGACTTTGGGAGTATGGGGACGTGTTTGTCATCAATGTCTCTTCCCCCAACACACCAAATCTCCGGGAACTTCAGGGTGACGAGGGGCTCAAAACGATTCTTTTGGCTTGCCATGGCGTCAACAATCGTCGTTCTGAGGAAACGAATGCGGACAAGAAGCCTGTGCTGGTCAAAGTTGCCCCCGACATGACGGCGCAGCAACTCGTTCACATCGCAAGAACCGCGAAAGAAAACGGAGCAGACGGCATCGTTGTCTCCAACACCACGGTCGAGCGCCCGACGGCAACACATGGTCGAGACAAGGCGGTTTTTTCTCAGAAAGGAGGCTTGAGCGGTCAGCCCCTCAAGGAACGCTCTACGGCCATGATTCGAACGGTCAGAGAGGCCACAGGACCGGAATGGCCCATCATCGGCGTTGGTGGTATTGCTTCTGCAGATGATGCCTGGGAAAAATTAGAGGCTGGGGCCACCCTTCTCCAAGCCTATAGCGGGTTTGTGTTTGAGGGCCCAGCCTTGACCAAAAGCGTCGTTCATGGACTTCACAAGCGGCTTGAAGCGTCGACCCACGAGACTGTAGCCGATGTGGTCGGGTCCTCAGTACGAACAAAAGAGGATTTGTAAGGGTTCAACGGTTGGGAACATCGTGTGGGCAAGGCGTACTCGGATTCTTGCCATTGGTGCTCTGCTGACCGTTGGTTTACTCGCAACCGTACTGCTGCAGTCTCCGGCCCCGACACAAACAGTGGATGAGTTGATGCGCTCACCTTCCGAACACCTCGACCAAGACGTAGCGGTTCGAGGTGAGGTGATGGATGGAACCATCGACAATTCCACCATGACCTTTGTTTTGGAGGGAGCAACGTCCACGTTGACGGTTCGATTTACCGATGCCATGGTATCCAACGGTCTGGATGATAACAGAACCGTCTACGCTGAAGGCGTCTTGCGGTACGAAGACGGATCGTACGTCTTTGATGCCAATGTCATCAAGACATCATGCCCCTCAAAATACGAAGAAGCGGCGGAAGACGAGGGCGAATGACGCTGCGTTGGCTTCATATAGGCTGAGCACCGGCCCGTGGATGGGATAGGTGGGGAGCTCGGCGTACCCTGTATCACAAATCGTCGTTATGGTGGACCGAACGCCTTGGGGCGGCGAAAGCGGCCGTGGGGTTCCCGTAGGCGGACGTTGATGTCTCGCCCCCACATGACTCGGGTGTCATGAACCGTCTCCGGAAGGAAACGGTGAGTGAATAACCGGGGGACTAGGTCAGGCCGGGAACGGAGCAGCCCTACCTGGGGCCATGGGTGCTGTGGGGATTCGGGATGGAGGAAGCTTGCGGATTTGGCCTTGCGAAGCGCACGTCCACCCTTGGCACTCCCACCTCAAATGTCGAAGACAACATCAGCGTACCAGCCCGGGCCTTCGAAATCAGGAACATCTTCCCAGCGACTGACAACCTGTTCGCCACCGCTGACTTCAGCTACAACAAGGTTGTGGGTTGTCACGGCTTTGATTTCTATTTCCCGTTCAATATGGTTGGCTTCAACCCATGAGACATGGGCCACAGCAAGGAGGCCGTGATCATCGTGTTCAATCCTTACAAGACCGTCAACATACCACTCCGCATGCACTTCTGCGCGATACAGAATCTCATCCAACCATGCCAAGTAGAGAAAATGCGGGTCTGTTGGATGGTGTTGCGAACGGACACGCCATTCTCCTGAGTGGCGCACATGTCGATTGATACTTTTGGCGGCGTTCTCGCTCATAAGGTAGGTTTGCACACCGTGAGCCGCTTCGCTTAACAAACTTGCAAGGTCTTTGGCGTACACACGCATGCCGATATCGGCGGTGGTCGGCCATAACCATGCACTCATGGATTCACCTTATCGTTTGGAGACTTGGAGATTCCATACATGCTCACCGACGCGATGAACCAAATCATCTCGGCTCAAGACAAAGGCATCTGTTCGCTCTGCTGCGAGGATGCATTCGCAGGCTGCATTGGCAAGCAGAGCCGTGGAATGGACATCCAAGTTTCGAGATAAAGAAAAGGCGATGGCTACGGCGGCGGCGTCAATCAAACCGATCATCTGGCGCAGGTCGACCAAACCACACGGTGCATGAACGGTTTCTTCTTCAGCGGAATAGATGGTGACGCCTGCTTCACCTGACAGCACCACAAGATGATTCCACTTGTATTGGGCAATCAATTTCTCTGCAGCCTCTGCGCCGGTGCTTGCTCCTACTCTTCGCCTCATCAACTCGAGGCCTTGTGATTGGAATAAAATCCAGTCCACGCCTTCCGTGCGGTGGAGGCCGGTTAATTTTGGGTCGGCGATGACCGGTATTCCCTGCTCTCTTGCGGCAGCGAACAATACTGCAGCTCCTTTGTCGGTGATGACGCCCTGACCGTAATCTGATGCGATGAGGGCGGAGGCGCCCTCCAAATCATCGATCGCTTGTTCATACAAGGCTTCGGAGGCTTCCAAGGGGACGGGGTCGTCCTCTTCGATGTCCCACCGAAGCAAGAGTTGTTCATCGCGAATGAGGCTTTCACGTGATGCGAGCATGCGGGTTTTGACCGTGGTTGTGCGCTCTTCAACGATGGCGATGCCGTGGGTGGTGACGCCCTCGTTTTCAAGCGATTCAATGATGCTTAACCCCGCTCCATCGTCGCCAACCACGCCGAAGAGGTGGCTTTCTAACCCCATAGACCTCAACCCTCTGGCAACGTGCGCTGCTGCTCCGACATCTTCCTCCCGTGATGTCTCACGAAGCACCGGGACAGGAGCACGGGAATTCAGGTTGTTCGCGTAGCCGTGAATGTAGCAATCCATCATGACATCGCCGATCAAGACAATTTTCGCCGTATCCTCGGAGCGGAGGTGTCGTTTCAAATCAGAGAGTGTGTCGTGCAATGTTGCTTCTTCATCGGTCATTCCCATGTGCTTCACCTCTGGTGTTCGTCTCTCAAATCTTCCATGATTCGTTCGTGCTCTGCTTCGGAAATTCCCAACGTTCCACGCAGTGTTCGCAAGATGGCGTGTTCATCTGCCGTAATGACTCGGTCTTGCATGGCTGTGCGAACAGCGGCAGCGTAGGTGTGGTATTGTTCGGAAACTACCGGGGTGTTGCGTGCCCGCTCAAGGAGGGTGTTATGGGTAAACTGGTCAATGCCGAAATGAACCCGAAAAGTGTTGAGCAGGTCAATTTCCTCTTGGACGATCTCACCATCATCCAGGGCTTGGAGGATCATATCGTAATACACCTCCTCTGGCGGGGGTATTTTGAGCGCCTTTCGCGCTTCTGTGGACAAACGGCGCACACGTTCCGGGTGCATGCCGAGGAATTCAACGACCTCGTTGAGCAGGGACTGTTCATCTCTTGTGATCTTCCCATCCTCCCATGCCCTCGCAAACATTCTCTGAACCAGCTGCTCGCCGTACTGTGCATCGAGGGACGCTACGCCTTCCGGATTTGACACCGGAGAGACCAGGGCGGATGAATGGAAGTTCATGCCCTCATCAACATGCGACAACAGCTCAAGAATCGGTTGGGGAGATGTCCACAGCGATTGCAATTTGACCGTCGTGTCGATATGCTGAACCTGCTTTGCTAGAATCCCGTCCTTGAGGGATTCTGCTCGCTCACGACCGATGGCTGTGAGCGTGTAGACTCGTTTTCGTTGCTTTCCACCGGGTATGTGCCGTTGGGCCACATCGAGCAGACCGTTTCTTTCCATTCGCTTCAGTGTACGAGGAATGTGTTTGCGTTGAACGTGGACTGCAGCCGATATCCCGGCTTGCGTCAAAATGGCGGGGGCTTCCCACCCGCCGCTAGGCAATTGTTGGTTGATGAGGTGGAGAAGCGTACGCTCCTCGGTGGTGAGTGTACCGAGAAACCCATCCACCATGATGCTGGGGCTGAGAAGGTAGCACATAGGACAATCGGTTTCGTGCGACGGAATCAAAAGCGCAGGAGCCGTGGGGAAACCATGGCAGGTCGAGAGCGTAACTACACGCCTCGAGCACGCACGACGCGTCCGATTGGTGAGCCTCGAACGTCCAACACCCCTCCGGGAATACCTCTCGACTCTCCCACAGAGAAGGATGGATTTTGGTTTATCAGTGAGCCACTTTCGCATCGCTTACACGAGAAAAGTGCACTCGGGCAGCAAACCAAAGGCGGTATTCTTCTCAGCCCCGAGGAGGTCATGTTTTGCCACTGGTATCGCCACGTACCACTCCCAGGAGGGTCGGCGTGGTTTCATGGTCAACTGATGGAAGATGACCAAATTGCCAAACGTATCATTGCACTGGATGTTTTGCGAAACGGCGGTGAACGCGTGGTGCCCGTCGTTCATTTGCAACATCGGTTTCCGTCGCTTCCCAAGAGCACGTGGGCCATTCGCTGGGAGCGGCACGAGCGTTGGATGTCACACGAAGGGTACAGTCAGGTTCGACTGCAACGCACGCACGACCAGCTGGATTGGAATGAACTCCGTACGTGGGTATTGGACGTTCAAGCCTCTGGCCATGTTGCTGAACTCTGTGTGATTGATGAGGAATTTGACACGACGATTTACCATCTTTCCATGGTAGAGCCGTCTGGCTCGCATCACGTTCGGGAGGATTTGGACGAACACGCCCTTTCTCAATTGACCGATTCGTGTCGGCAAGCAACGTCCGTTGAGGGTGGATATTTTGTTTCACACGATGGTTCTTGGCCGCTACCTGCTATCGGCTTGCCCCATTTTTCCGGTCGCTATCTGCGTGGCGAAGAGTACCGGGTGCTCATGGACAGTACAATGCCTGATGACGCTCTCTACCAGGAGTTGGTCGCCCTTGGTCTTCTGCTCCGTCCAGGTTTCAAGTACGGCTGTCGTTGGCGGGCCTATGAAGATGGCATTGACGTGGCTCACGCCCCTTGGTTGGTTCAACCCTTGAGTGAAGCACCGCAGAACTGGGAAGAGGTCTGCTTAGCGATTCGGTTAGCTGAAGGCGTGAACAAGCAGTGGATTTGTGCCCTTGAAAATCAGGCCTCACATTCCTTCATCAACATCCGGCGTTACGGATAACGAAGATGCATCAATGGGTCGCCCCCAAGCATCTGTTTCCACCGGCTTTGCCTCCATTTGCGGAGCTGGAGAGGTCGAATGTTCCCCTGCCTTTTTTGCTGCGGAAGTCGTACGGGTGAAGACGGACATAAACGCTGACAAGCCTACGATGGTCAGCATCAATCCAACGATTCTGCCGGGTTCAGTCCAGGGTGTCAACCATGTTTCGTCCGTGCTGGTTGCTTCCAAGGCCACATCAATGGTCCAGACCATGCCCTCCTCTGTCATCAACTTCAGACTGCCATAGACCAACATGTTCTCGGTGAGCAAACCGTTTGGTTCAATGTCGAGTATGTAGGCCGAATCATCGGCCAACACGATGAACTCATCTCCGGAAGCTACTCTTGAAAGCGGCCCGTCAGTCAAAACAGACAAGCGTTGTTCACCGGATCCAACAGAGGAAATCGGAATCTCAAGACGTGTTGGGGTGGAAGGGTGAACCTGGGCCTCAAAGGATGTGGGTTCGGGTATTCGCTGCATGATATGAATGTCATAAAGGAGGTCAACGGTACGACCATCACACGAAATGGAGCCTTTAACGGTGACGAAGGAGTTGGCCACGCCTTCTCGAGAGAACTCCAGCCGATGTCCAGATGCATCGCTCACGAGAAAGACACCCCGTCCATCCGATGAGAGAAGTGAACTTGAGCAATTGTCAACCTTTCCACGAAGCGTCACGTTCAAACTTTGGTCGAAGAGCAACGTGGCTCCATGGTCGGGCAGGTCCACGTCAAAGGATGGCGTGCATTCCGTAGCGGTGAAGGAGACGGTGAGATTTTCATCTCCCGATACCGATGCGACCCACGGAACGAGGAAACCATCGTGTGTACGGATCTCCACGCCTTGTGCGCCAAACGTGGTACCGTTGAGGAAGAGGTCACTTTGCTCGCCTTGATTCGAACCGCGCACGAGGTCGTCTCTCATGTCCGCTTCAATGACCTTCAACCAGGGTTGATTTGGGTTCGTGTTGACTTCATTACGTTCAAAATCACCAACGCTGAGGTCTTGATACGTCACAAGAAGCCCATGACCGGGCAGCCGACTGTCATAGCCCGAGTCGGCCCGATGTTCAATGAACACCGATTCTTCGTCAGTGAGGGGAATTTTCAGGATGGTTCCGCCTTGTGTAACGCCATCGAGTTGAATCGATGGACCGATACAAGGAGCGCTTGCCGTAGCTGGCCATACCAATTCCAGGGTTTCAATCCGTTCGGCCCGCACCAGTTCTGTATTGGCGCCTGTAGGCATGGCAGGCCAGCGTCCGCCGCCGTTCCAATTTCCGCTGGCCATGATGTCCCAATCCCCGGGACCCTTCCATGGTTGCGAACTGACCTCGTCGTGAACTGGATAAAGGTCAACGGCACCCATCTGATGCAGCATTTCGTGGATCATGGTTCCGACGCCGCTGGAACCGGTTTGCAAACTCGCCATCGTATAGTGTTCAATCACCAGTCCATCCGGTAAATCGAGCGGACGTTCAAACTGTGTGAAATGGCTCCATATACGATTCACAATGCCGGGATTCTCCTCCTGTCCTTTCGTACTGTGGAGAACGAGGAAACGGTCAACATGTTGGTCATTGTTGAGGTCAAACATGCTCCAGTTTACTTCACTTCGCACTGCAGCAACGGCCTCCTCTGCGAGCTGTGCTGGTAGAAAACGACCGTCTGCATCCGTGTCTTTTCCAGCGGCATCTCGCCCGTAATCCTCCATGGCGCTACTGGCCCTTACCACCGTTGGATGAACGGTGACCTGGAGCGACGAAGTGTTTCCTGACAGTTGCTCAACATAGGGAACAATCGCTTGGTTCAGCAGGTTCTCGGCTTCATCGACCCCCCACCCGTTTCCGGCAGGAGCAGATTCGAAGTCAACCACAACGATGAGCCACTGCTCGTTGTCTTGAAGCGGCACGAGGGAGATGCTGTCCTCTTGTTCGGTGACAAGTTGCCCCCTCAACCAAGATTCTACGGTCGCTTCGTTCATGAATGTCCAGGCTGCGGAGGCCAAGAAGACCAGTGCGATGAGCCCCGCAACCGTCCGCCTCATACCGTGTTCTCGTTGTTTCACCGTTTGAACCTTGGCCGCTTGTGTTGGGCAACACGGATGTTGTTCACAGGGCCGTCGTTTGTACGGGGGGGAGCACGAGCCCTTCCGTAGAATGATTGGTACTCCATGTCGGTGGTGTCTCATGCTTGACCACAGGGAGTGTTCGGTGCAGCCACGCCTTCTTCTCGATCAGATTCCTTAACATGTTCTCGTGTAGATGTTGCGGAAAAAGGGTTGGGAGGGTGAGAAAAGCCGCATGGACATCAAGGTCAGGATGAGGGGAATCGACCCGTATATTTTGGAGGCTCATGAGGTTCAATCCGTGGACGGTAATGTTGAGGTTCTTCATGTTCCCAAGAAATTGCGATGGGCAGGCCTTGGTGTCGCACCCGGTGATGACGACGTCCGTGATGGCAGACTGCAGTGCATGTTCAATGAGTCTTGTCCGACTTTCACCATCCGTGCACAAACTCCTCACATCGACGGTTGAACATCCCGGCACGAGGGCGTGTCCATGATGTGTATTGGCGCCTTCACAAGAGCAATCGACCATCGCAACTTTTCTGCGGCGTCCTTCGCCGTCCAGACGAACCGATGGCGAGCCGAAAACAGCGACCTCTCGCAGGTACCAGCGCTGTCCGATGAGTTCACTCGTGGTCCAATACGTGGCCAAAAGTGGCAACAGCAGGGAGGCTGCATGTTCGGGAATGCTCAAGACAAGAAGGAGGCTTCCAAGGCCATAAATCCTTAACCGCCAGTAATCGGCGGTGTCGGCATTGAGGATGTTGAAAAAACCGAGCAACGCGATGGCGTTCCATGTGGCAATGAAGACAAAAAAACCCCAAATGCAGAAGGCTGCCACCAACAACATGTCTACAGCGCTGTACTGGGCGGACAATCCTGCCGCTCGATGTTGCTGGAACCCGAATTCATACAGCATCGGTAGCCCATCGGCGATGAGCAAGAAGGTCCCACCGCCAAGCACAAAGGTCGTGATGGTGAGCCACCTTTTGAATGCGGTATACTCTGATGGCAGCATGCCGGGCTTTGAAAATTTCAGGAGTTGAACAAGCACCAACGGAAGTGCCGAAAACACGCCGAGGATCACGCACGTAAGCCATCGAACAGCACTCCACTGAGCAGGGTCGTAGACATTCAAGCAATCACCAACACAAGGTTGGAGCGTTGTGAGAAGAGTGTTCAGTACTTCATCAACGTACATTGACCAGACCAGTGTGAAGACGGCGACCGTAGCAAAGATGAGGGTCGTGCGCCACGTGAGTTCGTCAAGATGCGACTGGAGCGTTCGTGTGCTGTCGTGCTCAAGCAGAACCGACATGCCGCTTCACTCACACGAGGTCAGTGTATTGCTTTGGAGCACGTGCTTGGACGATGGTTCGGTAAACGCCGTATATTGCCCAGAGCGTGAGCATACCGGTGACCAAGGCGTATCCCCATGGTTGGCCGCTGTCAACCATGTAGGCAAAGAGAACCGCCAAACCTGCGGCGAGGACACCACGGCGTAGGCCTTGAGGAACGGCGAGGCTCTTGTCGAGGTGGGTGGGGCCACCACCAAACCGTCGTTCGTAGAATTCTCCCTGGATGACGGCTGCGACGATGATGAGCGACAACGTTGTCCAGTAGTAGAGGTTCCCGTTGGTGAAGAAATCGTCTGCAATTCCTTCTTGACGCTCGGCTTCAATCGCTTCGGGGTCTTCTTCTGCTACGAAGAGGGACTCATAATCGCCAACGCTGATGGTTCGCAGTGATACATCCTCATCCGTAGCGATTTCTGTTGCGCCGGGTGCGCTCACGGTGAAGGTGAGGATGTTCCATTTGTCGCCCTCGTCGAAATTGCCGTTGCCGTTCACGGCGTTGCCAACGAGTTGGAAGTTTGCCGGTCCAGCATCCTCATCGGGGGCCGTCCACTGAACGACCCAGTCGTTGCCGGGTTCCGATTGTGAAAGCGCTCCTGGCTTGTCGGGAACGGTCTGACTCCCTTCACCGGCAATGAGCGTGCCGATGTCCCCGTCCCAGAACAGGAATCCACCGCCGTCGTTTGATGCGTGTTGCAGACTGATCACGAATTCATATGTCTCGCTAAGGTTGTAAGCACGAGGAACGCCGGATACCGAAACCACAACTTCGGTTGATGGCGCACCACCGCCGTGGCAGGTACATCCTGTTTCGATGACCAGGTTTCCACCGTTGTCCCAAGGTGGACCGTTGGGGTTCCCAAGGACGGGAGCGACCAGCATCAAAGAGAGAACAACCATCAACGAAAAGTTACGGAAGTTGCGTCGCATGAACTCACCTGTCTTTTTCCACCAGCCCCCGCTCTTTGAATGTTGCTTCAAATTGCGGAATCAAGGCCTGGTTCAAATTTCCTTGATGGCGTTGTTCAAGCCGGTCATCATGGCCTTACCGTCTCCGAACAGCATCATGGTCTTGTCCTCGTAGAAGAGGTCGTTGTCCACTCCAGCGTACCCTACGGAGAGGGAGCGCTTGATGATGACGACCGTTCGGGCTTGGTCGGCGTCAATGATGGGCATGCCGGCAAGCGGCCCCTCACCAGAACGAGCGGCAGGATTGCAGGTGTCGTTTGCACCGATGACGACGGCGACATCGCACTCTGGGAATTCTGGATTGATTTCGTCCATCTCGATGAGTTGCTCATAAGGCACATTGGCTTCAGCGAGAAGCACGTTCATGTGTCCGGGCATCCGTCCTGCGACCGGGTGGATGGCATACTTGACTTCCGTGCCGAATTTTTCTTCGAGCAGGTCTCCAAATTCCTTGACTTGGTGTTGACACTGGGAGACGGCCATGCCGTATCCAGGGACGATGATGACCTTTTGAGCCCCATCCACCATCATGGCGACCTCGTCTGGATCCGACCCGACCTTGGTGCGTGTGACGGTTTCCTTGGTGGAGCCACCGAAGGACTTGAACAACACATCGGGGAGGGTTCGGTTCATCGCTTTGCACATGATGAAGGTAAGGATGAGACCCGAGGCACCAACAAGCGAACCGGCCACAATAAGGACAGGATTGCTGATGATGAAGCCGGTGAATGCAGCTGCGATCCCTGAAAGCGAATTGAGCAAGGAAACAACCACAGGCATGTCTGCACCTCCGATTGGCAGGACCAGCACAATACCCAGCAAGCAGGATATGCCAATGATGGCCCACAAGTAGCCGGTGTTGGTGGGCTCGTTGATCGACACCACGATGAGCCCTAGAACGCTGATGGTCAACAGCACCTTCACGGGGTTGAGCCACGTAGGGCCCCATGTGGGCGTGCTGAACCACTTTCCGAAAATCTCCACACCGCCCTTCAGTTTGAACATGGCGAGAATGGACCCGGTGAGCGTCATCCAGCCGACCAGTGCAGAAAGACCGGCGGCGAGCATGATCACCTGCAAGGTCAGTCCCGTAGGCACCGTAGCGGAGCCTTCGATGTACTTCCATGTCTCCGAAAGGGCCACAAGGGCTGATGCTGCTCCGCCAAATCCGTTGAAGAGTGCGACAAGTTCCGGCATTCCCGTCATTTCGACCTTTACAGCCATGATGATGCCGATGATGGAACCAACGATGAGGCCCGCCACGATCAACTCAAGGTTGAGTCCCCCTGAGGAGAGCTGCATGTCAACCACGGTTGTGATGACGGCAACCAGCATACCCATGGCACCGTATTGGTTTCCACGAGGAGCGGTCCTTGGATGTCCGAGTTTCTTCAACCCGAAAATAAAGAGAGCGGCCGAGAGCAAATATCCGAGCGGAATCCACGCTTCCATCTCAAGCCCTCCTGTTCTTGCCTGCAATCATGTTGAGCATGCGATTGGTGACGGCAAAACCACCAACGACGTTGATCATGGCCAACACCAGAGCGACGAACGCCAACAATCCTGAAACCAGTGTTTCACCACCAGCGTAGGCAACATTTGCACCAAGGAGGGCACCTACGACACTGATGCCTGAAATCGCATTTGCACCGCTCATCAGCGGCGTGTGCAGTGTTGCTGGGACCTTGGTAATGAGTTCAAACCCGAGGAAAATAGCCAACATAAAGAGCGTCAAGTTTGCAATAAGTGATGTTTCCGTAATCATTCGACCACCCCTGCGAGTCGGGTTTGTTTTGGATGAATGGCGCCGTCTTTGCATATGAGCACGCCGCCCATGCCGTTGACGTAGAAATCAGAGCCTTCGGGGGCACCGACCAGGATATCGTCATCGTCGGAGATGATGACCGCCTTGGTCTCTTTGTCCACCAGCGAGGTGAAGAACGTCGTCAGGTTGTTGGAGTACAGCATCGAAGCCGTGTTGGCAAGTGTGCCTGGAAGGTTGGATGTTCCCACGATGATCACGCCGTTTTCGGTCGTGGTGATTTCTCCTTGAACCGTATCTTCACAGTTTCCTCCGACGTCAGCGTTCATGTCAACAACAACGGCTCCGGATTTGAAATTGGCTACCGCAGACGAAGGCACCGTGATGGGTGCGGGTCGTCCGAAAATACGGGCGGTGGTCACGATGATGTCGGCATCGGCGGCCACACCGCACACCGTATCGTTTACTTTTTGGATAAATTCAGGCGTGAGCGGTTTGGCATATCCCGATTCGTCTTCGAAATCGTCCATGCCGTCCACCTCGATGAAGCGACCGCCAACGGATTCGATTTGTTCTGCAGCTGATTTTCGCACGTCAGAAGCGAATACGATGGCTCCGAGGCGTTTGGCCGTCGCAATCGCTTGCAGACCCGCAACACCGCTGCCCATGATCACAACTTTTGCTGGACGAATTGTACCGGCAGATGTCGTCATCATCGGTATGCCTTTGGGTACATGAGCCGCACCGAGCAGGACGGCTTTGTAGCCTGCAAGGTTGTCTTGGCTGGAGTTGACGTCCATCGACTGTGCGCGTGAGAGTCGGCGGGGAATCATGTCCATTGAAAGCAAGGTGATGTTCGCATCCATGCAGGCTTTCACGTAATCGGGATGTCGAAACGGGTCAGAGACACAAGCCAAGTTGGTGCCTTCCGCAATGCCCTCAACCCCCGGGAATCGAATGCAAACAATGTTCTCACATGCAAGCGCTTCTTCTCTGGATACGATGGTTGCGCCGGCTTCCTCATACGCTGCGTCGTGATAATTCGCGGCGAGGCCTGCACCGGCTTCGATGTGGACTTCAAATCCAGCTTTTGCGAGTTTCTTCATGCTGGACGGCACGATGCCAACCCTCGTCTCACCTTCTGGCTCTTTTGGGACACCTAATTTCATGCGTTCACCTGCCGAATGCACCACCGAAAGGGTAGGTGCAATTTGCCCACTTGAAGGAGGTTTTTAGACTCCACGCCCCGAACCATTGCGGGCTTCTGTCCGGTTTTTGACCGCAATGAGTAGAAAGGACCTCACCATCGGACTTATGGACTGGCCGCATCAGGTTCAGAATGAAAGGTGAACACCATGGCAAGCGGTCGTCGAAAAATTGCGGTAATTGGAGCAGGGAATGTTGGAGCAACGTGTGCTTTTGTCCTCGCACAAATGAAAATCGCTGATATTTTTCTCCTCGACATCTATGAGGGTTTCGCGAAAGGTAAGGCCCTTGACATGTCCCAGAACGCCAATGTCTTGAACTACAACGGTACCATCACGGGGACGTCGGATTACCAAGACATTGCGGGAGCAGAAGTTGTTGTTGTCACATCGGGTTTCCCTCGCCAACCGGGTATGACCCGAGAAGACCTGATCGGCAAAAATGCCGATATTGTCTCTCAGGTTGGAACAGGTATCAAGGACCACGCACCCGATGCCGTGGTCATCGTGGTCACCAACCCGCTTGACTTGATGACGTACCACATGCAGCAAGTAACGGGTTTTCCGCCTGAACGCGTCATCGGACAAGCAGGTGTTCTCGACAGTGCACGAATGGCTCACTTCATTGCGTTGGAGTTGAATTGTGCAGAGGAGGATGTTTCTCCTATGGTCTTGGGTGGGCACGGCGATACCATGGTGCCGCTGCCAAGGTACACCACCGTTGGTGGGATTCCAATTACGCAGTTGATGGACCAAGACCGAATTGATGCCATCAGTGCCAGAACGGCGAGCGGTGGTGGAGAAATCGTCAAGCTCCTTGAGCGAGGTTCAGCGTTCTACGCACCCGGTTCGGCGGCTGCCATCATGGCGGAATCGGTGTTAAACGACCGCCGTCGCCTCATACCCGCCTCCTGTCTTCTCACGGGACAGTACGGACTCAGCGATGTCTACATCGGTGTTCCGTGCATCATAGGTGCGAACGGTGTCGAACAAATCTTTGAATTGGAGTTGACCGATGATGAACTTCAATCGCTGCAGGGCTCCGGTGAATTCTACAAAGGTCAACTCAAGGATGTCCTCGGCTACTGAGCCCTGACGATGCAAAGGCTTCGGTCTTTGCCTCGGGTGGTGGCGTCTTCGACAGGATTATCCTGAACGACGAGTTTGTGCCCTTGCTTTCCTCGGCTTCGCATTCGTGTGAGGACTTCCTGACCGATATAGCAGCCTTTCTGCGGATGGACCAGTTCATCAAGTCCACACGCAAGTGGGTGCCATTTGGCTGTGATTTCGTGGCCGTAATACGGAATGGAACGGTCAATACGGTACTCATCCCACACTGCCTTGTCCACCGTGGGCTCGATGTTGTGTTTCACCGGTACGACGTACATGGTGCCGAAAAAGGAGGGATGGATCGTTGCGTCGGGCGGTTGAATTTCATCACCAAGCCCGATAAAAACGTCGTTGAGTTCGCTGATATCGCTGATCGTGATGGATTGGCCAAGGATGCGCTCGGTGAGGTGAGCGATGAGGTCGGATTTGTTTTCCTCATGTCCGACCAGAGCGATTCGTTCGCCAACAGGTATGACATCACAGACATCGATGATCTTTGCGGCTCTCGTTGTAAATACGGTAGTACAGGGGCCGTTGACATGATTGGTGGATAGTCCGTCGAGGAACGGAAGGAGTTGTTCACCTTGCAACAAGAGAACGGAGGCCTCGTGGCGCACCAGCCCCATAAAGCGACCTCAAGAGAACGATTCGCCGCATCCGCACGAGGAACTTGCGTTTGGGTTGTTGATTTTGAAGCCGCCACCCATGAGGCGGTCAACGTAGTCAATTTCAATGCCGTCGAGAAGATGGCTCGAGGCTGAAGGGACCAGTACTCGGAAACCGTTGATGTTGAGTTCCTGACATGGGGTTTCGGTTGATTCCACGATTTGCAGGTCGTACATGTATCCCGAGCAACCACCGCTCAGTACCCCGACCAAGAGCGCATGACTTCGGTCATCGCCAAAAGCATCCTCAAGCATGGATGTTGCCTTGTCCGTGAGCGTGAGGTTCACGTCAACCTCTTCGGGTCGGTGCACCTCAAGGGGTGTTGCAGATTCGCAGGTACCGCAGTCCATGGTACCCCCAATCCTCCACCGTTTTTGAACTTGACCGCGTTTGGGTGGCCGTCATCGCTTCTTACGTTTCTTGTCCAACGCTTTTTGGAGGATGTTGCACCGGCGAATTTGGTCCTTTGCACGGCGCTTGGCTTCGTCATTTAATCCTCTCGGCATCGCCTGTTGGAAGCATTTGATAGCATCGTTGTATCGCTCCATTTCGGCGTAAGCTGTCCCCATGTTGTACAACGTTTCCCCGCGAACTTCTGTCGGACGAATCAACATCGCTTGATGGTAGGATTCTACGCACTTGGGATAGTCTTCGAGAAAATAATAGGCGTTCCCTCTGTTGTTCAGGATACGAATGATCATAGCATCATCACCGGCAAATGCAGGGAGTGCTCGGTCAAAACACGACAGTGCCTCTCTGTATTTTTTGTCCTCAATCAATTGCACACCTTGGTTGAACCAAGCGACATCTTGGTTTGAGATGGCATTGCTGGTGGTGGATTGCGGGGTGTTGACAGCAACGGTTTGAACTGCATCCAGGGCAGCTTTCGCCAAGTCAACTTGTGGCTGTGGCGTGGATTCAACGGCCTTTGGTTTTGGTTCGACAGGGGTCAACAGCATGGCCGCATCCATGGTTGCTGCTTGCGTTTCTTGCGCCTGCAGTGTGGGCACTGGTTCGCTGACCGCAGGTTGCGGTGTGAGAAGAACATCTGCCTGAGCGACCGTTTCATGGACGGGTTCTTCCACCATCTGTGAAGCGGGTGTTGGTGCTACAGATGACGGCGTAGCCGCTCCCATACTCGCAGCCTTCGCATGACATTTCTGTGCGGTGTCATAATCTCCTGCCTGTTCGAGGGAGCGAGCCAAGCCGGTCCAGTGCGACGGGTCCGATGGCTCCTGTTGAATCAGGGTTTTCCACATCAGGACAGCATCGCTGTGTTGTTGACTCAACGAGAGCGCCGTGGCGCGTTGAGGAGAAGGACCATCGTCCATCAAGGACAATGCTTCTTTGGCCATTTCCGGTCCGGCAGGGAGGGTCGGTGGGAGGCCAGCAACGTTGTCCATGACGGCGGTCTCACCTTGCGCGAGTTGGATGAGCATGGAGGTGAATTCGCCCTTTATCGGATGGGTGCTGCTCATCGCGATGAGGGCTCGTGCTGCCTCCATGAACGATTCCATCATGCCTTCAGATTTGGCAAGTTCTGCCCATTTTTCAGCCGCTTTTTCGTAGCCATCATCGGCTTCAATCGCCCGTTGATAACTGTTGATCGCTTCATTTGTCATGCCGCTTCGTTGCTGAACCGAACCAAGGTTAAACCAGCCAGGAGCATGCGATGGCTCAAGATTTTGGGCGTGCGTCATCGCTGCGATGGCGTGGTTGTCCAAGTCCAATCGGGCCATGGCACCGCCGGCAATTCGCCATGCACCAGCGTGCTGGGCTCCGATGGTTTTGAGGTGCGGTTTTAGCATGGCAAGGGCATCTTTTGGGTTCCCTTCTTTGATGAGCGCCGTTGCTTCCTCGACGAGACGGTCAAGGTCAATGCTCGGTTCGGGTTTCGGTTCGTCAACGACCACCGTTTCCGGTTCAGGTGCGACCTCATCCAACACCACTTGCTGAGCCACGACCACTTCAGCAGCGCTCTGCAATTCTTCAACGCTAAGGGTTGCATCTTCATCGTGGTCGTGATGAACGGCTTCTTGAAGCAGCATGGCTGGGTCTTCGATACCGGCTTCTTCGGCGATTTCCTCCACCACTTTCATGTCCACGTCTTGGGTGACTTCAAGCGATGGCTGCATCGATTCCATGGCGACCGAAAGCCCACTGTCTTTGCACCGTTCTCTGAGTTGAATCAGGGCTGGATGTCCGGGGAAGAAGCCCAATGCCTTCTCTGCAGTGGTGTAGGCGCCCTCAAGGTCGCCAATCCGCTCGAGCAGGATGGCAAGATTGGCCGTAGCTGGTGCATGGTTTTCATTCAAATCCAAGCAGATCTGGAAGGATTGCCGGGCGCCACGTGCGTCCTGTTGGGCTTCCAGCAGTACGCCGCGATTGAACCAAGCCATATCGCAAGACGGGTCCAAAGCAATGGCTTTGTTGAAGGCCGCAAGTGCACCTTTGACATCGTTTCGACGACTACGCTCTTCTCCCACGGTCAAGAGGACATCAATCATCTCTTGTGGGTCCTCAACATCATCCAGTTCTGGAATGATATTTCGGGGTGGTTGTGGAGGTGGTGTGGTCGGGGTGTCGGATACTTCAGTTTCTTCGTTTTCAACCGCATCGAGCGCATCGTTGACGGAGGCTAAGGCAACATCATCGAGTCCGTCCGATGCTTCTTGCGGCGCGTCGCTGGATTCGTCATCGCCGCTTGGCATATCGTCACCGGATTGTTACCAAACACGGTGCATGAATAAGCATTGCTTCTCTGTGTCTATCGGACGAATCCCTACATTCAAGGGCCGGTGCATGGTGGGGAGTGCATGGGAGATGCTCCACTCAAGATTATGGGCCTTGCCGGCGAATACCGTTCATCATCGAAGTCAGGCATGCTCGTCAATGCAGCCTTGGACATCGCCTCGAAAAACGGTGCAGATGTTGTGTTCTGGGATCTTGCCGAACAACCACTTCCGTTGGTCGGTGAAGAGGGATGTTGGTCGCACCCCAATGTGAAGGCGTTCCAGGCACTTCTTGAAGAATCGGACGCCTTCTTTCTCGCCTCTCCCGAGTACCACGGAACCATGTCCGGCGTGATGAAGAACACCATGGATTGGATGTACGACAAACATGTTGGCGGCAAAGTCTTCGGTCTCATGTCCACCCTTGGTGGTGTGACCAATGCAAACACGCTCAATCACATGCGGATTGCGCTTCGGTGGCTGCACGGATGGCCTGTTCCGGAACAACTCGCCGTCGGACACGTAAAGGAAGCCTTTGACGAGAACGGGCAACTTGTGGAAGCATCGTTGCAAGAACGTCTTGAGAAGTTGGTGAAAGCCGTCCTCTCTGCGTCGTCAAAATTGAGTGCATGACCATGGATGCTGGCTCAGAAACCCCCTCGTTTGCCGATGCATACGGGTCGACATACCGACTCGTATCTCCAGGCCACTTTGTGTTGGGTGACGAACACAAAACAGGAAATCCGAACGAACAGCCAGCATGTCCTGTGGACATTACACAGCCGTTCTTCCTCGGTGAACGCCACGTCACACAGGCGTTTTGGACGGACGTCATGGGTGAGAATCCCTCAAAATTCCAAGAGGGTTGGAGTGCTGGTCTCCGCCCGGTTGAGCAAATCAACATGGACGATATCGAGGTCTTTCTCACTCGGCTCAACCGGCGAGATGCAGATGTCATGTATCTGGGCTTGGTAGGCGAATGGCGTCTTCCTTCGGAGGCTGAATGGGAGTATGCTGCCAGGGCCGGTACACGAGGCCGGTGGTTCTTTGGAGACAAAGATATTGATCTGGATGAATATGGATGGCACGCAGGCAATTCCGGAGGAACCACACGAGAGGTGGGATTGAAAAAAGCAAATCCGTGGGGTTTTTTCGACATGCACGGTCTTGTCCAAGAATGGTGTGCTGACCACTACGAGAGAACCTACGGCGACGCTCGGCATCAGACGCCACTGCATCGCCAAGACGGTGAGAAGCACGTTGTTCGCGGTGGCGCATGGTTCACCGAGAGTGACTCAACACGGTCCAGTGCTCGGTCCTTTGCCGACCGGAAGAAAAGAAGTGATGGATTGGGCGTACGACTCGTCTGGGCTCCACTCGACGAGCAACCGCCCCCATCCAGTCAGGGAGCCTCACCCTCCAACATGGACCAGTCATAGATGCGGTCGTCGGGCAAATCTTCGAGCGTTTGGTGTTCGGGTGTTTTGCCCGGGCCGATGAACCAACGAGCATTCAGCGGTTCTTCAAGCACCAGCATCAAGTTGTTGTTTTTCAGTTGTTGAATCGCGGCCGCGGTGCGCTGCATGACAGGGGCGATGTCTTCTCTGAACACGTCGTTCATCACCTTGCAGAGTTCACCAAATGTTCGACTCCCGTCTGCCAACTCCCAAAGCAGGCTGTTCATGTCATCAAGCGGTCGCTTGAGTTCGGTTGGTGCTCTGAGAAAGGCGGCGATTTTCCCTTCGATTCGACCAAATTGCTTCGGTATTCTCAACACCACACGACGACCACTGACACCACGAAGGCCCGGGTCTTTGCGGACTTCGCCCGTTCGTGCCCACCACACTGGCGTGCGGCACGGATACTGGTCAACAAGGGGATGATGGTCAATACCAGCGATTTCCTCCACAACGATTCCTCCTAGAATTCCATCCATGTCCACACAAGCAAGGTGAGCATCGACGCCGTTCCGACCAACGCCATCGTCCGTGTCGCTTGTACGCGCTCGGTAAAATTCCGAAGGTACCACGTTCCAACGCCGCATGCCGCAACCATAAACCAAAGCGCATACCATGCCGAGGGATAGGTCTCCACGCCTCTTGGTCATCAAAGGGTTCCATCAAGGTATTGCTGACCGTAGTATTCCCACTGCTCTTGCGTCCAACCGGGCGGAAGTCCACCTTCAGGAAGGGGCGGGCCCCGATTGGATGGCGGCGCATTCGATGCTGGTGATCCTGGATTAACCGATGATGCTGGTTCGACCTCGGGAACGACCTTTTCATGTCCTTCATCGCTGATGGGGGGTCCAGCATGGATCATCTCGGTGGCGTCAATCTCATCTGGTCCCGCAGGACGTCTTCTCATGAACACCACGAGGGCTGCGACCAGGACCAATCCACCAAATCCGGTTCCGAGGAGGGCTTTCGTGGACATCGTTGAATCCGACGGCGGTGAGGCAAACGTGAGGTTGAGCGTCTCTGTTGTTTGAAGGAAGCCGTCGGTTGTTTTCGTTGCAATACGCAACTCACCTTCAAGCGGACCCGACATTCGGAGGACCTCGCAGCGAAGTTGAATGGATTGTGGCGTGATGTGGCCAGGTGAGAGCAGGCTTTCTACTCCTGATTCGTTGACCAATCGTTTGTTGCATGTGATCTGCCATCCTTCCGCACCCGTCAGGGTCGTCACAAGGGGTTCATTTGTGGTTGACGTCGATGTAAGGTTAATGGCGACCGGTGCAGAAGTTCCGTGAGGAATTGGGGCCTTCTGCATCACTCCTGTTTCCATTTCCACATTGCGCTGCTGATTGAGCATGACGAGTGCTTCTGTGTTGAGCGTTCTTGGCAATCCTTCATCGTCCACGGCACCCATAACATCGAAACGAAGTACAAAACGTGTATTGAGCGGCGCCTCCTCTGGCACGAGAACATCCAGACGAAGCGTGAGTTCCCCACCCGCTGGGACCATAACGGGGACTTCACTTCCAGCGGTCCTGTCACCTCCATCCACGGTGAAGAATACCAAGAGACCAGGGACCGGTGGCGATGAGGAAACGGAGGCCTCGACGGCCAACCGGTTTTCGACAGCATTGCCCGTATTGATGAGGCGAGCCTCTGCAAACATGCTGCCCCCCGCCATGGTGGCCTCGGACTGACTGGAGAGTTCAATGGATGATATCCGAATTGAATCCGTGGCCATGACGAGTTCAATGGAATTATCCTCCGGCTTGAGGTCGTCTCCGCCCCCCTGATGCGCGGCCGTGATGTGGACGGTGTGCAGCTCACCGGCCGCTTCAGTCATCGGGAGCAACACCCACATGCTGATGTCTTCTTGATGCTCAAGATCGTACGAAACACTGAGGCTTATGGGTCCGGTGATGTTGCCTTCGTCCGAAGAAAGCCACCAATCCCATGTTTCTGGGAAGTCCATGGGAGCCATGTCAACATCGGTGGGTCCATTGCCGTTATTGGTGATGCGCAATACGATCTCATTGGGGATACCGGGCGTCAATTTTGTCGGCGATGAGACGGCCTCAAGTTGAACATCGTGCGTGGTACTGACGCGCAATCCGTTGTAGGGTTCGCCTTGAATTTCCATGAGGCTGCGTTTTGATTCAATGACCGGTGTAATCGTTGGCCCTCTATCGTTGGCTTGTGCGTTGGCGGGCACATCCACCACGATTTCAAAGGTGGAACTGGTGCCTGCATTCAAAACAGCATCCGGCCTTGTGGGTTGATGAACCGTCCATGTCCCTTCATTTTCAACATCAGCCCGCATCGAAAAGATGTCCTGACGCGTGGCGTTGTTCCATATTGTATACTTCAGGACAACTTGTGACCCCGCCTCTACATATTGATTCTGTGCGGCATCATGATTGGACAGGGCAACGTTCGCATTGCTGACCATGGATGCGGAAACAGCCAATGTTTTCCGGTCAATTCTGTCTGAATCGTTTTGTGCTTGAAGAGTGAGGTCGAACTCTACCACAGCGTCTGGGGCTTCGTTGTTGGGCACGGTCATGGTGAACAGAGCCTGTACGGTTTCATTTGGACGAATCAACACGGAGGACGGTTGTGTCCATGCAAGACCTATTGTCCAGTCGCTGGGAACGGTTGACATGTCCATCTCGATGTCAAAGACATCGGTCGCTCCGCCTTGATTGGACAAACCAACCTCGAAAGTGCAGGTGTAGGACGGGGGGCAACTTGGGCGAACCGGTGCGGGAAGAATAACCGGTATACGGTCAGCTTTGACGAGGAATTGAACCGGAAGTACGGTGAAAATATCGGGGTATTGACTTGAAGTGATGTTCACACTCATTTGTTGAAACCCAATCGAGGCATTTTGGTCGGGTTGGATGTTGATGGTGAATCCTGCAGGACTGCCAGGAAGCGCCACCAAGCCGGAGAGCGGGTCAAAACTCGTTCCGGACGGTCTTGAATAATACGCATTCCATGAAGCAGGCAGCCCTTCCAGTGTTGGAATGAATGTCTCGGAGATGTTCCCGGTGTTGATGATCTCTAGAGACACGCTGCCCCACGCTCCTGGTGTTGCCCCGTTGGTTGAGATGCCTTGAGCGGACACATTGTATTCCTCAGGTCGGACCTTTTGGTCGTAGACGATAACGATATCATCAATGTAGAATCCAATGTCGGTTCCCGAAGCGTCGGATGTGAATTCAAACTTGAACTGAGAGGTGCTGTGGAACAAATCATCCGCGACTGGGATAAGCGGTGAATTGTGACCTTTGTTTGAAACACTGAATGTCTGCCAGTTCGCGCCGTCGGTGAAGACGTTGTCGATGGTTCCTGATATGGAACCAACTTCACTCCAAGCACCAAAGGCATTCCTGCCGTAAATGGTGAGTTTGTCGTTGGCAGCGGTGCTCCCTGTGTAAAAGAACGACAGGCCACTCGTGCGACTGGGGTTCTTTACCGCATCTGAGAGATCCATGACCGGCGTGGTCAAAATGGACAGGGCATTGTTGTTGTAGTTGGAGGACTGTCCGTTCCCGGCGTGGCAGCTGCGACCTTGTGAAATTGATGTATCTGTGGAAACCTGCCACCCACTACCGAAACTCCAGACGTTTGACGCATCGCAGTTGAAGTATTCGTAACCAACCGTAAACGGTTGATTGCGCCGGTCGTTGCTGGGATTATCATCGGCAACCGTCGATGTGGCCTCAATTCGAAGCGTGTGGTTTCCTGCATAACTCGGTACGAGATTGACGTTGACGGTGTTTGAGGCTCCGCCGGCCAGCGAAGCCATCTGCACGGTTGAATTGCTGAACTCGAAATAGGTGTATTCGTCGTGAAGAAGGAGGACATTGACGTCAATAACGCCGGAGGGATTCGTACCGAGGTTCTCAACCGTGATGGTCAACGTGGCCGATATGTTCACCATCGCATCGATGACAAAGAGTTCTGCAGGTCGATTAAATCCAAAGATTGGATGGTTTGATGAGAACATTTTGAAGGTGTTTTCATCGGCACTGTTGGTGTATTTGACGCCCGTATCTACAACGCTCACGTCAACCCCGGTTGTCGGGCTGTGGCGCACAGTTGTCTCCTCAAGGGTTGTCGGCACGAGTGGCACAAGGGTTCCCAAAAGGAACAACACAACAAGGCCGGTTGCAGCGTACCTCATATCCCTCAAACGAGGCAAGATTCGGCTATCTATTTAGTGGCAATGTCGCCTTCAGACGGTGTATCGTTGGTCTGAAGATGCACTTCGACTTCCTTTTGTGCAAGGGATAACTTTGCTTCGTCCCTCTTTTCTTTGGCCCTCGCTGCAAAATACACGGTGAACGACGGGATAAGCACCATGGAAAAACATCCAACGACGGCAGCGAGCGCCCACAGAAACTCGGTCGTAGCATCGACGGAAAAGACGGCAATGCTACCGAAGGCTTCGTTGGTGGTCTCCACCGAGATGCTCGGCTCGGTGGTTCGGTTTCCGCTCTCGATGATTTCAATTCTCAGGATAGACGGCGTGTGCGTGTATTGGATAGCGGCTCGCGCTTTCTCTTCAGCCTCAACAATGTCGCTTGCAAATACTGAACCGTTTGATCTTCGTGCCGGGTCCACGGACGTAAGGGCGTAGAATTCGACGGTACCTCCGTCCTCACTGATGCGCTCATGGGTTTCGGTGTGGTCGCACAAGTCGGCGCAGGAGAATTCTTCCTCCAGTGGATTCTCGAGCGTGTAGGTTGAACCGAGGAGTTCATGGCTGTACAATTTCGCTACGCTGGTCACCTTGAGAACGGCCCCGCTGGAGAGTTCGGTGGCGGTCACGTTGACCCAAGTGAGGTTTGCGTCGTCAGCGATGACCTGCCAAGCCCAAGTTGTGGTGTTGTCATCTGCGTCGTAGGAGCGTTGGACTTCCTCGTCAGCTGAAGAAGCGCTGTATTCGTTCACGCTCGGCTCGGTTTGGTAGATGTAAACCGATGGCGAGACCGTGGCGCCGTAGACCGCGTAGGAGAGCATGAAAATGAGGGTCAAAGAGAGTCCGATGAGGGTCCGCAGAAGGTTGGGATTCTGGGCCAAGGCTTTCTTCATCAGCCACACCACCCGAGCGCTCTTCAAGAAGGCTTGTATTCAGCGTCTTGGCAGACAAATTTTGAGACCTCCTGAACGGGTGCTTGACCCGCTGTTTTCATATAGGGGCGGACGGTCGGCATCATGCTTGGTGCATCACGATGACGACCGTCTATGACATCCCTGCTGACATTTTCAACCCTGCACTTGCTGCAGCAATGGAAGACCAAACGGCTGTTTCCACGCCTGATTGGGGCGAATACGTCAAGACCGGCGTCGACCGAGAGCGACCCCCCACGCAAGAAAATTGGTGGTACCTGCGAACGGCTGCCATCTTGCGCAAGGTCGCTCGAAACGGGCCGATCGGTGTCACTCATCTCGCTCAAGCATTCGGTGGCAAGAAAGACAACGGCGCCATGCCAAACACACCTGGTGTGGCCTCCCGCCACATCATCCGCACCGCTCTTCAGCAACTCGAAGATGCAGGTCTCGTCGAGAAAGTCCCCACCAAGGAAGTGGAAACAGAAGACGGAAAGGTGCAACTCTACGCCGGTCGCCGCATTACCGCAGCCGGCCAGAAATTGGTTGACAACATCGCTCATTCGGTTCGTGAAGAAGCCGAAGCCCAGTACCCCGGTCTGGAAAAGTATTGATTCGGGGATGTGTGAGAGTGTCAACCATGAGCGCCAACCACGATGATGAGTTGGCCGCTCTACGTGCACAGCGCCTCAAGCAACTCCAAGACCAACTTCAACAGCAAGCATCCCAGCAATTACAAGCTGAAGAGCAAGCTCAGCAACAAGCGATCGAATCCGCAAACGTTGACGCAGTTCTCCGTCGCCACCTTTCACCCGATGCTCGAGCAAGACTCACACGAATTGGCCTGGTTGACCCAAAGCGGTCGAACGCCATCAAAGCCGACCTCGCTGCTATGCTTGAGCAAGGTTCCATTCCATCCCCCATGAGTGATGTTGCCCTGAAGCAAGTCCTCGCCCAACTGTCCAAGAGCCGCAAAAATGCGTCCGTTAGGAGAATCTGAGAAGGTGCTCGAAATGTCAAAAAATAAACCAGCAGCAAAGAAAATACGCCTCTTGAAGGCAGGAAAGCAGAACCGGCGTGTCCCCGTTTGGGTCATGCTCAAGACCGACCGAAACACGGTGTCTCACCCAAAGCGACACCAATGGCGACGTAGCAAGTTGCAACGATAAGGTGATTGAGATGGCACGACCGAATGAATCTGAACTGATCGTTCCTCTGCGTAATGCATGGAACATCACACGCTACAAGCGAGCCCCCCGAGCCATGCAAATCATCCGTGAACAGGTGATTCGCCACCTCAAGGTCCGAGAGGATGAAGAACTCTACATTGACCCCGAGGTCAATGAACACATCTGGAAGCGAGGTATTGAAAACCCGCCCCGCAAAGTCCGTTTGCTGTGCATTCGCCACGATGAACCTGACTTCCCTGTTGAAGTAAAACTGATGAAGGAGTGAAATGTATGGGAAATATTCGTCCAAGTTTTATCAAAATCCGAGCCATCCGTCTCTGTGAGGAGCACGGTGAAAAATTCACCGAGGACTTCGACCACAACAAGCACATGGTCGCTGAACTGACCGACGTCAGTTCAAAGAAACTCCGCAACTGGATTGCGGGGTATGTCACTCGATACCGACAACGTCGAACCGACTGATGGTGTTTCTGTGCCGCTGTGGGTCGATTGGGATCGACAACCGGTGAGTGTTCACAGCGACGACCAGGAGCAACTTGAGGGCCTGATTCGCCACCTGAAATCCCAGCATAACGTGCGCAAGCGCTCGTTGGTGATGGCTGACCGAGAGAACGGCGGTTTCCTCTTTTTTCTGTATCAGTCATGCGATCCGCGATGGATAGCGGCCTTTGTGAACAACGACGGAGCGTGATTCCTTGGGTGAACGACAAGACCTCCCTCTGCCTCGTGGTCGGTTTGACATCGTCGTTGTATTGGTTGGCGTCAGCCACCCGGGCAATCTCGGTGCCATTTGTAGAAGCATGCTGAATTTTGGTTTTGATGACCTGCGCCTTGTTGACCCAAAATGCTCACCCGATGATGGCGAAACCCGTGCACGGGCCAAACACGCCTCCAGGCTTTTGGACTGCGTCCAAACCTATGGCAGTATATCGGAAGCTGCTCATGATTGTTCCACGGTTATCGGCACCTCGGGGAAACGTGAGGTCGGGGAGAAGACATTGTTCCGGCACTACCTCTACCCTTGGGGCATGGTCGAACGATTGAATGAGAGCCGTGGAAAAGCCGCTCTTGTGTTCGGGGAGGAAGGAACGGGACTCTCTGCTGACGATCTCGGTGAATGCGATTATTTTGTGACGCTGCCGACATGGGAAGGGTATCCTATTGCGAACCTCAGCCACGCCGTCAGTTCTTTGCTCTATGAAGTCCAGCGCCATCGTGTTCAGTCCAGTCAGGGTGAAGATCCTGGCCTGCCGGATATTGTCCCCCTTGAGTCCACGCTGGACCCGGCCGTGCGCGGAGCGCTCATCAAAGCCATTGAGCAATTCGCTCAACAAATTTCCTCGAATGCCGAGCGCCGTCAATCCATTGAACAAACGCTGCGGAGAACGTTGCTGAAGGGGACGCCTTCCACGGAGGAATCAACCCGTCTCATCGGAGCGTTCGTTGAGGCAACATCAGCGATGGAATTCGCTTCGGGCGATGATGCGTGGATGAAAGACCATCGGCGTAAACTACGCTGATCAAGGTCGCCATGTGGCGACAGATTTCGGTGTTTCTCGACAGTGCATGGCCACAAGGCGAAGACGGTTGCCATAGGTTGAGGAGATGTGCGGCGCCACTGCATCAAACGCCCATTTCGCAAGATTTTCTGCCGTCGGGATGAAGGTTACAATCACGGTTCTGTGCCCTTCGCCCATGCACATGCACGCTTTTTTCCCTTCTTCGTCGCCTTCGTAGATGACGAACGCATGGTCAATGACATCGTGAACATGTTCCATCAACACCTTGCTGATATCAGAGAAATCCATCAACATCCCTTCGTCAGAAACACCAGAGACCTCAACCACGTCGCCTTCGATTTCTGCTTCAAACCTGTAACGATGTCCGTGAAGGTGCCTGCATTTTGACTTATGATTTGGCACCCTGTGGCCCGTGTCGGTCTCTACATAGCGTCGTATTGTGGTCGTCAATGTTCTTCCTCCTCGTCCAATTCAAACGAAAGTGAAGCGGAGTTGATGCAATAGCGCTCTCCGCCATAAGCTGCAGGGCCATCGTTGAACACGTGTCCAAGATGGGCATCACAAACACTGCACCTAACCTCAACACGAACCATCCCGTGCGTATAGTCGTCAATTCTGACAATATTGGCTTCCCTATGTTCAGTATGGAACGATGGCCAACCGCACCCGGAATCAAATTTCATGGTCGAGGTGAACAAAAGCGTTGAACAGCATATACATCGATAATCTCCCGCTCGTTTCTCATTCCAATATTCGCCCGTAAATGCACGCTCTGTTCCCGATTGTCTCGTGACATGGTACTGAAGGTCAGTAAGGCGCTCTTTGTAATCCTCCTCTCGATGACGTCGTTGCGTTTCCAGGGCATCCTCAAGCACCTCGCGCCAGGGTTTGATGTAGTCAATGGGGTCCTGTCTTCCGATGGCGTGAAAGGCCAATATTCGTTCAACATCCGAGCCTGTACCACCGTGGGAACGCCCATCTGCATCTGGTGCATAGGAGGTAAGCGTCCTCGAAAAGACCTCATCGAAATCAAGACCTAGGGCGGCGATCGATGTTTCAGCATCTCGCAGAATACCGATTTTATCGCTCTCCAGATAGGGCAGGGTGAACGAAACGCGCTCACTCTCCCAATTGCCGATGGCAAAAGCATGCTCCAGGGCCGTGTAAAATTCAGGGCGACAGTCGGGATAGATGGCGTGGTCGCCGCTGTGAACGCCGAGAACAATTTCCGCCGTTGTATCGTGTTTGGTGGCCTGTGAGAGTGCAACGCCGTACAAAAGGGAGGAGAACAGGGCATTCCGGTTTGGCACAATGGTTGCTTTCATGTTCTCCTCTTCATAGTGTCCTTCTGGGACATCTTCGCCACCCTCAAGAAGATGGCTCTCAAACAGAGCAGTGGCCGACGAGAGGTCGGCAACGTGATGATTGACATTAAACCCGTTTTCGGCCAAATAGGCCACCAGTGATGTTGCTCTTTCCAGTTCAATCGCGTGTTTTTGCCCGTAATTGAAGGAAATGGCGGTCACGGTGTAGTTTTCCCGTAGTAAGTGAAGAAGCAAGGAGGAAGAATCCATTCCCCCACTTAAGGCCATGACTGCGAGTTTCATTGTATCATCTCCTTACAGTATGCCCATCCATTTGTGGGTTTGTAATGACAATCGCCACGCCGGATTGTCCTTTACGACGGCCTCGGTAAGAGCAAAACCCCGCCCGTTTTCCTCTACTGTGGCTCCTTCATCGTAGCAGGGTTGAAGGAAAAGATGTGAAAAACCGTCCTTAAGGTCATCATACATTGAGAGCGATTGTCCAACATAAACGCATTTGAGTTCGTCTCCCACACGTTGTTTAATTGAGACATTGGGGTACATCTGGTCTTTCGGTGAAATGCAAATCCAATCCAATAACCCATCGGGGATGGCTACAGTACCGTTTGATTCCACTGAGAGATGGTAATTTTGCAGTTTCAGCATTCGAGCCAACGGCCAGAGGTCGTTGAGCATGGGCTCACCTCCCGTGAAAATGATGTTTTTGCACGGGTACTCGTTCACCTTCTCCATGATCTGTTGAGCCGTCATGGCTTCGTATTCATCGAAATTGGTATCGCACCACTCGCAGCGTAGATTGCATTTGCCAAACCGAATGAACACATGGGGTATGCCGCTTCGGAACCCTTCGCCTTGAACGGAATGAAAAATCTCGACGATATTGTAAACATAGGAAGGGTCGCTCTCCCGCACCTCAAGGCGGGGCCGCAGCACAACTTCACTCCTCTCCGGCACGTTCTCACCTCAAAGGGGCGGTTGGTGAATCAATTGCATGAGCTCTTGTCGAGCTTCGGGGCGTTCAAAGAAGACACCGCGCATCGCAGATGTGGTCATAACAGCCTGTTGCTTTGCCACGCCGCGACATTGCATGCATCCGTGCGAAGCCTCGAGGATGACGGCTGCACCAAGGGGTTCCAGTTCGCGTTCGAGGTCGTCAGCGATGCCCTTCGTGATTCGTTCCTGATTTTGCAGTCGCCTGGCGTGCAATTCGAGGATTCGGGCCAATTTGCTAATGCCAACGATCCGCTCAACAGGTATGTAGGCAACGTGAGCGCGCCCTCGGAACGGCTGGAGATGGTGTTCGCAGGTTGAAGTGAATTCGATGTTGCGAAGCAAGACGATGCCATCATACCCCTCGCCGTTGAAGGTGGCTTGCAGAAGTTCACTGGCGTCCATGTCGTAGCCAGCGAATATCTCGCTCCACGACTCCACCACTCGCTTAGGGGTGTTTTTCAACCCTTCACGCTCGACATTGTCCGTGCCTTCGATGTAGCCCAACAGCACGCGTACTGCCTCATGCGCTTCGTCTTCTGTTACCATCTCAAATCCTCCTCCCGTGCATCTTGTCAATGGTGTCCAACTGGTCCAACAACTTTCGACACGCCGTTCGAATGGCATCTGCAAGACTGACAAACTTGTGGTCATCACCGACATGCAGTTTGAGGTCGTCGACCAATTCTTGTGGCATATCAAGTGAAACCTTGGGCATGATGAGCGCTCACTGAGCATTGGATATAAGTATTCTTATAGTAATACTATAGGAATACCTCAGTCATTTTTCATGTGCTATGTTCACGGCATGGGCCAATGTTCAAAGGATACCTCGGCAGAAGGCGAACCATGCAGACGGGAGTCACCAAGGACCATGTAGCCCTTCTTCACGAAATCCGTTCCAGTGTTGGGGACATCACCACACCCGGTCTCCACGACGAAGAGATTCGAGCCTTCCTCGCCCACGACCCCACGCTCGGTCAAGCCATTGACGAGGCATCGAAGCGCTTTCAAGCGATGGCGCAGGAATATCCCGACTTGTACTTGGATTCCAACGAATTGGAACTGATCACCAAACTCCAAGAAGGATTTGTCAATTTTTACAACCCCGCAACGATCAATCCCTACATCGCCCTCGCGGCCCGAGGCCCATGGATCGTCTCCTCCCACGGCGCTGTTATCCACGACAACGGCGGCTACGGTATGTTGGGGGCCGGACACGGACCAACCGATGTTATTCGGTCCATGTCGGATAACTGGGTGATGGCCAATGTCATGACGGCCTCGTTTTCACAAAAGCGATTGGAAGAACGTCTTCGAGCCGAACTCGGCCACACACGCGGCTCGTGTCCTTTTGACAAGTTTATCTGCATGAACAGCGGTTCTGAATCGGTTACTGTAAGTCTGCGAATTGCTGACGTCAATGCGAAACTGATGACGCAGAAAGGCGGCAAACACGAAGGTAAGGACATCAAAATCATGGCTGTCGAGAAAGGTTTCCACGGCCGAACCGACCGTCCAGCACAAATGTCCCACTCCTGCAAAGGAAAGTATGACAAACACTTGGCGAGCTTCCAAAATCGGGACAACCTCATCCTTGTGCCCGCAAACGATGTTGAAGCGCTTCAACACGCGTTCACGCAGGCTGAACAGGACAACGTGTTCATTGAACTCCTCGCCATTGAACCCGTGCAAGGCGAAGGCAATCCAGGCCAGTGCGTCTCCCGTGAATTTTACGATGCAGCCCGCCGTCTGACCTTGGAACATGACAGCATGCTTCTCGTCGATTCTATTCAAGCCGGTATTCGCGGCCAAGGCACGCTTTCTGTGGTTGACTACGCTGGGTTTCAGGATTGCGAGGCCCCAGATCTTGAGACATGGTCGAAAGCCATGAATGCAGGACAGTATCCTCTCTCTGTGCTCGGGATGAACGAACGGGCATCGAACCTCTACGTCACGGGCATTTACGGAAACACGATGACGACAAACCCGCGAGCGCTTGAAACGGCTGTTGCTGTTTTGGACGGCATCACACCTGAGTTGCGGCAAAATATACGAGACCGTGGCGAAGAGTTTGTTGAGAAATTCTCGGCACTCCAACAAGAATTCCCTCATGTGATCACAAAAGTTCAGGGAACAGGATTACTCTGCAGCGCCGAACTGGAACCCACACAATTCCCTGTGGTCGGTATGGAGGCCGTAGAACCCTGGTGCAGGCGGAGAGGCCTCGGTGTGATTCATGGAGGAGAAAATGCCCTTCGTTTCACGCCCCACTTCAACATCACATCCAAAGAGATCGACCTCCTTGTGGACATCGTCCGTGAGGCCATCATTGCATTTGGTGCCTAGGAAAGACTCGTCACGATGTCTTCTCGCTTGAATTGGCGGGCTGCATAGTAGGCCGCAGCGAGCGCATACAGACTTGAAGAAACCAGCCATATGGCAACATGGCCGTACACAATTCTGTTCATCAGCAATTCCCTGAGGGCCAACAAGACATTGACCACCGGGATGGCAAACCAGAAGGCCTCAATACCGTCGAGGTTGATGACCTGTGTGAACAATGCAGGAAACAAAATGATGAGGACGGCGGGGCCAAGTATCGAGCCAGCCTCCTTCACGCTATGAGATCGCATGGCAAGGGCAAGTTCGAACGCCACCACCATGATGGCGAATAACAAGACGGCCAAACACAGGAGCATGAGTGCCTGCAGCGATACGCTCGGCGTTGAAATGACATCGGATGTTGCCAAATAACCAATGGCAAAAAGCAAACCAGCCACTTGCAAGAGCACACCAACACCTGTAATGGTCGCCACAGCAAGCCATTTTCCGAGCAGCAACTCCATGCGCGTGCATGGGAGGCCCAGCAACGCCTCCAGTGTTCCCCGCTCCCGTTCCCCCGCTGTCATGTCAATCGAGGGCTGGATAGCGGATGAAAACGTCCAGACCGAAAGAACCAGTGGAATGAACAACGACAGGGCCATGCCAGCCTGCTCCCCTGATGTTGCTGTATCGCTTTGTGAAACATCTCCGTCCCATTGGAGCGGGTCGAGTGTATCTTCCGGGTCAAGCCCTGCCGCTTCTATGCGACGCACGGTTTCGTTTTCCTCCCAAGTTGACAAAATATCGAATGTTCGGCTACGCGCTTCTATGCTCTGTTCGGACGTCGATAGATAGAGGACAGCGTATTCCAGTATGCTTTCGTTCATCCGCAACCGAAGAATGACGTCCGTTGACCCGTTCCTTAATCGGTCTTCATCCCCTCCAGATGCCGAGAGTGGGTCCACGGCAGGGAGCGGCTCATACGTGATTTCTAACGTCGAATTGTTGAGCAGGAGACCGAGATCTTCCGGAATTTCATCTGCTTGAACCACGACCTCAACCGTGAGTGCATCCAGCTCTGCCGCCTCTGATGCAAGCAGTAACGGAAACAGAATGAACAGCAGTGGGAACATGAGGAGCGGAATCACCAGAATCGCCAAAATGGTGCGCCAATCGCGTACGAACTCAACCAGTTCCTTCTTCGCAATGGCGCGAATTCGAAGGCTGGATTTACTCATCCTCGCCCACCTCCTTCGGGGTCTTTGGTGTAAACAGTCCCCGCCACCATGACGACCATCGAGACAGCGGTTTGTCGTCTTCATGACGCGGTCGTGCTTCGTCCCCCGTCAGAGCCACATAGGCCTCTTCGAGATGTTGAGTTTGTGTGAGGGCAAGGAGTTCATCCGGGGTTCCATCTGCACGAACTTGCCCGTTGTGTATGATGACAATTCTATTGCAGACGCGTTGTGCTTCCTCCAGTTGGTGGGTTGAATAGATCACAGTGCCACCCTCTTCGCCGAGTTGATGGACGAGTTGGCGTACCGTTCTTGCACTCGTCACATCCAAACCTGCGGTTGGTTCGTCAAGCAGCAGTACTCTTGGAGCATGCACCAGCGCTCGGAGCAACGCTGTTTTTTGCCGCATACCGCGAGAAAATCCCTTGGTGTGTCGGCCCAATACATCCGCCATGCCCAAATGCTGAGCGAAATACATGGTTCGCCTCCAAGCTTCATCATCGGCAATACCATGGATTCGAGCGTGATAGCGAATATTTTCCCATGCAGTGAGCCGCGAATACAGTCCTGTATTTTCCGGTACAACACCGAGTTGACTCCTCGCACGCTCAACCTCTGTCCCATCAGAGAGACGAACATCACCCGTTGTTGGTCGGTAAACCCCTGAAAGCAGTCGCAATAACGTGGTCTTGCCCGCACCGTTTGAACCTACCAGCCCGATGATTTCCCCTTCATGTATGTCCAAGTCAATGCTTTCCAGTGCTACGACGTCACCGAAGCGCTTGGAGGCACTCCGAACGGAGAGCAGTGCTGGCCTCATCGCCAGCTCAACTCGCACGACCTGATTCAACAGCCCAGTTTAGTCCCGGGTGTTTTGATTCTATTCGATTCGCTCGCATCAGTGTTGAGCGCAAGTGCTCTTGAATCTCGGCTTGGGGTACGCCCATGTCGATCATGTTGGCGACCAGCTCAATCGCACCTTGAATCGCCCCTGCATCCAAGTAAGCTTCGTTGGAGATGGAGCGTTGAACTCGGAGTTCCTCCAATCGACCAGCAAGGTAGTGAACTTCACCCTTCAGTTTTGGTGCATCAATGTAAGGCAGGGCTAGCAATTGGTCAATGCAGGTCCTCATCATCCTACTTATGACCAAGGCCGATTATAGGTATTGGCATTGTCATGGACTGGACCGCTCACACAATTCAACAAGGACACCGCCGGTGGATGCGGGATGAACAAAGGCGATCATTTTTCCACCAGCTCCTTTTCGAGGGACCTCATCGATAAGCCGCACCCCGTGACTTGACAGGTGAGCCAGCAAACCGGTCAGGTCTCCAACCGAAAAACAGACCTGCTGCACACCAGGGCCTCGCTTGTCCAGAAATTTTCCAATGGGCGTGTCGGGCCCGGTTGGCTCAAGCAATTCCACCTTTGGAACGGGTGCGTGGTCATCCATTTCGGATGTTGAGAAAAAACGGGTGATGACGCCTTGGTCGGCCACTTCTTCATCATCACCCTGCTTCAAACCGATAAGACGCCAAAAGTCGCTGTTGTCGTCCAGATGATTGGCGGCAATGCCGATGTGGTCGATGTATACGGGTCCAAAACTCATTATTTCACCTCAAAATCCACTTGGTGCCATGTACGTGCCGAACTCATCTTTCATTGCATTCATGATCTCACCAAGCGTGGCGCGAGAACGAACGGCATTGATGACATGTGGGAAGAGATTTTCACCACTTGCGGCGGCTGACTTGACCGACAGAAGTATCGCCGATACAGCATCATTGTCTCGTGTCGAACGCAACTCGTTGAGCCGTTCTGTCTGTCGCTCACCCAGGGATGCGTCGGTCTTCATGATGGGGATGCCTTCGGTTTCATCCATTTCCCCGTAGTTAACACCGACAATGTTACGCTTCTTGTGCTCAATTTCATTGAGATACTGATAGGCCGAGAGATGAATTTCTTGTTGCTGCCATCCTTGTTCAATGGCGGCGAGTGCGCCGCCTTTTTGTTCAATGGCCTCAATGAGCGCCATGGATTCGTCGTAGATGGACTTCGTCAGGTGCTCGACATGCCAAGAACCCGCCATTGGATCGACCGAATCAGCGACGCCCGACTCCTCCGCAATGATTTGTTGCGTTCGTAGTGCAACCGTCGCTGATGCTTCTGTTGGCAGGCCGAGGGCTTCGTCGAAGGAATTTGTGTGCAGACTTTGTGTGCCACCGAGCACCGCGGCCAACGCTTGGATGGTGACTCGGGCAACATTGTTGAGAGGTTGTTGGGCGGTGAGGCTCACACCGGCGACCTGTGTGTGGAAGCGGAGCATGGTGGATTTTGGGTTCTGTGGGCTATATCGCGACGTCATCAAATCGTGCCAAAGGGTTCTCGCTGCTCTAAATTTGGCTATTTCTTCGAAAAAATCATTATGGCAGTTAAAGAAAAACGACAGCCGAGGAGCAAACGTGTCGACTTCGAGTCCTGTTTTAACCGCTGCTTCAACATAAGCCAAGGCGTTAGCAAGGGTGAACGCCAATTCCTGAATTGCGGTTGAACCGGCTTCCCGTATATGGTAGCCTGAAATGGAGATGGTGTTCCATTTTGGAACATGTTGGGCGCAGTATTCGAAAATATCCGTGATCAGGCGCATGCTCTGTTTTGGGGGGAAAACATAGGTGCCCCTCGCAATGTATTCTTTGAGAATGTCGTTTTGAATGGTCCCTTTGAGATCACGCATTGACGCCCCTTGCTCTTCTGCTGCGACGATGTACATGGCCAAGAGGATCATGGCAGGTGCGTTGATGGTCATGGATGTACTGACAGCGTCCAAAGGAATCCCATCAAACAAAATTTTCATGTCTTCAACTGAGGAGATGGATACCCCCACCTTGCCGACCTCCCCGTACGACAATTCATCATCGGCATCGAGTCCAAGTTGGGTGGGCAAATCAAACGCAACCGAGAGACCCATTTGGCCACGTTCAAGCAGCAACTTGAACCGTTCATTGGTGGCTTCGGCACTGGAGAACCCAGCGTATTGACGCATGGTCCACAATCGTGAACGGTACATCGTCTCATGGATGCCTCGCGTGTACGGCGGTTGTCCTGCCGGCGAGAGATTTGCACCGTCGGTCTTTCCTGTGTGCGTGAGAGGTAGCGGCAAACCACTCAGCGTGCGCCAATCCGGTTTGCGCTCTTTGGCCATGTCAACGACATGGCAAGCCACTTCATCAAGACTCGCCTTGAGTCAGTGGTGATGTCCGCCTGGACCGTGTGCATGGCCGTGAGCCAACTCTTCTTCCGATGCTTCACGAACATCGACCACTTCAACTGAAAATTTCAGTGTCTTCCCAGCCATTGGTGGATTGAAATCGGCGGTTACGGTTTCATCGGTGAGCGCGACCACGATGAATTGCGAAGGACCATGAGGCATCTGAGCAACCAAGGGCATGCCAACCTCTAGCGAAGCCCCTTCCATTGCCTCCAATTGAGCAAAATTTGCCCGAGGAATCTCAAGCACGGCTTCTTCATCTCGTGGTCCGTATGCGCGGTCGGGTTCAAGGGTGAACTCACGTCGCTCGCCCTTGGTGGCTCCCATCAATTCTTCCTCAAATCCGGGGATCATTTGGCGGTGACCGACCAAGAATGTGAGGGGGTCTCGTCCTTCGCTGCTGTCAAAGACCTCCCCGTTATCAGGCAATGTTCCCGTGTAGTGGACGCTGGCTACGATATTCTCTGCAATGGTAAGTTCTGTCATGGTGTTCATCTCCTTGTTGTCATTCGTTTGACTAGATTTTTGAGTTCAGACCCAACATCCTCTGGAAGGATGAGTTCTGCCTCTTTTTGTTCGATGTAGGCAAGGCAATCCTCAATGCCGAGGCGTTCTCCTTTGGCCCAAACCTGGCCCAGCACATTCGAACGGTGTTCCTCGGGCACGTTGGGATTGTCAAGAATATCCTTTGCTGCGTATTTGTATTCCAAATACTTCTGGCGGTTCAGCTTTTTCTCTTGCTTTTGGCGACCGCCACCCTTCTTGTCCCACCGACGACGACTTCGCCGACGATCCTTCTTTGCCTCAATTTTCGTTTCAATGGTAGCGAATACATTTTTTGCCTTCTTCATCGATATTGATGCGGCGCCGTCTGACTCGACGAAATCGGCGGCGGGCTGAACGTGCTGTGTTTGAGCCTCAGATACAATGGTGTCCGGTTCCTGAACTGCAGAGGTGAGTTCGGGTGCTGCTTCAATTCTCGACGCACTCATTTTGGCTGCCTCGGACTTTCGTCGAAGTTCAGCGAGGCGGTCTTCGTGAGATTGTACGAGCGGTTTTTCCTCCTTCACTTTTGGAGTCTCGACCGGCACGGGTGCGGGGGCGACGGCGGGGGCGGAGACGTCACCTTTTTGCTCAAGTTTTTCCATCGCTTCACGCTGTTTGCGCTCAAATTCAGCCTTGATGTCTCGTGGCTGAGGTGTGGGTACCTCTGGGGGAGGTGTCGGTCGACGTGGATTTTGCCGCTCTCGGTCTTCACGACGTCGACGATGCTGCTGTGAAGCATCTTTGGCGAAGGGATTGAACTCTTCTTTTCTGCCTCTGCGTCGATTGATTTCTAAGGCCCCCAAATTGATTCTGCTCGCTACCCTTTAAAAACCGTATTCATTGAATTGTCTACGACCAGACGATTGGCGTTTGGTCGGTTCTGAGATATTGGTCAATGCCGCTCTGTTCCAATGAGGTGGTTCGCTTCTTCAATTCGAGCCACCCCAACAGTGCAATCATGGTGCCGTTGTCAATGCAATACATCCGCGGCGGGGCAAACGAAGCACCTTCTCGGTCGCTGGACATTTCTTCACACATGGTACGAATACGTTGATTGCAAGCAACACCTCCTCCCAGGAGCAACTCAGATTTTCCTGTGTGGGCCATGGCCCTCTCCGCAACTTCTACGCAGGAAGCAAAGGCGTGTTCCTGAAGTGACCAGCACACAGCGTTCAGGGGTGCACCGTTGTCAATCAATCGCTGCGCTGCGGTGAGCAATCCGGAGAAGGCCAAGTCCATGCCGCGAACGGCGTAGGGGAGCTGAAGTCCTTCCATATCGGGATTGGGATTCTCTCGCAGATATTCCTGTGCCAACTGTTCAATTTTTGGCCCGCCGGGAAATGGGATGCCTTGGTTTCGGGCGAATTTATCGAGCATGTTTCCGATGCCGATGTCAAGGGTTTCGCCCAGTACACGGTACCGGCCGTTGAGTCGGGCGATCACCTGCGTGTTCCCTCCAGAAACATAGAGCAAGACAGGGTCATCACATCCGCATTGTTGCCGGCCAATTTCAATGTGCGCGACGCAGTGGTTGACGCCGATAAGGGGGACATCTATTCGAGTCGCAAGGCCACGGGCAATGGCAGCGCCAACCCTCAGGCATGGACCGAGTCCGGGGCCTTGGGAGTACGCCACGGCACCGATATCGTCGATGGAAAGTTTGTGTTGGTCAAGGACCTTGGTAAAGAGGTCTGCCGCCACGTCTTTGTGGTGGTCGGCGGCTTCACGTGGGTGAATTCCACCTTCATCGGGTCGTAGCGTATCGCTTGCTGCTGGATATGGAATGCCGTCGGCATCAACCAATCCAAACGATAGCGTGTGGGCCGTCGTCTCGATGCCCAGCGTCCATGCTCCCATGGCGTTTCCACAAACCTATTGTTCTTCAACCCTCTTCTCAGTCATATGCCCATGAGGAGCGTCTACGTCAATCTCGGACCGCTGGTTTCGTTTCGCAATACGCGCTCTCTCAAAAATGAATCTCCAGTAGAAGTTGCTGGGAAGGGATTTGTTGTAGTCGATGGTATAATCGAATCAATCCAAGATTCAGCGTCCTTGATTGAGGAATATTCGATTTCTGGAGACGTCTCACCGAGCAATGGCGAAACCACATTTGTTGACCTTCAACACCAAGCCGTAGTTCCAGGACTCATTGATACACATACGCATCTCCTATGGGCAGGCGATCGCTCTCGAGAAATATCTTGGCGTCGCGAAGGGAAAACATATGCAGAGATTGCAAAATTGGGCGGTGGCATTCAGTATACGGTCAAACATACGAGGAACGCCTCGGCCGAACAGTTGCACCTTCTTGGTTGCAAGCGCTTGCGGGAGGCACTCTCTACGGGAACAACGCATCTTGAAGCCAAAAGCGGATACGGACTGAACGTCGAATCGGAGTTGCGACTTCTTGAGGTTGCTGACCGTCTGAACAACATCGAACACACGCCGACCATTGATAGCACTTGGATGGGTGCTCATGACATCCCTAAGGGTGTACATCCCGAGGCGTATGTTGAGGAACTTATTTGCGAACAACTACCGGCGGTTCGAGAGCAGGCGATCGCTCGTTCCGCTGATGTCTTCTGTGAACCTGGCTGGTTTTCCATTGAGCAGAGCGAACGAATTCTGTGTGCCTCTTCGGAGGCAGGGTTGGCGTTGCGCATGCATGTCGACGAGTTCGCGAATGGTGGGGGTGGAGCGTTAGCTGCCGACCTTGGTGTTGAGACCGCCGACCATGCTTACCACACACCGCATGAGGTTCGTCTTCGAATGAAGGGCGCAGGCGTGAACACAGGCTTTCTGCCCGGCACACCGTATGCCATGGGCGATGCATGGCCAAACATGGATGAAATTGTGGATGCCGACATCCCGTTCACCCTTGCAACAGATTTCAACCCCAACTGCCGAACACTCAGTCTTCCGTTCATGTGCTCGCTCATGGTGCAACGGTGCGGCATGCATCCGCTGCATGCTCTTGCCGCCGTCACTGTTCATGCTGCTGAGACCACGCCCCACCCTCTGGGAGTTCCACACGGCGTGCTTTGCGAAGGTGCCGCTGCAAATTTCAACGTCGTTGATGGCCCCCACTGGGAGTCGATGGTGCTCCGGCCTTCGTCCTCACCGTTTTCTTCGACCGTGCTCAACGGACATTTCATCGCTCATTGAAATATTGAATTGACTGCATTAAATGCTGATTAAACTAAATCTTATTCAGGTGGCATCTAAGGTGATTTCATGGCATGGGTAGAAACGATCGTGTGTTCCGGAAAAAAGAACGTGAATGCGAGGGTTCGCCGAATGCTCAAAGCACGCCAGGAATACAAACGACGCCAACCGGGCTGCATTGGTGCATGGCTTGGTCTGGCAGCCGAAGACCCTTCGATGATGCTGGTTCAGTCCGCCTATGCATCCAAGGAAGATTGGCAACGAATTTCGTCAGAGATTCAATCCACGCTTGACCGCGATGATGGCGGGATTGAGGGGCTTTTGCTCGGTCCTCCTCTGGTCGGTGTCTTTGAAATTCCCGATGATGAACTCCAACATCTCACGTTTGGAGACTCTGATTGATTTCTCGTGCTACGTAGCGTCGCATAATGTGAGTTATGCGACATTGGATTGGAATGCCGAGGGGGTCGGGGAATTTGGGGTATGAAAATTGTCTTGCAGTGAAGCGTTTTCATCACAGAAGTTTTCCATGAAACCCAATAAATCCAGAATATCGGCCTTTGACCCCCCACTTGAAGCGTGAAAACGACGGATTTTCGCGAATAGCCATGGAAAGGATTCAATATCCCCCTAGGCTCGCCAAGGATGAGTATCATGTCAGCTGTCGAGGGCTACTGTATGAAGTGCAAAACCTACGGCCCGATAAGGGATGGAAAAAAGATTGTCATGTCAAACGGACGCACGCGTATGGCAGGCTTCTGTTCCCAGCCAGGTTGTATTGGCAAGATCTCAAAGATCATCGGTTGATTGTTGGACGAGAACTCACCGAATTGGTTTAATAGAAATGGCCGGTGGGTCAGTCTACCTAGGGCTCGTGGTCTAGGGGTTTATGACGTTGCCTTGACATGGCAAAGATCGAGAGTTCGATTCTCTCCGAGCCCACCAATCCATTTCATGGACACTAGTGAATAGCGTTCAATTATTTCTCAAAAAAGAAATAGTGTTAATTCCCTTGAAATGAGAATTGCTTAATTTTCATCATCTTCCAAGATTTCGGGTTCAGGCAATTCAAGTGTGGTCACGGGAGGTTCATCCTCCTCGTCAAAACTGAAATCCGTGGATCCGCCATCCCAGGTCCGAACGTCCTCGGATTCGTCAAATTTCTCATCGGGAATGGTCGCGTTCGGGCCAACTGAGTATATCCTGGGATCAATGGATTGCGTGGTGATGGTTTCCTGGATTTCCGCAGGCGTTGGCGCCTCTCGTTCTTCCATGATGCCGCCGGCGTGAAACGTTCCACACTCCGAGCACCTGTACATCCCCTTCCTGTCAAAACAGCCACATACGGGGCAAACGGCATAGCCGAACAACTGTTCGAGAGGATCCTTCGTTGTCATGGACTCACTCAACGAACATGTCCTCTTGATATCCGGTGACCAAGTCGCCAGTGCCGTCTTCCTCGATGGTCACCGTGCCTTCGTCATCATCAAATTCAACAATCGTCCCAAAGACTTCCTCGTCATCAAACACAATGCCAATGTGCGAACCGATGTCGATTTCGTCATCATCGTCTTGTTCGTCTTCCTCGTCTTCGTCCCCGTAGTCCTCTTCGCTGTCTTCGTCATCGTACATGTCATCGTCATCAGCAGCCTCTTCCGTTGATCCGTCCTCATCGTCGTCAACGGATTCCTCATCATCTTCGGCATCATCCTTGGTGTGAGCAGAGCCCGCTGCTTCAGATTTGTCTTCTTCAAATTCTTTCATGGCCTTAGCCCTTGCCCTCCACCCCGGTGCTTTCACCAAGTGCAGGAACAAGGTCGTCCCTAAACCTATGACGGATATGAGAATGAAGAGGATGCCATCCCAGTAGAATCCAGTTGGCATGGACAAAGAACCATTGTCGCCCGAAAGTGGTGTCAGTGAGTTCTGGCAACCATCTTTCTGGAACTTTTCATCACAAGGATAGATGTCACCTTCTGCGATGTTGCCGCTGGGAATGAGGCCGGAATCGTTTGGTTCATAGGCAATGTTTCCGCCAGAACCGTCCACAAACCCGAACATTCCGTTGGCGATGAAAATGACCATGAGGATGCCGAAGCCAACATGAAGAATTGGCCAAACTGAATCGTTCCATGTCTTCGACATCATTCGCTTTTGCCAAGGGGACGGGAAGACCTTTTCCTCAACCAATTCCTCGATGGTTTCGTAATCCTCCATGGATGCGATGAATTCGGTGACATCAATCATGTCATCGCCATCGACGTCAATGCTTCGCATGATCGCATCAACCTCGTCTCCATCAAGCGTTTCTCCGTATTTCTCTGCGAGCTCATTTCGTAGTTCTGCCAAGGAAATCATGCCGTTTCCATCAGCATCAAGTTCGTTGAAAAGCCGCTGAGCTGATATGTCGTGGTCGTCCATGAGGTTCGCAAGGGCCGAAAGTGGGTGGTACGCGTTTGGAGCATCAACTTCATTGGAGGTTTCTTCTGTCGATTCTTCATCCGCGAGGTCGATTTCCTCATCTTCATCAATTTCAAACGTTTCGCCCTCAATGTCATGTTCATCTTCGTCGGATACATCGTCAACATGCTCGTGAACTTCTGCATCCTCGTGAACGTCAGCATCGCTCAGGTCTCCCAAAACCACGCTTTCAGACGCTGCTTCTTCCTCATCAGGGGCGTCCACGGATTCTTCTTCTGCTTCTGGTTCTTCGGTATCCACCGATGCCGTTTCATCGCCCTCGTTCTCTGAATCATCGGCTGCAGGAGGTACATCATCACCCATCAAAATCTGGTCAAATTCGTCAAGGTCGATCAAGCCGTTTCCGTCAGCGTCAATCTCGGAGACCAGACGGTCGACTTGTGATGGCGGCAAATCGGCAAGATTGAGGCTAAGAAGGCCGGCTCGCAATTCATCAGAATCAATGGTGCCGTCACTGTTATCGTCAAATTTATCGAACAGTTTCCGGATGTTTATGCCCGTTTCAGCAACCCATTTACGGAGGATATCAACAACATCGTCTGCGACGAAGAGAACGCCACACTCGGGGCATTGCGTCGAGTCCAACGGAACCAATGAATTGCATGCGCCACACTCTCCGAGAGCTTCATCTGAAAGGCCTGAAAAATTGGTGCCACATTCTGGACATTCGGTTGAATCGATTGGGATGACCGCTCGACATGCACCACATTCAGCCATGGAGGCTGCATCGTTTTCTTCGTCCGCCATCTTTCCACCCATTCTCACCACGGGAAGTGGCAATATAATAATTGATGGAGATTATCAAGGCCGAGCAGTAATTCCTTAGGACCCCTCATCCTCGTCAAGAACCGGGAGGCGTTGAATGGCTGGTATGCAAACGTTTGACGCCTCACGTCCAGAGGATGTCTATCTTCATCTTGACGATGAGATTGAGGATGCTGAACGCGCAGTGTATTGTTACAGTCGTTTGCCCATGCGCCAACTGCTTCGCTTCATCCCGACCAACCGCTCAGAAATGTGGTGGCTTTCCGACCATGACACGCCGCGTTCCATCCTGCCTCACCCGGATGTGGTGTACGAACACATCAACGATAACACGCGAAATCCGACGTCTCTGGTGATCCTTGAGGGATTGGATTGGTTTGTGCGTCGGACAGACGAGGGTGCGACCTTGGCCATGCTTCAGGCCCTCGACGCCATTTCAAGGGAACGTGATTTTCGCCTCATACTTGCATGCGACTCACTCACACTGAACACAACGTTTTGGGCCAGAGTGTGCAGTTTAGCTCCGAGGATAGCCATTTCTCCGACCACGCCAGCATCCGGTGTGCCAAGCCCTGAGACCGTTGAGGCCGAGGATGAATCCGAATTATCTCATGCGCAGAACCCTGCCCCCGAAGACACCGTGCTCGCTCATCTTGTCCAACTTCCGCGCCACGGGTTTACCCATGCTGTCCTGGCCCGACGAATGCTGCAGTGGAAGCGAATGGGATTTGATCTCGCCGCACTCGAGCCGGCCATGGCGGCAACAAACATGGACAAAGCACACATGATTTACGCCACTGTTGAGTCTGATATCACGACTGCCATCGATTCGGTTCGTTTAATTGAGGACCATCGTGCAGACCTCAGTGTAAGCGAACGCGAACGATTCAATTATCGGCTGATGGCACTTACTGACGTGGCGGAAACATCAGCGGAACTTACCAACTTGCTGTCATCGAGGTAATCGACCGTGCTCTGCTTCAATCCGAGCGAGCCAGCCACCGGTTCGAAGGGCAGATGCGAGTTGTTGCAGTTCCGCAGAGGTCGAACGATCTGCTACCAGTGGGCCAGAGATTGTACGGACGCGTTCCACCAATCCTCGAACATGGGTCGATGTTGACGCCGTAGCGTGCTCCAAGGCCTCCACGGCAATCAGAAGTTCGCAGGCGAGGACTTCTGACAAGCGAGTGACGGCACATCGAAGATTCCAAGCAGCTGTGGCCCCCATGCTGACGTGGTCTTCCTGTCCCGCCGATGTTGTTGTGGAAAATGCACTTCTCGGGGACGCATGTCCGTGAAGTTCAGCAAGGGACGAACCTGCGACGTATTGGACGATCATCAGGCCGGATTCAAGACCCGAATTTTTCGCAAGGAAAGCAGGAAGTCCACTTCGAGCGGGATCCAACATTTGGTCCATTCTCCGTTCAGAAATCGAACCCAATTCAAACGCTGCCAAACTCATGGCATCGCAGGTGAGGGCGATAATTTCTCCATGGAAATTCCCCTGAGATACAACTTCGTGGGCGCCGGGGTTCGCAGGCTCTGGGAAAATGAGTGGATTGTCTGTAGCGCTGTTCAGTTCAATGTTCAGCACCTCACCGAGGCGCTGGTAGGTTTCGTACACGGCACCGTGGACTTGCGGGGCACAACGGAATGAATAGGCATCCTGAACCCGGTCACAATCTTTGTGTTCGTGCATAATTTGAGAATCCGACAACATCGTTCGGAGGCGATTGGCGACGACTGTCTGTCCCGGGTGGGCTCTGGCATCGTGTACTTCTGGTCTTGACGGCGTGAGGCTGCATGACCGAGCATCCATCGACGTGCTGAGAATCAAATCAGACAGAATAAGGAGGTCGCTCAGTTCTTGATACGCCATCGTTGCATAGGCTGTCATTTGACTGGTTCCATTGATGAGGGAAAGACCATCTTTCGCTGTCAGTTCAACGGCGATCAGCCCGCTGTCAAACAACACCTGATCTGTTGGTACGGCCTTCCCTTCGACGAGGACCTCGCCTTCGCCGATAAGTGCAAGCGCAAGATGAGAAAGAGGGGCCAAATCACCGCTCGCTCCAAGACTACCGATGCGCGGCACGGCGGGGTGTATGTTGTTGTTGAGGTACAGGACGAGTTGTCGAATGCAGTCAGGGTGGATGCCTGAATGGCCCTTGCACAAACTGTTGAGGCGGACGACCATCATTGCACGAACGGCCTCAACGCTCATCAAATCGCCAAGAGCCGTGGCATGGGAGCGTACCAAATTAAGCTGCAACTCAGCCAGGTCCTCGTTTGAAATGCGCTGGTGGACAAGTGCACCAAAGCCTGTGTTGATCCCATAAACCGTTTCGCCCGTGGCAACAATCCGGTCGACAACACCACGTGCCGCATGTATTCTAGGCCATGCATCCTCAGACACCTCAACCAAAGCCTGTTGTCGGGCCACCATCATGACTTCTTGCGTCGAGAGTGTGTTGCCGTCAGCGTAAATTACAGGGCGTTCAATCATTCTCCCAACCTCCGAGTGTATCGAGAACATCGGTTGAAACCTCATTGGGCAACGTGACCCGCAATTTTGGTTCGTCCTCCATCGCCCGTTGAATGGCAGATACAGCGCCGTGATTTCGGGCCCAAGCTCTTCGAGCGACACCGTTGTTGACATCCCAATGAAGCATGCTTTCCAAGCGACGGCCGGCTTCCTTAGAACCGTCCAAGAGCATACCAAAACCACCGTTGATGACCTCGCCCCAACCAACGCCGCCGCCGTTATGCAAACTCACCCACGTGGCGCCGCGAAACGCATCTCCAATGGCATTTTGGACGGCCATGTCGGCGGTAAACATGGAACCGTCCCGTATGTTCGCCGTTTCACGATAGGGGCTGTCCGTACCCGATACGTCGTGATGGTCTCGTCCGAGAACGACAGGTGCGGAAAGAATACCACTGGCAATGGCCTCGTTCATGGCCATGGCGATTCTTCGCCGGCCGACGTCGTCTGCGTAGAGAATGCGTGCTTGACTGCCGACGACCAGATTATTTTCTTCGGCTTGTTCAATCCAACGTATGTTGTCGTTGATTTGTTGTCGAACGTCATCGGTGGCATGCGGAAGCATCGACCGAAGGACATCGGCAGCGATCTCATCGGTCATGGCAAGGTCGCGTGGGTCACCGCTCGTGCACACCCAACGGTAGGGGCCAAAGCCGTAATCAAAACACATTGGTCCCATGATATCTTCAACATACGAAGGATAAACGAACGATCCGTCCGGCTTCAGTACATCTGCACCTACACGGGAGGCTTCGAGCAAAAATGCATTACCGTAGTCCCAGAAATACATGCCGCGCTCAGCCATGGTGTTGATGGCAGCCGCATGACGGCGAAGCGTGGCTTGAACTTCGGATTTGAACCGTTCTGGCTCTTCTGAGAGCATGGTTGAACTTTCTTCATAGGTTCTGTCCGCTGGGAAATAACCGCCTTGGTAGGGGTTGTGGAGGCTCGTCTGATCGCTTCCAAGGTCGACGTTGATGTTTCGCTCCACACAACGTTCCCACAATTCTACGATGTTTCCGATGAGTCCGATGGATATCGTTTCCTTGGCTTCGGCAGCGCTCACCATTTGGTCAATGGCTTCATCAATGGAATCGGTGACCGAGGTCAGCCAACCTTGTTCGTGGCGTTTGTGTGCTGCATGGGCGTTGGTTTCTGCAATGATGCATGCAGCTCCTGCAATGGTGGCGGCTTTTGCCTGAGCACCCGACATGCCTCCTAGGCCACTCGTGACGAAGGTGATCCCTGAGAGGTCGGCATCTTCGTCAAGACCGAGATGCAAGCGCGCTGCGTTGAGCAACGTAATGGTCGTACCGTGGACAATACCTTGCGGTCCAATGTACATGTAAGACCCTGCCGTCATTTGTCCATATTGGGTGACGCCAAGAGCATTCATGCGTTCATATTCATCTTGGGATGAATAATTTGGTATGACCATACCGTTGGTGACCACGACTCGAGGTGCCTCGGAATTGGAGGGGAACAAGCCCAACGGATGGCCCGAATACATGACCAAGGTTTGGTCGTCCTCCATTTCACAGAGATACTTCATCACCAGCCGATATTGAGCCCAGTTCTGAAACACTGAGCCATTGCCGCCGTAGGTGATGAGTTCGTGCGGGAATTGCGCAACGGCCGGATCCAGGTTGTTGTGTATCATGAGCATAATTGCGGCAGCTTGTTTTGATTTGGCGGGATAAGCATCAAGCGGGTAGGCCTTCATCGCGTGAGATGTGGGTCGGTATCTACGCATCAGCACCCTTCCGTAGGTGTTGAGTTCTTCGAGGAATTCTTCTGCGAGCACACCGTGGTGTTGTGGTGGGATATATCTCAGTGCGTTTCGTATGGCTAATTTTTTATCAGTGGGCGTGAGGATTTGTCGTCGGTTGGGTGCGTGGTCAACGTTGGAATCTAGCCCAGGGTGTGGAGGCAACTCGTCGGGAATCCCTTCCCGTACCGATGCTTGCATGCGAAGAACTTCTTCCTCCATGAACAACCTACGAGGAGGGATGTCCTTGAGGCTTGTTCTTTTTCTTGATGGAACGGCCCATGCATAACATCAAAAACAGGTTCCAATGACCTTGTTTTGAGTCGCCATGCCTTCGGAGGATGCCATTCCCGCCACGTTGGTTGAGTCCAGCCGCACATCCGTTTCGCGAGACTTCAATCTTGTCCTGGGTTCAACCCTTGCTGTCGCTTTGATTTTCCTATTTGTTTCCGCCGTTTTTGGCGATGCGCTGGTCAACATGGTTGTTGACGATGACGAGGCCACAGGGGTTCGTGTTCCGGTATGGGAGCGATACACATTACCCTACGAGACCAGTGGGGATTTCGGCGTTGCTCTTGAGGTAGGAGCTTACGAAATCCTCCCAACAGAAAACGCCTGGAATTCAACCCATCATTTTGTTGAGTACACGCTTCCAATCGAGGAGGGCGGCGCTGCACCAAACGGTCTCATCAGCCTCGCTGTATGGAGGCCGAATGTTCCCGATGGCGTCAAAGTCCCCGTTATCGCAGAAAGCGGCCCGTATTTCCAAGAGGCCAGTGTAGAAACGCCCTCTATTGAGGTCCCCGGAAGTTGGCTCGGCCAGATGTTCATTGACCAAATCCTGCCGCACGGCTATGCCTTCGCCCAAATATCGGTATCCGGAACTGGACGTAGCAACCACTGCATGGATTTGATGGGCAACGCAGAACAACTTGGGAACGATGCTGCAGTACGATGGCTTGGAGAGCAAAGTTGGTCAAACGGTGCCGTGGCTCTGATCGGAAAATCCTACGACGGGAGCACGCCTTGGCAAGCCGCCATGTTTGGCTCCGAACACGATTATCTAAAGACCATCGTCCCTATTTCCGGCCTCATCGGTGTCAAGGAATTGATGTGGAAAAACGGCTCGTCCGAAGCCAGAGCCCCCATCATGCACAACGGCGTGTACGGATCCTACGGCATCGATGGCGATGAGGAGGATTATCAGAACGCCTGTCCAGATTACATCATTGGGCCGGGCACCGGTGTCAGCGCCTACATGTTTGGCTCAGAAGTGGCAGGAACCTATTGGGAAGAGCGCTACTTCCTTGACCGCGTGCTTGAGAATTACAAGGGAAGCGTGTACCTCATTCAGGGCATGCACGACTGGAACGTCGACCCACACATGGCTGTTCCAACCATCAATCGGCTCATCGATGCTGGCATTGATGCGCGAGGATTGTTTGGCCAGTGGGACCACGATTATCCGGACCGTCCGGTTCAGCTTGACGACCGTTCCGACTTGGGCGGGAGAGGGGGCGAGGCTTTTCCTGAGATGATACGATTTGATTGGATGCAAGACATGCTCGAATGGTTTGACTACTACCTCAAGGGCGAAGGCGAACAACCCGGGCAATGGATCGAGATTCAATCAAACCAGGGTTCTTGGCGTATTGAAGAGCGTTACCCCGCATCCGATGTTGTCGCTCAGTCCTTTGAATTGGGTGCAGATATGGCTAACATCGGTGGGTCGACCACGGTGTTGCCCGACGCATCATCCGGTCCAGTCTGGGAAACACCCCCGCTGGAAAACGACCTCTACTTTGGCGGCCTGCCCCGTCTCCACGTTGACGTCACGACGGCGACCGTTGGCGGTCAACTCTATGCTCTGTTGGAAGATTGCGACGACCAGAGCAATTGTATCCACCTCGGCCACGCCATCATGGACCTTCGATACCATGCAGGCGGTGATGAAATCCAAACGTGGACACCTGTCCTTGAAACCATCAACGCCAAGATGGAATTCTTTGCGATGGATGCCGAGGTGCAAGCGGGCCATACCCTGCGCCTTTCGCTTCGCTCAACGGGCGAGGACTACCTGCCAGCAAGCACCTCTTCGATGGTCTTTATCCAAGAGGGTACCAGTTCGACGCTCCAAATCGACACGTTTGACCCTGCGGAACGACGTTATTTCACGCCCCCTGTTTGCACCCACGAACGCTGTCTTCAGGCAGCATAGGGCATCAGTCGAGGGGTTTCTGGCTTCCAAAGTGAAAACATGAGGCCTGAAACCATCATGATGCTCGAAAAGAGCAAGATGCCGTTTCGAATGCCCAGGTCCGTATTTTCCATGAGGTAACCAGCCACGCTTGTCGACGTTGAAAACGCCACGGAGAGAATGAGCATGTCGACCGAAAAGACGCGGCCGCGGACTTCGTCTTCGACCCACTGCTGCATCATCACCGTTGACAGAACCCAGTTCGCTCCGCTTGCACAATGAGCGAGGACGACCAAAACAACCGTTATCCATAATGCGTAGGGGACACTCAGTCCCACGCAGAAGTAGATGGCGCCAGAAAGCATGACGAGGTAGCCAACAAGGCTGGGCCATAAGGCTTCATTTTGGAAAAAGGCGCGAGCGGCAATGGGTCCAAGGCCGGTCCCCACGCCACGGGCGAAGAAAAACAAGCCAAACCCGAAAGCAGCTCCAAATCCTTGGACATCGGCTCCCATCAGCACCAAATACACGCCAGCGAGGCCGCCACCAGCGACATTCCACGATGCTTTGGCAAAGACAATCCGGAACAGGGAAGGTTGGCTTCTGATCCGTACCCAGCCTCGTTTGATGTTGGCGATGGCCGTGGAAAACCAGGGACCCTTCATCGATTCCTCAATGGTCTGGGGCAAATCGAGTTTGATGAGGAAGAGCGTGCCAAACAGGAACGTGATGGAATCAACGATGAACGCTGCATTAGTCCCCCAAATAGAAACAACAACGCCGCCCAGCATGGCGCCGATGCACAATGCGGTGGACCATGAAGCCGCATCAAGTGCATTGGCGGTCGCCAAATCTTCCTCGGACACCACGTTGGGAAGGGATGCTCGTTCGGCCGTCATGTAGACGCCATGCAGGGCCATCATTACGCCCGACAGGCCAATCATCCAGACAATATCACTCGAATCGTTGACCAGAAGGAAGAGAAGGGCGAAGCCCGCTTGGAGAAGATTTGAGACGATCATCAGCATCTTTCGATTGAACCGGTCGGCCATCAAGCCGATGAAGGGTTGAAGAATAGCAAAACCGGCCATTCGCACAGTAAACAGGAGACCGAGGAGAAATTCACTACCCGTATACTCCAGGATGAGAAAAAACAAGGCGATGGTGTTGAACCATTCACCCAACATCGAGATGACGGCGGCGATCCACAACCGTCGAAATTCACGGTTCTCACGCACGAGTTGCACGTAGGTGCGCGAGGCCATCACTCCTCCTCCGCGGTCGTTGATGTGTCGTGGAGTGTACAAACAATCCACTTTGATGTTGGCGTGTTGGAGACCGCAGCGGTTGAGGTGAGAGGAACCAGGCTGTTGGCTTCCGGGAAGTATGCAGCAAGATTTCCTCGTGGAATCTCATAGGGGACGAGAAGCCAATCCTCTGAATGGCGTTGTTCGCCGTTGAAATGACTGGTGATGGATACCGATTGCCTTGACTTCCAACCGCGTTCCACCATGTCGTCTGCATTCATGAACAGAACACGACGGTGTCCCCGAACCCCACGATATCGGTCGTTGAGGCCGTAGATGGTGGTGTTGTACTGGTCATGACTTCGCAGGGTCATCAACACATACTGGTCGCTTCCAACGTGAACATCCGGCAGAAGATGGGTTGTGAACTGGGCTTTTCCACTTGGTGTATCGAAGGATTGCGTGTCTTTGGGAGGGTTCGGCAAGGCAAACCCACCCGGCACGCGGACACGTTCGTTGTAATCCTCAAATCCAATGAGAGACCGCTCCATCAAGGCACGAATGTGGTCGTAGTTCTCAACCATCAGACTCCAATCCAAATGTTGGTCGCCAAGGGTTGCCATGGCGAGTTGTCCGACAATCCATGGTTCACTTCTCAAATGCGGGGATGCGGGCGTCAAACCGCCCCGAGAAAGGTGCACCTGGCCCATCGAATTTTCAACGCTCACAACTTGCTCACCCGATGATTGCATGTCCAACTCTGTTCTTCCAAGGCACGGTAGAATGAGGGCTTCTTTGCCGGTCACCAAGTGAGAACGGTTGAGTTTGGTGGATACCTGGACGGTGAGGTCCACGGATTCAATGGCCTTCGCCGTTCGGTCAGTATCGGGAGTTGCGGATAGAAAATTACCTCCCATGCAGAAAAACACACGAACGTCACCTGCAAGCATCGCTTGGATAGCATGCACCACATCATAGCCGTGTTGACGCGGCAATTCAAACCCAAGCCCGACCTCCATTTTGTCGAGGAAGCCTTTACTCGGGGCCTCCCAAATGCCAACGGTTCGGTCGCCTTGGACATTGGAATGGCCACGAACAGGACACAAACCTGCACCTTTTCGACCAATGTGGCCGTTAAGGAGCAGGAGATTGACGACCTCCTGAATGACCGCAACACCGTTTCGATGTTGGGTGAGTCCCATGGCCCAGCACGCAATCGTGGCCTTTGAGGATGCCAACATGTTAGCCGCTTGATGAATGTCATCTTTTGATAGCCCAGAATCGCGCACAATGGCATCCCATGATACGCTTTGAGCTGCCTCTTTCATTGACTCAAACCCTTCGGTTTTCTCATCGATGAACGACTTGTCAATGGCGCCGGCTTGAATTTGGAGTTTGATCAGGCCCTTCATGAGCGCCGCATCACCGCCAATGCGGACTGGAAGGTGAAGGTCGGCGAGTTTGGTCGTTTTGAGATTCGCTTTCATGTAATCCTGGGGATGTTTAAATCGATTGAGCCCAGCCTCTGGAAGGGGGTTCACGTGGATAATGCGGGCTCCCTTTTCCTTTGCATCTCGCAGCGCCGTCAGCATACGCGGGTGATTCGTACCCGGATTTTGACCAATGACAAGAATCACATCGGCGTGGTTGAAGTCCTCAAGAGATACCGTGCCTTTCCCGATACCGATGGTTTGACCAAGGCCCTTACCGCTGGATTCATGGCACATGTTTGAACAATCAGGCAGATTATTCGTTCCAAATGCACGAACAAACGCCTGGTAGAGGAAGGCGGCTTCATTGCTTGTGCGTCCGGACGTATAGAAGACAGCATCGTGGGGCGAATCGCATGCATGAAGAGCGGTTGCGATCCGTTCAAACGCCGCTTCCCAAGAAATGGACGTGTAGTTTGAAGCATGCGGTGCAAGATAGACTGGGTGAGATATTCTACCAAGGTTATTGAGTTGAAAATCACTCATCTCGGCAAGGTCTTGAACAGTATGTTGACGAAGAAATTCGGGTGTCACCCTCGCTTTCATGGCCTCATCGGCCACAGCCTTGGCACCGTTCTCGCAAAATTCGAAGGTCGTTCGGTGGGCCGGGTCTGGCCATGCACACCCAGGGCAATCAAATCCGGCCTTTTGATTCACCATCGTGAGGGTCTTCACCGTTTTCACAGGCCCCATTTTTTTCAAACCGTGAAGGGCAGAAGATGTCACTGCGGGTAAGCCAGCCGCCTTTTTTTTCGGTTTTGACAGCTTCAAAGCAACCCGGTCGGGAGGCGTCCGTGCACGTGGGCTTGGCCGAATGATAACGCCTCCAACCATGTGGCGGGCACTGCCCTTCTCAATGGTTCCGATGCAATCGGCCGTCAACAGCACCAATTACGACCGCTCGACCGTCTTTGGCGAAGGCCACCAGCGTCATGTTCGATGCCCTTGCGGTGGTAGCAGCTAAACTCGATGCTGCACCGATTGAGGCGATGATTGGGATGTTCATGCTGGCAGCTTTTGCAACGATGTCCCAACCACATCGACCCGACAAAAGAAGTGCAGCAGGGCGCACATCTGTGTCTGACATGAGCATGGAGCCAATCGTTTTGTCGACGGCGTTGTGGCGCCCAATATCCTCTTTGACCAAAAACAGGGATGAATCTGCAAAAAGAAGACCTGCAGCATGCATACCACCCGTGAGGCGAAAGCCAGGCTGTTGTTCGCGCATGCGCTCAAGCCCATCGATCAGTTCATCAACGGAGAGAGATGGCTCGCTTTTCGAAACGATGGGCGTTTGTTCGACGAGGGTACTGAGTTGATGTTGCTCACAGCCTCCGCAAGAGGTGGTGACGACGGTGTTCCGTGAGGATAAATGATCGACATGTTCCAACTCCACATGAATCGTGAATTCCTCCCCTGCAGTTGAAATCTGGATTTGGTGGCCACCTTGAGGAGGATTGATGTTGTATTCTGTCCGCAAGTGGCCTGTAGCTAATTCGGAGAGATCTTCTGGTGATGCCAGTAAACTCGTCAGGTGTGCATCGTTGACGTGAATGTGGATGAGGCATTCGGATGCGACGGTTTCTCCCGCAAGGTCGATGGCCCCGTTCTCAAACCGATGAACCGGCGCATTGGATGTATTGTTCACGCATCATCACCGTCCTCAAGAAGATGGTCAAGGTCAAAAAATTCAAATTGCAGTCCAACCAACTCTCCGCTTGTCGACGCTCCAGCATAGGCGTCAAGCGGCTCCTGATTCAACTCCAAAAAACGCTGACCCCAGCGAAACGCTCCGAGCAGTTCTTTCGCCTGGTCTTGACGGCCCATCAGGTAGAGCACGGCCGCCAGCGCTTCAGCGGTGGTTAATTTACCAGGTTTCCCCCAATTGACGGGGTTTGCCGCAAGAAGTAAAGGAAGCATGCGAGGCTGGAGGCGAGTACGTTTCATCACCGTCTCAACCGAGGATTCAATCTGGGCCCAACTGCAGTCAAGGCCAACCAACGCACCGTGTTGTTCTTTGAGAAGAGCGTGGTCTTCCGGGCCAAACACTTTCCCGCAGAGCGGTTCGAGAATGATGCCTTTTTTGGGCAGGGATTTTATGGATTTGTGCAGCCGTAAATCTCCGCGTTTTGAGGCGAGAACGGCCGTGTTTTTTTTCGGGTCGTCCTGAGCCAGCCAAAGGGCGTGTACGGCGATGGGGCGCACGCCATCACCTCAGGTCGTTGAAGTAATCACCAAAGGTCATGCCTCGGGAAGGGCCGGCATTCACGTGCCGGGATTCCTCGGCTGTTCGCTCAACCATGAGCTTGATATTGAGAACACGTTCAAATTTCTTTACGACGGCGTCTGTCGGTTGCTTCCCAGATTCTGCTGCTTTGACGACGTTGACCGTCTCAGCCATTTTCTTGGCCAGTTGTTGCTGCGACCATTGCCGGCTACTGCGGGCGTTGGCGATTCGCTTGTGAAAATCACCAGCCAGTTCCGTTTCACCACGGGCCATGATGCTGTTTTTTCTCTTGCGCACCGAGGGTGCTGAGGCAAAGGAGCGAGAGCGTTTGATGCCGGGTGCTTCCGTCTTTGGTGCGAGGTTCATTTTTTCAACACAGCGTGCGCAAGCAGCCACTTCTGTTTTGCCGGTTCGAACACGCTTGACACCGACTTTTACTGCGCCACAGAGTTCACATTCGCCCATGATACCAAACCTCCGGTCACGCTAATTGAACCCTTTGTTGTGTGAAACAAAGACCTGTGGCCCACATAGACCTTATACACAGTCGCCTCTTGGTTAACGTGATACTCATGGGGACAGAGGTTGAACGTAACGACACCGACCTGCCCAACACGACGGAGGATGAACTCCGTTCCCTTGAGGAAGCCTACACTGACCTTCGGGAAGAAACGCAACAACTCATCAATGAGCGCACGACGCTCGAGGCGGAAATGCGCCAATTAAGGAAGCGAATTGAGCGCCTCGACGAGAACGTCAATTTGCTCAAAATGCCTCCACTCATCGTCGGCCATATTCAGGATATTCTCGACCATGAACGAGCGATCGTCCGGTCGTCCAACGGGACCGTGTTTCAGGTCTCACTCAACCAACGCCTCGAACCTGACAAACTCAAGCCGGGTACGCGTGTCGCCTTGAACCAAGACAGCCTTTCGGTCGTTGAGGTTCTCCACGAGGCATGGGACCCAATGGTCAGCGGTGCAGAAATGGTCGAGAAACCGACCATCACCTATGCCGATGTCGCAGGTCTTGACGAACAGGTTGAATCTGTTCGCGAAGCGATTGAATTGCCCCTTGTCAAGCCCGAACTCTTCGAAAAAGTCGGCATTGTACCTCCAAAAGGGGTGCTCTTGGTCGGCCCACCGGGCTGTGGAAAGACCTTGCTTGCCAAAGCCGTGGCAAACCACACAGAGGCTACGTTCATTCGGATGGTCGGGAGTGAACTTGCCCAGAAATACATTGGCGAAGGCGGCAGAATGGTGAGGGAATTGTTTTCTCTGGCAAAAGAAAAGGCACCCAGTGTGATTTTCTTGGATGAAATTGATGCCATCGGTGCCAAACGGCTGGACGGGTCAACGAGCGGTGATAGGGAAGTTCAACGAACCCTGATGCAATTGCTCGCAGAACTTGACGGATTTGACGCGCTTCAAGATGTCAAAATCATTGCAGCCACCAATCGCCCAGACATTCTCGACGATGCCCTCCTGCGACCCGGTAGATTTGACCGGGTCATCGAAATTCCAATTCCTGACGATGCATCTCGAAAGGCCATATTGAAAGTCCACCTTGACAGCATGAGCACAAAGAAAGTCACCCTTGGACGTATCGTGGACCGCACCAAAGGTTACTCCGGAGCCGAACTCAATGCAACATGTGTCGAGGCTGGTATGATTGCGATTCGGGACGGGCGCTCGGCCGTAACCCACCAAGATATGGTGGAAGCCATTTCACGACTTGACAAGAAGCGGTCGCAGGGCACACAGGTTCGGTCGCCCGAAGCCCTGTATTCATGATGTTAAACAAAGAACATTCAAAGACCCAATGCAAAGGCACTGGGCATGGTTTCCAAACTTGTAGAATGTGTCCCGAATATCTCCGAGGGTCGAGACCAAGAAAAAATCGCCCTCATCGTCGACGCTGTTCGAAACACCCCCGGGTGCACCGTCTTGGGTGTTGAACCAGACCATGATTATCATCGAACCGTGATCACCTTTGCTGGCGCGCCTGATGATGTTGCTGCTGGTGCCGTGGCGCTCATCGAAGCAAGCATTGAACACCTCGACATGCAAAGGCACCATGGTGAACATCCTCGCCTCGGCGTCGTTGATGTGTGTCCTTTCGTCCCGCTACAAAATGTATCAATGGAAGAATGCGCGGATATTGCTCGAGACGTTGTGAACACGATTGCGCAGCGACACGATGTGCCTCTGTTCCTCTATGGAGCAGCTGCCGAAACAACGCAACGTCGAATGTTATCCGACCTGCGTCGAGGCGAGTACGAAGGTCTTGAGGCAAGACTTACAGATGGCGAAACAATGCACTTGGATGCCACCCGCTACCCCGATGCTGGGGGGCGACAGTGGACGCCTCTGGTGGCGCGGAGTGGAGGCATCACGGTTGGCGCACGACCCATTCTTGTGGCCTACAACGTGAATGTTGAGGAAAAGGACGCCACGGTTGCAAAGAAAATAGGTTCCATCGTACGCACAAGTGGACGTCTTCTCAAATCACCACAGGGCGGGAAAATTCGTTCCGGTGGGATGCTTCCCAAGGTCCAAGGCATGGGTGTGCCCGTAGAGGAACTCGGTATTTCTCAGGTGTCCATGAATCTCCTCGATGTTGACCTCTGCCCACTCCATTTGGCCTTCAAAACATGCGAGAGTTTGGCCTCAGACCACAACACCGCACTCTGCGGCAGTGAAATTGTCGGCCTTGTCCCCCTCTCCGCTATGCTCAACGCGGGTCAATTCTTCATGCCGGATGAAGAGGACGAGGACGAGCTTGTCGCAGCAGCGGTCCAATCACTTGGTTTGAACGCACATCATGATTTTGACCCGCAGCGCCATATCATTGAATGGGCGCTTGCCAACGGGGTGAGCCAATGAATTGGATGGACATGACATTGCGGGAATTTCAGGCGGCTTTGGCCTCATCTTCGCCCACGCCTGGCGGCGGAACCGCAGCGGCAGTGGCCTTGGGACAAGCAGCCTCCCTCGCCGTCATGGTATGTGATTTAACACTCGGTAAGGAAAAATGGTCGAGTGGATGGGGCCATGCTCATGCAACCCAATCCGTAGCCATACCGATGTTGAACCGTGCTGGAGAACTTGCAACAGAGGACAGTGATGCCTTTGATGCGGTGATGGATGGATTTGCGAGTCCCAAAGAAACGGAAGAAGAAAAAGCATCACGTCGAACAGCCATTCGTTCGGCAACCTTGCGAGCTGCTGAAGTACCGTTTGAGACCGCCATGCTCGCACAATCCCTGCTCAACCATCTTCCTGAATTGGCTCGGACAGGAAATGCGAATGCTGTCTCCGATGTTGGCGTAGCGGGCTTGCTCGCAAGCGCCGCGGGGAAAGGAGCCATCTTCAACGTGGAAATCAACCTCAGCGCCCTACCGGACGATCACGGCGTTGAACTACGGGGTCAATTGGATGCTCTCAAGGAAAACATCCGGCTCGCATCCCGGGCGGTCATGGATGCCGTTCGCAACCGCATGGAAGCGTAATCACCGGACCCGACTTCCGGGCTCGATTTCACCGTCGATGGTGACCAATCGAACGACACCGTCCCCGTTATCGGCCGCCAGCATCATGCCTTCTGAGGTCACACCTCGAAGCGGTCGCGGTTTGAGATTCTTCACAAACACCACCGACTTGCCTTCGATTTCTTCAGGAGTGTAGAATCCCTTCAAGCCAGCACATATGGTTCGGCCGTCATCCGTGCCGTCGTCAAGGCGAACAACATACAATTTGTCAGCGTTGGGATGGTCTTCAACACTCAAGATTCGACCTACGCGCAAATTCACTTCCATGAATGTTTCAAAATCAAGGTATGCGATGCCTTCTGTTTCGTTCTTCATTTTCATTCCTCCTTTTGATTTCTTTCCACCTTTGATGCTTGAGGTCGTGGACGATTCCTCTCCTGATTCGGCCAATCCTTGTTCTGCTGTGAGGATTTCGTTGAGGTCGAGCCGTTCAAACAACGGTTCGGGCGTGCCATCGTTCCAAACGAGGTCAGCACTCCAATCAATCGCAGACGACCAAGGTTCTTCTGCGACCTTTGACCCGTATCCGAGATTTTGCCATAGCCGTTGGGCGCTCGTGGGCATGAAGGGTTGGGTTGTGATACTCAAAAACCGGGCAATACGCCAACAAAAGGCAAGATGTGCGAAACTCTCTTCGTGGCCCTCCTGCGGTTCTTTGAGGTGTTTCCATGGTGCTGCATTCTGAATGGTTTGATTGCCGAATTGTGACACGCCCATGATGGCATTCAAGGCGTCTTTGTATCGGTGCTGTTTCAAGTGTTCAGTGATCTCAACAAAGGCTTCCTCAACAGCGGCTTGAAGGGCCGAAACAGAAGCGTGTTGGTCGTGGTCGAGGAAGGGCGAATGCCCTTGTTCGTGCGGAAGTCTTGCGCCGAGCGTGAGCACCCGGTGGACAAAATTTCCAAAGTTTGCATTCAACACATTGTTGACTTTGGCAACGAATTCATCCCACGTAAAGTCGGAGTCCTTTTCCTCGGGCATTTGTGCACTCAAGTAGTACCTCAGCGTGTCTGCAGGATATCGTTCGAGGAACGATGGGAGCCAAATAGCATGTTTTCTCGATTTCGAAAACTGACCCCCGGCGAGCATCAAGTATTCCATAGCAGGTACGTTGTGTTCCAGTGCGAATTCTCCAGGCCCGGGGAGCGAGACGGGGGTATCGGCGGTGAGCCCCTTGTTGACATGATTGAGTCCAAGAATGAGCGCAGGCCAGATGACCGTGTGGAACGGGATGTTGTCTTTGCCCAAGAAATACAAGTGGCGTGGTGTTGTTCCGTCCTCTTCTATGTTCCACCAGCGCTTCCATGTGTCAGCTCCGTCTGGCAAAGATGTTGCATGATTCTGAGCCCAAATTCTCGCACATGTTGAGTATCCTTGGACGGCTTCAAACCAAACGTAAACGCATTTGCCCTCCCACGTATCGCCATCAAGGGGAACGGGAATGCCCCATTCAAGATCTCGAGTGACGGCTCTTGGTCGCAGGCCCATGTCAAGCCATTGTTTTGTCATCGCCTTGACGTTCGATTTCCATCGGGATTGTTGATGCTGAGCATGTTGTTCGAGCGCATCCTGGAACAAATCAAGTCTGTAAAACAAATGGTCGGTTTCTCGAATCTCAATCCGCGCTGAGGGATTCATCTTCGAGATTGGATTCTGAAGTTCAACGGCCTCGTAGGTGGCACCACACGCATCGCACTGGTCACCGCGAGCACCGTCTTCACCGCAAGCAGGACACGATCCCTCAACATAACGGTCCGGCAAGAACCGTCCTGAACCATCGTCATGTACTTCGTAGTATTGTTCTGTGGTTTTCCGTTCAAAGAATCCACCCGCTTCCAATGCTGCAAAGTTCTCTTGAACCATTCGCTTGTGCTCGGGATCGCTTGTCCGGTTGAACAGAGCGCCACCGTATGACGGGCCACGGCTGTCCAAGTCCCCTGCCCAACTGCAACCCAGGTCAATGAGGGCTTTTTTGTTCAAAGCATGGAATTCGTCAACAACCTTCTGCGGGGGGATACCTTGTGTTTCAGCCGTCACCGTGATGGGCGTCCCGTGTTCATCGGAACCGGACACCATCAGAACCTTGTTTCCTAATGCACGTTCAAATCGAAACTGGATGTCAGGGGGAAGGTAGCACCCAGCGACATGACCGAGGTGAAGTGGGCCGTTGGCATATGGCCAAGCAACACAAATCAGTACGTGTTCACCGGTCAAAATGGCTCACCACAAACCACCGAGGGAATGATGCTTCTTGAGGTTCACCCATGTCTTTTCAAACACAGGTCCGTGTTCTGCATATGAAGCGTCATTTTGAAGAACCCTACGCTCGTCGGTAGAACCACGCCCCAAGGGGCAGGAGTCTGCGAGACCTCATGGCAAATGACATCATCGCTGCGGCCACCGTTGCCGTTAACGCCACAGGTGATGGCGACATGACGCTTCTCATATTCTACATTACGCTGGCCCTTGGCGTCTCGTTTTTATGTTCAATTCTCGAAGCCGTCGTGTTGTCAACGCCACAAACCTATGTCAACATCCTCGAGAATGAAGGAAAACGTACGGCGGAGATGTGGGCTCATCTCAAGGATGATGATTCGGTTCGCCCCCTCACAGCCATCCTGACCTTGAACACCATTGCGCACACGATGGGGGCGGCCGGTGTCGGTTCACAAGTTCAGCAAATATGGGGCGTAGAGGTTCTCACCGCAGCCTCTGCCATTCTTACGCTTGCTGTGCTCTTCCTCTCTGAAATCATCCCGAAAACGCTTGGAGCCGCCTACTGGAAACGTCTTTCCACACCTTCCGCATATCTCTTGACGTGGTTTACAAAGTCCCTGTTTTTCCTGATCGGCCCCATTCAAGCCATCAAGAACATCCTCCCGAAATCGAGCAGCTCAAACGTAACACGGGACGATGTTGCAGCCATGGCTGACCTCGGTGAGATTGAGGGCGCACTTGCGGAGGCTGAAGAGACCATCATCCACAACCTGCTTGAATTGCGCAACGTCATGGTTGAGGATGAGATGACGCCTCGTACCGTCGTTTCTGCCTTTGATATGAATCAGACCATCGCTGAAGTGCTTGACAACAACACCATTCTGCGGTTTTCACGCATCCCTGTTTACGAAGACAACATCGACCACATCCGAGGTCTTGTTATCCGTTCAGATATTCTCATGGCAGCCAGTAGAGATGAGTGGGAAGTACAACTCAAAGATCTCATGAAACCCATTCTGAAAATTGAACTCGGTTCGACCATCGAGCAGGCTCTCGACGTCTTTTTGAGCAACCGGCAACAATTTGCCCTCGTACGCGATGAATTTGGCGGGACATCTGGTATTTTGACGATGGAAGACGTCATGGAGAATCTGCTTGGTAAGGAAATCGTTGATGAACTGGACCCTGTTGAAGACATGCGTGAACTTGCCCGGGAACAAGCCGCTCAAGAAGACGAATGAGTCGGAAACAACTCGTCCAACCAAGCATCGACCACGGCCTTTCTCGATGAAGAGTTGTGAGAGCCCGAATGGGTCAGGTCGTCAAGCAGCGCGGTGGTCAGGAGAGATTCATCATTTCCACCGGTCATCAGCGCAATGAGTCGTTCATGATGGACGGCGCCAAGGCGTTCATCGGGATTCGCTTGGACCAACAATGAGGATTCTTGCGGCATGCCCCATTTTGGAACGTCCGCTTCATCGAGATGCAAAAAATTGGCCGTATTTTGATTGATGGCATTGAAATGGCGTAGTGTTTTTTTGAGCACTGTAGGGCGGAAAATCTTCGGAATTTTGAGAAGAGTGCACGTCTCATCAAAAATTTCGGTATACCCAGTCATGGGTGATTCCAAGATCCAACCGAGCATGGAGACAGCTTCGTGAAGTTCATCTCTGCGGTGGCTGATTCGCAATCCGATGAATGCGCCGATGCTGTGGCCGTAATGAACCACGCCGGAAGTGAACAACTCCGGCTTTTGTTGAACGAGTTGATTCACGGACTGAATCAACAACGTGCAGGATTCCTCCGCAGACCATTTGGTCAATGAATCCGAGACACCATGACCGGGGAGGTCAACAAGCACAACGCTCCAACCGCGTTCAAGGAATGATTCCGCCCTGTATGTCATGCGACAGGCCCCGCCTGTCCAGCCGTGAAAAATCCAAGCAAGAGGGGCGCCTTCCCTCCCTTTTGCGATATAGTGTGCAACCTCCTGGCCGTTGACAGCCTGCATCGACCTCGAAAAACGTTCATCCTCAACTGGAGGCTTTCGCTTCGGTGGCGCACGGAATGACAGTTGCGTGACGATCTCGAGATAGACCAACACGACCGAGAAGAAGGCAACGATGGTGCCCCACCAAGGGTGGAGAGACAACGCAAGTGATGTTGAAAGGATGCCAAGGAACAGAACCAAAGCCGGAAGGATATGGTTTTCTCGCCGTAGAGCGTTTAGCAAACGAGGCCCTCACGGAAACGGAACCGCTTAATCCTCTTTAGCGTTGGTTTCGTCTGAAGCCTCTTTGGCCTTGTCGGATTCCGCGTCTTTTTGCTCCTTCTTGGCCTTGCGCTCTTCCTGGCGCTTGAGAAGTTGGTCGCCGAAGTTGCCCATGTTCTCAAGCCGTGCCCAAATACCGGTAGCCTTCTCCTCCTCAGAGGGTACATACTTCACGAGGTAAGCGCCAAAGAGCAAATCGTACAATCCCTGTCCCATCTCGCTTCCATTGCGAAGGAAGCGGTCAACGAACCAGACGATGATGAAGATCGTGCCGAGGGAGAAGATGATGATGGCACCGGTGTTATCGGCCTCCGACAGCTTCTGGAATTGGGTAGCGACCGAGATCACACCAATGAGTGCACCAAGTCCTTTCGTGTTCTCGAGGATTCCGTGCAGAAACAGCGGGTTGGCACCGTTGCCTCGGATAAATTTCGTGCGAGATACAAATTGACCGAGGTTTCGGCTGAACTTCATCGGAATGAAGATGGCATTCAGGATGATGATGCCGCCGCTGGTCGCGAAGAGGATGGTGGTGATGATGCCTGTGTCGGATGACGCGATGAAGAGCGCAGCAAAGAGGACACCGAAGTTGATGATGAAATTCACGAGCCATGAAATCCGGCGGTTCATGTTGGTCGCCAGTTCGTAATCATCCGCAAGACCAACGGGGCGTGCTCGAGGCGTACGCACCTTCTTGGTCTTGGCCGCCTTTTGAGCTTTCACGGGTTTGGCTTTAGCCGCCTTGGCTACCGGCTTGGCTTTGGCAACTGGTTTTGCCTTCGCTACCGGTTTTTTATCGTCCCCGCCAGATGCTGCTGCCTTGTCAAGTAGTCCCATGTTGTTCACGCTTCCTTGTAGAGTTCACCGATTTGGCGATAGATTTCAAAGTCAGGGGATGCCACGAAGGTCTCGATTGAGGCAGCAGCCATGTTCCCAAGTTGGTCATCAACCATCATGTAGAATTCAGCCCGTGTATCTTCATCAGTGGTCTCGGGTGAACCCAGCACGGCCCGATAGGTTTCGAAGTCCGGGCTCGCAACGAATGCATTGACGATGGCTTCCGGGAGATGTTCACCCAGGAGGTCGTCCACGATGGCAACGAACTGACTGAACAATTCCTGTTCGCCTTCATCTGCAGCCTCTGCCGTTGATGGGGTTTCTTGCACAGGCGCATCGCCTTGCTTGAGCGCCTTACGTCGTGCCATCAATTCTTGAAGGAGAGGGGTGAGTTCAGCAAGTGCCTCTTTGTCGCCCACCGCCTTAGCGTCTTGATAGAGCGGTTTGAGCGAACGCAGTTCATCTTCAACTCGTTTGAGTTCATCTTCGGGAAGAGCAGGTTCGTCTTCAATGAGTTCAACGACGGGTGCATCCCGAATCTCTGCGACCTTTTCCTCGACCGCAGCCTTTCGCATCACGATGATTTCTCGGTCAAGGGAATGACCGAATCGGTCGGCATACCGGTCAAGAAGAGAGCCGGCTTCTTTGTTGCTGATTCGGTCGATGTGCCCGTAAATCTGCTGGAGAGGTTTCTCCGACCGCTTGGCCCAGAGATCGTTGTAGCCTTTTTCTTCAGTGATTCCCGAAAGGGTCGTCTCGGGGTTGTTCACGGCCGGAGGCAACGGCGTGGAGTTGGAAATAGGGACAGGAGCGGGTGCCGCAGGTGCTGCTGGCGCAGGAGCAGGAACGGGTGCAGGCAAAGGTGCAGGCACCCCGGGAAGAGGAGGAAGTTCACCGCCAGGAGGGAGCGGGAGGGGTGCCGGCAATCCAGCAGGCGGAGGCAAATCAGATGTTGGTGGTGTTGCCTCCTTTTTCTTGGATTTCTTTCCTCTGCGCAGACCCAACAGACTCACCTCGTCCCAAGGGATGGGAAACCACCCTTGAACCTTACCGCATGTTGAACCATGGATAACGCCGTTATCGGCGCCATCATTTTTCCTTCATACGAGCTTCGCCCAGCCTTTGAGCACAAGGAAGGTGGCTCCGGATTCATGAATTTGAAATCGCTCACCAGCGGTGCTTTCTATGCGACGCTCACCAAACTGGGCTACAGCGTCATCAACAAGCCACTCCACCTCATGTGTTTCATCTATGCCGAAAACAAAGGCCTCCATCAGCGGATTGTAGCTTTGACTGCCGTCAGGGTCAAGCCGTGAAAGCGGAAATTCAGTCACCCGCATGCCCGATTTCCCATGAAGCGAGGTCGGCCATCGAATCTGCCTGCGCACATCGATGGTCACCACCTCATCGGTTTCACCAGCAGAGCCCAATACGACGGAAGCATCGGCTTTGAGAAGGTTGAGAAACAGAGCCTGATAGTTCCCCAAGAGTTCAAATTTGCCTTCTTTGAGACGCTGTACCCTGCTCTCGTGGTCCATGAGTTCAGCAAGGCGCTTAATCGCGGCAGAAGATCGTTGGGAGGTGTTTCCTTCACGGTCCTGGAGCGACTGGAGGGCAGCCTCCAAACGTCGAAGTTCAATGTTGCTGTTTTCGACCCCTCGATGGATGCCTTGGAGGGTCTGAATCATCGAATCCATGCCTTGGCGAATTCGTTGCGTCCAGCCCTTTGCCTCGTGGTCGTGGTATCGAGCGAGGCCACCCTGAACATCCACGCCTTCGCCCCGGATGTGCGACACCAACTCTCGCCTTGCTTCAGAATCCAGATGAAATAATCGAGGATCGCGATAGTGCAAATGAAATCCCCGATGGCCTGAAAAGGTGACTTGGAGGTGTTCTTCGGAAAAACCGAACTCGGGTTCAAGAAAGTCGTTCCAAAGCGACCACGCCTGTTCTTGGATCACAGCCAACATACCGGGAAAGTCTCGGTCCGTTACACCCGGAAGGTGGTCGCCGTCCAAGTCAAAAATGAGGTCGGCCCCCTGCCAGAGTTTGTCAGCCATTTTCAACTCGTACGGACGGCGCCAGTATGCAGTTGAGTAAAAACAGGAATGCATGGCACGTTGGGAGAGGAAGGATTGGACCTGGCCGACGTCTGAGAAGGATTTGTGCCGCAACGGCGGTGCTCCTCCGAATGGAATGAACATCCACTCCCGCGTTTTTATTCGTGGAGGCGACCACAACGCAGCGTTTTGATAGTATTGACCAAAACGGTGTGCAAACCTCGCCCAACCGTCTGACATGGTCTCCCTCGTTCACCACGAAAGGTTGAGGGTTCTTGAAGAACGCCGTTTCAATCCTGCTTCATCCAGAAACGCTCGTCAGCGTCGCTGACCTCGGTCGCCGTATCAGCGCCGGTGGCTTCGACATAATGTTCCCAGCACATGTAGTACTTGTCCACAACCATGGCGTTTCCGAACGTCAGTCTCATGCCACAGGAATGGCAGCGCGGGCCGAGTTCACCGTTGGGTGCTTGAGCGAGTTGAATGTGGTCGTGAGGCATGATGCTCCTTCCTGTTTTTGGGGTAGGCGGTCTAGTCTTTGAACTTGAGGGAGGCTACCATTCGGTTTGCTCAAACTCAGACCCTTCAACCCAAGCCAGCAAATCAAGGGCAACAACACACGACTCTGCCACTTCCGGCAAGGGGTCATTGACGAATTTTTGTAGCGTCGGCACCACACTTCGGTCGCCAATGGCTCCCATGGCTTCTGCAGCTTCGTGTCGAACCATCACGTGTTCCTCATCGTCTTCAAGGCGGTCAACGAGCGTGGGCAGCGCTGCAGGGTTTTGCATCTGGCCAAGTACGTAGGCGATTTCGTGTCGTAAGAGCGCACTTTGACTCGAGAAGCCCTGACAGAGCGCTAAGCAAGCCTCTTCGGTTCGTTGATTCCGAAGTGCAAAGACAGCTCGCATGCGCTGAAACATCGGTTGGCTTTCATCGCACAACTGTTCGGTGAGCGTGTCCAAGACAGCAATTTGGGATGGGGGCGCTGGATCAACCGAGCCGTACTGGCTCACTTGTGGTTTTCGTTCACTTGGCGTCATGGTTCATCCTCTGGCGCGCCGATGAATTTCATGGTGCTTGTGTCAAAATCACCTCGGATTAAGCCGAGGTCTTGACCTTCTTTGATGAAACGTCGGATGGAGGCTCTTCCTTCCTCACGATAGTCAATGGTACGGTCGTTGACGTACATGCCAACAAATTCCTTGTTCGTGTCGTCATCGATGCCTCGGCCCCATGCCTTTGCAAATTCCAAGGCCTCATCGGGTGATTTGAGTGCGTATTCAATGCTCATTTTGGTGTACATCGTGATGTCCTCCATCACCTTGTCGCCAAGATCACGCCGGACAACGTTTCCGCCGAGTGGCATCGGCCAGTTTGGTGTCCTGGCATTCCACCATTTTCCGAGGTCTATGAGAACATCAAGGTCATGGTCAACATAGGTCAACTGACCCTCGTGAATGATGAGGCCGCTGAGGTATGTACCGTCAAGAATTCGCGGGATAATCTCATCAAAAGGAACGACCGCAACCTCGCAGTCTCCCCAAGCCAGACGCAGGCCGAGATATGCACTTGTTTTCATGCCGGGGACGGCGATGGTGTGGCTTCTCGCTTCATCCTCTGTGACGCCGCTTTTGCAAACGATCATCGGACCGTATCCCTCGCCCATCGAAGCGCCGCAGTTCATCAGAGCATAATGTTCAGCGATGTCGGGAAAAGCATGAATAGAAACAGCCGAGACCTCGAGGTCTTGGTTCATGGCCCGGTGATTCAATGTCTCAATGTCTTGGAGTTCGTGAACAAAGTTGTATCCCGGTGTAGGAAATGCGCCGGTGGTCATGGCGTGAAACATGAAGGCATCATCGGGGTCGGGACTGTGGCCGATTCGCACGATTTTATTGCCCGCTTCGTCGAGAGGAAGTTCAGCCACCATGATTCCAACCACCGGTATGCCCTTCAAGAACATTCGTTTGGTCAGGCCATCAATGACTGTATCAGTTCCACGCGAATTGCGGCGTTGAATCCATGCCACATGCTGATTTCAAAAACCGGAACAAACCGTCCAGATGATGTTGATTGAGACGGTTAAACACCTCGCCATAATACTGGTCCAATCGTTCGTAGGTAAGACCTGATTTTTCCATGGACCACTGAATCACAGCCTCGCGCTTTGCGGCTTGAGATTCAAAGCCCTCAAGATTCGAAAGAAGGGCTGCATGTGCACGCTGAAGGGCCTCGATTGGCGTGTCTTTTCGGGCGACAAAAACGCCGAAAATCATCGGCAATCCCTCTTGTTGCATCCATGCAGTGCCAAGGTCCATTTGAACCATCTCGGGAAACTCGCGGGCGGCTTCAAGTGCGCGATCTCCGATGAGCAACGCACCATCGGCGATCTTCATCATGGAGTCGTAATCCGGACCCATGGAGACATAGTTCATCGCCCTCCCTTGTTGTGAGATGAGATGTTTCAGCAACGCCACCGATGTGGCTGAATCGCTGGGTAGCGCAATGGTCTGCATCTTTGAGAGCGGGACGGCGCCGAAGAGGAGCACGCTCCCGACTTCGCCTTGGCTCCCGATGCCGATATCAGGCAAGAGGACCAATTCATTGGCGTGCTTGGCGTAGTCTGCTGCGGGTATGGGTGCCAGAATGCAATCTCTGCGAAGAACGTGGCCGGTGAGCCAAGACGGTGGGGCGGACAAGACCTTCCAACGTGTGTCGAGTTTGTGATACAACGGGTCGCAATTGATGAACGCCACCCGTCCGAGCGTGTTCGTCCAAGTATCAGCCATGCGTATCATCCTTGGGCCATTGGCAGGGTGCGTCGTGTAGGCGGTGGTGGTGGCGTGTATTCCTCAAATTGTGAATACGTGGTGTTTCGCTGAATGGGTGAGCATCCAGCATCGTAAATCAGGCGTGAAAGTTTGGTGCGGTCGTGGTCAAGGGGGGCTGTCGAACCTGCCAAATGCATGATGGATTCCTTCTGAACCGTACCGTCGATATCATCCGCCCCAAATTGGAGGGCCAACTCGGCAAGATGATCGCCGATGTTCATGCGATAAGCCTTGATGTGCGGTATGTTGTTCAACATCAAGCGAGAAACGGCGATGGTGCGGAGCACTTCTGTTCCGGTCGCTAACTGCGCTTCGGGGAGTCGCGTATGGTCGGGCAGGAACGGGTAGGGCACGAAACATTGGAATCCACGGGTTTCTTCATTGAGAGAGCGCAGGGAAATCATGTGTTGGAGGCGCTGTTCAAGATGTTCGATTGTGCCAAAAAGCATGGTGCAATTTGATGGCAGTCCGACCTCGTGAGCCTCTCGATGAATCTGGAGGTATTCATTAGAACTTTCTTTTCCGTTACAGATGTGTGCCCGCACCTCGTCATCGAGAATCTCTGCACCGCCACCCGGCAAAGACGTCAAACCTGCTGCTTTGAGACGGGTGAGAACTTCCTTTGTTGAAATGGAGGATTTCTGTGAGAGATGTTTGATTTCAACAGCGGTAAGGGCTTTGATGGAAATGTGCGGAAATTTCTCTTTGGTTGCTGCAAAAAGCCCTTCGTAGTGTTCCACACCCCAATCGGGGTGAAGGCCTCCCACAGAGTGAACTTCGTCAACAGCGTGAGCGTATTGGTCCAAGTCGGCAAGGTATTGCTCAACCGACATGGCGTAGGCATCATCGGCTTTTGGACCGCGGCGAAACGCGCAGAACTTACACGCTAAGACACAGATGTTCGTCTGGTTGACGTGGACGTTGGAGTTGAAAAATGCGCGCAAGCCAAATCGAGCTTTGCGGACACAGTGAGCAAGCGCACCGAGTTCATGGAGGTCTGGATGTGTGTAGAGTATCATACCATCAGCAAGGCTAAGCGGCTCATTTCGGACCAATTTCTCAACGATGGGTTGGAGCGCAGGCGACCATGATGTTGATGCGATGTTTTCGGCAAGGTTGTCAAGCCAGTGCGCGGCTTCACCAGCAAGCGGTGCAGGCTGGAGAGAAGGAGCCATGATAGCGCCTCGGGGAATTCATTCAAGAAGATGTGCTTTCATCCGTCAACGACGGCGAACGGCAAAGAAACCTGATTTCGCGATAAATTTCCTGAACTCCTCGATGATGAACACGCTTGACGCCATGAGCACGATGATGCCCCAATCGCTTTGCGATAATGGATTGGTACGCAGGAGCGATCCGACTTCAATGCCCAGCACAGGGATGGTCATCTCGGCAAGCTGCACAAAGAACAGGAGGAGGCCAGTGGAAATCAGCAGGGCATATGTGATGGCAGGATTTGAAAAGACGCCGAGTTCAAAGACGCTCTCTTCGTTGGACCGGCAGTTCATCACATTGAACAACTGATACACGATGAACACCGCGAACGTCATGGTCTGGGCGTGCTGGAAATGACCATCGGCGTAGTTCTGCCAATCTTCAATCGCTGCTGGGTTCCCGTTTTCACACGCTGCAACATCAAACGCCGTCGTCGTGGTCTGGGATGGGAGCAATTCGCACTGTGCATCCGGATTGGCCAGCCCCCCGCCACCGAGCCAGAAGATCATCAAGGACCCGATGACCATGACGATACCGAGGTAGAAAATCAACGAAATGTCTCGACCGTTGGGTAAACCCTCGTCCACGGGTCGTGGGGGTCGTTCCATCACGTTCCCGTGTTTCTTTTCCACCCCAAGCGCTACAGCCGGTGGGCCGTCCATGAGGATGTTGATAACCAAAATTTGCGTTGCCGTAAGGGGTAATGCTTCGGGACCGAAAAACAAAGTTGCCAATACGAGAAGCGAGACCGCCGCCACATTGGTCGAAACCTGGTATCTAACAAAGTTTCGAATGTTTTGGTAAATTTTCCGGCCTTCCTCCACAGCGTGAACGATGTTGGCGAAGTTATCGTCTTGAAGCACCATGTCGGCGGCATCTTTCGCCACATCAGTACCGGCAATCCCCATCGCAATGCCGATGTTCGCTCCGGATAGAGCGGGAGCATCGTTCACGCCATCGCCGGTCATGGCGACGATCTCACCTTGTTCTTGCAACGAGGAAACAATCCGCATTTTCTGGTCGGGCGTGACACGAGAGTAAACGGAAACGCCACCAGAGACGGACACGAGTTCCTCATCACTCAACGCTGCGAGCTTCTTTCCGTCGAGGGAGGACGTTGATGCAATGTTCAATTCGGATGCAATGGCCGCCGCCGTCATCTTTTGGTCGCCCGTGATCATCTTTACCTTGATACCCGCTCGCTGACAGGTTTCAATGGCCGCTTTGACCTCTGGCCGTGGAGGGTCCATGATACCAACGAGGCCGAGGAAAATAAGATTCGATTCCATGGCGTTGATGTCCGTGATGTCCTCCCCGTCTTCGACCTTCCGCGCAAAGAGAGCGATGATACGCATCGCTTGGGAGCCCATTTCTTTGTTCATCGAGGATATCTGCTTCTTGTCTTCCTCGGTGAGGGGTACAACGGTATTGTCGACGATTTTGGATGTTGCCATCGACTTAAACCCACCAGCACTCCCCTTTGCAAAGACCCACTGAGCGCCCTCGTACTCGTGGACGACACTCATCCGCTTTCGTACAGAATCAAAGAAGAATTCATGTAGACGAGGGTGGCGATAACTGAATTTCTTCACATCCCCGTTAATTTTCCATCCTGCCACGGCGCATGCAGAATCGGTTGGGTCGCCAATGGCCTGCCATTGGCCCTCGGATTTGACGATGTTCGAATTGTGGCAAAGCGCAAGGCAAGACCCTAACAATCGGAAATTAAGGTCTGCTTGCCGGGATTGGAGGTCCTCATCCGTGAGGATAACCCCGTTTCGAATGAGGGTCCCTTCGGGATCGAATCCCTCGCCGGTGATGCCAAAGTTTCGCTGAAGGGTCTGAATCTCCCGCACCGTCATCTGATTTTTCGTCAACGTACCGGTTTTATCCGAACAAATCACCGTGGTTGAACCCAACGTTTCAACCGCTTTCATGCGCCGAATGATGGCTTTATGTCGGGCCATGTTGCGCATTCCCAGGGAGAGCGTGATGACCAAAATGATGGGCAGGCCTTCGGGGACGATGGCGACAAAAATCGAAATCGCAATGATGAATTGTTGCACGAGCACTTCTTTGAGATCAACACCCGGTTTGCCATAGGACACGATAACATAGAGCGAGACGATGAGAACGGCGACGACCAGCGCGATGACACCGAGAAACTTTCCGAGGCTCTCGAGTTTCAACTCCAGCGGCGTCTTCGGTGTTTGCGCTTCCGCGATGTTGCTTGCGATTTTACCGAGTTCGGTTTTCATACCTGTGGCAACCACCAAACCAAGGCCTCTTCCGGAGGAGACCGTCGTTCCCATGAACGCCATGTTGCTTCGTTCAGCAAGGAGGGTTTCTGCCGGCAAAGCCTCGGTCGATTTTCGAATGGTCAGCGACTCACCGGTCAAGGCCGATTCATCGATTTTACACTGTTGAGACTGAAGGAGGCGAACGTCCGCAGGAACATTGAGTCCGGGTTCAAGACGAACGACGTCGCCGGGGACGAGTTCTGAAGTTGGAATTTCGTTTTCGTAATCGCCACGAATAACGACGCAATTTGAAACCGACATTTGTTTGAGCGAATCCATGGCTTGTTCGGCTTGATTCTCCTGCCAGTATCCAAAAAATGCGTTGGCCGTCAGCACGATAAAGATGAAAATTGCATCACCGGGATGGTCTGGATTGATGATCAAAGCGATGAGGGCAGCCCCCATCAGAAGATAGTTCAGCGGGTCGTTGTACTGAGAGAGAAATCGAAGAAAAGCGGATGTTTTCTCCGCCTCGTCCAGTTTGTTATCGCCAAAACGTCGGCGTCGCTTTGAGATCTCATCGGGAGCTAGCCCGTTCTTTGTTGACGCTTGAGCGACAAGGCTGTCCTCAACAGAGAGGTTATGCCAGTAATCCTCCATCAAAACCAATCCACCCCTCAATAGAGTATTGAGGCAAAACGAAGCAGAAATATGCCGCATATTAGTTTGATGGACAAAATCCCATGGATAATAAGTGCCAGACGAAGTGAAACACACATCGTAGGCTATACCTACTGGGACGAATTGGAGCGAGCATGAGCGGGAGTCAAGAGCCTTACATCCCCGCTCATGAATCGCCCAAGGAATTGACCGTTCGTGTAATCGTGGTGGGCATTGTCCTTGGCGTATTGATGACAGCAGCCAATGCCTACCTCGGACTCTATGCTGGCATGACCGTTTCTGCGAGCATACCCGCTGCGGTGATGTCGATGATCGTCCTTCGCACGATGTTCAAAGATGTCTCAATTTTAGAAAATAACGCCGTCCAAACGATGGCATCGGCCGGTGAATCCCTTGCAGCTGGCGTCATCTTCACCGTACCGGCTCTTCTCGTGATGAATATTTGGACATCAATTCAGTGGATGGAGACGCTCATCATCGCCACCTTGGGTGGTTTGCTTGGCACGATGTTCACCATTGCGCTGCGTCGCCTTTTCATCGTCGAGGAGGCGTTGCCCTACCCCGAAGGCGTGGCTTGCCGAGAGGTGCTGGTTGCCGGTGAAGAGGGCGGCGACGGCGCGCTGGCCATTTTGTATGCGCTGGCCATCGGTGGGATTTACGGGCTCATGGTCAAGGGTTTCGAGGTCACCCATCACACGGTTGAAGGCGCCTTCTCTTTTGTCTCCACTCGCCTTTATGCGGGCATGGATTTATCGGTCGCCTTGCTTTCAGTGGGCTACATTGTCGGCATTCGCATCGCCTCGTTCATCTTTTTTGGCGGCGTCTTGGGGTTCGGTATTCTCGTCCCTATGTACGGACTGATTTACGGTTGGCCTGCTACGGATTCGCTCGTCGATGGCTTCTACAGCATATGGTCAACCCAAATCCGCTACGTCGGTGTAGGAGCGATGGTGGTCGGTGGCATCTACACCCTCTGGTCCATGAGAAAAACCATCATCACGGGATTATCCAAAGCCTTCGTCAAATCCGATGAAGGGGCAGGCCTGCTACCTAGAACAGAGCAGGACATACCCATGAACCGTGTTTTCACGGTGTGCGGTGTGTTGGTCGTGCTGACCTTCTTCTTCTACTGGTGGGCCACCGAATCCTTTGTCCTCGCCATGGCCGGTGCGCTGTTCCTCGCCTTTGTGGCCTTCTTTTTCGCAGCCGTTGCGGGCTACATCGCCGGTGTTGTTGGCTCATCCAATTCTCCTGTTTCCGGAATGACCATCGCCACGCTTCTGTTTACGGTCGGCCTGGTGTACATCGTCGGTGATGTCTTCCTTGGGATGGCCAAGGAGGAACTCATGTTTGCCACCCTCCTCATCGCTGCCATCGTCGCCTCGAGCGCGGCGATTGCCGGCGACGTCATGCAGGACCTCAAGACCGGTCACATGCTGGGTGCCACACCAAGAAGGCAACAGGTTGCTGAAATCGTAGGTGTCCTGACAGGTGCGGTGGTGATTGGTCCAGTTCTGTCCTTGCTTCACGACGCTTTTCGCATCTCCCAGACGGCCTGCCAACTGAACCCGCTACCCGGCGACCCGACCTGCTCCAAGGCGCTCTTCGCACCGCAAGCTGAATTGATCGGTGCGATTGTTCAGGGTGCATTTGGTGGGGACTTGAACCTCCAGATGGTGGTGCTCGGTGCGGCCATTGCTGTCGCCCTCATTCGATTGCAAATGCCGGTGATGAGCGTGGCGATTGGGATCTATCTGCCGCTCGGACTCTCGGTCCCCATCATGACGGGCGGCATCATTTCGCACGTCCTCTTGCGAAGCGCTCACCTGCGAGTCGATGGGGTCCTGCGCAAGGAACCCTCTGAAAAAGCGATCGAAGCCGCCAAAGAGGTCGAGAGTCGGGGCGTGCTCATCGGTGCCGGCTTCATCGCAGGAGAGTCCATCATGGGCGTGCTCATCGCGGTCCTCATCGTTGCAAAAATTGACCTCCCCGGTATCTTTGGGATTGATACGCTAAACAATCTCTTCTCCTTGGTGTTCTTCGCTTGGTTTGTCGGCGTCTTCATTTGGCTGGCGACACGCGCACTGCCGAAGGGTGGAAGTCTCGCTGGCGATACCGTGATGGTCGTGGCGGATGCATTCCGAAATATGTTGGATGCATTGACGCCGAAAAAGCGCTAACTGCGACCCACACCCACAGGAATAGCCTGCACAACCATCAAAGGCCATCCATGCGAGCCTCGGTGTGCTGGTGAACCGATGACAACCATAACCGAACTTGAAGAACTTGCGCGAAGATGTCGCGTCCACATCGTCAACATGGTCCACCGTGCCCAAGCTGGCCACCCCGGTGGTTCACTCTCCGAAATCGACCTCTTGGCGGCGCTCTACAAAACCACGCTACGCGCCAAACCAGACCAGCCTGATTGGGAGGACCGAGACCGATTCATTCTCTCCAAAGGCCATGCCTCACCCGGCATGTATGCCATCCTCGCCGAGATGGGGTTCATCAGCGTTGAGGACCTCGAATCGTACAGGGTACTCGGTGGCGTGTGTCAGGGTCATGTGGACATGAAATGGTGCCCAGGCGTGGATTTCTCTGCAGGTTCACTCGGCATGGGCCTCTCGTTTGGCATGGGCTCGGCCATCGCAGGCCGCCTTGAAGGCAGCGAGCGTCAAGTCTACGTCATGCTCGGCGATGGGGAAATCCAAGAGGGAAGCGTTTGGGAAGCGGCCATGGCCGCAAGGCACCATGAACTTGGCAACTTGAACGTGATTCTTGACCGAAACCGAATTCAAAACGATGACTTTTGTGAAGCCCAAATGCGCATGTTTGACATCCCAGCAAAATGGAAGGCCTTCGGATGGAATGTGAAGGAAATTGACGGCCACAACATGGAGGAAATCGTCGACGGATTGAACTTCCTGCAACATTCAAACGACGGCCCCTCCATCCTGATCGCTCATACCGTAAAGGGGCACGGCGTTTCCTTCATGGCCGACAATCCAGCCTTCCACGGTGCCGCACCCAATGACGAACAATACGCTCAAGCCATGGCTGAACTCGGCGAGGTGGTCGCATGAGTAAGATGGCCGCCACCCGAGACGGGTACGGCGAGGCGCTCCTCGAACTTGCTTCCAACCCCAAGGTTGTTGTCCTTGAAGCCGACCTCGGCAAGTCCACCAAGTCGCTTCACTTTCGCAAAGCCCATCCCGAACGAACCGTATCCTGCGGCATTGGTGAGCAAAACATGCTCCTCGTGGGCGCAGGCCTTGCGGCTTCGGGCTACATTCCATTTGCCAGCACCTTCGCCATCTTTACCGAGCGTGCCTTTGAACAGATGCGAAACGGTGTTGCCAGGCCGAATCTTGCTGTCCATGTCTGTGGAAGCCACGGAGGAACGCATACGGGGACCGACGGGTCATCTGCACAATCCATTGAGGATCTCGCCATTTACCGCACCCTGCCCAACGTCATTGTCCTGCACCCAAGCGATATTGTTTCCACCAAAGTACTGACGATGCAACTGGCCGAAACCGGATCACCCTCCTACACGCGCACAGCACGAAACAAGACGCCCGTCTTGTACGAAGGTCGCGAAACTGAAATTGAAATCGGCAAAGGCGTGATTCTGAAAGAAGGTACGGACGTTGCCATCATCGCCTGCGGCGTCATGGTTTCCCAGTCTCTTGAGGCAGCAGAGGCACTCGCTTCAGAAGGCATCAACGCCACGATTGTTGACATGCACACCTTGAAGCCGCTCGACGGAGACCTCGTCAACCGCCTGGTGGAATCCTGCGGTGCGATCGTTACCGCAGAGGACCACAGCGTTATCGGGGGCCTTGGTGGAGCTGTCGCCGAACACTTGACGGCGAACACGTACGCCCCACTGGAGCGCGTGGGCGTTCAGGACCGATTCGGCGAGTCCGGTCAAGCCGACGAGATGCTCGAAGTCATGCAAATTTCTGCACCCTACATCGCAGAGGCTGCGAAGCGAGCCATCGCTCGTAAGGGCTGAGAACACCGCAACGTCCTCGGGGGAGAGTTCATAGAACCTCTTCATTGAACAGGGCTCATGGAGTTCTTCCTTGACACCGCAGACGTTGACGAAATCAGAGAAATCGCCGCATGGGGCATCCTCGACGGCGTGACAACCAACCCGTCCCTCATCAAAAAATCCGGAAGGGATTTCAAGGAAGTTGTACGCGAAATCGCCGGCATTTGCTCAGGCCCAATTTCCGCCGAAGTCACCGCCATGGACACGCCTGGAATGGTGGAACAAGGGCGCGCACTCAAGGCAGAGCTGCCTGACAATGTCATCATCAAGATTCCATGCACGCCAGAAGGACTCGCAGCAACCAAAATTTTGACCGAAGACGGCATTGACACCAATGTCACGCTCATCTTCTCCGCATCACAAGCCCTGATGGCGGCCAAAGCCGGTGCTACCTACGTCTCCCCGTTCATCGGACGCATCGACGACACCGGCCACGACGGCATGGAACTCATCGCTGAGATCATGAACACCTGGGCCAATTACAACCTCGACACGAAAGTGCTTGCTGCCTCTGTGCGTCACCCAACTCACGTGCTCCAGTGCATCCAACTGGGCGCACACACGGCGACCATGCCCGCCAAGACCTTCCGCCAACTCATGAGCCATCCGCTGACCGACCGTGGACTCGAAGGCTTCATGCGCGATTGGGCCGAAGTCGAAAAGGCTGGCAAAGCGTGACACCGGCCGATCTCTGACATCCAACAACGGCCTTATTTGCCGTGAGAAAACGCCACCAAATCATCGATAGGGAGATGATCGGCTGTGTCCCTACAATAGTGGGCCTTCACCACCGTACCGGATTCGTCAATCAGTATGTCAGCTGGAATGGTCGAAAGTTTGGAGACAGAGAGGGTCAAGGGAACATAACCTCGCATGGTTGCTTGAAGGAGGGTTAACGGGGACTTTGCAGCACCAAAAACGAATTTCCCAAAGGATTTCCGGATGCCGTTGTTGAGGAAGTGCTCGTAGGTTTCATCGGCTACGATGGTGAACGGAGCGCTGTGCTTCTTCATACGCTTGGCCAATTCGTCAACACCCGCATCAAAAACACCCACCATCACGGCGTCCTTGCTAAACTCGTCCCACCGCTGAACAATTCTTCTGATTCTCATGTTGCACAATGGACAAGATGAAAATCGAAAGAAGGTGAGAATCACGCGCTTCCCTTTAACCTTGGACAGGTCAAAGACGGAACCGTCGATAGCGGGCAGGACAAGGTTTGGTGCAGAAGTGCCAGCAACAAGTCGTGTCATGTAGTGAGCATCCTTGGCTCTTTAATCACCCTTCCTATTGTTGCGACCATCAGCCCCGGGGCCGGTGCACGAAGCCATGTTCTTTTTCCCTAGCGAGAAGCGAGCGTGAGGTTCTTCCACATCTCTTCTGGAACCTCCATGGCGAGTCGAAGACCGCCCATGGCGCCCAAACGGACGGGGTCGTCAACCACGTGAACGTTCACGTCGCCCATGTCGGAAAGGCGTCGCTCAATGAGGGCTCCAAGGCCCTTGATGGAGGAACCGCCGCCGGCGAGGACCATGTTCTTGCGGAACTCGTCGTGGTATTCGGGGTTGGACTCGGCGATGAGCTTCTTGACGTTCTCCACGATAGGGTCAACGATGGATTCGCAGGCGCGCTGCATGCAATCGGTGATGTCGAGGGTCATGGCCTTGCCTTCGATGGAAAAGTCAACCAGCACAGGCTCGTCAGGAGCGGCGGTGGACACGAAGGAGAACTGCTCTTTCCAGCGTCGGGCCATGTCCTTGGTGATTTGAGCACCGTTGTACTTGGACTGGATTTCCTTGATGAGTTGGTTGTCGACGAAGTCGCCAGCGTGTCCGGTGTGCATCTGGTCGCCAGGTCCGGGGATGGTTCCGTAGACACGGCAAAGGTCAGTAGTACCAGCGCCGATGTCAATGACGAGGGTGTGGGTGATCATATCAAGCGCGTAAGCGACAGCAAACGGCTCGGAGATGATCATGGCGGAGTTCACAGAGCCTGCGGCTGCGTCAAAAATGGCCGTTTTGTCAACGTGGCTGGCTTCAGCGGGCGCACCGATGACGGCGACCACACGGTCGTATTCCTCTGGGTCGGAAAGACCGATGAGGTGTGTGATGAAGTGAGCGATGAATTCGCGGTCTTCAAGAGTATCCTTGATGACGCCGAGTTCGAGCGGACGGAAGAGATTCAGTGCGAGGCGGTTCTTCAGCGCTTCATTGCCAAAAAGCACATCTCGCTTCAAGAAGTTGCGTGCAATAGGGTCCTTTGGCGTACCGATGACCGTCAATTCTTCCACTTCGTGGCTGTCGGAGGAGACCATCACCGAGCGGAAGGTTCCCAAGTCGATTCCAATATACAACACGTCGTTTGCCATAGGCGTAACCGTCTTTCGGATACCGCTTCACTTTATGAAGAGTCCCCACCATCATGATTGGCAAGGGTGTACGAACGCCATCCCCGGCCTTCTATAGAACACTGAATGAGGGGCGCAAATACTCAACACCAGGCCTCGCAAGCATGGCAATACCATGCGGCATGCTCCACATACATCTCGGCCATACCACCGCAATCTGTGCATTCCTTCAGGGTATTTTCCCCGCAGATATCCACCACCATTTGGACGTGATAGGCTTCGTCGATCTTAAGTTGTTCCCGCATGGCCCAAAGCAGTTGATCTTCGCTTGGAGAAATGATGCCGTCTTCAAGCACCATCTCAACCACGTTGCGGTAGTCTTGGATGGTTGAGAAGTCACGGTGGTCAAGGACCACACCGCCTTTTTCGGCCACGATGTCCGTGCCACCGGGGTCGTCTACAAAGATCACGAAGGACGCTGGTTTGAGACTGTCATCTCGCAACTCAAAGGAAATCCGTGCACCGTCCAGGTTGGCGTAGACGAGTTTGGATGAGCGGTTGATGACGTTGGTGATCGAACGTGCGGTGGTTTCAGCGTTTGGTCCACGCTTCCAACCGGTTGGGCTTCGTTCGTTGTAGGCATAGAACTCCGTCCCTTTCCCGGGATATTCAAGACGAATTTCTTCTCCACCGTCAAAACCGTTGGAGACGATGGTGATGGCGGCGACTTCGGTTGAAAGGATGTTATCGTCGTCATCAAAGCTGATCATCAGCGGCTTGCGTTCCTCGGCCGCAGCGTTGTAGTGACCCTGCATGCCGCTCATCCATTTGTCTTCAAGCCGCTTGAGGGTTTGCTCTTGTTCTCCCGTGAGGTTCTTATCGATGCCGAGCACATTCGCGAGTTCACCTGCGGCCATCTCTTGTTTGAATTGCTCAATTTTCTCAGCGTCTCTCCTGTGTGTCGGGGGCTGGATGCGCTTGCGTTCTTCTTTGTAGTTCGGGTCAGCCCACTCGTGGCCACATGAACCGCATTGAAGGTACCCCTTCATCGTCGAATCTTGAGCATCGCCACCGCATCGCGGACAATCACCATCTTCGTTGTAACCAAGGTTGGATTTGGCTTCCTCACGCCCTTTCCTCATGCCACCAAAGCCTGCCATGTCGGTTTGGTAGACTTTGCTTTCTATGAATGCTTTGTTAGTCGTGAATGGTTCGTGCTTTGAGCCCGTACCTCACCAAACCCTCTTGGCCGTAGAGTCGGCGGAACACCAACTCCATTTGGGCATCCATTTCGAACGTCGTGTCCTCATCATCAACGGTCAAGAAGACACCACTGGGGCCGTCTTCGAGGCTGAGGAGCACCGTGCTCATACCACCAAGAATCGGGGCACGTAGAGAAAATTCTGACGGCGCACCTGCAGCAGACAGGGTGGTCCATGTTTGAATCGAACCGCGTCGCTGAAGGTTAACGCTGGCGGTGTTGGTTCCGTTCACCATGTGGGAAAATCGGGGCGGCCAAATGATGTCATCGTCGGCTGACTGTGCGTGAAGTTGCAGCCGTGATGATGCGGCCTCCTCGTATTGTGCCCGAGAGACATAGGCCCCTTGACTCACGTGAGCCTCGGAGAGTTCCTGAGTCCATGCGGCTTCAATGGCTTCATTGAAGGCTGGATCGACTTCAACCTCCAGGGCAACCTGAGCGATTTCAACGTCAGCACCTTTCTTCGCAACGACGATGATCGCTTGGTCGCTCATCAAGACCTCCCAAGGTGATTCACCTTCGCTGTCATCATCGTGAATCGATACCCCCGTCGCAGCGCTAAGGCTGAGGTCGTCTATTCCATCAGGGACGGAAATGGAGGCGATCTCATCGTGATTTATTCGGTGGAGCAAACCGGCGACAGCAAGCGTGGTCGCATCGCTATCGGCACCAAACACCCGCACACCGTTGAGAACAAACGGAGATTGAACCACGGTGTAGGTCGACTCGTGATGAAGCACATAGCCCATCCACACTTCTGTTGACATCAGCGTTCCCTCCCGAACACGTGTACAGAACATGTGGCGCCGGAGCCGCCAACGTTGTGCGTCAGTGCATGCTCCGCATCTCGAACTTGACGGTTGGTGTCTGCTTGGCCGCGAAGTTGTTTGAACACCTCGACCACTTGCCCGGTCCCGGTTGCACCGAGGGGATGTCCTTTGGATTTCAGGCCTCCACTTGAGTTCACCGTGGTGGTTCCTTGGTTGAGGCGGCCTTCACCCTCTCGCGCAAAGCGCCCGCCCTCTCCACGTTGAGCAAACCCGAGGTCCTCTGTCGCAAGGACTTCAGCGATGGTGAAGCAGTCATGGACCTCTGCGACATCGATTTGGCGCGGCGTGAGTCCTGCCATGGCGTAGGCCTTGGAGGAGGCGGTTTGGGTGGCTTTGAGTTGGGTGATGCTCGGGCGGTCATGGAGGGCAAGGTTATCCGAAGCGGCACCAGCTCCTTTGACCCAAACGGGTGTATCGGTGAACTTCTGAGCGATGTGGTCGGCGGCCAAGACCACGCATGAAGCACCATCTGAGGTCGGACAGCAATCGTACAGCGTCAGCGGGTCGGCCACCATGAACCCACCGGCTGCCTTTTCGAAACTGACTTCTTTTTGGATGTGGGCGTCCTTGTTCATGGACCCGTGGAGGTGGTTCTTCACGCTGACATGGACCAAGTCATCGTGGGTTGCGTCAAATTCGTGAAAGTAACGACGGGCCATAAGCGCGTAGGTGCCTGGAAACGTCAACCCGGCCAAACGCTCCCATTCTGTGTCGCCCGATACGCCAAGCCAGTAGCGTTTTCGTTCGGGCGTGAGGTCGTTCATTTTCTCAATCCCACCGGCGACGACAACATCCGCTTGACCGCTCTTGATGGCCATCCAGGCGTCCCGGAACGCAAAACCAGAGGAAGCACATGCGTTCTCGACCCTACGGACCGCCACCCCTTCCATGCCCGAATGTTCGGTGAGCAAGGCGGCGGTGTTGCCAAGTTGCGACCCACCAAAGGCGATGCTACCAATGAACGCTTCATCAACGGTCGCAGGGTCAAAATCGCCATCAATGCTGGCGAAGGCCTTGGAGGCCGCTTCAGCCCACATGCCTTTGAGACCGAGCGGGTGATTTCCGAACTTTGTTTGGCCAGCACCGACGACGGCGACATCCACCATGAAGAGACGAGGAGGACGAGGCATTTCATACCCCCGCATCGTTTGCCATCAAGACCGAAGGATTCACGCAACCCAGCCCGTAGGGTTCTTGAACAGGTCGCACCCGCATGGATATCATGCTACGCCAATGTCGAGCCCACGGACACTTCTCCGGGACCAACTGCCCGGTTTGTAATGACGAAGGTAAATTCATCATGAGCGACAGAGAAGCCAATTCACTCGGCCGTATCTTGGCCCTCGTGCTGCGCCACGCTCCTGAAAAATTCAACGTTGACATGGACATCAACGGATGGGTGAACACTCGAGAACTCTCAGAGGCCATTGGAAACCAGCGACGCCACTACCATTGGCTTCGAGGATGGCACTTCGAGGCGATTGCCAACGCCGACGAAAAGGGACGATACCAAGTCGAAAACGGAATGATTCGTGCAACGTACGGCCACTCCATTGAACTGGACCTTGACCTCCCAACCGACGACATCCCCGAAGTTCTCTACTTCCCCTGCGAAGGTGAAGAGGTTGAAACACACCTCGAATTCGGATTGACGGGTGGCGACCGAAAGAACGTCCACCTTTCACGCTCCATCCACAACGCCATGGAAGCCGGCCACGTGCGTATCGACCGTCCAACGATTCTTGAGATCGACACCGTTCGTGCCATCGCAGACGGCCACACCATCTACCGTGCTGGAACCACGGTGTTCCTGACCGATGAGGTGCCGGGAGAATACCTCTACAAGGTTGATGAAGACGACCCCATGATCCAAGAAATGGTTGAACAGTGGGAACGTGAAGAAGAAGAGTAATCGCTTACTTTTCGACACCGCACGCTGGACAAAATGCCAAATCAGGTTCAAACACAGCTTTGCAAACAGAACAGTGGTCCGTCCCTGTCATCAGCGCTTCGACCTTTTTCGGAGCAGGTGCGGGCGTGATGCCGGATTCGGATTCAACCAATCGAATCGGGTCGATGCCATGGCGTTGAAGTTCCTCAATACGATTCTTGTAAATGATGGCTTCTTGGAGCGCACACTCGAGTTGCCACAGCCGTTGCTCTCGCTCCTTACCATCTGCAATGGTCTGTGCTTCCTCAACACAGACTTGCAAATGACGCATGAAGGCATCAACAGTTGGTTCCTCGGCCATGAGGTGCACTCCCATACCGTTCTTCATCAAACCTTGCCCGAGACTGTGCCCACCTCTCAGCTTTGCTCAACCGTGCGGTAGCCTCATGACACGCTGCGGTGTGGGGGCATCATGCGTAAACGCGTCGTCGTCAAATGGGGCGGGGGCCTCATCACGCAGAAAGATACCATGAAAACCGTACGACACGATGTGCTCGATGGTTTGGCGGAACAGTTGGAGGCGTGTCTCCTGGACGGCATGGATGTTGTGTTGGTTCACGGTGCTGGCTCATTTGGCCATCTCAAGGCGAAGCGGTACAAACTCGCCGAAGGAAAAGTGGACGATGAACATCTTCCAAGTGACCGCTCGCAAGAAGAGGCCGTGGTCGATGTTCGCAACGACATGCTCGAACTCAACCAGCACGTCTTAGCGGCGTTGACCAAACGAGATGTATCGGCGGTGTCACTCCCTCCACACCAGTGGGCACGCAATACGGGCCCGTCGTTCGAGGGAGATTTGGCCCTCTTTGAATCAGCCCCTCAAGGCATCGTCGTGGTCACCCACGGCGATGTCGTCGATTGCGATGAGCCGATGCAGTTTGGTATTCTCTCTGGCGATGATCTGGTCTACCGTTTGGCTACCGAACTGAGTGGCGTGAAGCGCCTTGTCTTTGCCATGGGAGGTGTTGAAGGTGTACTTTCACAGCCGCCAAACGGAGATAACGATGAGGAGAAACTCATCGCATCACTTCACCAACACGACGGATTCGAAGGCCTCCACATGAGTGGCATGGACGTCACTGGAGGTATTGGGCTCAAAGTTGAGCGTGGATTCCAAACCGCACAAAAAGGCATTGAGGTCCACCTCGTCAGTGGAGAACTTGAGCATCGTGTGCGAGATGCATGCCTCGGAAAGGATGTGCGTGGCACAGTTCTCCGTCCGTCATGACGCAGAGAACTCTTCATGTAGCCTCCGCGACTCCACAAAGACGGTGAAACCATGTCAGGGTACGGAATTGAGGATGTACCGCACATGGAGCTGGATGACGACGGTGTTGCGTCGCTGACACAAAACAACCCGGACCAAGCGGCACTGATGGCCGAAGCCGTGATTCGAGTATCCGAGCAGGATATAGTCCTCGGCCCGGTCTCCAAGCTCGCGGCTCACCAACACGCCGGTGCATACCATCGGGCGTTCAGTGTCCTCCTGTTCAACACCAAGGGAGAAATGCTTCTCCAACAACGTTCAGCCGACAAGGTCACCTTCCCGAACGTCTGGGCCAATGCGTGTTGCTCCCACCCCCTTCACAGTGAAGAGGAATTGGAGGAGGATGACGCCATGGGCGTGAAGCGAGCCGCCATTCGTAAGTTGGAGCAAGAATTGGGCATTGACCCGTCTTCCGTTTCAACCGACGGCATGACCTTCATGACCAAAATGCGCTACAGCGCTCGAATGAACCCTGAGTGGATCGAGCGAGAAGTTGACCACATCCTGGTGATGTGTGCTGATGTTGACATTCAGCCAAACCCCAACGAAGTGGCCAACATCATGTGGGTCAGCCGCGACGCCTTGGAGGCGATGTTGATTGAAGAGCGTGAGGCGGACCAGGCCGTTGCCCCGTGGTTCAGGTGCATCGCTGCTCGTGTCATGACAGAAGCATGGTGGCAGCATTATGCCGACGGTGACAAACTCGCCGAACTCTCCGACGACCTCATCCACGACATGGGCGACGTCACCTACATGCTACCAAACGCCGAAGGTGCGGATTTGTTGACATCCATTATGGAAGTCAAACCGTTGATTGAAGAACGAATCTCCTTGAGTCTGCGAGCCTCACGCCACGAGCGCCTCGGCGACGCCATGATGCACCTCATCGAAGGCGGCGGAAAGCGGATGCGAGCGACCCTGCCGTGGCTGGTGGCGAAAGCAGTTGGTGATGCCCACGCAGGCCTTCTCGACATTGGTGCTGCCATTGAAACCGTTCACAATTTTACACTCGTCCACGATGACATCATGGACAACGATGAGGTCAGGCGGGGGCGAAACGCCGTTCACGTCGAATACGGCATGCCCACGGCCATCAACGCTGGCGATGCCATGCTGGCCATTGCGTTTGAACGGCTTGTTCAAGCGGAAAATCTCGAGCCCGAAGATGTTGCACCCCTTGTCAATCGAATCGCTTGGATGGTTCGCCGGGTCAGCGAAGGGCAACAGTTGGATATAGAATTCGAAGACAGGCTTGAGGTCTCCGAGGACGACTACCTCGAGATGATCGAAGGCAAGACGGCCGTGATGTTTTGGATTTGTGCAGAAATCGGAGCGCGGATTTCCGGTGCCGATGAGGAAACCATTCAGCTCATGGCTGAATGGGGCAAAGCCCTCGGTCTTTGTTTCCAATTGATGGACGACGTGATCGACGTCCTGTCAGATTCGGAGACGCTCGGAAAGCCCGCTGGCTCCGACATTGCTCAAGGAAAACGCACGCTGATGATCATCCACGCATTACGCCAACCCGACAGCGATGTCAAACAACGGCTCCTGAAGGTGCTCGGCAAAGGGGAGGACGTTGCTCCCGAGGACTTGGAAGATGGTCTGGCCGCACTTGCAGAGCTGGGTTCGGTTGGCTACGCTCGCACGATGGCTGAGGATTTCCACGCTCAGGCGCACGCCTGTTTGGACCGACTTGTTGACAACCCGGCCATGGTGGCGTTGAGAGAACTCACGGATTTCCAACTTGCACGCCTTCATTGATGATGCGAACCGCATCACCAAGGCGTATGGAACCCGTTTGCTGAACACTGGCATACCAACGTGTTTGGCCTTCTGTTTTTTGATGACTCAGCGCTTTGAAATGTCCATTTTGAAATGATGCCCGAATCGTTTTGCACGGTGGAGCATCAGCGGTGATGGTCAAACGGACTTCGCCGGCTTGCAATTGAACGCCTGGCTGCAACAGGCCCTCATCAAGTCCTTCGACGAGAACATTTTCTCCCGTCGTTCCCGGTGCGATTGGATGACCGCTCGCTTGTAGACGCTCCATGACGCGAACCTCCATCAAGCACACGGCTCTGTTTGGACCGCCATGGTGCTTGGTATCGTTCTGCTTATCGCCAACACATCCGGTTTTGTGAACCTTGAGGGTCTCAACGGGATGTTTTGGAACGCCACCCTCTGGGTTAACATGCAGGCCTCGTACGATGCCTGCCATGCAACGGCCTCAATCTGCGTAGTAGGATTCGGGGTTTGGTTCGGGCTTGAGACCCTTGCGTTGACGGATTTCACCGACCACCGTGTCAAACAGTTGAGGTGGCAAAATCTCGAAGCCGAGGTTCTCGGTGTTCCAAACGGCGCGTCCCTGAGAGGCGGCACGGATGTCGTTGGAGAACCCGAAGGTCTCGGCGATTGGGATAATACCGACCACGGTGGTCACGGCACCCTCGGATGGCATGTCTTCTATGATACCACGACGGGTGGTGACTTCACGGGTGACTTGACCGAGCCAATCGTTTGGTACGGAGATAAACGCTTTCTGCATGGGTTCGAGAAGTACCGTCTTGGCTCGCATCATGGCACCCTTGATGCCGTTTCGAACGGCTGGGATGGTCTGAGCGGGGCCACGGTGAATGGCGTCTTCGTGGAGTTTGGCGTCAACCAGTCGAACGAACATCCCTTGAACGGGTTCGTCGGCAACCGGGCCCTTGACACAAACTTCGTTGAACGCTTCGATGATGAGTTCACGAGTTTCGTGAAGGTTCTGGATACCTTTGGTGTCGTTGACGAGAACGTTGGTGCCGTTGATGGCGTAGATCTTGCGCATCACGTCTTTGTCCATGCCGTATTCTCCGAACTTGCTGCCGACTTCCTTCGCATCTTTGTTTCGGACCGGGCCATCTCCGAGTTCACCTGCTCGCAACGCAGCGACGACGTCGTCGGGAAGGGCTTCAATCTCAAAGAAGAAGCGGTTGTGGCGGTTGGGCGATTTTCCTTCAAAGGAATTCCCTCGGTTCGAACCCTGAATACCTTCTCGGTAAACGACGATCGGTGGGCTGACCTTGACCTTGATGTTCTGCTCTTCTTCAATGCGGTAAACGGTGATTTCAAGGTGGAGTTCGCCCATACCGGCCAGGAGAGCCTCTCCGGTTTCCTGGTTGGTCGTGACTTGCAACGAGGCGTCGGCCTTAGCCAACGAACGGAGTGCGTCGATGAACTTGGGCAAGTCCTTCATGCTCTTCGGCTCAACCGCAACGGTGACCACAGGGTCGGAGTAGTGGCGAATCGCTTCAAACGGCGTGAAGTCCTTGTCTCGAGAGAGGGTGACACCAGCAGCAGCCGAGCGAATACCGGTCACAGCTGCGATGTTGCCGGCCACGACTTTGGGCACGGTGATGCGGTCGCCCCCGACCATCATGGCCACTTGCTGGACACGCTCGGGCTTTGCAGCACCGATGGCGTAAACGGATTCACCTTGGTTGATGGCCCCTGAGTACACACGACCAACAGCCACTTCACCGGCGTGAGGGTCCATCCAAATCTTGGTGACCATCATGGCGAGTTCTGCTTCGGGGTCGCAGTTCATCATAGCCTGACCGACCTCAGAGTCCAAATCGCCCGTCCAAATGTTGGGAATACGGTATTTTTGAGCCTCAATGGGGCCAGGGAGTTTGGTGACCGCCATGTCGAGCAAGACTTCGTGAACGGGTGCTTTCTGAGCCAGCGTCTTTTGGTCTTCGTTGTTACAGTACTCAAAGATCTCCTTGAACGAGATGCCAGACTTGGCCATGTAGGGCACGGTGATACCCCAGTTGTGGTAGGCCGAACCAAACGCCACCGTTCCGTCTTGAACAGAAACTTGCCAGGCCTTTTCCATTCCCTGCGGAGCAAACTGCTTGATGAGTTTGTTGACTTTCTTGATGGTCTCCGTAAATCGAGCCATCATGTCTTCGGGCGTGACCTGCAATTCGTTGATGAGGCGGTCCACCTTGTTGATGAACAACACGGGTTTCACCTTCTCTTTCAGAGCCTGGCGAACCACGGTTTCGGTTTGCGGCATCGGTCCTTCAACTGCACAAGCGAGGATAAAGCAGCCGTCAACAGCACGCATGGCACGGGTAACGTCGCCACCAAAGTCAACGTGGCCAGGGGTGTCGATGAGGTTGATGAGGTAGTCCGTCCCTTCAACGGCGTGGACCATGGAGGCGGATGCTGCGTTGATGGTGATTCCACGAGCGGATTCCTGTTCGTCAAAGTCAAGCACACGGGCAGCACCGGCGAGGTCGTTGGACATCATTCCTGCACCTGCGATGAGGTTGTCGGACAGGGTGGTCTTTCCGTGGTCGATGTGAGCTGCGATGCACAAGTTCCTGATTTGAGGAAGAACGTGCATGACTTCTGTGGCCTTCTTGATGTTGTCTTCTTTGCGTCCCATGGTTACCACCGTGTTCTCGTTGCTTCGCCCACTGAAAAGGGGTTCTTAAGTGCCTCGCAGAAAGGCGAAGGGTCAGTATACGAGTTGGGCATCTGAGGTCGCCGTCAAGGCGATGACACCGGGTGGCCCACTCCACGCAATTTTGTCGTCCGGGAAATAGAGCGCCCCGTCGCCCTCCTCATGACCGAGGGTGGCCTTGACAGAGGCAAAGGAGCAATACAGATCTGCACCGGAAAGGAGTTTGTCCATGAATCCGTGAACCATGGACGACCCTTGCCCCATCTCAGCCTCCAATGTTTGCAGGAAACTCGGATCGAGAAGTCGGGTTCCGGCTGCTGCAAAGAACACTCGGACCTCATGCCCGTCATCAACGGCTTGTGCGGCGCATGCCAAGCCAACAATTGATTTCAATTTGTCATGTGAGGGGTCGGAGACGAACTTGACGAACACGGTGGAGGTCATGGTGTAAGCAACGCAAACCAACCAATGAACGTTTGGAGGCCAAACGGATGCAAGGATGACTTCAACGGGCAGAGGCTGCAATGCGCTCCAATTCTTCCTTCTTGCCAACGGCGTAGGAAGTGACGTCGCCTTCGCTGGCCTTCGTCAGTTCGTTGATGATGCAGTTTTTGAGCGTCCGCTTGGATTTGTGGGTGCCCTGCTGTGCGCCCTTGGCAAGATTAGCCAGGGCAACGTCAAGGCGTCGAGATGGAGAAGAGTCAACGGCTTTGGGCTGAGAGACGGCGCCAAACTTGATTCGGGTGATCTCTTCCATGGGTGCAGCAGAGCAAATAGCGTCAACAAACACCTGCAGCGGGTTGTTGCCAGAGCGCTCTGCGATTTGGTCAAGCGCATCTTCAAAGGCTTTCATGGCGCCCATTTTCTTGCCGGTGTAGGCACCGGTGCGCATGAGTTTGTTGATGTAGCGCTCAACGACAGAGAGCTTGGATTTTCCAAACCAAGCATTGGCGTGGCGACCACCGGTGTGTGGCACACCTACGGTGGTGAGGTTGACGTAAGGAGCGAGACCTGGGTCTCGGCAAACGACTTCTGAGGCGTCCCACTTTCCGAACACATTGGTTCCGATACCGGCGATGGGTTTGTTCTCAACAACAGGGGATTCTTCGTCGCTCATCATCAACACCTCAGCGGACTGGCTTCTCCTTTCGACCTCGAACCATTTCGTCGAGGGACACGCCGTTCACTTGAATGACTTTGTAGCGAACACCGGGAATGTCTCCGTACGAACGGCCCATGCGGCCGCCGATACCTTCGACCATGACCTCGTCGTGCTCGTCAATGAAGTTGATGGCGCCATCGCCGGGTGCGAAGGCCGTGAGTTTGTTTCCGTTTTTGATGAGGGAAATCTTGACGGCTTTGCGGATGCCGGAGTTGGGTTGTTTGGCCTCAATACCGACTTTTTCAACCACGATACCCTTGGCTTGGGTCGACCCTGCGAGTGGGTCGTGCTTGGCACGCGACTTGAGCATGCGCTTCTTGTAGCGGCGGTCTGACCAACGGAATTTTTGTCGGTCCTTTGCCATCTTGGCACCTGCGAAGAGTCCTCTGCCCATCATCATCACCTCATTGAAGCATTTCGCCGACTTGCCGCCCCTATTTAATCAAATCCCTTTGGCCTACCGAATCAGAGGCGGCGTCGTTTGATTTGCAACAATCCACAAACCCTCTCACCATCCATGAACAACATTCAAACAACGGGTCTCTGTGGCAGGGCCATGGCCTTCCGAGACCACTTGGCTGCAGCAACGGTGGAAACCTCCCCGGTGAGTCTCGTTCACGGGATGCTTCACCACTCACGGGGTACAGGCCACGCGATGACCGTCTTTGAAAACATCCCCGAATGCCCCGGGCACCGTGCAGCGGTGAACATGCTCACTCGAGACCGCCTTTGTGCAGCCATTGGCATTGAGCCGGAGGCGTACATTGACACGCTGGGTTGGGCGATGAGCCACCCGTCGACGCCGGTTGTTGTTGAAAAGGATGAAGCCGCTTGCTTCGAAAACACCGTGACCGACGTTGACCTCGGTACCATCCCCATCCCGCACCACTGGCCCCAAGACCGTGGACGCTACTCCTCTGCAAGCATCATCATCGCCCAGGACAGCGGCATACGAAACGTCTCCTTCCACCGTCAGTTCCTCCGCGATGAAAACCACCTCGTGGTCCGGTTGGTCCCCCGTCATTTGCGCACCATGGTCACCAACGCCCGAAAAGAAGGACGTGAGGTCAACGTGGCCGTCGTGAACGCCCCCGACCCTGTGGTGCTTCTCGCTGCGGCTATGTCGTTCAACGAAAACATCGACGAGTTAACCATTGCAGCCGCACTTCACGAGAAACTCTACGGCCGCCAACTGAAATTGGTTGAACTCCCAAACGGCGTTCACGTCCCAGCCGATGCAGAATATGTCTGGTGGGGCAGAATCACTCTCGACGATGACGATGAGGGCCCGTATGTTGACATCACGGGTACCGTTGACGATGTTCGTCAGGAGCCAGTGATTGAAATCGACGGTTTAATTCATAGAGACAACCCCATCTTCCACGCCCTGATTCCGGGCGAAGCCGAACACAAGACCCTCATGGGACTGCCCCGTGCCCCCACCATCAAAGCGGCCGTCAACGACGTGGTGGAGTGTTTGGATGTTCACATGACCGAAGGCGGTTGTGGCTGGTTGGGTGCTGTCCTCAAGATACGGAAGCGCCACCAAGACGACGGCATGAAGGCGATCAAGGCGGCCTTTGACGGCCACAAAAGCATGAAGATCGTGACCGTCGTTGACGAGGACATTGACATCACCGACCCCGTTCGAGTGGAGTGGGCGATGATGACGCGATGGCAGCCGGACAAAGACACCTTGATTTTGAGCGACCAGCGAGGAAGTTCCCTTGACCCGTCGAGGTACGACGACGGCCGAACGTCAAAAATCGGCTACGACGCCACCATTGACTTTGGTGTTGATCGCGAGGGCTTCATGTCCGTGCAGTGAGGTCGTTTCATGTCTGAAAGCCAAGACCTTCTGCAGCACCCCCGCAGAAACTTGGGTAACCGGTACAGGTCAACGGCCCAAAAATTTGCTAGATTGGCCAAAACCGACCCTGACAGAGCGGCTGAAAACATGGCCTGGGCGGAACAGAATGCTCGACAAGCCATCCTGCACGACTTTACCGATGAACGCAATTGGCGGTACCTCGCTGAACTCAAGGTCATCAACAAGGACGCCGAAGGCTTGCATGCACTTCTGGAGGACGTGTTCGTCATTCTCGGACGCGACCCTGACAACCTTGACCAGCTCAGTGGCATTGACTACCTCGGTGTTGGCAGGGAATTGCTCGAAGCCGCCTTCGCTCGCGACGCACTTGACCCCGATGCGTGGTGGGAGCGGATCACAGCCATTGAAGGACAATCTGCCATTGAGGAATTTGCCGAACGGTGCCGCCGACTCGATTTTCGAGACCAACGGGCCAACATCGTTTTCGGTCGTCGCCTTGAACGACTTCGGTCGGCCGGCCATGAAGACATTTTCATTGACCTTGCAAAACATCTCCTCGCCCACCGACCCATCAACCACGAATTATGGATGGAGATGGGGCGCCTTCATGAACGTAGAAACGAGGTGAACGAAGCATGGTCATGTTACGATCAAGTGCAACAATTGCGACCGCATCTCAACGAACGGGACCGCTTCCTCGAACGCTTGAAAGGTGAGATGGACGGCAAGGAACGTCAACCTTGGTCCGGACCTTCCATTGACCATCGCCAAGCCTTCCTCAAAGGCATGCAATCGCTGACTGACCGTATTTCCACGCCAGATGCACAAGCCCCATCGACAGAACCGCCCGAAGAGGACACGTCGGCCCATCCCGATGAAGCAAAACTGAGCGCTCTCCTTGCGCAGGGCGACGTCCAAGCTGCGTTCTTTTTGGCTCGACGTTTGTTGGCATCGGGAGAGGAATGGGCCGAGTCATGGCTTGACGAGATTCAATCCAAAATGGTGTGAGCCATGCCGTCAACACCGCTCTTCGTCTTGGCGTGGATCACGCGCAAAGGCGAGACGCCAACCGAAATGGGAGATGGGCGTGAAGTGCTCTTTGTTGAGCATCCCGAACGAGGCTGGGAAATACCCGGCGGGCATCTCGAGGAGAACGAAACAGCAGAGGAAGCCCTTCACCGAGAAATCAAGGAGGAGACGGGACTGGCCGGAACCCTCGTATCTTGGAACAAAACCTACTATCCCAAGGGATGGGTTGCCCATGTTGAAGTGGACACAACGACACCCGCTGACTGGCACGTAGAGGACAGGAACGTGAGCGCCGTCAAATGGTGGAAGGACGTCCCGCCTGTCAAAACATGGACCGTGGAAGAATTTGAAGACCTTGCTCGCCATTTCTCAGCCTGAATCAAGGCATGGCCAACTCGGAGAGGCGTTGGCCCCAAGCCGCCGTTTCTTCAGGTGTTGACGCGCAAGCTTGTGCAACAGCAGCCAGCATCGGGTCTTCCACCGCCGCGGGTTGAGCCATCAGCGATGCGAACCGTTCCATCTTGTCGAGACGGTGGGCAAGCGTGAGCATGGCCCGAACGGCTGGACGTTCGCCCCCGCCCCAACCCGGCTCAAGATGGTCGCAACACCATGCGAAGACGCCGTTAATGTCGTCCGGGTGCACTGCGAGAACGGGAGGCTCTTCTTCAAGGTCGAGAGGTTTCGCTTCCTCAACTTGCACGTGCATGGGTGCTGCATCCATCGATTGATGCTCGATAGCCAAATCCAAGAATAACGAGCCTGCTTCAATCGCCATTTGCGTTTGTGAGGCCAGCATGGCGTGTATATGGGCATTCCATGCGTGCCTTCCGGCATCAAAGAGATGACCGAGCGCCTGTCGAATGCGACTTGCACCCAATCTTGAAATCGCGATGGTCTCGTGTGCGTGGCCCGCCTTTCTCGAAATATCGCCGTACACTTGGAGGGCCATCAACGCCTCGCCTTGCGCCATGTGATAGGCTGCTTTATTGAGCAGAGAAAGGTCATGGTCTCGGCTTGCTTTGGCCACTGATTTTAGGCGTGTTTCAGCCCACGTCAAGTCTTCTTCTGCTCCCTCAGCGTCTCCAGCCTCAAAACGAGAAAGACCACGCTCCATGCGCAATCGTCCCTCCAGCGCCAAGTCCCTGGTTTCAGGCGTTCTCACAACCTCGAGGGCCGCCTCGAGGGCTTCGTCAAGATGCGTGTCTCCAAGCCAACGTCGGCGAACCAATCCAAGTACCGCATGTTCCCCTTTCGAGAGATGCGGCCCCATCGCCTCCAACAATTCGGGTGCATCCATGAAGAGGGCAGCCTCGGCCAGCGAGAGCCACGAGGGCCATGCAAGTTCTTCTTTCCATGCCACGAGCACCTCGCTGTCCACCGGACCTTCGGTACGCCATCTCGAAACAAACATGCCTGGTCCGTGGGGGGTTTTGATGGTCGTCATGAGTTCACCTCTCGCCTTGGTGTGCGGGCAACGGCATCGATAAAGGCGGTTTCTGCTTCAATCGGATCGCAATCTCCCGACCATCCCGCTGCACCGTCATGTCCACCACCCTCACCGCCAATGGATTGTGCTATGATTTCCATGATTTCACCCATGTGCAAACCGGCGACGACACTGGAACGAGGCGCCCGTACGGTCAGCCGAGTTGAGCCGTTGCGGTGACGGGAAACGACCACCGCATCTGCACCCAATCCGTTGAGGAGAGAAGCAACCTTGCCCTCAAGCGTTCCCGCCGTTGTGCGTAAGACCGTCCAGGGTCCAGCTTCCGTTGTATCGGCCCGTTGAAGTCCGCGTAGGACGGCCCCCCGTTCGCTGGGTGTCATGGTGGCATCTTCCATCTCTTGGATGAACTGCTGGTAGTCAAGCGCACCACGTTCAATGAGCATGGAGGCCGTGGAGAACGAGGTTGCGTCAGCGTGTCGAAAACGACCGGTATCGGTCACCAACCCTGCCAAAAGGAACTCACACACTTGAGGCGTGAGACATTGAGGGGCGTGGTGCTCAAGGTAGCGACCCACCACCTCGGTGGTGGACCGAACATTCCACTTGATGCGCACATCGTCATCGTTGAGTGTCCATCCATCCGTGGCGTGGTGGTCAATGATGCAAAGAGGCACGCTTGGAAGAGACAGACCGGTCTGGTCAGGTGCAGCAGCATCAACAACAACGAGGCCTGCGAGTTGTTTGGGCCAACCTGTGTTTGAGGCCTTCAGTGTGCGAAAGGGCGCCCGGTGACGTTCGATAAGCCGCTGAGCGACGCGACCCACATGAACACCTGCTGCCAGCAAGCTTGGGTGGCTTGCGGCAAGGGCGATGGCTGAGCCGACCGTATCCATGTCCCCGTTTTTTCCCGTAATCACGGCAACAGGACCATGTTTGGTGGCATTTGTGAGCCATTGATGCAGCCGAAGAAGGTCTTCGGCCTGGGCCTTGCTTGAGGCCGTCATTCCTGCGCACCCTGCAAGGATTGCTTCAATTCGTCATAGGTTTGAATGAGTTGCTTTTCACGGTCTGTGAAGCGCTCGAGATGTGCGGTCAAGGATTCAAGCGTCTCCCGCAATTCACCCAACAAGGCTGCTTTATCGGAGACTTCGATGAGGACACCGCCCATTTGTCGGTGAAGTCTCAAACCTTCGGGCTGGGCCTCAACCGCAGCAATCGTTCCCTCAAGTTCCTGCACCTGTGCGCGCACACTGCTGACTTGTTGACGTGCTGATTGAACTTCCGCTACCACGAGTTGGAGTTGGTCGAGTTGTTCCATGGACTCACCTGTGCACAGCACCATGCCGAGGTTCAAGAATGCTTTCCGAAGACCTTCAGCACCGAATCGGTGGCGATAAGCCCACGAAGCCTGGTGTTCCACATAGCTCGCAGGTCCTTGCAGGATGATTCTTCCAAGGTGATGGAAAATTGATGCTCATCCAGCCACGTGGTCTCGCAATCGGTGGCCAAGCAAGCGGCCAAGGAACGAGTGTCCTGCGTCGTTCGCGATTGGAGGGTGAGTGACAAATGCCACATCGCCAACACCGATGTTTGTTCACTCTTCCTCTTCAAGGGAGGGGCGGTTAGCCAACTCGCGCTCGTAGTTCATGGCGGCTTCCTGTGCGATGAAGGCCATGTCGGCGGTGGTTGCGCCGTCGACACTTCGGCGGAGAATACGGTTGTTGGCATCAGATGCTCGGGTAAAAGGTTCCCAAGCGCCGCCGGCAAAGGTGTGATCACACTTCTTGCACGACCAAATGCCGACGGATTGCCGTTCAACTTTTTGGTATTGACAAACGGGGCACGTGTATTTGCGAGATCGCTTGGCCATGGCCGAGGCTGCATTACGACGGACGGATACACCGTAGCGTGCTCCGAATCGTGCTGTTGCTCCTGCTTTCTGGGTTCGCTTTGCCAATCAGTTCCCCTCCTTTTCTGCTACGAGTTTTCGAAGTTCCACGCATCGCTTTTGTGCCACATCGAAGATCTCGGCAAACTCGGCGGGAGTGAACACCCCTTTTAGCCCCTTCTGTAGGGAGTGGAGGTGGCCCTCGTCTCCAAGCGTGATGTGAATGCGCTCGTCGCCGCCGAGTTCTTCTTGCTCGTTGGCGTCAAGAACAAAGCGTCCGCCGACACGGGTGAACGATGCCATGATCGGCGTGCCGTTCACCTGTAGCGTGTGATCTTCACCGATGTCAAAGCGCTCGGCGGGAACAACGGCTGTGCGCAGGGCAGCGATGGCCGCCAAGCCGCAAGCATCGAAAATGTTCCCTTGGTCGGAGAGGACGTGAATATCGATCATGACACCCCAAACCTTCTCGCCGGGAACAATGCACAAACTCTCCATGTCGATGCAACCGGACTCACGGATGCCTCGGTCAACCACACGGCCCAGTTCAATGGATTGGGGCGAAGGAGGACCTGGCTCGTATTTTCGGCCGGCGACAGGACGAAGTTCTGCGCCACACATCAAGGAGCCTTGGGTCGGTCGGTCCGGCCAAGGGGTACGGAGTTCAAACTTGACGCCTGCGTAAACGACGGTACCGCCCATGACGACCTTAGCGGACCCCTCAGCGTTGTACAAACAATCTGTCTCGAGTGTGACATCGCGTGCATCCCAGCGTCCACGACCATCGATTCGGTTGTCCTCTTCAGCCAGTCGGGCGAGTTCTTGGCGCAGCAAGGCAGGCACGAGTTCAACCATCAGGCCTCACCTCCCTCGTATCGGCGCTTCAAGGCATCAACCATGATTTCGTGAATCTCCTTGGCGGCTTTGAAGTTGTATTCCATGGCGAGGTTGTATTCATCTGCCGAGAGGTCGCCGTCCATTTGCAGGAAGGCGATTTCTCCGGTATTTGGGAGGATGCCGACCGGCAAGTCGGCTTGACCGTAGTTGTCTTCTGCCTTGTCGAGGTCAAGAACAACGGTGTCCTCAATCTTTCCAGAGGCAACACCGACAATCATGTCTCGCATTGGAATACCGGCATCGGCAAGCGCAACGGCAGCGGCGGTGATACCCACACAGCGTGTACCTGCTTCAGCGGCGAGGATCTCGATTTCAACGCGAATCTTAGAACGAGGGTAGCGTTCAACGAGGACAACGGATTCAAGCGCTTCGGAGGTTACCTTGGAAATCTCTCGTGAACGGCGATTGAAACCGGGGCGAATACGGTCGGAGGTTGAGAACGGGGCCATGTTGTAGCGCACATCGATGACTGCGCGGTCTTGGCGCTGAATCTTGCGAGGGTGCGCTTCCATTGGGCCGTACACGGCAGCCACAGCAACGTTGAGTCCGTGCGAGACCATGGCCGAGCCATCAGCGGCTGGCAAAACCCCAGCTTCAATTGAAACCGGACGCATTTCATCCACTTTGCGGCCGTCCAACCGGCTGCCGTCGTCGTTGAGCAATCGTACATCTCCATATCCACCCATCATGCATCACCTTTCGTTTTCTTTTCCATTTCGTTGAGAATCGATTCAAATTCTTTGGAATGTCCCTCGTTCACGAGTTTCTGAATCACTCCTCGGGCCCATGCGGTCCCTTCTGAAGAGCCTTCAATCCAAACACGGCCGTTTTCGCCGACCATAATTCGGCAGTCACAAGCATCTCGCATGCGCTGAAGCAGCGAGTTGCCTTCACCTCGAACCCGGTCAACATGTTGAACCGGAATGGATTCAACGGCGCCTTGGTTCAGGCGTCGTAGACCAACGCCCTTCATGGTCAAGACCACGTTGTGGCACTCGTCCACCTCTTGCACACGTGCGAGGACGACATCTCCAACATCCATGTGTTGGCGGGCAGCGCCGAATTCCACTTTCCACGGGGCAAGGGACATCGGGAGCAAGCCTTGGAACGAACCGTTGATGTTCATGAACCAAAGGTTGTTTCGAACCTCAGCGACGATACCGACCACCAGGTCCCCGGAGCGGGGCATGTAGGCAGCGTTAATCGGGTCGATTGAGACGGTGTTGTTTTGCTCTCGCAACCAACCAAGTTGCGTGGCGATAAAGGATTCTTCAGCAGCGATGATTCCGCTGCCTGCTCGCTTCCCGGCGGATGACCCAACGGCCATTCCCGGGGTCACCAGGCGCTGCTCGGCGCCGCTTCGACCTTGGGACATTCTTTTCTCTCCGATTGCGGCCACTCGCCAACCCATGATAAAGGGCACCCTCAAGCCACGGCGTTCAAGAACCGAGTTCTTTCACTTCCGCATCGGAACTTCTTCGCATGACTTGGCCGATGAGTTCGCCTTTCATGCCGGCGGGGCACTGGATAACACAGGCCCATGACCCGTCTTCAAGCCACCCTTCTTTTTGCTGATAAGAACGAAGGAGTTGAGACACGGAGCCGTACGCTGATCCTGGGACTTTGAACGCGAGGCGGACGGATTCAAAGGAAAGCGGGATGAGGGGTTTGAGTTTTGCAATGGCGTCTTTGACCTGTTCCTCAAGCCGCTTGAAGGGGTCGACAGAATAGCGTGATTCTTCAAGGGCCAACTCAATGCGAGTTTTCGGATGTGGCGACTTGGTTTTTGGGTCGACGGCTTGCGTGTGAACCTGGTGGATGATTTGTTGACGCATATTTTCCACCATCTGTTTTCGTTGTGCCGTGGTTAACTGGATGGAACCTTTCTCGAGAATTGTGGTTGTGATGGCCACGATGTCTTGCGTGCCAAAGGTCTTCTCAATCGCGTCTTCGGTGGGTCGCTCGCCACCACGTGCGTCATGGAAGACTTCGTCCATGGCGAGGAAATCGTTGATGTCAACGCTTTCTGGCGCCTCTTTGAACGCTTCCACCAACACAGGGTCAACGAGCACTTCGTACCGTTTGCCACCCTTCTCCATTCGAGCAAGGACGGCGTCGTCAAGACTCACCATGCTATCACGCAGTTGGTGCAAGGGAGGGGCTACGCTTCAACCTAACCCTCAGTCTTCGAGAGGCTTGAGGCGGTCAATTTGTTTGTTGACTTCGCCACGGTCCAGAACACGATAACCTTTGGAATCAACCACGGTGACCTCAACCGCTTCCCGGTTGAGTTCGGCGTCATTGGCAGAACGAAGTGCTTCCAGACCGAGTTTCATGGCGGCGTTGAGCGTCATGTTGGGTTTCCAGTTGTCTTCAAAGAATTCGATCACGGTGTTGCGTCCGCTTCCAATAGCACCGGCATGGTAGGATTGGTAAGCACCGGACGGGTCGGTTTCGTAGAGATGAATGCCGTTGTCATCGACCCCGCCAATGAGAAGCGCCGTGCCGAAGGGTCGCGAGCCACCGTACTGGGTGAAGGATTGCTTGAAGTCGCAAATTTTCTTCACGAGGACATCAACTGGAACCGTGGCGCCGTAGGTGATGCGGTTGATTTGGGCCTCAACACGAGCTCGTGCGACAAGTTGACGAGCGTCAGCGACGAGTCCAGATGTAGCAATGCCGACATGTCCATCGATTTTGAACATTTTTTCAATGGATTCAGGGATGATGAGTCGACTGATGATGCGCTTGTCGCAGACAAGGACAACACCGTCTTTGAACTTGAGCGCAGCAGTTGTGGTCCCGCGCTTCACGGACTCGCGGGCGTATTCGACTTGGAACAGTCGTCCGTCTGGGCTGAATGTCGTGATGCCGTGATCGTATCCTCTTCCGCTTGGTTGCATGGTCTGACCTCATATGATTGGCTCGGTTGACACTTTATGAGGATGAGGGTCATCTTCGATGAGTGCTGTCCCGATATGACCTCAACCATGGCCGACCTGTATGAACCCTACGAGACGTACACACTCATCAAGGAGCGTCCCTTGGGAAGGTTGTGCGAGTGGCAGTGCTTTCTTCGGGCGGCAAAGATTCTGCCGCGGCGTGGTGGTGGGCAACCTGCCGTGGGTGGGACGTTGTCGGGCTCGTCACCGTTTCCATCACGGGCGAGGATTCGCCCATGTTCCAAATTCCGAGCACGCATCTCGTCCAGCGCCAGGCCGACCTCGCCAACCTCCCATGGCACAACGTGGTCGCAACCGGGGAAACGCCTCAGGACATTGAAGCCCTCGAATCAACTCTCGGGGGTCTTGACATCGATGGATTTGTCTCCGGGGCACTCCGTTCGGACTATCAGAAATCTCGGCTTGAACGGATGGCGGTGCGTCTGGGCATCAGGAGTTGGACGCCGCTTTGGCACCAGTTAGGGAGCAACCATGTTCACGACATGATACAGCACGGCTTTGAAATCATGATCACGGGTGTCTCGGCAGAGGGTTTGGACGATGAGTGGCTCGGCCATATTCTTACGCCGTCCTCCTTCAAGCGCTTGGAAGCATTGGCCCAGCGCCATCGGTTCCATGTTGAAGGGGAGGGCGGTGAATACGAAACCCTTGTCGTTGCGGGACCCCACATGAACGGGCGTATAGAGGTCGAAGGTGACGTGATCTGGGACGGCGTCCGAGGTCACTTCGCGATTCATTGAATGGCTTGTCGGGCCAAAGCGACGCACTCGTCGACGATTTCACCGGAGACGCCAACGTGGTTGAGCGGGTCGAACATCGCTTCCAACTCCTCCGCCGAAAACGCGGCAGAAATGGCCGGGGTTCGGCTGCACACATCGATGAGTTCCTCACCGTTGGCCACCGCTTCAAAGGAGGCTTCACGCATCACTTCGTGTGCTTCATCGCGGGCAACACCGTGGTCAACGAGTTCAATCATGACCTTCTCCGCCATCACCAAGCCCTTCTGAGCGTGAATATTCGCCAAGCATTGGTCCCGGTCAACCCACATGTTGGTGAGAACGTCCGCCGTTTTCGCCATCACGTCCTCAAGCAGAGCAGAAGCGTGGGAGAGCGTGAACCGCTCGCTGCTGGAATTGGCAAGGTCTCGTTCGTGCCAGAGCAGTGCATTTTCGTACGTCGGGATGATGAACGAGCGAACGATGCGGGCAAGACCAGAGGCATTTTCAGATTTAATGGGGTTCTTTTTGTGCGCCATGGTGGACGAACCCACCTGCTTCTTGATGTCGAATCCTTCCCCCGCCTCGGCAAGTTCTGAACGCTGGAGATTACGAATTTCTTGCAGGACCTTTTCGCAGGTTGTGGCGACGTTGGCGAGCCATGAGATGTATTCCACATAGCGGTCTCGGCCAACAACCTGCGTGGTCGCCAAAGGTACACCGAGTCCCAAGTGGGTCAAAATGAGACGCTGCAGTTCTCGTGCGTTTTCTCCTTGAGCGGCACCTGTGCCGACGGCGCCGAGGAATTTTCCGACGGCGATTCGGGGCGAAGCCTCGTCCAAGCGAATCAGTTGGCGACGGAGCTCGTCCAACCAAACGGCAGCCTTCAGGCCGAACGTGATGGGAACGGCTGCTTGACCGTGGGTTCGCCCGAGCATGACCGTGTCTCGCTCCCGCTCAGCAACATCAGCACAAACTGCGATGAGGTGGCAGAGTTTTTCACGCAGGAGCACGATGCTGTCTCGGAGTTGAAGGCCAACCGCCGTATCAACGATGTCGTTCGAAGTCGCGCCGAGGTGAATGCACCAGCCAGCCTCACCTGCGGCTTCAGCCATGGCCTTGGTCAGGGCCATGATGTCATGACGGGTTTCGGCTTCGATTTCGCTGACCCGTTCTTTGGTCACATCCTTGGGATTTGAGATGGCGGCGACCGCATTGTAGTCATCTTCGGTTACTCGTCCGAGTTGCCAGTGGGCCCAAATCAAGGCGCGCTCGACCTCGAGTTGTCGCTCATGGCGGCCAAGTTCGGACCAAATGTGCTTGAAGTCTTGACAGCCGTAGCGGTAATCGAGCGGGCAGAAGGCCATGTTTTGAGGCGTGCGACTCGATTCATCAACCTTGCCACGCCCGACCATGGGCTCCACTAAGCGACGGGATCGGTAGCGGCATTTCCCGTGCCGACGGGCGCCATCACGTTGCGAATCAAAAGGATAGCAAATACAGAGGAGATGACAAACGAGAGCCCCACCCAGGCCGACATGTTGTACCACAGCAGCGCAACGCCAATGAGCGACCCGTAGGAGACAACCTGGCACAAGGCCGAGGCCAACTCAAGTTTCCTCAAACGCTCCTGTGGGAGACGCTGTTCGTGCTCAAGAACGAAGGTGTACACCAAGAAATATATGGCCTGAAAAGGCAAGGCAGCAGCGATGATGGCAAGTGCCACCTCTCTGAGAACGATGTAGTCCTTCGCTTGTTCAATCCCTTGAAACAACATCAACGCCGTGTTGGTTCCCAACAACGCAGCCATGATCGTCCAGCGCTTGTCTTGTGAGGATGTCCTGCTCTCAACGTTGACCGATTCATCACTCATGCGGTCGCATCACGCCAGCGAGGATTTGATGTTTCCCTACCGCGGCAGGAACAAAGCGCTCAATTCAGCCGAGTAGGCGAATGACCGTTCCCGTGATGGCAGCCACGATGAGAAGAAGCACCATCATCGCCACTGGGCCGTACTGGTTCTTGTCATCGAGGGCCGTACCGATAAAACCGTCTCGCTTGATGGCTTCAAAAAAACTTCCAGCTTCCTCAAACTGAGGGGGCTCTCGGCGCGGAATGCGTTCCCCTTTGCGAACTTCACCAGCCATGATTCGCCCAGAGGGGCGGGGGTCATAGCCCTTGCGAAGACCATCCTCGCCGCAAGCCTCATTCACCGATGCCCAAACCATAGGCTATGGAACGGGTAGATTTTGGCCTGAACGGTGAACGAATCCATTTGGCCGTCGAAGGAAGCACCGGCGGCACAACCCTCGGACTCCACCTCGCTGCCGATGTCATCAATCAGGGAAAACGAGTCCTTTGGGCATCGGTTGAGATGCCAGACCCTGCTCGGTTTTCCCAACTTTTCCAACACCTTTCTCTGGTTGAGAGTGCACGATTTCACGCCATGAATTTTGGTGGAAAATTCGACCGAGCCATCGATGCTCTCCTTGAAGCCGCTACATCGTTGCCCAGTGTCGGCCTTATCGTAATGGATGATTGGTGTGCTTCGAGCGGACGAATCTCTGCCGAACGGCTTCAGCACATTGAACGCGTGGCAGTAGATGCCCCAAAAACCGCCACGGTCTTCTTGATTTCGAAAGGAAGCGTGGACGCCAGCGGTTCTACCGACGATCCCATCATCGCACGCTCAGCCGATGCGATGGCGGCCAAAGGATTCCAGATTTGGCGACTATGGCGTGGGGCAAACGGCACACAGCGAGTCCTCGCACGTGGAGAGGAACAGACCAATTTGGTGATTGAAGATTCAGGCTTCGTCGCTTGAGTCTTCGTCTTCGCCGAGAAGTTTGGCCATTTCTTCAAGGGCATCTTCATCGGGTTCATCGAACTGTTGAGGGTTTCGTGCACCCCCGTCCATTTCGTCCTCACCTGCAATTTTTGGCCCGCTTGACTCAAGCATGGCCGATCGGTTTTTCATGGCACGTTGACTAATGAACCAGATCATGACAAGCAAACTCAATCCCATGATGGCGTAGGCGATGTTCTTGGTGGTGTCCGGCTCCATGGTGGAAACTGAACGCTGAACCTTTTCATGGTTTTGTAGCCATCATGTCATGGAAGACCGTCTTCCCATGAAAGCGGACGAGCGAGATGTCGACGGGCATCCACGGGTGGCTCAACCCACCCGATAAACGGGGGTTCCACATGCACATCCTCCCAACGGTCCTCCGACCTTGTTTTACACGACGGACACCGAAGGCCTTGGCCCTTCCCCATGCTCTTCAAACGAACCTGACATGCACCGCAACGGGGCCGCTGGAAGGTTCGTGCTTCCCAAGATTCCACCATAAGCCGTTCTGCATGAAGGGTGCCTTCGGGATGGTTGAGACCTGCCACGCAGATCAGATCCCCTGCGGACAGCCATCGAGCGAGGGCATTGACCGGACCACCCTCAGCGTAAGCGACAACGGTGGGCCCGTCGGTTCGCACATGTGCGTGTTTCCGACTTGGATGCGTTTCGACGGCGACCACCCGAAGATGACGGGGCGGTGGCAGATGGTCACCGCTTGCTTGGTTCGTTTGGAACACCCTCCAAGCAACCACCGCCTCGGTATCCGGAGCTGCGACCAAGTGTCGACAAGCATGTTCGGCAGCCTCAAACGATGTTGCTCGAACGCCGAAAAGGACTGGGGAACGGCCTCGAGGCGCCACCAAGCTGTTTCCGTTTCTCGGGTCTCGCGAAAACACCACGCCGTCTCGCCCATCGACTTCTTCCAGAGCGTTGATGTCAATTTCTCGGTGGCGCTCAGCCGCTTCCTGCGTGCGCCAGGCAATCGCTTCCCATGTTGAGGTCAACGCAGGCCATGCTGCGGCAGCAGCTGCACCGATTCGACCGTGAACGCCCCAATCCTTGTCCGGTGCTGGGATGTCTGAAACATGGACTTCGCCTCGAACAGCTCTCCAGTAAAATTCCTCTTCAGGCTGATGGGTGTAGTACACCATGCCGGGACTGGTGGCCGATTGAGGCCTGTCCGAGATATGTGATGGAGAACGTGCGCCAGCGAGCGGTGCAATGTGGTTCTCCCACCAAGCCTCAAGGTGAGCCAAGAGAGCCCCTTCGTCCTCACAGTGCAGTTCAACGGCAAGGGCTGCATTTCCTCGCGTTCGACGTTGAGCGAAGGGCCATAGACGAACCAGTCGAGGAACTCCTATTCGGACATCATCGGGGAGATGCTCAAGCAAGGCATGGAAGTTCGCTGTCGTGCAACCACCTCCCAAAGAATCCGTATCGTCAAGACCCAGCCATCCCATGCACTCACCTACGGTTCGAACAAGTCCCCGGGGTCATCGTCGTCAAGTAAACGGTCGTGAATTTGACCAAGACCGAGCGTTTTTGCAACCCGAAAGAGCCTGGCTCCGTAGGCCCATCCAGCGCCCATATCGGATGTGCGGTCGCCGACCATGAGGTCCATTGGGTGAGGAGCGAGACGTTTCGAGCCCCACCAGTCGACCTGTGGTTTCTCGACGGCGTACATGGCAGGCGTGAGGGACGCATCCAGCCCGGGTTGTTTGCGAAGCAGGTCATGACCAAGAAGCAACATCGCCGGTGAGGGTTTTCTGCAAGCACAACGGTCCTCCCATCGATGCGGACAGGTCAGAAACGCGTCAATGAGGGCGTCTTTATTCAATTCCAACAATCGTTCCTGCAAGGTTACGTGGAGTACTTCTAGTCGTTCGGGTCCCCACAAGCCTCTTGAGATGGGCGACTGATTCGTCACGACGCAGATGAGGTAGCCTCGCTGGCGCAGCGCGGCAATACTGTTCGCTGCGCCGTCCAAAACGACGACCTCTTTGGGGAGATTGACGTAGCCCGCTTTTCCAAGATTCAACACGCCGTCCCGGTCTAGAAAGGCAACCGGCGAGGTTGTCCGAGTTTCGAACGGCACGTGCGGTGCTGTTTGCACATAGGGGCCGTCCATGCGACGGGCTTTGGTTGGCGACTCATGGCCTTTGTTCTCGTTTGGAGACCTTCATAGTGCATCGCCTTCTCGCTCGTGATGTGCTCATCGAACGAGAAGCAGCCACCTTCATCGGTGCCCTCGGCATGGTGTTGCTCGGCGCTTCATGGTGGTGGCGAGGACGTTCACCTGTCCCGGTGGCCCAGGCAGGGTGGCTGCTGGTTGGTTTCTACTTCTTTTCCCAAGCGTGGACCTATCACGCCCACGACGACCCGATACTGACGGCCATGTCGGCCTTGACATTACCGCTGAGTGCCCTCGCTGCCTGGTGGGAGCAAACCGCTACGGACCAACGAAAGGATGCCATCGTTTGGGCGAGGGGGACCGTTGCGTTTGCGGGTGGACCTTACCTGCTCATCTCCTATGTCCCCTACTTGAGCGTCCTCGCGATTTGGTTTGTCGCCTCACAGTCTGCATGGTTCCTCGGATTTGCCACGGGACAAAACATCGAGATCGGAACCACGTGGGTCAACGACAGCGCCGGCAGAGTCTCATGGGAAGAATGGGACGGCAACCGCTGGTTTGCAACCGACTTTAGCGGAGAATATGCCTTCCAATCAGAGCTGCTTCTTGCAGACGGCACCATGATTGGGATTAATTTCGTGCTGGCCTGCACCGCCATCCAATCCATGGTGCTGTTCATCGGCGCCATTTCCGTCCTTGACATGTCATGGAAGAAGCGCGTTCGTGCCTTGTTGCTCGTGATACCAACGATCCACGTCCTGAACTTGTTCCGAAATGCCGGACTGATTTGGATGCACATGACCTATACCCAATGGGATCTTTGGGGGATGAGCGTGTTTGAATTTGGGCACAGTTATATCGCCCGTTTCGTGAGCCTCTTTGCCATGTTCCTTCTGGCGCTTATCATGTTTGAAATGCTGCCAACCATGCATCGCAACATCATGGCCCTGACCGGTTCAAACCAACGCACTGCACGGAAATAACGTGCAGGCGCCGGGAGTTGAACCCGGGTAGAGAGGTTGGGAACCTCCCATCATAACCACTAGATCACGCCTGCTCGCACGCCGTGGAGCGTAATTCCATTCAAGAGGGCTGTGGTTGGAAACCATGATGGTGGTCGTAAGGATGGCCGACCATGCATCCCGCATTGAAACCGTTTGTGTTTCAGCGCGGAGAGCTCAGGGCCCGCAACAGAACCGTGTTGGCAGCCATGACCAACAAACAAAGTCACGACGACGGCCGGCTTTCGGTGGACGAAATCGAGTGGCTCGCTGCGCGTAGTGCCGGTGGTTTTGGCATCATCACCACGGCAGCCACCCATGTTGAGGAGGACGGGAAAGGCTGGGAAGGGGAGTTTGGCACATGGTCGGATGACCATCTCGAAGGCCTTGAAGAGATGGCGAGCAGCATCAATCGACATGGCGGGCTAAGTCTCGCTCAACTGTTTCATGGCGGCATGCGAGCCCCCGAACGTCTGACGGGCCTTCAACCAAAATCAGCCTCCGAAAACGACCTCGGTCGTGGGCTTGGGAGCAGTCGGTCGATGACGCACCACGAAATCGAGGCAACGATCCGGGCGTTTGGGCAGGCAGCACATCGATGCGAAATGGCCGGGTTCCACGGTGTTGAACTTCATGGAGCACACGGGTATCTGATCGCTCAATTCCTCGGCTCTTCCACCAATCGACGAACCGATGAATGGGGTGGAAACCAAGCGAAGCGGACGTCCTTTCTTGAAAAAATTGTCAAGGAAGTGCGTCGCACGACCGGCCCGGATTTTCTTGTCGGCGTACGTCTCTCTCCGGTGCTGAGTTCGTGCGGCTTGACCCTCGTAGATGCCCTTGAAACCCTGCAACTTTGCAACCGTATGGAACTCGATTTTGTCCATGTTTCCTGTTGGGATATCACCGAGACTGGTGTCTACAACGGCAAAACGTTGCCATACACCTCGCACTTCAGAGATGTACTCGATACCAAAACACCGCTCATCACCACCGGTGGCGTGTGGAATGCGGATGAGGCTCAAGGTGCCCTTAAACAGGGTGCGGCGTTGGTTGGTGTGGCACGAGCCGGCATCGCACACCCGGACTGGCCGATGTACTTGGATGAACACAACGGAGAACCTGCTCGCCCGCCGTTTGACGAGGAGACATTGCGCAAGGCGAAATTGAATCCGACCTTCATCAACTACATGCGTCGATGGGACGGTTTTGTCTCCGATTGAGCGCCCCTGCCGCGATTCGAACGCGGGTTCCTGGCTCCGGAGGCCGGGGTGATATCCACTACACTACAGGGGCGTTTTCTCCCCAGACTCTCACCCGTATCAGGTCTTCTCCCCTCAAGGCTTGGGCTCCCAAGGCAGGTCAGGCGATGCCCTCACCCACACCGAACCGCTGCCGGTAGGGTATTCCACCGTTTCAATCCCGTCCAGCATCATGCCCATCAAATCGTGATGAGGTGCGTCTTGAGTGGAGAGGTCGCTCAGAAGAGAGGAGGCTGCCTCATCCTGTTGCAGAATTGGGGCATCCGATACGGTGGGATTGGCCGCTGCCGTGGTGGCGGCATCGAAATCGAGTGGTTGCTTTGCGTAGGGAGGCGGCGAAGCTTCACCAAACATGGCCTCGTTCAGTTGGTTTTCATCGGACCAAACCTCGGTGTCTGTTCCTTGACTTCTGTTGCTCCTCAGGAACCCGAGCAGCAGGCCCGCCAAGACCAAGAAAAGAGCCCCGGCAGAGGCATAGATGATGTCATTGGAGACGCTGGCCACGATGTCAGCGTTATCGCCAACACCATCACCGTCGGTGTCTTTTGTCTCCGTTGGGTCTTCTGGGAACGCATCATCTGCATCGGGCACACCATCACCGTCACCGTCAAATGCGTCGTACGTGGTCTCACACACCACGATGAGCAACGAAAGTTCGTCGCGGTCAATCCGATCATCCTCGTTGATGTTGATGAGATCGAAGTCGTAGTCGTTCACCCATGGATGGGACTGCAACGCAGCGAGGGATACACTGTCGCGTCCGTTCGAAAATTCGTCAAACACATACTCGAGTTCCGCGTCGCACGTGCATGAGAATTGCAGTGCTTCTCTGTACTCAACGAGGTTGTCCATGTTGACGTCCACGCTTTTCAGGTCATCTGTGGAAAAGCCCGCCAGTTTAATCTCTCGCTCATCGAGGATTCCGTCGTTGTTTTGGTCTGCATCCTCGAAATGTGAGGTCGTTTCCTCAACACAGGTTGGCACGCTGTCGGGCTCCTCATCACCACCGGGCTCAACGGGGTCAACGGGGAGTTCGGTTTCGTCCCAACGAGCGACCAAGGTAATTTCCTCTGCATCAGACAGTCCCGTCATCGTGATGTCAACGCGACCGTTCATTGGGAATTCAACGGTCACCTGATGGTTGGTCCCTTCCTTTCCGCTCGTGATATCAAACGGCGAAGTGGAGACGTCCATGCCAAAGCCCGGACCTGGGCGCCCTCCGCCGTCAGTGAATTCAAGCTCATAGGCAACCCCCTCAACGGTGAGCGTGATGTCGCCCGAGCCACCGTAGGCTTCGAGCGTAAACACATTTCCGGGCGCATCAAGCATGGCGAAGAAGAAAACCTCCGCTCCTTTGGCGACGCTGATACCCTCGAGAGGCTCGTCGTGGAACAGTTCAAGGGGCGTTCCGTCGTAGTCCCAGACGTACCTGTCCGTAAATTCGGCGACAATGTTGACGCCCGTAAAGGCTGATTCGGAGGTGAGAAGAATGTACCACCAACCCGGCGTGGGGTCGTTGAAGGCGATGCGGTCGTCGGCACCATCAACGGTCGAGTGGTGGTCGTAGGTTGATGTTGTCGGGGCTTGGTCCAAACGCATGTAGAGCGCAGCCTCACCTGCGCCATCGGTTAAGTCCACCACCAATCGCTCGGTGCCTTGGGGTACATCGACCTTGAAGTACTGCATCAGGCCATCATACCCGCTCAGGAGGCCGTATTCAACACCCGGCGTGAGCGTGATGGCATCTTCAGGGTCAACGTTTTCTGGCGGGTAGACAAAGTCGGCAACGATGGTAAATTCCCGGGCGTTGCGGAAGGAATACGCCGTGATGTAATACAGTCCCGGCTCGACGTCGAACAGGTGAACTTCCTCTTCGTTGCCGGGTCCCGTTGACCATGATTCCATGGTGGTTTCTTCGTTGCTCTTCTCGCCTGTGTCCTCATCAAACCCAATCGGTTCATCCCACCACAGCGTCGGCTCGGGCGGGCTGTAGTAGGATATACCAATGTCCACATTACCCTGGCCATCGTAGGTGCGGACACGAAGGTCGGCAAGCGGTTCGGTAACGTTCACGTAATAGAAATTCATGTTCACATCACCGTTGTTGTACGAATCCCACGTCACATCCTGGTTGGTCACTGGAATGCTTTCTTTCAACTCGGTCATGTCGTCGAGTGTGGGGGGTGGGTCAGCGATATCGGCCGTCAGTTCGATGTACAATTCATCAACATCGGTCTCAAGAATCATGGTGAACCACATGACACCTTCTGCGGGCCACGACCACGTTTCGTACACAAAGCCCCACTCTCCGAACGAAGCCGTATCGTGGTTCCACTCGTCGGGGATCTCATTGGATTGTGCGTAGACCGTGTACTCGGTCATCTCTTCAAAATCACCAAATTTGAGCGAATAGGAGGTCCAGTACAACTCCCGAGTGTATTCTCCAATTTCCACGAAGAAGAGTAAGGTGTCGCCTGCTGCTGCGGACTCGACATCATAGCCCTCACCGATGAAAAGTTCCACCGCTTGAGCCACGATACTGCCGTCTGGCATGACCCAGTCGGCGCCTTCGATGCTGGCCATGTACTCCTCCGCAGCATCCCATGTCTCACCGCCTTCTCCTTCGGGGAAATCCAGATGCAATCGCAACTCCATGGTGGTAGAGGAAGCGCCTGCTCTCACGGTGATGTTGTCGAGCACACCCTCGAAGTGGGAGCAATCGCAACCAGCACCCATCCGTGCGAGGTACAACTCATCGCATTCAAGGCCGGCTTCAAAGCAATCGTTTGAACCAAAATCACCCAGGGGGATGGAGGCGTCCTCGTCTGCAATGACGCCCGCTTCTTCGCCGTTGATGTGGAACGTGTATCCTTCGCCAACCACGACGTTCACTTGCACGTGAGACCACGTATCGGCTTCAACCGTTCCGTTTGAGATCGGATGGCGAGAGAGGCTGTATTCTGAAGAAAACGCCAGATGATCGCCCTGAAGGTACATGCCCCAACCGTAGTCGCCCTTCATGAGGATGAACTGATTTGACTCGACATGGTAGGGGTGAACCCATGCTGATAGTTCGAGATGGGTGATGTTGGTCATGTCCAAATCGTCGTTGTGGTCGAGCACAACATGGTCGTAAGCACCGTCAAACCGCAGAGCATAATCGGCTCCCGGTCCGATTTCTACCACGCCGTACACCGGGAAGTACTGAGGGTCGTTTTCCAAATCGTTCCATGTGCCGGGGTCAATGTTGCCCATGTTGGTGCTGGCGATGTGGACAAAGTGTTCGTCTCCGCCTTCTGACGGTTGTGCTTCACCCCAGTTTCTGTACAAAAACGGCGTTCCGTCATGCCATCGATAGGCACCCTCGTTGGTTGCATCCGATAATCCGGTCCACAGGTGTCGGGATTGATTGTCCCACGAAGCAAAGGTATCGAAGAGCCAGGTGTTTTCCTGTTCGTCGTCAACAGTCACCAAAAAGCCGTTCAACGAACGGGCATACGACGCCGCATCTTCCCATGACGATGCAGTCAAGAGGTGGTAGGTGTTGTTGTTGGCGGGATTGATAGCGGTGTGCAAGACGGTCATGCCTTCCTCGTCTGCTGGGTCTTCCGCAGCAACGGGCGCAGCGAGCGGTGAGGCAAGACTCAAGAGAAACAAGCCAACGAGCCAAAGGGCGTTCTTCATGGTAGGCACTCGTGCGAGATTGTATTTGAATCAAATGGTAAAACGATCGGACAGACCTCCCACAGGATTTGCTGCTTTTACTGCATCGTGGGATCGTTCAAGATTTCAAATACTGGACCATACGGCCTGCCTCCATGCACGACGAAGTTATGCTACGAATTGAGGGCCTTCTCAAGGGCGAAGACGACTGGGTGGCTGCGATGGCCACCGTGGTGTGCGAACTCCATCACGGCTTTGACCACTTTCACTGGACCGGTTTCTACAGAACGACACAACCGGGTCTTCTGAAAATTGGCCCCTACCAAGGCGGGCATGGGTGTCTGGAAATACCGTTTGACAAGGGCATCTGCGGGGCAGCGGCACGAACAGGTGAAACACAAGATGTACCGGACGTTCATGCTCGACCCGATCACATTGCCTGCAGTTCATCCACCAACAGCGAAGTCGTGGTTCCCGTCAAAGACGTTTCCGGGGCGGTTGTGGCTGTCCTTGACGTTGATTCGGACACCCCTACAGCGTTCTCAGCTGAAGACGTTGCTTTCCTCGAAGGGGTCTGCAAAATGCTCGGCCAACGATTCCACAACGAGTCCAAGTCACAAAACTAGCTTCTCTTATCCTGAGATGCCTCCAATCGCTCAATGTATGCCATCTGTTCTCTTTGAACCGCCCGCGCATCTCTAGCCTCCTTCTCCTTGAGATAGGCCTGGTGTTCATCTTTGAGGTAGAGAGCAATGACTGCGAAACCACCAATGCAACAAAAACCCCCCAATATCCGTGAAAAGAAATCCCCCCCCATGAGCATGAGAGCACCAATCGTTATCATAATGGAGGCTGAATACATTTCTATGCTGTTTTTCACGGTAGAGCCTTGACGAAACTCAGTGAAATAGTTTGTCCCAACAGGGATGATTCATCCGAGTTTCTTTCCACCGATGCGGAGTTCTGTTTGAAGCGGCATTTGGTGTTCCCAAGCGAATTCTTTGACGATGCGCCATGCCTTTTCAGAGCCCTCGTAATCTTTGACATCGATGATTTTGTTTCGAGTGTTGGCTTTGAAAGCGGCCACCGGCTCGGCATTCCGGAACACAAGGTAAGCCGAGCCAAAGCCAAAGCGTTCCTTCATGATGTCGGTGAAGTACGGAGCGATGGGGTCGGAAGGAGGCAAGACGAAATCACGAATCGCTGGAATGGAGCGGGCCTCCTCAAGCAGTTTCTTGCGACCCCAACACACTTGGTGGAAGTCCTCAATGAGGAAACCTTTGATCAGCGTTCCATCCTCCTCAAAGGAGTTCAGCACCGCCTTCAGTTCCTCGGGTTTGAAGGACGGACCTGCCAATTGTGTCATTTGACGCAGCGTGATGACCGGGAATTTTTCAACCAACTTTCGTATGTACTCTTTTCTTAATTCGGCCCTGTCAACGGCCTCTGGAACGAAAACACTGCGGAAACCACCTCGGAAATCCTGAACGATGTGGCCCGTTCGAATGAGCGGTTGAATCAGTCTCCTAAATTCCGACTGCGAAAGCGCATGACGCTCCTTGAACAGGTTGGGGTCCGTGTGATTGCTAAAGAAGTCAACAATGTCCCACAGCTCCTCATCGGCGGGCTGGTTTCGGATGGCGAGAATTTGTTGGAAGTGTTCGTAGGAAGCCCACACCTGGTGGCCTCTCAAGTTGATGCCCTGATGGAGGCGATGGGCACTGGCCATGCTCTTCAGGTCAACACGGTAGAGTTCACTGCGGCCACGAAGGGCGAAATCATCGCGGATTTCATCCACCTTCTTGAGCGCCAAAATTTCATTTTCATGACGTGTGGACTGGTGAAGATGGTGCTTGTGGAAGAGCGCCCGCTCAGCGATTTCACGGGGTTGCGGGTCAACAACAGCACCCCGAATCATGCGTTCTCCAGTCATTTTGAAACCAATGCGTTCCAAGGCTTGACGCGATGTCTCGTCGAGGGATGTGATGGGTTCGCTGTTGAAATTTGAGAGAACGGAGACATCGACGAGTTGGGCAGCGTGATTTTCCAACAGGACTTCGAACGCCTCACAGAACTCATCGAGATAGGCACTGGGCACGTGGAGGTCTTTGATTTCCAAGTAGTCGTTGACCTTGAACATCAGGACCTTGCCAATCGGGTCAACGCCCTTGAAGATGGGAAGGTACCAACCTCGGTCCAAGACACTGCGAACTTCCCAGATAAATCGAGACACATAGGGGTCGGATTGTGTCAAGATGCGAACGGTTCTGTCCTCACGACGGGGTCGCATCAATTCTTCAACTTCGTCCGGTGCGCAGAAAAACGCCTCGGGTTCGGGAACAAGCGCCATCACTTTTGCAATTCGCCCGGATGATTCCAGATTCATCAGCGCAATCGTCAACTCTTCAAAACTGCGCGAGACGTAAAAGCGGAGTGTGCTCGCCTTGACCGGTCCCATACGACGAATCACTTCCTCAAGAGCGTCCTCAAAGGAAAGTTGCGGGTAAACGTCCTGCACACGATGGAAGAGTGAAAGACGGCGGCGGCGCCCAGGAACTTCCTCGAATTGCTTGACGACGAGCATCTGACGCTCAAGATTGCTGAGTGCATTTTTCAAATCCCGTTGAAGTGATTTGTGTTCGTCACCTTTTGGATACCCCTGCATGATCTCCTGGCGAGTGACATTCTCTCCAGGTGGAATTTTGCTGAGGATTTCCTCTTCCATTGGCCCCATCCAAGGCTCGGGTTTCAATCCGAGCAACATGGAGATGTTTCGCTTCGTGGTGTAGCCGATGCGGTTGTGGAGCAAACGACCCATGACGACATCAGAATCCAACTGCACATCCGTCCAGTCGCTGAAGGCGAATTGGTCAACTCGGTACAGCAATTCTTGTTGTTTTTGGAAGAGCACGTGCTCGTTGAACGCGGTGAAACTGTCATCGTACTGCTTGAAGGATTTGTCAAGCACCATGTTCTGAATCCAGCGGTATTCCACCACTTCTTCCTCGCCGCCCGTGAGGCGATGTTCGTCAATTTTCAGAATGTATTCCGCATCGTTGGTTTGGATGTAAAACCCAACAGAAATGACGTTTCGTCCTTCCAATTCGTGGAGGGTTCGCTCGATGAGCGTTTGCGGGAAGGGAAGACGGTCAACCATTTCCTCGGATGTTTTCGGCCCTTCTGAGCCCAACATTTCAATGATTTTTACACGCAGTGCTTCCTTAGGATCCCCGAGAACACATTCTTCCCACGCCAGCGGTTTTGTGCCGTCAAATGCCGTGGCCATTTTGTACGTGAGACCTTTGGTGTGGAGTTCGAGAACGTTCTCGATTTCTTTTCCTCCGGCAACGGCGAGGCAACCAAGGGTGCCGTGTATTTCCGCCATGTAGGGTGCGAACCATTTTCCGTCCAGTTCTTCCTGACCCGTGCCATCAAGTTTGGTGATTTGGCCGGACTGACACAATTCCTCGACCCATCCTCGAATGGTCTCAAGGGGAATGTCTGCGAGTTTTTCCTTGTAAAGCGGGTTGTTGAACTCACGGTCAAGCCCGCCGCCGTGGCTCATGAGCCGGAACAATTCCTTTGCGTTGGTGGGTATCGGTGCCTTATCGGCGTAGTATGTGTTCAGCTGTTCAGAGGATAGCTCGGTCGCAAGGGAACGTGTGCCGAGAAGTCGTTGGAGGATGCTCGGGTCAATGTCCTTGACGAGGAAGGCCCGTGTTTTCATCGACATCAAATCTTCAAACGCCGACATGAAGAGCGACATACCCAATCTTGACGGTACAACGACCTTGGTATGGACGATGCGAGCATCACCCAAAACGCAGGCATTGAGGAAGTGTTCCAAACCGATGAGGTCAATATCACCGAACATGATCTCGTTCTTTGCTTCCCGCATCAGCAAACTGGCATCCATCGTCCGGTGTTTCTGAAGCAGAGCTTCTGCACGCTGTTGGAACTGCTGCGGACTGATCTCTTCTGCACCCATGCGTTTGGGGATGATGAGAGAACGACCGGAGACCTCTCTGAATCGCTTGGCAAAGATTTGGGTGTTGATGATGTAGCGCTCGATGACATCCAAGTGATTGTTTTCTCGAAACGCAGCGTACATCTCACCGGGGTTGACTTCTTGGGATGTTTTGAGCAGGAGGCCGTTTTCATCGAACGACATTTCGATGACGGCGACGTTGTTCGCCTCGGCAAGCCCAGCCATGAAATAACCCAGGGCTTTGTTGAACCCACGGCCGCGACAAGTGGTGATCATGTACGTCGGGAAGGCCCCACTGATAACTTGTTCGACCAGAATGCGTCGAGAATCGGGCACCTGAAACGAATCGAGTGAATGTTCCTCAAGGTGCCGGGCAATGGCGTTGGCAACGTCATTGGACAACCCGTAAACCTCACGCAACAACAGCCTCGGGTCGGTTTCTCGTCGAAGCGCAACAATGCAGTGGCCGATCAAATCAAGAAGGGCTTGAGACAGTTCTCGGCTGCGGCTACGTGCTTCTCCCGACCACGAAGGGATGGTCGGACGGTGGCCTGTGACGCTGGTTACGTTGACCCGGGTGCCCTGGATGTTGGTCACCCGATAGGTGGAGCCGCCCAGTAAGATCACGTCGCCGGTGCGAAGGTTGGAAACGAATGAGCCGGACAATTTTCCGAGGATGGAGCCTTCTGCGTTGAAAACAAGATAGGAATTATCGGGAGCGATGGTCCCGATATTCGTGTAGTAAATCATTCGAGAATAACCGCGTTTTCCAAAAATATTCTCTTCCCAATCAACCCAAATTCGTCGCTCTTCCTCGAGCATGTCGAGAACTTCGATGAAATCATCGTACTCGAAATTCCTGTACGACCACGAATTCACGATGATTTCGAACGCTTCATCAATATCCAACTCGTTGATGATGACCAAACCGATGATGAACTGGGCGACAACATCCAGACAGTTTTGTGGAAAATCCAACCGGTCCATGTCCCCGGTCTGAATCGCTGCTTGCAAGGCAGCGAGTTCAATGAGGTCGTCCACGCTCGTCGGCAAGAAGCGGGCGCGTGGTATACCGCCAACGTGGTGGCCAGCACGACCGATGCGCTGCAGGGCCGTGGCGATATCACCTGGGCTACCGACCTGCAGCACGAGGTCAACCGAACCAATGTCAATACCCATCTCAAGCGAGGAGGACGTGACCACGGCACGCAGATGGCCGTACTTGAGTTTCTTTTCAACATCCAATCGGATGTTTTTGTCCATTGAACCGTGGTGTCCGGCTACCAAATCGCCAAGGAAGGGTCGGAGTTTTTGCACGATGGTTTCCGTCATTTTTCTTGTGTTTGCAAACACCAGCGTCGTGGTGTGCGCACTGATGAGGTCAGCGATGGCTTCGATGTTGTATTCGAGGACCTTGACCATCGAGAGGTCGCTGAATTTTGGATGCGTGATCAGGATGTCCAAATCAAGTTCCCTCGATCCCGAAATTTTTGCAATGGACACCGAAGTTGGCTTGCCTCGTGCTTCTCGGTCATCACTGCTCACGAGGTACTCGGCCACGGTTTCAAGCGGCTCCATGGTCGCCGAGATGCCAATACGCTGAACGGGGTTCATCAGGAGCGAATCCAGCAAGGAAAGGGTCAACGAAAGATGTACACCTCGCTTGGTCGAGACCATCGAGTGCAATTCATCGATGATCATGTATTCCACTTCACTCACGATGGGTTGGAAACGAGGCGAGGTGATGGCGATGGCCAAACTCTCGGGTGTGGTGATCAAAATGTGGGGGGGTTTCCGCAACATCTTCTGTCGGTCAGACTGCGATGTATCGCCGGTGCGAAGCCCTACCCGAATTTCTTGAGCCCGGTCCGGAAGGTAGTTTTCCGTGATTTCATTGAGCGGTCCGATGAGATTTCGCTGAATGTCATTCGCAAGAGCTTTGATGGGCGAGATGTAGATGGCGTGAACTTTCTTCTCGAGTTTATTGTCCAAGGCCAGGCGAACCAACTGGTCAATGACCGTCAAAAAGGCCGTCAGCGTTTTTCCAGAACCCGTCGGCGAACACAGCAGGAGGTGTTGATGATCCATAATGGCTGGAATGGCGAGTTTTTGCGGGCGAGTAAAATCGGGAAATTTGTCCTTGAACCACTGACGAACGGGGGGGCACAACCGCTCGTACAGGGCCTCGGATTCCAAAGGAGAATCCAAGTAGACTATCTCTGCCATTTGTTTTTTCCACCCTATTGTGTTGGAGCGGACTGAGTATATAAAAAAAGATTGCGATGATTTGAGGAAACATCATGGCCAGCGCGTCGAGCGTTTTTTCCAACGAACAACGGTTTCTGTGGCCGGTCCATCGGAATGAAAAACGAGGGGGGAAACCGCTGCATTGGGCGGTACTGCGACTTCGTGAAGCGCATCGGTCGGGCATGAACCGATGCAGGACAGACACCCAACACATCGCTGCTCGAGCACGACCACAGGATGCTTGGCATGTTTTCGCCCTGGCGGGTTGACCTGAAGGGGCAACAAGGCCTCAAACGGGCAGTGGAGAATGCACAGGTCACAACCCGTACAATCGTCTTCCACAATCGCCACCATGGCTTGACCCATGAAGCCTGCTCGGTGCAGATGAATATAATCCTGTGTCTCAAGAAGAGAACGAGCGGCTTCAGGAGCGTGGTGAAGTTCATAGGTTCGCCACAACAGCCAGCCAACAGAGGCGAGACGAATGGCTGAGCAGGAACGACTCCAAAGGTTGAGCGAAATGCTCAAACGACGGGGTTTCCTTTTGCCTGCATTCGAAATTCACGGCGGTGCAAAGGGGCTGTATGACTTTGGCCCGGTTGGTGGACGCATGCGCTCTCGCGTCAATCAGCGATGGTTGGACCACTGGCTTCAACTTGGAAATGTCGTGGAATTGTCCTGTCCAACCGTGACGCCCTATGCTGTGTTGGAAGCCAGTGGGCACGTCGGTGAGTTTTCTGATTTTATGACACAGTGCCTCAAGTGCGAGGAAGCAAGTCGGGCCGATACACTCCTCGAAGCGCACCACCCAAATCCCGACGCTTTGAAACGGGACGAACTCCAATCGCTGCTGTTTGACATCAAACCTGCATGCCCGGCGTGTGGCGCTGCAGAATGGAGCGACGTTACTGCACAGAATCTCATGTTCAACACCACCATTGGCGCCGGCCCATCTGGCCGACCCGGCTTCCTGCGACCGGAAACGGCGCAGGGTATGTTCACCTCGTACAACGCACTGCTTCGGCATTTCAGGGACCGCCTACCCTTTGGGGCCATGCAGGTCGGTAAAGGCTACAGAAACGAAATCGCACCGCGACAGGGGATGATTCGACTTCGTGAATTCAACATGGCAGAATTGGAGTATTTCATCGACCCAGAGGCGCCATTAAACGACGATTTGACACCGTGGGACAGCCACCCGATGGAACTGATCGCTGACGGTCAAGAATCTAAGGAAATGACGCTGATTGAAGCATGTAAGCAAGGACTTATCCGTCATTCAACCGTTGCGAAGTTCATGGGTATGACATGGGATTTCTTGACCGACATCGGTATTGACCCTCAGCGCTTGCGCTTCCGACAACACGAACAGGATGAGATGGCCCATTATGCCGTGGACTGCTGGGATGCCGAAATTGAGGGGAGCTACGGTTGGATTGAGTGCGTGGGCATCGCCCATCGAGGCTGCTACGACCTCGAAAGCCACGAAAACGCGACGGGAAGAACCCTCAGAGCGCGAAGAGAATTTGATGAACCAAGGACAACCGAAATTGACGGTTGGACCATCGATGGTTCGAAAGCAGGACCGGCTTTCAAGGCGTTGGCTGGCTTGGTCAAGACCGCCCTCGAAGCCCTACCGAAGGCAACCAAGTTCCCTCTCGACCTTGAACTTTCGAACGGAGAAACCGTACGTGTGGAAGAAGAGCACGTAAAACCCAATCAAAAGACCATCAAAGAAACCGGTGAATGGTACATCCCACACGTCATTGAACCTGCTTTTGGTATTGACCGAATCATTTGGCATGTTATCGATCATGCCTATCACGAAACGGAAAAGAACGGCGAGGCCTACTGCATCATGCAAATCCAACCCAGCGTAGTACCCGTGGACCATGCCGTTTTCCCGCTGTTTGAAAAGGACGGCATGGACGAACTGGCAGCGGACATCCATCGACGCCTGTGCCGCACACCTGGCGTGGTCTCCATGTACGACGGAACGGGTTCCATCGGGCGCAGGTACGCTCGTGCTGATGAAATCGGCGTCCCCACGTGTATCACGGTTGACCATCAATCCCTTGAGGACGGGACCGTCACGGTTCGCCAGCGAGACTCTGGAGAACAAACCCGAGTGAAAATATCAGAATTGGTTTGAGCGTTTCAACCCGTTCAAGTCATTGAACCCACGCTGCTCTCCAAGTGAAGGTTGATGAACCCTCCACGGCATCTTCCACCATGGCTCAAGTAAGTGATTGGACCGAGCGGCACCGGCCGAACTCGGAACAGTTGCTTGAGGGGAACGAAGTTCAACGGCGGAAAATTCGGGCATGGCTCGATGAATGGCAAAACGGTTCGCCCAAAAAGAAGGCCATCTTACTCATCGGGCCTCCCGGTGTTGGAAAAACGACCGTAGCTCGTGCCATCGCTGAAGACATGGGCTGGAACGTGATCGAACTCAATGCAAGCGATGCACGAAACGCTGCGGCCATTCGAAAAGCGGCGACCAGCGGCGCCACCCACCGCTCCCTCTTCCACGACCCAACGGCACCGCCCTCACGGACCCTCATTCTGCTGGATGAAGTGGACCACCTCTCTGGAGGGTTGCGAGAAGTCAGCCAAAGCCGCATTGAAAAAGCCATGAGCGGGGAAGACGAGAGCCCCGGTGCAACCCTCAGAGGTGACTCCGGAGGGAAAGCCGAATTGCTTCGCCTCCTCGACCAAACCAAGCAACCGGTCATCTTGGCGTGCAACGAAGAGATGGGGTTGTGGGGTCGGAATTCGTCATGGCGCAGCACTCGAGACCGATTCACAAAGCATCTGTTGAAGATCAATTTCGTTCGAGCCAACGACGAGGCCCTTCGCCGAATTGCCAGACGTGTCTTGCGAGAAGAAGGGATCGCTTTTGATGAAAAGGCCATCAATGCACTCGCTCAAACCAATCACGGCGATCTGCGAGCGCTTGTCCGAGATTTGCAGGTACTCTCAACCGGGCTGAACGGGGCAACACTGACAGCCGCCATGGTCCATGCCCACACAGAAGCCAGTCAGCGCGACGTGAATGTGGAGATTTTTCCGGGTCTCGACCGACTCTATAGAGAGCGAGATAGCGAGGTTGCTGCCAGCCTCATTCGAACCATTGACAAAGAGCCATCAGAGTTTCTTAATTGGGTCCATTGGAACAACGCATCGCTCTTCACGCACGCACCCAGTATACGCCGAGGCGCTCGTACCTTGCTTCAGGCCGATCGTGCCATGATGGGTCGGTTTCTCAACACGGCTCATCGGTCAACCTACTGGACACAACACCTCACAGCACTGGCAGCGTCAACAGCCAATGCCGTCCCGCTCCAAGGTCGAATTTTCCCCTCCTACCCAAATTATCTCAGGCGACGCGGGGCGACCGGGCGAGGGAGCATCGTGGAAAAGCTCGCTGACCTCTGTGGTACCAATCAAGCAACGACACGTGAGGAGTTTTTGCAACCCCTCTTCGCCTTGATGCAAGACGACCGCCCGCTCGGTGATTCGACGGATTTTGACATCTCCATCGGCCTAGGGCTCTCGGGCGAAGAGCACCTCTCGCTCGCAGGGTTGGCCAAGACCCGGCGTTCCTCCAAGGCCCTCCTCAAATCCTACGATGAGGCAGAGGCAGTCCACAAAGAAGCGGTAGCAGAACACAAAGCGGCGTTGAAAGGCCAAGTTGTGGCGGAGGTTCAGGCACCCCCACCGATCATCGAACAGCAACCTCCCAACGAGAACGTTGAGTCACCAACCCAGGAGGAGGACGACGGACCTCCACCCGGTCAGATGAAGTTGTTCTAGGCGCCATTCTCGTCCTTCTCGAGGATGCGTTTGACCATGGACATGCCTTGGCGCTCACCGTCAGATTTCTCCTCACGCCGCCAGCTGTGTGGGTGAAGCACGATGATGGCGGTGAGGAGTTCGAGACGACCGAACCACATCAAAATGGACGTGAAGAGAAGCGAGCCCGAGTTCATGCTGGCCCATGTTTCGGTGGGACCGTAAGCACCCAAGGCAGGACCGGTGTTGCCCAAGCCAGATGCTGCAACGGAGAAAATTGTCTCGAATGAGGCATCGGGCATCATCATCGCCAGAACGATGCAAGAGAAGCCGAACAGGATGACCCAAATGAACAGCATACCGACCACAAGGCTCACTTGCTTTTGTTCAACCACTTCGTTGTTCATGCGAATCATGTGAATTTTCCTTGGTTGAGCAATGCGTCCGAGTTCTCTGAAAGCGACCTTCAGTCCAATACGAATCCGCATCAGCTTCAATCCACCACTCGTCGAACCTGCGCACGCTCCAACGATCATCAACAGGAAGAGAATAATCCGAGCAACCCCCGGCCACTGCGCATAGTCTGCAGAAGCGTATCCGGTTGATGTACCGATGGAAAGCACGTGGAACAAGGTGTCGAGCAAGGCCTCACCCATCGCCATCCCAACGAGGACGAGTGAGAGAGTGATAATGGCGACGGCGCCGAAAATATAGAACAGGTACGTGCGGAATTCCTCGTCTTGCCAAGCCGAACGAAAATCACCCGAACCCATGAGCCACATGAGTGTAAAATTCACGCCGGCAAGGAACATGAAGACGATGATGATGAGTTCAACTGTGGCGGAGTCGTAGTAGGCGATGCTGGCGTCCCTGGTCGAGAAACCACCGCTGGGCATGGTGGTGAAGGCGTGGTTGACCGCATCAAACACGGTCATGCCACCAATAAATTTCAGCGCCAGCATCTCGATGAGGGTCAACACCAGATAGAGGCCCCATAGCGCCATGGCGGTTTGACGGAGTTTAGGACGAAGCCGAGAAAGGGATGGGCCGGTGAGTTCCGCACGAGCGAGCGCCATACCACCGCCGATGATCCGTGAAAGGACCAGCATGCCCAACATCACGACCCCCATTCCACCCAACCACTGGGTGAGGGAGCGCCACAGAAGGAGGCCTCGGGGCTGGGCGTTGATACAGTCGGGCGTCGTGCCGGGAATACAGTTCGGACTCATGTTGTGGGAGAGAACCGTGGCTCCCGAGGTTGTGAAGCCCGACATGGATTCAAACCAGGAGTTGACAAATCCCCGCAGGATGTCAACCAAGAGGGCATCCTCAACAAATGGACCGATGAAAACACCACCGAACCAATAGGGCAAGGCCCCTATGAACACGGTGAGCGGCCAAACAAGACCAACCCCCACGAAGGCTTCCAAATCACGAAGGCGTTGTGCGGAGTCCGTACGTGTAAACAACCCGAGCATCGCTGCCCCCAAACCTCCACTGATGAACATGGCAGGCAGGAATGCTTGAGCCGCCAATTGCCATCCGTCGAGCCAAAGCGTGATGACTGCGCATACCGCCAGCGGCACGAGAAGCGCCATCAGGGTCCAGCCCAGGATCAAGTTCAGCACGTCAGAGCGCATGATCACACCTTGAATCGTTTCTGAGCGTCGGCAACCTTCTCCTTCATGCAAAACAACACGAGACGGTCGTTTTCGAGGAGGAGTTCGTCAGGTTCGGGTGCGATGGACTCCCAAGAACCTCCGATGTTTCGGCGCTTGATGAAGGCAGGACGCATCCAATCAGGGAACTTGGCATCGGCCACCTTTTTGCCGGCGAATTTTGCTCGTTCGGTCACTTTGAGCGTGATGCCAACGACGTTCGGTAGTTCAGCCAAGAGGGCGTAATGGCCCGAAAGGCTGCGATGGACATGGGAGAGGATGTTGTTCACGGCGACACGATGGCGGTCCACGGCGAAGGAAATGCCCATGCGCTGGGTGACCTTTACCAAATCAGCATCGTAGAGCATGAGACCCGTGTGAGGTACACCCAAATCCGACATCAACAGCACCGCAGCGATGTTGGCGTGGTCGTCGTCCAAAGCGCTCAAAGCGACATCAAAACCATCGATTGAAATTTCTTCAAGGACGTTTTTGTCCAAGTGGTCTCCGTGGATGACGTCAATGTTGACGTTGCCACCCATCTTTGAGCCTGCCAACTTGTTGGCGAGGTGGAGTTCCCGCTCAAGGACCGTAACGCTTGCCCCGTGTTTCAGCCAATCTTTGGCCATCTTCGTACCGATGGAAGAGGCGCCAACGATAACGACCTTGGGATTTTCTGGGAAGTAGGAAACTTCGTGGCCGAAGGTGATGAGTGCAGGATTGAATTCATCAAGACCGATCACAGCTACAGCCAGTCGGTCGCCCACTTCAAGCACGCTCTCGTCGTTGGGAATGAAACTGCGCTGGCCGTCTCGTTTCACCCCAACGATGTTCGGGAAACGGTGAACGAAATCATCCTTGATGTCGCCAATCGGTCGCCCAACGATACTACGTGCCGTTTCGCCGATGTCAAATTCAATGACATAGGCATCATCACCGAACGGGATGACCTCCTCGATATCGGTCGAACGCAGTCCTGCATTCAATCGTTGAATGGCGCCTTGGAGCGGATTGACGACATGGTTCACTTTGGCCCATTCATTGAGATGGCCGTTGTTAAATTCTTCAACATAAGTGGCGTTTCGCAGACGACAAATGCTGGTCAATCGGTCTTCACCGCCGTTGGTCTCCTGTGCGTGTTCTGCAATCGAACAAGCGATGAGATTGATTTCGTCGGATGGTGTTGCGGCAACAAAAACACTGGCGTAGCCAATGCCAGCTTCCAAAAGCGTTTCGCGTGAGGTGATGTTGCCGTTGACCACCAGGCAGTCAAGCGACTGGGCGTTGGCCACCGCCCTTGAGTCGTTATCCACGATCACGATATCGTATTTTTCATCGGCCAAGGCTTTCGCGAGCGCAAATCCTACTCGCCCAGCACCACCAATAATGACACGCATGCATTCATCACCTCACTCACAATATTTCAGGATACATCTTGACCTTGTATGTGCCACCATTCAGCTCAACGGCGCCAAAGGTTTCGTAGCTCTTGACTCGATCAAAATCGCACGGCTGTGAACATGAATCAAACGGATAGTAATAGCGATTAACCAATCTTCCTGAAGCATCGGCTTCCTCGACCCAGTCCACATACGCAGTCGGTGTTGAGAGGAGCCATTTGTTGTTCACCACATCGACTTGGGCCTCAACAAAACAGGTCTGGAGAACGATTTTTCGCTCTTCGCACCAACTGTCTTTCAACGGAAGCTGGATGTAGCCCCAGGCGTGGGCCTCCCACCCTTCGTTGGAAAAGAACGGGTCGCCCAGCACACCAAAGGCGTACCAACCTGGAACGCCCCGGGTTCTCAGGATACTGAAGAACGCATTGGTTTGTTCGTCGCAATCACCTGTTCCAGCAGCAAGACAGGCAGGACCGGAACGGGCCGGACTGGGCGCCTCACGGTCGTAGGAAACATAGGCGTGCAGATAATCGAAGGTCGCCCGAGAAAAAGCGTAGGCATTCTCAGAACTGCCCTCTGGCAGACTCGAGGCGATGGTGTCGGCCGTGGCCATGACGATAGCATCCTGCGCATTGATGGCAAAGCCTGCCCCGGGGCCGCGGTCGTACCACAGGTTGCTTCCAAATTGACCTTGTCGGACCCCGTTCCCTCGCTGTGCCAAGTCGTCAAAGGTCCCAGAATTCTCGACATTGATGCCGGTTTCCTTACCAGCGATTCGTGCGTCCACACGCCCCTCGTCCCACCAAGAGTATGACGTTGATTGCATGTGGAGGTTCAATGTATACCGTACGTCGCCAGCCGATAGGAAATTGGTTCGGACCTTAATGCACTTCGCAAGCGGGCACTGCTCGTCGCCATCACCCACCGATGGCCACCACACCTCATGCCCACTTGGCGTCGTGATGGCGCTTGCGTAATCGCGGTCAGGCATCCCATCCAGCGGGACATTGATGTCTTGACCGTCGATAGAAAGCGTGATTTGAAGCGTCTGTTGAAGGGTAACAGGCGCGATCTCATCCGTTCCATCCGTGTAGGCAAAAGCGGTTGCACCGGTGAGCGTGGACTGAACCGTGGGTGGAATCAGGATGTTTTCTGTTTGGGAGGACGGGCCATTGGCGGTCAGATCAGAAATCTTGGAAAGCGTGTACGTTGCTTCGTTTGGATAGACGTGATATGGTGCGAGTTGGGATTGAAGGAATTCCTCAATGCCACCGAATTCTCCAAACACAGCCTCTTGTGCCTGTGGAGAGAGCATGACAAAAGCCACAAGTCCAAGCATGGCGATGCTTCGAAATCGGTTCTTTCGCCGTCTCATAATGTTGCGCTGCCGACCGGTGTGGGTTTGAACAACACCCCGCTGGGACGGCTTGGCGGCCATTTTGTAGGTGGTCTCTTTGTTTTTCTTGGATTTCGCAAATTGTTGCTCGAGCCGATAACTCCCTCGGTCGCCTTTCGGGAGAACACGACCGCAGGAATAGCAAATCGTGTCGCCCGGCAGTGACGCACTGCGACAGTAAGGGCAAGCACCCATGACTTGAGGCTAGGACGGCGTCGTATAACGATTGTCCATGAAGGCCCCCGGCTTTTCCGGATTTCAACCGTGGAATTATGGCCATCAAAACGATGTCTTGCGCTGAAGTGAGATGATACTCACTCTTCCTCAACACTGGACTTACCGTTCGAAGCGCCCGTTGAGGCTGAACGTTCTCGGGCTTGTTCGGCCCAAATTCTGCGCAATCTTCGTCGCCCCTCTTTTGGAACCGATTCCCAGATCCATGTTTCGGCGTTGGGGTTGGCCAAAATGACGAACGGCAGGATGAACACCCATCCCTCCGGGTTAAACACAACAAAGTACAGACCAACCAACAGCGCTGCTCGCCAGAAGGCTGACCGGAGAACGGCGCTCCAGCGCCGGTCTTGAAGCATCATGTAGCCATGACGAGCGGTGATCAGCGCCTCAGCACGGGGTGCGACCGTCGAAATCAGCGCGATGTTGATGAGGCCGAGAGGAGAGAAGATGTTCTCAAATTCAAACATTCGAAACATCAACACCATCGCCGTCATCCCGCCTATGGCCAGGCCAAGGGCCCAACCGCTGGAGGGTTGCGAGCCACCCTTACGAACCCGCTTTCGTCGCAGAAGCAAGTGCGAGAACACCGAGGCAAACATCACGACCATCATGAGCGAGATGACATTCAGACCGGTGTAGACCCCATCGTTGGTGGTCACCGTGGTGTAGTAAGGACGGAAAAGCATGCCATCGGCCATGACGGCGTACACCCCACCCAGCACGATGCCCCAAAAAACCTGGCTCCATGCCGTTGGTAAGTCGTAAAATCCAGCAAATTTGGTCATGACACCACGCCAGCCCAAGGTCATGCCGATGAGCGCACAGAAACTCGACAGCTGAAACAGCACGAGTTCTGAAACCATGGAGGGCCCTGCGTGCTTCCCTTCATCAATTCGTTGGCGTTTGATAGGGCGAGGGAGGGATTCAAACACTTCCACCGATTCCGCCATCCATGGCACGACTCCTGCTCTTCGGCGGAAAAGGTGGTGTTGGGAAAACGACCACGTCGTCGGCAACCGCTGTTTGGCTGGCCGATGCTGGACTCAAGGTCCTCTTGGTGTCCAGCGACCCTGCGCATTCAACATCTGATTCGCTTGACGTGCAACTTGGTCCTGTCCCTGTTGAGGTGGATGGCGTCCCAGGACTGTACGGTCTTGAGATGGACCCCGAAGCCAAACTCTCGAACCTGCTCCCGAAGGTCGGTGAAGCGATGAACAACATGGGTTCGGGTGGTATGGGCGGTTTTGGCGGACTTGGGATGATGCTTGACCCGTCGGCAAAGGACGAACTTTCCGAGATGAAATCCGATATCAAAACCGCCGATATGATTCTTCCTGGACTTGACGAAGCCCTCGCCTTCGATGAGTTGCTCAAGCACATGGAAAACCCGAAGTGGGACGTGGTGGTGTTTGACACCGCTCCCACCGGCCACACCCTCCGCTTTCTTTCACTCCCGGAACTCATCGAGGCCTGGTCGGGCCGACTTTTGCGATTGATGCGGGTCTCCGGTGGTCTGCGGTCAATGCTGTTTGGTCGCAAGGAAAGCGACGCCATGAAGGAGGAACTGGAACGGTTCCGCCGGCGCGTTCTTCACGTTCGCCGCGTGCTCAGCGACCCTGCCACCTCGTCGTTCACGCTCGTCACCATTCCCGAGCGAATGGGCATCAACGAAACGCTGCGGGCCTACGAGTCACTCTTGGAGTACAACCTTCCCATCGGTGGATGTTTGGTCAACCGAATCACCCCTGAATTTGATCATGAGTTTTTGCAAAAACGCCGAGCGCAAGAACTCGACCGCATCGCTGAACTGGATGCGAACTTAGCAGGCGTGAACGTCGGCCAACTCGAATTGGCCGACAGTGAGATTGTTGGTGTTCCCGCCCTGCGGGAAATTGGCAAATTACTCTACGGAGAGCCCAGCGAACTGCCATCTGAAATCGGACCTCACGCCATTGGTGATGTCCTGCACCATGAGGTCCATCGCGGCATGGTCGCTGAAGTTGAAGACGACCATGAGCGAATCCGCCTTCACTTCCCGGGGCTGGAGCGAAGCGACCTGTCGTTGCGCAGTGAGGACGGCGTCCTCTTCGTCGGCGTCAACGGTCGAGAACAGGCGATTCCCACCGAAACGCACGTCAAATCAAGCCTCGTCAAAGCCTCCCTGGAAGGTGATGTTCTGGTGCTGCTCATCCCACGCACGTCCTCCTAGGGCGTGCAGACCCAACAGGGCATGGTTTGAAATGGGTCAACCATAACGCCCTTCCATGGCACTAGAGGGCTTGTCGCGAGGCATCTTCCGCTCGCTGGGCCTGTTGAAGAACAAGCGCAAGTTGGACGAGGAAGAACTGCGCGAAATGACACGGAGCCTCCGTCGAGCCCTCCAAGAAGCGGATTTCAACATCCGCCAGACCAAGGAGATCGTCGACCGTCTCGAGACACGCATGCGGGAGGAGGAACCACGACCCGGCTTGACGATGCAAACCCACGCCATGAACATCCTTTACACCGAACTGGTTCGAATCCTCGGCCCACCAACGACGTTCCAGCCCAGAGGCGCCACGCTTCTCCTCGTCGGCCTTTACGGTCAAGGAAAAACCACAACAACGGCCAAACTGGCCGAATGGTACCGCAAGAAGCACGGTCTCCGTGTGGCCGTCATTGAAGCGGACGTTCACCGACCAGGTGCCTACGCCCAGCTTTCTCAACTTCTTGAGGACACCAGCGTTCAAGTCTACGGAGAGCCCGAGAACAAAGATGCTGTGTCCATTGTGAGGAACGGCTTACAAGCCTGTGCCTCTGCAGATTTGGTCATTGTTGACACCGCCGGCCGCCACCAACTTGACGAGGAACTCGTGGAGGAACTCGAGCGCATCGCCGGACTCACTCGAGCAACCGACCGTTGGTTGGTCATTGACGCCCAAGTGGGTCAAGCCGCTGGTCCGGTGGCTGCTTCGTTCCACTCGTTGGCCGGTGTGACGGGCATCGTCATCACCAAACTCGACGGTACGGCTCGCGGTGGTGGCGCTCTCTCGGCTGTGGCCGCCACCGGCGCACCCATCGTTCACATCGGTGTAGGCGAACGTATTCAGGACTTGGAGAAGTTTGAGTCGGACCGCTTCATTTCTCGCTTGCTCGGCATGGGCGACATCCAGGGCCTCATCGATTTGGCGCCCGAAGACATGGACCAGGAAGAGGCCATGCGCTTGACGCAGCGCCTCATGAGCGGTCGGTTCACCCTTAACGACATGTACAAGCAGATGGAGATGATGTCCAAGGTTGGCACGATTGACAAATTGATGTCCTTCCTCCCCGGTAGCATGCTGGGCGGCATGGGCGCCATGTCCAAGAGCCAAAAAGAAGCGATGCAGGCCAATCTTGACCGCTACCGCACCATCATGGATTCCATGACGGCGTGGGAAAAGAACGAACCCGCGAAGATCAAGGCCGACCGCATCCGTCGTATTGCCCGAGGCTCGGGTGTGCGAGAAAAGGACGTACGCGAACTCATCGGTCAGTGGAACCGTTCACGCAAGATGATGAAGGGCATGGGCGGCAACCGTAAATTGAACAAGCAAATGCGGAAGATGATGAAAGAGGGCGACATGGACATCGACCCGTCCTCCTTCGGCATGTGATGTTGGACGTGCTGCCATGAGACTTGAATGGCCCGTCTACGTCTTCACGGCTTGCGTTTTCCTGGCCTTCGCCCTTGGCGTCCAATTCCTGAACCTCGGCACCGGTGCTGTGGTGGGTTTGTTCGTCCTGCTGACCGTGGCCTATGGGTGGGTTGCCTGGGTGATGATCAAGCAGAAGGCCGTGCTCGAACTTCATGCCTACGTTCCCTGCAGCAACTGTGGCGAACTGACGCCCTCACAAGGGACGCACTGCATGAACTGCGGTGCGGTGTTGCCGGCGGGTAGCGCTCAGTAAGACTTGGCCAGCAAAACACGCCGAGTCGTCATCTCACCCGTCATGTGGCAGGGTCGCCCAGCATCGTAGGGATCGGTTGCATCACCAAGGAACGATAGCCCAGTCGTGCGTTCTATAATTTCTGCATGGGCGTCAGAGCCGTTGAAGGCGAGTTCGTAAATGTGGCCGTCCTTGACCTCCCCGTCCATGCTCCACTGGCCGTCTGCTTCGGTGAAGGCGGGCAGTGGTTGAACGACGTCGTCCATGTGTTGAGAGGCACGTGAACGGAGCTCGACGCTGATTTCGTCAAGCACACGATAGCATTCCTCAACGATGTTGTCCATCGGCAGCGGCTCCTTTCCGCCCGTTCGACGAGCAGCAAAAGCGGTGCCTTGAGCGATGTCTCGTGGACCGATATCAAGACGGAGCGGCACACCTTTGATTTCCCAATCATAGTACTTCTGACCGGGATGGAGGTCGCGGTCGTCCACCTTGACACGCAGACCGCGTGAGCGGAGTTTGTCCGCGACTTCGTGGGCAACGGCGACGGTGTCCACCTCGAGGTTCTTACGAATCATCGGACAGATGACGACCTGGAAAGGTGCAATCTTGGGCGGCATGATGAGGCCGTTCTCATCACCGTGCATGCCGACGACAGCGCCAAGGAGACGTTCGGACATCCCGTAGGTGGTTTGGTGGCAATAGGCTTGCTTGGCGTCAAGGTCTTCGTATTTCACGTCGAAAGCTTTGGCCCACTGGTCTCGGTAATGATGGCACGATGCCACCTGGAGGGTTCGCCCGTTGGGCATGACGGCATCGATGCCGATGGTGTACCATGCACCCGGGAACGTGTCCCAAACAGGACGCTTGGCCTTGATGATGGGCAAGCAAAGGTCATGCATGAGGCGGTCAACGATCTCCAAATCTTCGGCGATCTGTCGGCTTGCGTCCGCTTCGTCTACATGCGCCGTGTGCGCTTCAAAGAAGTGGATTTCCCGCACACGAATGAAGGAGCGGGTTTGCTTGGTCTCGTAGCGAAAGGTGTTCACCATCTGGTAAATCTTCAGAGGGAGGTCCTTGTGCGAGCGAATCCACAACGGGAACATGGTGTACATGGCCGTCTCTGAGGTCGGGCGCAGGAACATCGGTATGTCGAGGTCGTTTTCGCCAGCGTGCTTGACCCAGTAGACTTCTTTCTTGAAGCCGCCTTCTTCGTCTTCATCCCGAAGTTCGTCAGGGTCCACGCCTTCCTCCCGGGCTCGTTTGAGCCGAGCGACCAGTGCGTTCTCCTTTTCGAGAAGGTTTTCAGGAATAAGTAAGGGGAAGTTTACTTCCTCGTGGTTGGTTCGCTCCATTTCGGAGTGCGTCAGTGCGTCGATGAGTTTCATCGTCTTCCAGCCGTAGGGTCGCCACACGTCCATGCCTTTGATTGGATAGCGTTTGTCAACGAGTTCCGCAGCTTCAACGATGAACGGATACCACTCGTTGAAATTCTCGCTCTTCGAGGGAATGCCTCGCTTTGCTTTGCGGTTGCCCATGATGTTGGGGCGGACTTCAGTTTCATCAAGATGACGCTTCATCTCGAGCGACATCAGCCGACTTGGTCAGTGAGAACAACGCCAGCACAGCAGCACCGCACCAGACCACCTCGAGTACCAAAAACGCCCACTCGTCGATCAAGAATGCACGTGCGCCCAAGAGTCCAGACCCAAGGGCCATCAAGATGAGGTACAACGGCTGTTTGCTGTGAAGGATGTTGCGTGTTTCCAATAGAAATGCCAGAAGAATGCATATCATACCGATATAGCCAATGGATTGAGAGAACCAGCCGTCCGGCGACATGCGCCTTCACGACCTGCGAATCAACACAACGAGACCGCCCAAAAGGACGACAAGGGCGACGATATCCGGGATGCCGATGCCACCAGCGACGCCGCCTATACCGTTCATGCTCTCGGAAAGCAGGGAGTAAGACCAACCGTCGGATTCGCCGATCTTATGTGGACTCATGAGGTTGAGTCGCGTTTGTTCTTCACCACGACAGGTCCCTGCTTCGCACAGCGAATTGAAGGCTGATGAAAAGAGGCCAAAGAGGTTCAAGACACACACCACCAAACCTCCAGCGAACACAAAGCGGAGCGGACTTTTCTTCGCAATCGGCATTGGTGGCAAGGCGAGGTCAAGACTCGGTTCGGGAAGCGGGACGGCCGGTGTGGCAGGCGCCACCGGTGCGATGACCTCAACGAGCATGTCGGTGGGCGGAGCGACCTCCGTGACGTCCGCAGGCAACGCCAGAACGGTGTTGGCGTCGCGGGGTTTGACCGGCTGGACGGAGGCAATTTTGATGCCGTAAATGCGGTCGGCAAGACTGACCAGCGTCGGGTCGTCCGCGATGTCTGCAGGGTCGATTTCACCGTCCAACAATTGTTGAAGACGGTCTTGGGTCGACGTCATGGGTAAGCCTCCGTGGTGGTTGCGTGAGCGCTTCCCTTCAAGAAGCCTCCTTTTGGAAAAATCATACAATTCGGAGGCGTTTAGGCCTCTTCGTCGTTGAACTTACGAACGAGTTCAGGCCCGACCAAGGCCGCAGCGCAATGTGGACAACGGTCGGCTTGTCCGAGCATCGTAGGCTGAATAGCCAACACGGCAAGGCATGAGGGACAAGCCGCCAACATCTCGCCGTCTTGGAGGTTGAAGGCATCCGTGGGGTTGCGTCGGAGGTAGCCCATGCGATAGCCGGGGTGCCAGTGGAACAAGCCTCGCCGACCAGAACCCAACGCAGCCCACCCCATCAAAAACGCAAACAACAAGCCGGTGATGTACCCGCTCATCAACGCCTGCAGGAGGTTGAGGAAAGCCAAGAACGCAAACATCAGGCTGGCCAAAAAGAGAATCGAGACGGCCGGCCAGTACGCCCATTGTTTTCGATTGCGGTATCCGCCGTAGACCAGCAGCGCGAAAAAGACACCAGAGCCGAGGAACACCGTACCAGCAGTGCCAGCCAAGAGGCCCATGGTGGCGAGGGCTGTGGCGAGTAAATACACGACGATGCCGCCGTCGACAAGCACGATGAAACTGGTCCCGCGGTGAATATGAGCAATAGGGTCGCTTCCGGGGGCTGGGGTCGGTGCGGAGCCCGCAAGGACCATCTCATCCGCTCGGCTTGTGCTCACGCTTCACCCTCGGTTGAGGTGCATTTGAATCATTTGTTTCACGCCCGAGTCCAAAGCGAAGAAGTCTTGACGGTCAGCAGGTTGGCCGAACCATGGCGCTACGCGACACGGACGTGGAAGTGCAGGGCAACGCGCTGCTCGGGCAACGCATTGTGCTGGGCATCACCGGCGGCATCGCAGCCGTTGAAAGCGTCCGACTCGCCCGTGCCTTGCGCCGTGAGGGGGCTGACCTCACGGTGATCATGACCAATGCAGCACAGCGCATCATCACGCCGCTGGCCGTTCGTTGGGCTTCACAAGCCGAGGTCATCACCGACTGGGACGGCGACTTGAGTGCACTCAACCACGCTGATGCCGTTCTCGTCGCCCCCGCAACACGGGACGTGATGGCCAGTCATCTCCATGGCCTCCAACACGGACCGCTCATGATGGCCCTGTCCGTTGCTCGTTCCCGAAGCACGCCGACGATGATGGTGCCCAGCATGCACCAAGACCTTGCGACCGACCCTGTGACCGATGACATCGTGGAAGAACTCCGCAGCGAGGGCATGCACGTCCTTTGGGGACCTGAGGAGGAAGGCAAGAGAAAAACACCCGATGTTCAACACATCGTGGCAGAACTGGCTCACATCGCCAACAAAAACAAGCCGAATCGCAAAAACATCGTCATCACGCTTGGCGCCACACGCTCGGCCATCGATGATGTTCGCCACGTGCAAAACACCAGTTCAGGCAGCACCGGCTGGGCGCTGGCCCAACACCTGCACAAGCACGGTCACGACGTGGCGTGCGTGGCAGGAATCACGACGATTCCTGCACCGGCCTGGCTTCCTCTTGTCCTTCATTGTCCAACTCCAGAGGCCATGCTCGCAGAATGCACTGCGCTGAGCAACGACGCCATCGACGCGTGGGTTCACGCAGCAGCGGTGTTGGATTATGTGGTTGAACAAGCCGCAGAGGGAAAATTAGCGAGCCAGCAAGGTACGCTCACCCTTCCCTTGATTGAAAGCCCAAAACACATCATTGAACTCAAGGATGCTTGCGCTTCGGCCGTTCGAATCGGGTTCAAGCTCGAATCTGGCATCAAACAAGCCGACTTGATCCACCGAGCCTACGCCCAGATACAGAAAGCCGGAATGACCGCCGTGGTCGCGAACCGCCTTGAAGACCTTGGCAACACCAGCAAACCACGGGGCTATTTGGTGGACCAACAAGGCGCCCATTTCGTGCTCAACACCGTTGATGACCTCCACGAGGCCGTCCAGACCCTCATCGAACGAGGAAAGGAGGCGTAAGTGTGCGCCGTTTCGCCGTGGTCGGACACCGAGCCATGTCGAAGGGAAAACTCCCGCTCAACGACCTCGCCGGTGGTGCCGGACGGATGGACGTGCTCATCCGAGCGCTCATGGCAGGATTGATGACGAGCCACGGCCTGCGAAGCAACACCGTTGTGGTGCTGCATCTTCTGGGAGGACCCGGACCACCACGAAGAGTAAAATTTGACGGCGCCAGCCTCAAGGGATTGCATGCAGATGAGCGTTCTATAGCAGGAACCATTAGCAAAGTCATCGCCACACCACTTCCTCCCGTGGGCCATTGGCAACCCATTACTGCCGGCATCAGTCATAGCGGTGGGGCGCTTGAGACCACGCTGCGAGAATGGGAGGGCGGCCACACCGTCCTGCTCGACGCCGATGCCCCTCGCCTGTGGAAAGCAGGCGCTGTCCTTGCAGACCAAGGCAAGCCAGACGAGCAGGCCATCACGTTTGTCTTGAGCGATGACCAACCGCTTGGCGAGGTGGTTGGAGACGATGTGCTCGCTCGCTCACTTGGCGACCAGTGGCTCCAAGGCCACATGGCCATCGGCGTGGTCCATTTTCTTATGGACGAAGGCATTGATCTCAATCTTTGACCAACCAGCGAGGCCAGCCGTTCAGCGTCGATTCTAGTCCGTGAGCCAGCAGATCTTCGTCAAGCGCAAAGGGATGACTCTGGGGCCATACCGCAAGACACGAAAGGCTCGCTTTGTTTTCCTCGACGGCATCACAGTCACCTGCGACAATGCCTGAATGGTCCACGGAGGCCGCCCCAATCGTGAAGGTCGCCGTGGCGTTGGGGTCCTCACCGTCAAATCGCACCGCATTTCGGTACCAGCGTACGCCAAGTCGAGTGGTCGCCCACGTGCCGTCCCATGTTCGTGGGGCGTTGATGTTGAGCATGAGGTCGCCGTTCGAGAAGGCTGCGAGTAAGGACGCTTCGGGGTCCTCGAGCCAACGGTCGTCGGTTTCGGGTTTTGGCCAAGCACTGAAGTAACCCGTATCGAGTTCGCCATGAGGCCGACCGAGGTTCTCAGCACGAAGCGGGAGAACCGCAACGGCCTTCTTCACAGCCTCAAGGGTGGCTTCAACCGCTTTTTCCATGCCCTCGGGGTCAAACGACGTGAACGAGGCAGCGATGGCGGGGACACCGTACAATCCTGCTTCGCGTGCAGCGCCCATGGTCCCGCTGTGGTAGGCGTCCTGAGAGAGGTTGGGTCCAAGGTTTACGCCGGAAACTACGAGTTGTGGGTGAACGCCTGGAACGAGGTGGTCCAAGCCTCCGTCCAAGGCAACGATCATCGTATCGCAAGGCGTGCCGTCGAGCTCGAAGAGATGGACAGGGGTTTGGTGCGGGTCAAGTGACCATGTGTCGACAAGGTCGTCTCGAGCGCGAAGCGGCATGGGTTTCATCAGATTGATGCGCATACCCGTCGCAGAGTGGTTCGAAGACGGTGCCAGAACCGCAAGAGGATATCCAGCAGCGTGGAGGGCTTTGACCAAGAGGGAGAAACCAACGGCTTCAATGCCGTCGTCGTTCGTGAGTAAGAGCCAACCTCGTTGAGCCACCATAGGATGACCTCAGGCCGTGTTGTTTTCATTGTTCGCTTTGGGTGATGAGGCGTGTTCAGAGGCAACGACAACCGTCACGAGGCCAACCATCAGCACCAATCCACCAAGCCATGTCCATCTCCCGGGGACACCTGCGTCGAAGAAGACCCACCCAATCACCGAACCCAAAACAGGCTCGAGCGTGACCGCCACCGAAACCACGAGTGGCGAAATGTAGCGCAAACATGTGTTGAGCCCGGTATGACCCAGCAGGCCGGCGATCAGGGCCAACAACAGAAACCAAAGGAAAAACTCCCCTTGTGTCCAACCGAATGCACCGAACTGTGCGAAATCGGATTCAAACCACCATGAGAAGGGCAGCAACAACAGGGCCCCGATGAGGGTGACTGGAAAGGCGTAGACAAAGATGGGCATCCATGTCCTCAGCATGCGACCCACCACGATGTAGCCCACCACGAACACCGCCCCACCGAAAGCGAGCATATCGCCGAAAAGCGTAGCGGTTTGGTCGCCTTGGGAGGACCCCGTGTCCAGAAGCGTGATGCCAGCACCCACGAAACAAACCACTGCGCCGATGGTCTCTCGTGGCAGTGGACGACGAACGGCGGCCACGACAGGAGCGAGAACCATCATGCCCACCACAATCACCAGCGGATGGGCCGTTACGAAGAGCAGCGAGTGGGTAAGGGTGGTTTCATCCAGACTTGCTACCCAAGCGCCAAAATGGGCTGCCAACGCCACGCCGCTCGCTGCCAGCAGTTTCCATGTTCGCTTGGTTCTGAACTGTTTGACCACCTCGTCCTCAAGATTGCGGTATTGATAGAGAAACAGCGGAAACAACACCAGCGACGTGAGTTGCAGGCGCCACGAGGCCCGAAGTAGTGGAGGGACAGCGTCGACGTGCTGAAACAACGCCCCTGCACTCGAGACACCGACGACGGCCGCCACGAGAAGACCCCAAACCCAGCGTGGGGTGCTGGAACCGGTCATGGGAACTCACACTCAAGCTTCGGCTGAGGCCGATTCGCCACCGATGACACCGGCTCGCTTGAACAGGTAATAGATGGCGGCGCCGACGGCCACGTTGATGAGGATCAAACTGGCCATGCGGATGGCGTACCATGCACCTGAATCTGCAAAGTTTTCAATACCCATCACCGTCCGCATGCCTTCGTCATTGTACCAAAGCGAATCAACGAAAGAGAGGATGCTCGATTCCGTTCCGAAGAAGGCTTCACCCGTGAGGAGACCTGCGGCGACCATGAAGGTGCTCAACAGAATGAGGGCACGCTGCTTTTCCGCAACGGTCGTCCCCTCTTTCTCTTTCAGGGCATCAATGCGAGGTCGGAGTTTCTTGTCTTCCCAGCGGTCTCGGGCAACACCACCGATGAGCATGGGCAGCGTGTGCGGGACGTCGAGGTACATGCCCAACCCAAAGGAGGTGCCCATGCCGGTGGCCCACTCAACAAACATCCCGAGAAGGAACCCGAGGGCGAGCAGCACGAGGTCGCCCTGCCCTTCGGCGAAGATGACCGAGAAGGTTGCGAAGGCGTTGGCTTGAGGAGCGATCAGTTGAATGCGACCTTCTGCGAGTTGAATCGACAGGAAGATGGCCACACCTGCGCCAATGATGGCACCGGGCACAACACCCATGATGTTGCCCTTCGAGATATGATAGGGGCGGTTGCCGATGTAGAGGCTGTTTTTGTAGTCCCCGATGACGGTACCCGACATGGAAATCGCTGAACCAAACACCGTGGTTCCCACAAGTCCCAACAAAACGGCGTCCTGCGTGTTCAAGGACAGGAGGTCTTGGAAGTTGAGGAACACACCGAGCAACATCAGCAGGACGATGAACGATGTTCCCGAAACGGGTTCGATTCCGGTCTCGCCCATGACACGCACGGCGATGGCGCCGAGCATGAACGTCGTGAGAATGAGGACCGAGGCAAACACAAGGGCTGCGAGGGGCGAAAAACCACCGATGGTGAAGATGATGATCATGGCGATGAAGGTCACGCCCATGAAGATGGGAATGTGCTTGAGGGGCCATTCGTACCAGCCCCTTCCTTCCATGTACTCCTGGCTGCCATCGCCCTTGAAGGCGGCCCCGATGTCGGTGAAAATGTTGGCAAACGTGCGCCACATCTTGGCCAGTCCAAACATGCCGCCGCCAACGATGGCGCCAATGGCGATGGTTCGCACGGTCTTTGCAAAGGCGATCATCTGCAGCGCTGCAGAGCCACCGCTGGCATAATCCTGAATGGGAATGTTCGCTTGTTGGGATGCGTCATAGATGGGCACGTTCATGAACACCGCCAAGGGGACGAGGAAGAACCAACCAACGATGGTACCCATGTTGACCAAGAACGCCACACGGGTCTTCATGAACCAGCCGATGGCGAACATCGAAGGCGTGAGGGCGACGCCAACATAGGTGTAGGCAAAGGGGTTCCAGGCCGTCTCTTCCGACCAGTGTGTTTGCTTGAGGGAGATACCGTCAACGGTGCCCGATGGTTGGTGAATCTTCCCGTATGAGTAAAAACTTGCAAGGCCAATATCGCCGTAGTGAACGGATTGGGCAATGAAATCAAGAAGGGCCACCTTGCGGTCGTTCAACCAAATCAGGGGATATTCCACGAGGAACAAACCCACCATGGTGACCACGGTCCACACCCCGATGGTTTTGAGAGAATCGCGGGCGTGCTCAACAGCACCGGTGCTGACATCCGACGAGATATCAAGCATCTTCAACGTCGCTTCGAACCCGGGCAGTGGGAGCGGGTCTTCGACCAGCCAGACACGTCTGAAAATGATGAAGTACATCACGCCGAGGAAGCCAGCGAACATCGAAGCGACAATCCCGATGAAAGCGAGGGTAAACGCCTCACCGTCATCAAGCGTCACAAGTGGCCCGTCGGCTAAAGCGTAAGCCGGTTGACTGGCCAGCAGGAAGATGGCGGGGAAGGTGAAGATGAAACCGGTCGAAGCGTGGGTCGCACCGGTGGTCGCCGAGGTGGCGATGTTCACTTCGGATGGCGACCACTTCAGCGCCATACCGAGCAGGTAGGCGATGTACCATGCGGCTGAAATGGCCAAACCGAGCTTGAGGCCGATGTAGGCGGTCACACCGGAGAAAACGGCGCCGATTCCAATACCGATCATCACTTTGGGTGTGTTCCAGTGCGACACCTCAAAGGACTCTTCGAGGTTTTTTTCCTCAAGATACTGCTCCAGCACACCGGTGTTGAGGTTGTTGTACATCTCGTCATCAAGCCAGGTCAGCGTCCCGGACTCGATGGCCTTGAGACCTTCTGGTGTGACCGGTTGTCGGTACGCTGACTTAGAGACGGTTTTTTCATCCGATGCGTTGGAATTGGACATCAAAATCACCCGCGACGCGACAGCGTGCTGGTGTTCGGTTGGGAAGGCACTTCATGACCGTTGCGATGGTCATGCCGTTGCTGCATCCGTTTGCCGGTTCCGCTCATCTTCAGCACGAGCAACGGCAATACCGTCCTCGACGTCGACGTTACGCAACATGATCGCACCTGCAACGATGAGGAGCGAGATGGCGAAAATACCGACACGGGAGTCAAACCACACCGTCATGACCGAATAGATCAGCGGGCCGAGAAGAGCAGCGACTTTCCCAAAGAATCCGAAGAAGCCAAAGAATTCAGCAGAGCGAGTTTCGGGAACCATCTGTCCAAACATCGAACGTGCAAGACCTTGGGAACCGCCCAGAAGCGCACCCCCAAAGACACCCAACAGAAGGAACTGGAAGAAGACCGACATGCCCAACGGCGCCCAGACCAAAGCACGGGCCGTTTTGGGAAAGAAATCGAGCAGACCGTCGCCCAAACTGGTCGGGTGATTGACGCCCAGTCCGGTGGTGTTGGCGAATTCCCCGCCTTCTATGCTGTAAGAAAACCGGGAATCCTCCATGGTTGCTTCGAGGGCAGCCAGTGCATCTGCTGTCAGATCAACGCTGACGTTCACGGCGTTGCCGTCGCTGTCAAAGGCCCACTCAACGGCGTAACCGCTCTTGTAATCCGTATTTTTTTGAACTGGCAGAACGGCTTCGTGCTCCAAGGCCCACTGTTGTTCATCGTCTTCAGGGAGCGCAGCGATTGGATTGACACCCTCACGAGCGATGGCATCGTACATGCCCGTTTCTTCATTGAAGAGGTACTGCATATCGTACTCGTCGTGGTTCTCAAGTTCCAACGGAGCGAACGAGAGGGCTCCGACGATGACGAAACACCAGCAGACGAGGGAAAACTGCAGGGCGCTTTTTGTGCCCCACTTCTCTGCAAGTTTCGTAAAGCCAATCGCCGCAGGTGCTGCTACGAATTGAATGATGAGGATGGTCAGAATAAGTCCGGTCGTGGTCAAACCGAGAACAACGATGCCGAACACGCCTGAAAGGGCCGTGACCGAGTTGATACCGTCAATGAAACAGAAGTAGGCGAGCATGTAGAAGAACAGCGTTCGGAAGCTCTTAATGTCCGAGAGGGTAGCTTTGACCTCTCCAAGCGCCATCTTGGTCGATGCCACCATGCCCATCGGTTCCATCTCGTTTTCAATGTGAGGCTCGGGAACCATGCGGAACGTCATTTGGGCAAATCCAAGCCACCAGATACCGGAGGTCGCCATGGCGAAGGGAATCACCCAGCTTTGCCCAGGAAGGCCCATGACCAAACCGAGGTGAACCACGAGCAACAGGCCACCACCGAGGTAGCCAGCAGCGAAGGCTTTGTTTGAAATGGAATCCATCTCGGATTCATCACCCATGTGAGGGAGCAGGGCGTTGTAGAATACACCCGCACCGTTCAATCCGACGTTGGCCATCATGAACATGATGAGGGCCCAAATCCAACTTGTTGAAACACCGAGGTAGGGCGAAAGCGCCAGCAGGACGCAAGAAATCGAGCCCAGGAGGGTGAGGATTTTGAGCCACCACATCTTGATCATGCGTCGGTCAGCGATAACACCAAGCGATGGGGCACAAATGGCCACGAGCAGAGCACCGATCATCACGGCGGCCGAATACATGGCGTCGGCAGTCCATTCACTTCCGAGCAGTTTGGTGGAGATGCCGTTGGCCTCAGCGAAAAGGTAGGCGAACCAAGCCGGGAAAATGGCGGTGGTCACCGAAGTCTCAAACGCGCTTTTTCCCCAATCGTAGGCACAGTATCCACGCACACGCTGGTCCTTGTCCATCGCCACATTCGCTTCTTCCATGGCGTTGCATAACGCGATGAACTTATGAATGCATACCCGTGAAAATCGAAGGGTGCTGTTGTTTCAAACCCTTGAGGTTGACCCCATCAGTGGTCTCGGATAATGATGTAGCGCCCAAGGGCTTCTTGCCACATGATTTTGCCGCCGGCTTGGATGTTCATGTCGGATTCGGCCGAAGGCATGGGGAGGATCATCATGGAGTAGTCTCGGTCGTTCATGGCGTGAACTTCCTCGCCCTCGATGTGGGTGACGGTGGCCGTTCCCTTCTCGATCATCGGGACGCTGATGGAATCGGTGACGGTTCCTACGTGGGAGATTTTCTTCCCCGTGAAGATGGATTCGAGGGACAATCGAGCCTTTGCAGAGCCGTGCTTTCCGGGCTTGGATTTGGAGATGCTCAAAATCTTGTAGGCTTCATCGTCAACGACACAAAATCGTCCAACTTTTAGCGTTCGAATTTCTACACGGTCGGTGCCTGGCATGGTATCCCTCTACAGCGCTGTCCGGGTGTTGGCTTATCACCCTTCGCCCCACTGAAATTGGAAGTTCACAAATCTCGTACGTCAAAGCGCTGGCCCGACTGTTCTGCGGTATGGGCCGTGATGAGCGGCATGAGCGCATGGGCTACATCATCGGGTTTGGTCAACTGTCCATCTTCATGATAGCCCACGAAATTTGAGCGGAGGGGAAAGTCTTCTACGGAGGCGGACCGAATGGTGGTCTGCATGTCGGTATCAACGATTCCAGGAGCCACCGATACGGCCGTGATGTTGTCCGCTGCTCCCTCTTCAGCAAGGCATCGCGTCCACATGTCAAGGGCTGCTTTGGCCGTGCAGTAAGCAGACCAAGAGGCGAGCGGCCTCAGGGCTGCGCCACTGGAAATGGTGGTCACTCGTGTGCGATGTTGGCCCTGAAGCGCCGGGGCGAGGGCTTGGGTCAGGTGCTGAACACCCACCACGTTCACCATCATGGAACGCGCCCAATCGGAAGCATCAGCACCGAAGAGCGGTTTGATGGGATGGATATCACCGGCGTTGTGAACGACACCGTGAATCGAGTTTTCGTGGGCGAGGATGGTTTGGGCAGCCGATGCAACAGAGGACGACTCGCCCAAATCGCACGGTGAGGCAAACGAGTGCGGTGAATGCGCTTGGACGTCTGCGAGCGTCTGATTCAACTCAGCACTGGGCCGAGAAAGCAGAATCACGCGGACCCCCGCTCGAGCAAGTGCGAGCGACACCTCGCGCCCGATGCCCTTTGATGCTCCGGTAACCAGGTAGGTTTGACCTTCGAGGCTCCCCACATCATCACCTCAGTAGGTGTAGAACCCTTGACCGGACTTTCGCCCAAGTTTCCCTTCTTCAACCATCTGGACGAGCAACGGAGCAGGAGCATACTTCTCAGTGCCAAAGCCTTCGTAGAGGACATTCATGATGTGAAGGACGGTATCGTTGCCGATGAGGTCCGATAGTGCCAATGGGCCGATGGGGTGATTCATCCCGAGTTTCATGATGCCGTCGATGGCTTCTGGTTCGGCGACACCTTCCTGCAGCGTGAGGATGGCTTCGTTGATCATCGGACACAGGATACGGTTTGATACAAATCCGGGTGCATCGTTGCACGAAAGGGCGGTCTTACCCATTTTCTCAGCTGCCTCCACAACGGCGGTGTTGGTGGCCTCACTGGTGGCTGCGCCGTTGATGATTTCAACGAGTTTCATGATGGGCACCGGATTCATGAAGTGCATTCCGATGACCTTCTCCGGTCGTTGTGTGGAGGCGGCAATGGTCGTGATGGAAATGGAAGAAGTGTTGGAGGCCAGAATGGTCTCTGGCTTGCAGAGGTTGTCGAGTTCGGTGAAAATCTCCTGCTTCAGGGAGAGAATTTCAGGAACGGCTTCCACCACAAGGTCGCAATCTGCGCACAGGCTTCGGTCGGTCCCCGTTGTGATGCGAGCAAGAGCGGCGTCAGCATCGGCTTGCGTCATGCGTTCCTTGCTCACAAGTTTTCCAAGCGAAAATTGGATGGTACCAAGGCCCTTCTCGACGTATTCGTCTTTGATGTCGATCATCACCACATCGTAGCCCGCACAAGCGGCCACCTGTGCGATACCGTTGCCCATTTGTCCTGCACCAATTACGCCAATGCTCTGAATCATCGTCTCACCTGTAGCCAAATGCACAGCCACACCGTTCATGAAGATGCGTATTCGTTTGGACGGCGTCGGGGAAAGAAATATCCTTGAGCACGAAATGTTGAACCCATGGTGGAGATTCTATGCCCGCACTGCGATGGGGAAATTGAACTCGACGACGACGCTTCCGGTGAATTTGCGTGCCCTTATTGCGAAGGAGAATTCGAATGGAATGTAGAGCCGAAGCCAAAACGGTCCAAGCGTGGGAGGTCGTCAAGCGCTTCAAAGCAGGACAGCAGGGGTCCATCCTTCTCAGCAAGTGGGTTGAAAGTCGCACGGGAAGCGGTTCACGTCGCCATGCTGGCGTTCCTCGTGCTCTGCTTGACCGGCCCCACGATGTATGTTGTTGAGACCGAAGACGGTGTAACGCTGGCAGAATTTAGCACAACCACCTTCAAGTTTGAATCTGAGGACGAATACGAGAACTACGATACGGAATACAGCGAAGTGATGGAAGGGCTGAAGGCCCTCAAGGAAGCATGTGTCTTCGCTGGGGGCGGTGGTTGCGAGTTAATCGACGAAGCCATGAGTGGGTTCGGACGATGGAACCTCGCCAGTAATTTGTACACGTTTATGATCGGGATTTCAACCTTGCTTGTTGGCTTGTCCTTCGCAGCACGAGGTCTGGTGGGTCTTGTCGCCGGCGGACGGATGGTGACCTCGGCCAGGGGATTTGAGCGGCTCTATGGCTTCGGTCGCTTTGCTATCGTACCGGCGGGTGGATTATGGCTCCTGGCCACAGTTTTATTCATCTTCATCACGCCTTCGTTTGAAGCCACGTATGCGTTTGCTATTGATGACACTGAAGGCCCGGCATTGGACACCAGCTATACCTTGTTTGTGTGGCTGTCGCTGCTCATGTCAATTGTCCTAACGACCGTTGCCGTGATGTTCCTGTCAAACATTACGGTGGAGATGCGTGAGCCAGTAGAGAATCCGCTCTATCTGGCATCCTTGGTGGCCCTCATCTCGAGCGCTTCGTGCGGTGTGGGACTGCTCGCCTCGTATTTCTTCAATTGGCTGGTGGCTGGAGAAATCTTTGGTCTTCGCCCCGGTGGCATCCACCTGAGCCTCTTTGGCGAGGGTGAAACTCTGGGCTGGATTGAAATCTTCCAGACCGAGGGCATGAAATTCATCGCCGTGCTGGGGATGTTGTTTTTCCTCCTCGTTCTGGCCAGCGTTATCGTACAACTGGCGCATACCGTGAGCGCCGTGGCCGTCCAACTTGACGACATGGGCTTCATTGACATGACCGCCGAACGGTACAATCTTGCGGTGCAACTTCAAGTTCCAACCGCTGCAATCGCCCTTGGCGGCGTGGTTGCGAGTTATCTTTTGGTCCAGTTAGCGTCGTTGCTGTTGCTCTCCGACCAGTTTAGCGGATTATTTCTGGACGAGATGATTCCTCGGCCCAGCCTGCTCCTCGGCGTACTGGTGGGTGGCCTGATCGTTCAACTCCTTTCAAATCGGGCCTATCGAGAGGAGAGGTAGCCCGACTCGGATTCGAACCGAGGTCGGCGGGACCAAAACCCACCATGATGGACCCCTACACTATCGGGCTGTGTAAGCCGGGCGGAGGGGTGCCGCTTTTTGTTTCTGTCGGCTTTGCCTTCAGCGAAGGAGGTCGTGGTCGCCCAGCGTTTTGCGGGCGCTGTCAATGAATTGATTGAGGTCGAGTTCGCTCCGTTCCATGTAGACCTTGGCCTGCAGCGCCATGTCCAACTTGTCGAGCTTTTTGACAAACACAGCCTCGGGTGTCGTTTCGTGTTCATACTCATCAAACAGCGCCACCCACTCAGGTGCAAGTTGTTCCATGGCAGCACGTTCGTCAGCCGACTTCGTCGACACATCGTCCTGAGGCGTCAGGTCGCCGACGATAACCTCGGGGAGGTCGTGGACCAAACAGAGTTTCAGCACGTGTTCAAGGTTCAGGTCCTCCGGGCAGAGTTTCAGGGCGAGAACGGCCATACCCCAGGAGTGAGCCGCAACGGATTCAGGTGCATCCACACCGGCATTGACCCAGCCTTGACGAAGCACGTCCTTGAGCCCGAGGTAAGCCATGAGCGTGTCTCGCATGGTTGTGCTTTGAAGCGCGGGTTCAAAACCTCATCTCTCCAACAGCAATCATGAGCGGACGAGCCCCAGCATGGTGGGATGAGGCACACGCCTTTTTGCTCAAGGACGAATTGTTGGGTCCCGTTGTGGAACAATACGGTCCCGACGGCATCACGAGTCGGGACGACCTGTTTCAGACGCTGGTCCGCTCCATCGTGGGCCAGCAAATCTCCGTGCTCGCCGCCGATGCGATTTGGGGGCGCCTCGTCGACCATCTCGGCGAAGCAACACCCGAAGCGGTGTTGGCGACCGACCAGCGAAGCATCGCTGCTTGTGGTGTTACACGACCCAAAGCAAGTTACATCTACGGCCTCGCAGAACACGCAGCGGAAATTCTCAACCAGCCTTGGGATGAGATGTCGGACGCCGCCATCATGAAGCACTTGGTGAAGTTCAGAGGGATTGGACCTTGGACGGCGGAGATGCTTCTCATGTTCCACTTCCTTCGACCCGACGTGTTCAGCCTTGGTGACATCGGCTTGATTCGGGGCACCCAACGGCTCGTGCCCGAGGCTGAAACGAAGGAAGATGTGGGTAAAATCGCCGAGCGCTGGCGCCCTTACCGGACCGCAGCGGCGTGGTATTTGTGGCGTATTCTGGACCCGGTACCCGTGGAATACTGAATGGCGAAGGTTTGACATGAAGCCACGGGGTGGTTTCCCCATGGCCGAGAATCCCTACTCGCCCAGCAAGCCATCCAAATCCCTCGCTGAGCGCCTCGGCTCAACGGGAAATAAAATCGCTGAGCTGTCCAAGCAAGCAGCGAGCGCCACCAAGGAAGCGATGGCCAAAGTGGCGGACGCTGGCAAGGAGGCTGCAGCCAAGACCTCCCAAGCCGTTTCCGATGCCAAAGAGTCACGAAAGGAGAAGAAAGAAGAAAAATTGACCCAAAAAATCGAGGAGACACGAGCCGAACTTCGCGAGGACGGTCACATCGAACTGGCTCCAGCCATGATCACCCTTCCAGAATTTGAAGAAGAGCGGATGGCGTTGATGGCAGAAGAACACGATATCCTCGTCGACCTTGTTGACCACATGCACGCCTTGTCCACGAGAGTGGACAAACTCGAGCAAACCTATCGCGCTCTTGCCATTGAAGAAAAAGCGAAACTTTCGGAATCCTCAGTTTCCCAAGAGGAACAAACCGCCGAAACCACCTCCCAAGGGATGACCTCTGCCTTGAGTCTGCTCGGTGCTTCTCTTGTTTGGGTGGTCCTGCTCACGGGCATCGATCGCTACCTCGCCTCCAATGAGGTGATGCTGTTCTCGAGTTATCCCGCAGAAATTCCCGTGTGGGGGTTGGGAGCCGGTTCTTGGGTGATGTTTGTCATCCACCAAATCGGTAAAGCCGCACCGTTCCTTCGCGTCTCGACACCCATGCTGATTCAAACGGGCCTCGCCGTGGGCATCACCACCGTCATGGCGCTGTTGCTTTCGGACAACACCATCTCTACGATGTCAAGCGTTTGGACGTGGGGAACGGCCATCGCCGTGGCTGTTTTGGTCTCGTCGAGCCTTGTAGCAAGCGCATGGCGGAACACACGAAAGGTGCTGACGCCAAACGAAGAGATTGAACTCATCGATTGACGGCTTCCACGTCTTTGAACAGATCTCGCGTGATGTTCTTTTGATGCGACTCGAGCGTGCCGCCACCGATTTCAAGCAACTTGGCGTCTCGCCACAGACGCTCTACGTGGTATTCACCAACATAGCCGTAGCCGCCCATGACCTGCATGGCGGCGTCGGCGATTTCCTTGGCTGCGGTGGTGGCAAAGAGCTTGACGCCGTCGGAATCGAGTCGCTGACCTGAGGTGCCGATGGTGAGGTTGTTGGCCGTGTCGTAGATGTAGGCACGCATGGCTCGATACTTGGCCCAGCTCTCACCGATGTAGCGCTGGATTTGACCAAAGTCTCGAATGGGTGAGCCGAAGGCCGTGCGGTCCGTAGCGTAGCGATTCATCTCGTCCAAGGCACGTCGGCCGATGCCGAGGGCCATACCTGCGAGGGTCAGGCGCTCAAGTTCCAAGTTCCCCATCATGTGGAGAAGGGACTCACCCACGTCACCAACGAGGTTTTCAGCAGGGACAATGCAGTCGTCAAACACCAACTCAGCGGTGTTGGAGGCACGCATACCTGTTTTGTCGTAGATTTTCTGACCGACGCTGAATCCGGGCATACCGGCTTCGACGAGGAAGGTCGACATTTGGACGCGACCTCGCTCGTCCTCGCCGGTTCGGGCGTAGACCCATACCACGTCAGCGGGTGTGCCGGCTTCGTCGATGCAACCGTTGGTGATCCACATCTTTCGTCCGTTCAACACCCAAGCACCGTCATCACGCTGAACGGCGGACGTCGAAAGGCCGAGCACATCGGTTCCTGCATCGGGTTCGGACATGGCCATGGCGCCGATCCACTCTCCCGAGCAGACCTTGGGGAGGATGCGAGCCTTCTGGTCCTCGTTGCCGTTGTAGGCGAGGTTGTTGACAAAGAGCATCGAGTGGGCAAGGTAAGCAAGCGCAAATCCGGGGTCGGACGCCGAGAGTTCCTCGTGAACCATGGTGCAGGCAACAGCGTCCAGTCCAGCACCGCCGTATTCTTCGGGAGCGCTGATGCCCAGCAGCCCCAAGTCACCCATGCTTCGAAGCAACTCGAGGTTGAACTTCTCGTTTCGGTCGTATTCCAGCGCTTGAGGCTCAACGTGTTCTTGGGTCCATTCTCGAACCATTTCACGAAGCATCAAATGTTCTTCACTGGGGTTGGCGATGTCCATGGTGGCCATGCTTTGCCGTTTCCTCGGTGGCTTTTGACCTTTGGCGCACCGTCGGCATCAACGCGCTTGGCCTTACTCTTCTGACGAGGAATCTTCGCCGAGCATTTCCTTACGAAACGCCCGATAATCCTCCTCTTTGTCAAACTCAAGGGGGACCACCATGCGCTCTTGGCAGTCTTGGCACTCGTATTGTTGGCCGACCATGAACCCCATGTAGGGGTAGACTCGGATGCCATAACAGGCGATACAGACTCGAAAGGACACCTTGTCACGTCCGTTTCACTCTTCTTCGGAAAAGGCACTGCGAAGTTCGTCGAGGTCAATACGATGGTCGGTGTTCACGTCCAAGGCTTGAATGATCACGGAAATTTGTGCGGGAGAGAGCACATCACCGACCAATTCTCGGATGCCCTTGTGCAATTCAGGACCGTTAATGGTGCCGTCGCTGTCGGCGTCGAAGGCTGCAAACATGTCGTCTACGGTCATGTCCTTCTCGTTCAGGGCTTCTGAAAGTTTGCTCATGGCTTCGTCTGCACTCCAGGTGTCTTCGCTCATGACCGGTGGTGCGCATGCGCCTCCTAAATCGTTTGCCCGGCCACGATGAATGCCGAGGTCGGGCGTGAGCACCACATCAACCCGTTGTGAGAGAGGAAGAAACGGCGATTCTTTTTCTAGCCTTGACCGGCATAAGTTCTTGATGGATGGCAGTATGCAGGCAAAAGAACCACGCATGGCAAAGAAGTACATCGCAAGGGACCCGCGTACGGGAAAGCCCATCCAAACGGGCCACACCAGCGTTGCCGATGCCTCGTACGAGCCGACCGAGGGCCCTTGGTGTGCCCTCCATCCATCCGATATCATGTCGCTGGCCGAGGGAAGTTTGGCACAACGAGATGTGCGGTGGAAAAACGACACGTTGACCATGACCCGGAAGAACGGTGTCCGTGCCTTGAGCCATGTGCCGCAAAGCATGATCATGCCCGCCCACGGACTTCTGCTCGCAGCGTTTGAAGACGATGACCCCGAGATTCGCATCGCAGCGCTCGAAGTGCTCCCAGAGTTTGCCGTTCGCCGCTCAAACGAACTCTTTGACTGGCTTTCTGTGTTGCTCGATGACTCCAACAAGGCCGTGCAAAAGGCAGCCAGTGCTTCGCTCGCTCGTGCTGCACCCACCTTCCCTTCGGGCGTTCACTCATCGCTTGAAAACGAATTGCGGCACCCCGATGAACAGCGCCGAAAGGTGGCGTGGAAGGGACTTGAAGCGTTGACCAAGACGTGGCCGGATGTTGTGGCAGACCACGTCGACAGCATCCTGCTCGAACCGGATGTCAGCCTGCGACGTCGTGGGGCGAAGATGATCAACGCCATCGTTTCAAGAAAGACCTCTGCGGTGTGGGACCTCGTGTCTTGGGCGCTTAACGACGAGGACGACCAGGTTCGCAAAACCGTGGCGAAATCGCTGCCGAGGCTCGCCAAACAAGATGTTAGGATGGGAACGATGTTCGCCGAGCGCGCCATTGCTGACCCCAATCCTGACGTTCGATTGTCCGCCATTCGAACGATTGAGAAACTCAACCGGGGTCACGGCCGTGCTCGTGATTTGATTCTTGCTGGGGCTCGCTCCGGGGACGTCCGTGTGCGCCGTGCCTGCGTGAGCCTCCTCCCGAAATTGATGGATGAGGCCGAACTTCGTGCTCTCGTCGACGACCTCCTGAAAACGGAGACCGACAAGGGCCTGGTTGAGAAATTGATGCAGTATCGCTTTGATGCCATGCTGGAGGGTACAGAAGCCGAGAAAAATGCGGCCCTTGCACCCGCGCTGCCCGTCCCTGAAATCGATAAGGAGGTGTTGCTGGCACAGGGCAAGCGTGTTGGCATGCAGCCTGCACCTCCCGCAGAGACGCCAAGAGCGAAGCCCGAAGCGAGCCCGGAGGCTCGTAAACCATCCACGCCACCAATGCGACGACCCACCCAAGACGAAATCATGGGGTACCATGACGACGATGATTTTCCTGATTTTGATGATGAACCGTATGACTGAGGCCGGCTGGCCGGTGCAACACCGTTAAGAACAGGTGGACGGTCGGCAACTCGCTGAAGAGGTGTATGCTATGGACGATGACATGCCATTCAACGACAAAGCACAACAGTTTGACCGATTGTGGGACGGCATCACGCCCAAAGGCGTGAACCGCTCAAAAGCGCTCAAATTCCGACAATACATCCTTGAGCATGTTCGACAAATGCGTCGCCCACTAAACCGCGAAAACGCTCGCCGGTATTGGATGGGTGAACTTCAGAAAGAGATCGCCGACCGCGATAACTTCTGATGACCCTGTGGAGGCCGCCTCGTCTCGGTGGCCAATGAAGAACACATGAGACGAACGGTGAGACCGATGTTCACAACAACACGATTCGATGCATGGAACCTTCCAGAACCCATCCAAAACGGCTTGAACGCCATGGGGTGGGAATTTGCAACCCAAGTGCAACGGGACACGGTACCCATCGCTCGCAAAGGAACCGACGTCATCGGTCAAGCCCGCACCGGCTCAGGAAAAACAGCGGCCTTCGGCTTGCCCATTCTTGAGCGATGTCAAGCCACCGGTGAACTCCAAGCGTTGATTCTGACGCCCACGCGGGAACTCGCCAATCAAGTGGCCGAGGAACTGGCCATGCTCCAAGGCGATTCGGGATTGACCATCCTCACCGTGTACGGTGGCACCGACCTCGAGAAGCAGGCCAAAACCCTCGGCCAAGGCGTGGACATCATCGTCGGCACGCCCGGTCGTGTCATGGACATGAGCGAACGTGGCCACATCGATTTGGCCAAGCCCCAAGTGATGTGCCTCGACGAAGCAGACCGCATGCTCGACATGGGATTCTTCCCGGACATCATGTGGGTCGTCGAACGTATGACCGGACGTGAGCAGACCCTGCTCTTTTCCGCCACCTTTCCCCAGGAGATCATCGACGCTGCGCACGAATTCATGAACGAACCTGATTTCGTGTTGACCAATGCAGAAGAACTCGATGTCCCGCCCATTGACCTCTACTCGGTTCGCATCGGGCGCTCCAACAAACTCTGGGTGCTCGGCCGCCTTCTCATTCGAATGCAGGACGAGGACCAAACCATCATCTTCTGCAACACCAAGCGCATGGTTGACTTGGCGGTTGAGCGACTCAAGAAACACCGCTTTGATGTCGCCGGCCTCCACGGTGACTTGAGCCAAAACCAGCGAGAACGCATCTTGGACTCGTTCAAAGAAGGCAAGGTCAAGACCATCATCGCCACCGATGTGGCTGCCCGTGGCATCGACGTCGACGGCATCACCCTCGTCGTCAACTATGATATTCCAAACGACATGGATTCTTTCATCCACCGCATCGGCCGAACCGGACGGATTGGACGTACCGGAGAGGCATGGAGTTTGGTCTCCCGAGATGACGAACCGCAGTTGTCGAAAATCATGGCGACCTACGGCCTTGAGATCACACCAAGTGAAGCCCCTGAACTACCAGACGGCGTTGAGCGTGACCCTGTTCGCCGACAAGAAGACTTTGGCGAAACGGCTGATGTCTTTGGGTACGTGACCATGAAACTCTCGCTTCGACCCGAGGATGCTGGTTCCAGCTTGAGCGTCGCCAACTGGTTTGTTGAACAGTTGCGCTGCGATGAATTGGCCATCGGCACCGTTGCCTTCCGAGACGATGCGACGTTCGTGAGCCTCCACAAGAGCAAGATTGGAACGGCGATGAAGGCCATCGAAAAGCGCCCCTACAACGGGCAAACGATGACCGCAACCATCGTGGAATGATCATTCCTCTTCGCCACGGTTCTTCCACGAACCGGATTTTTTCGTGTGATGCGATTTCTTGGCCGGACTGGTTTCAGGTTGGTTGGCTGGTAATGCCGAGGAGGGCCACGAGCCGTCCTCGAGAGGTCGTTCAACCACCACCATGGTGCCCACGCCGACCGTCAAGCCCAGTGCTGAAAGCGACCAAGCATAGCCGATGGCATCGTCCCATCGCTGTTCTGCATCAGCGCAATCGGATGAAAGTTGACTCGAAAATTCACAGAAGGCCAGCGTGTCCCTCGCATCGATGGCCTCCTGGTTGGTCGAGATGTTCGCCATGGCGAACACAAAGAGGAGGAGGGCAGCGCCCAGCAGCGCTTTGTGCTTTGTTTCCCAATGCCGTCGTCGCTGAAGCCGCCAGGGGGACGGGTCCTCTTTGGTGGCAGCCAGGGTTCGAGCGGGGCCGCCAAACCGAAGGAACCAGACGAGCCACATCGTGACAAGGACCACCAAGAAGCCCCAAGTGTAGACCGTTTCGTGGAATTGCCACATGGGCGTCAAACAGGCCTGGACGTCAGGTGTTTCGAGGCAGGAATCCAACGCGATGGGATAGAACACCACCAAACGCAAAATGTTCAGAACGTACACAATGCCACACATCACGGCGACGGCTTTCCATTTTTCTCGTTGTGGAACACCATCCGTCATCATCACCAACGTGGAGAGGAAAATCATCTCGTGCACACCTGCGCACTCGTCCGAAACATAGAGTCCAACGCTGTCGTAAGGACCGGGAAAGGTGGGATGGAGAAGGTCAATCCGGGTCAACCACCCGTTGTGATGGCTGATGACGGCGGTTCCTTCACCGTAGATGAGGTTGGTGAGTTCGTTCCATATCCACGCTTCAGTGACCTGGATTGGAGCAAGGGTATCGGAGGGGATGGTGAGAAACCAGTAGAAGGCCTCAACCAACAGAAGCGCCAATGGTATGCGACCGTACCGCAAACCCAACTCGCCAACCTCCTGCCAAGACATGTCCCCTTCGGGACGTGCTGACTTGGTTGCCGCCATGGCATGAGAGCCGCGCCGTTGTTGAAAAGGTGTCGCGGAACAAAACGGTGGAACTTCGTGTTCATGGGGCTTGTGCATGTGTTCAAAACAGGGACGAACCTGCATCATGCCATGGGAGGAGGCCCCGAAGCGTACGCCATAACGCATCGTCTCGACGTCTTGGGGTTCAACTGCCCCGTTCCTGTTGCGAAAACCAGAGAGGCACTTGAGGACCTGAGCGACGGAAATGTCCTCGAAGTCCTTGCCGACGACCCCGAAACCCTGCAGGACATGCCGCTGCTCATTGGCAGAAGCCAGCACACCCTCCTGCATGTCGCCAACGAAGAAGGTGAACTTCGGTTTGTCATTGAGGTGAAAAAATGAAGATTGTCAAGCATGAAGATGTCCCAAGCATTGCGTTCCTCCCCACCGGGTTTGGCGATTTTCAAATTCAAGTCTTCCACGAAGAATCAACGGGGTTTGACCACGTAGCCTTGACACTCGGGGACATGAAAGGGCCCGACCCCGTTCTTGTCCGCGTCCACTCCGAATGCCTGACGGGCGATGTCTTTTCCAGCACCCGATGCGACTGTGGACCACAACTCCATGCCGCCCTCAACGCCATCGTCGAAAAGGGATGGGGCGCCCTTCTGTATTTGCGTCAAGAAGGACGTGGCATCGGACTTCACGCCAAAATTCAAGCCTACCACCTCCAGGACGGTGGCGCTGACACCTTGGATGCCAATCTCATGCTGGGTCACCCAGCCGATGCACGAGACTACGCCATTGCAGCAGAAATGCTCGAAGACATCGGCGTCGAACGTGTTGAGTTGATGACCAATAACCCCGAGAAAGTGGAACAGTTGACCAAACACGGTATCGAAGTCGCCAGCCGCAGCCCGCTCATCGTGGGTGTTGGTTCAAACAATCGCGACTATTTGGCGACCAAGGGCGAGCGCATGGGCCACCACATCTCCGACGGCGATCTGTGAACATGGGGCCGTGGCCGGGAATTGAACCCGGGCTGGCAGAACCACAATCTGCCGTGCTAACCCCTACACCACCACAGCCATGAGAGGTATCTGCGCCTCATGCGCTTGGTATTTCAAACATGCGCCAGCCGCGTCCTCGCTTCGTCCGTCGCTGGGCGCAGGGAACCCTCTGTTTCAAGAAGTGCCACCTCGTCCAAGACGTCATGCGAACCCACAGCAAAGCGCTGTTTTTGACTCTCATGCTCTGTGTGGTCTCAGCCTCTCCGATACTGGCAACAGCACAAGCCCGCAGCGTGCACAGCACGAGCGATGTCGACCTCTTTCCGCAGGGAAGTTTCGCGGACGCTGGTCTCTGGGACATGGGCGCCGAGACATCGTTCACGCAGGAGCGAGCTACCTATTCCGAAACGATGGTCGCTGACCAACGACTCACGATGCTGCACACTCGCCCCGTCCACCTCGATACCCTCACCGTGTGGTCGTCGACCTCACCGACCGGTTCCAACTATTCAACCGGTGCACCCGACGGGGCGAGCACATGGTCATCCGGTCCAGAAATCGAACTGACGGATTTTGACATCGCTGGTCTGGTGAACTACCCCTTGGTTGAACTCCATATGGTTGGCGTCTTCCAAATTCCAGATGCGCTGCAGGAAGATACCGTCCGCATCTCGGTTGAACACGGTGATGGTTTTGACCTGCTCAAAACCTTCGCCCACACCCAAGGCAACGTGGATTACATCAACAACTCGGCGTACAAGGTCAACATCACCGGACTCATGGATTGGACATGGGACGACATCGCCCAGATGACCTTCACCCTCGATTATGTTTCAGCAGGTGGTGTTGATGATTCTCGTTTGGTGGTCGACGCTCTTGGCCTTGACATCACGGTTCAAACACCCTGGTACGGTGGCGAGGTCGCCTATGCCACCTCGACCTTTGCCGGACACGACCTGCCTGTTCTGGGGCTCGATTTCACCACCGGGAGCAGTAACAACATGGCGCTTGACGCCTGCGGACTCAAACCGACCGTTGAGGGCACCACCGGACAGTGGACCAGCGACATCATCACGCATCCAGCCGAGCAAAGCCTTGGACGATTGCATCACAGCGTCGCTGAAGACGCCGATGGTGAGGTCAGTGTAGAAGTGGCCGTGTATGAAAACGAGGTGATGACGGCTGATTTCACCACGGTTCAACCCAACACCTTGCTCCCGAACGGTGATGCCTACCAAGTCAGAATCACCGCCACCGATGCCTGCGTTTCGTCCGCATGGGTCGATGTCAACGACCCATCACTGCGCCTCGACGGCCGTGTCTTTGGCACCAATGACGGCATTGATGACGAATACTCGCGTTGGCTGGTCTTTGTCAACGACGAGTTGGTTTCCAACGAACCGATGACGCTTGGCACCTTCACGCACGAGTGGCCCATTGGCGGCTACCTCCAACCTGGAACTTCGTCCTTCACGGTGGCCGTACGTGCGTGGTTCACGTGGGATTCCGACGGAACAGCCAGTCATTCAGCCCTTGAGTTCACCCGTGCAGCCGTCTCTGGAGGCTATGCGATCCAGTGGGATGAAGACCCCGTCTGTGAGCCGATCGGCGACCAAACCCTCAGCGAGGACAACGGCGGCATCATCCTACCGCTCTTGAACCGCTGCACCGACGACAGAGCGACCAGCGAGGTCTTGCAGGTCCACTTCACCAACTCCAACGAGAACCTCGTCGCCGTGGACCTCACCGAAGGCGAAGTCCGTCTTCGTTTGCTTCCCGAAGCCAGCGGTCAAGCGGACATTGGCGTCACGGTAACCGACCCGGCAGGAAACACCTGGGAGGATGCCTTCTCCTTGGTGGTGGATGCAGTGGACGACCCGCCCGTCGTTGAAGAATTCCAATCCCTCATTCCAGTTGAGCGAGAACTGACGACCGTCATCAACATGACCTGGAGTGACATTGATTCGCCCGGTCAAGTCACCGCTTCTACCAACCGCTCATGGGCCACCGTTGACCTCGACAGCAGTATCCTGACCTTACAGCCACAATCCGTTGGTTTCCAATCCGTTCTCGTGTCCGTTTGCGACCAGACCTCGTGCACGGAACGCGAGGTGGACCTCGATGTGCTGGCGCTGCCGGACCTCAGCATCGAGAGCATCGCGTTTGACAAGGAAGAACTCACGCAGGGCGACATCATTTCGATGCGCGTCCTCGTGCGCAATCAAGGCCAAGCCGACGCCACCATGGTATCGGTTCGATGCCAAAGCGACGACCAACTCATCGACGTGCAAACCATTCCCATCATCCGACCGGGTGAACTGCAAGCGGCGTTGTGCGACTGGCAGATTCCTCCCGACGCACGTGTCATTCGATTCAATGCTGTCGTTGACCGAGGCCTCGAGATTCAAGAAGGGGACGAAAACAACAACATTCTCGAAGAATTGGTGGCGATTGAAGAGCGCGTGGAGGAGACCAGCGATTCGACCGAAGGAGAATTTTCAGCACAAACAGCGATGATTGGCGCCGTTCTTGTTGCGCTTGCCCTGCTCGGTTTGATCGCCTTTTTGATGCCGCCAAAAATCAAGAAAATTCAGTGATGTCTTGACAACGGCCATTCGCATCTCCACTGTCGGATAACGCGAAAAACCCACTCAAACTTGATAACCAAAACGTCGGAGGGGCTGTTGCTTTGAGGTCGTGGGGGCCGTTCAACTTCGGTTGACAAAGCAGGAGTGGGAACCATGTCTCAACTGAAAATCCGCATTGAAACGGACGAATACATCTACGAAGAATACATCGAAGCGTGAGCATCAGGACGACGTCGGCCATCGCCGAGGGTAGACCTCGGTGTCGATGAGGACCATGCTGGGCCGAGCGACTTCCCCGGCGTCAAGCGTAGCGATTTCGTTGGAATCCATCTTGAGTTTGACAAAGCCAACCGCCTCGTCTTTGAGAGAGGACACCATCAACTCGGTGCCTTTCTTCAGACCTTTTGGAATACTGATGAGGCCGGGACGAAGCAACGGTGCGCCGTAGGCCAGTGCCGCGACAGCGCTGTCCTTTACCTGGCATCGTGGGAGGTCGACCAGCAGTTTCTCAATCGGATGGATGACCTTCATCAGCGCTTCGTCTTGTCCGCACTCCTTCCAAAGCCAAACGGCATCGGCCAACTGGTCCATCGTGATGCAATTGTTGAGGTCAAACATCCCGGAGGTTTCTCTTCGAAGTTCCTTCAGTGTGACCGGGGTGTTGAGCAACAAGCCCATGTCTCGGGCGATGGTACGGATGTAGGTTCCAGCCTCACAGGTGATGCGGGCGACCACGTCCTGCTTGTCGATGTCCAGCAGTTCAAACGCATGGATGGTCCGGGTCCGCACCTGCACTTTGACGGCCGAGACCTCGGGCGGTACGTTATAGATGCGACCGGTAAGCGAAGCCATGGTTTCCCGAATGACCTCTTCTTCCGGTCGCTCACGGAATCGCAGAATGGCGATGTAGGATTTGGTATGCTTGAGAATCTTATTCGTGATTTTCATGCATCGTCCGGTCATCAGGGGGAGCACGCCGGTCGCAAACGGGTCAAGCGTTCCCCCGTGTCCCAGACGATCCAAACCGAGCATATCACGGGCCCAAGCAGCCAGTTGATGCGATGTTGGTCCTGCGGGCTTGTCGATCAGAATAAAGCCCGAGGCGAGACGTTGCTCAAGCGTGCGCTCATCGGGCGATGTCCCAAAGGCTGCGTCGGTTGAAGGGCCATCGTCCAAAACATGTAGACTCATTCATTGGCCTCCAACAAGGCGACGACAGCCCCCAGTATTTGAGATGCATTGAGGGAAGTGGCATCAAGAATGTGGGTGTAGGGCTCCGGGTCTTCGGGCACGAGGTCGTAAAGCATGCGGAAACGCTCCTCGTCAACCGCTGCTCGTTTCCGATTGGCCTCAAGCGCTTGTTCAACTGAAATCTCTTCTCGAGAGGCCACACGACGACCTCGTTCCTCATCGGAAACATCCAGCCAGATTCGCAAGCAGGGCAAACCCAGTCGGTAGGCCCACCAACCTGCGAGGCGAGACTCGACAATATCGGCGCTGTCATCGCCCTGCATGCGCTGTTGCAACAACTTGTCGAGCGAGCGGTCAACATCCAGTTCGTTCTTGCACAGTTCGCCAAAGGCCCCGAGCGACATGCCTCGCCGTTTGGCTTCCTCCCGGAACACATCGCCTCCGTTGAGACTTGACCAGCCGTAGCGCTCCATCAAACCCTTCACGAGCGTGCTTGTGCCGCTGCCGGGATGGCCGGAGACGGTCAACGTGACCACGCCATCACACCCATTCGTGGAAGCAGACGTTACAGCGCTTGGTCCGAGGGCCGTCGTGGGTGATAACGTCGCCATCGCACTCCGGGCACACGAGGGGGACGCCGTCCATCAATCCGCCTCGAGCGGGAGCTTCGGCGGCCTTGTTGGAAGGGGGGGATTTCTTGCGGTGTTGCTGGCTGCGCTTTGAACGCTGTTGACGCTTCTTCGCTTGGTTTGACTTGGCAGCGGGTTTGGTGGCGACCAAATGCAACAGGGGTTCTTTGAGCACTTCACCGGCGACGACCAACGGGTGCGTCCTGTAGCGTGCAAGTTTGATGTGGCGGTCGAGAATGCGTCCATAGGCAGCGCTCATACAGATATAACAGCAAATCCATGCTGGGAAAAACAGGAATTTACCTTCAAGGAGATTCCACTCCGGGGACCACGGAAGGGAGACATAGTCCACCCGAAAGGTCTCCACCTTGGTGGTCAACCACGCGAAGATACCGATGATGAAAATCATGGTGAACATCATCGGTTTCATCGCCCCCATTTGGACCTCGAGTTGCTCTGGCATCATCTGCTGCTGGAGCGTCATGGCCTTTTCTTGCAAAATCGGGTCGCGGGAAAGGCGTGCCTCGTTCATGATTTGGCGAACTTGACCTTGGCGGTGTCCGATGTGCGCCTGGTCCATGGGGTCAACGAAGAAGTTGCGAATCACGGTGTTCAGCGTCATCGAAAAGATACCAAGAATCATCACCGTGATGACGAAAAACGACTCCTCGGGCAGCACAGGTGAGAGCAAAGGATCGGCCGTTGTCCCCAGCGATGTTCGAATCGAAGGCGTCATGATGAGGACGGTCATGAGGATCATGAACATCAGCATGACAAACATTGAGCCTCCCGGTGGCGGGGGTGGCGGGGGTGAGGAACCGTTGGCCATGATGGCTCTGCGATGATGGCAGGGCATGAAGGTTAGCATGGTTCTTTTCAAGACAGGCTGGTCTACACGGTGATGCGAGAACTTCAAACAAGGCGACGCTTTCGTCCCTTCATGCGCCAGAAAGAACCGCTGGATGTTTCACCCACATGGCGCTATCCGCTGCCCATGCCCATGCCGGGTCAGCCCGTGTGTGCCACGGAACTCGAGGCCATGGAACAAGTCGAGCGCTTGCCGGTTTCACCTCGCATGTTTTTCTGGACCGACGCCCAGCGAAAATGCCCTCAGGATTGGGGCTTCATTGGCAGCGTTCGAGAAGGTGTCCCGCCGAGCGGAATCGAGGCTGAATTGATGGCATGGGCCGACCAATACCCAAAGGCGTGGCTGGCCGTTGATATGCGAGACGGTGCCGTGCCACCATCAACCGTGCGCCCCCTCAACGAGGTTTTGTCTTCACTGAATCGACCGGTCATCGTGATCGTGAGTCGTTCTCCCGAGCACGAAGAATGGCCACAATGGGTCCTCCCAGAGTAGGGCGCCTAACCGGGAAGCAACCCCCCGATTCGGTGGATGTTCATCTCATTCGGTGAACGTGTAGCCGCAGGCGTTGCAGGTGCCAGCATCCGCTGCATTAACGGTGGAACAAATGGGACAGGCCTTCTCTTCGGCAGATGCCTCTTCGGCAGATGCCTCTTCAGCAGGCGCAGCCTCTTCTTCCTCGGTTTCCCCGTTGGCTTCGTTCCAAGCCTTGGCAGCGTCTTCCAATTCTGCCTTCTTGAGGTAGCCGTTGTCGTCGTGGTCGTAATCCACGGCGAATTCCACAAACGCATCTCGGTGGCTGGCGTCAATTCCAGCAGCGTCCATGACCCGCAAGAGCATGTCTTCTCGGAATTTCATCTTGGGAGCGCTCTCTTCAACCGCTTCTTCGGATTCAGCATCTTCGGATGCAGCGTCTTCAGATGCCGCCGCTTCCGTGGTCTCCGGCTCGGCCTCGGCTTCGGCTTCTGCCTCTTCCGACTCAACGCTGGGCAAATCCTCGGTTTCAATCTCATCGCCGAAGTGAACGCCGTGGAAGCGGTTCAGTGCTTCTGCGTCAACTTCCCCGCTTCCCTTGATGTCAAAGGACACTTCGAGACGCTCGCCCTTCTCCACCTTCGGAACATGCCACGTGATGTGAAGGCCACCTTCGCCCTCTTCGGAGGTCATGGTGACATCGTCTCGCTTGCCGTCAGCACTCTTCATTTCCCATTCCTTGATTTCAAATTGGGGTGGAAGAACATCGTTGATGTACAGGTCGCTGAGCGCCGTATCGCCGTTGTTCTCGAACAAGATGAGCACTTCGTAGCGACCCTTCCCACCCAGTGGAATGGCCTGCTTACCGGCGCTAAAGTTTCGGCGGTTGTGGACGACCTTCAGACTGGGAGTTTCGGTTGGTTCCCTGGTGCAGATGGGGCCGAAGCGTTCGGCACTGAACTCGATACGAGCAGGGGCGTCCACTCGCTCGTTGGCCGGCGAGGGGTCGGGAGCCGAAAGTGGGTAGGAGATTTCGATTTTCTTTCCTGCTTTGAGGCCGATGGGACCGCGAGTTCCGACGGTCAGCATCATGGTATGACCTTGGCCGTCGGGTGAGCGGTGTTCCTTCTCAAGCGTGATGCCTTCGGAAAGTTCCACCTTGTACTGGTCGTCGTCGATGATTTTGCCGTCGATCTTGATGCTCAACTGCTCCTTAGTGGGCGCTTCGAACAGTCCGGGAATGTCGTCGGTGATGCGCATCAGATTGATGGTGGATGAACCCTTGTTGACGAGGGTCATGGTCGCCTGAATCTTCTGCTCACGATAGGAGCGGAGGTTTTCCGTGGAGTAGGTTTTGGAAACATCTGCCTCCAACACCTCGAGTTTCTTCTCCTCGAGCGTCATCGTTCCCTCGGAGGTCTGAACCGCCTTGGGCAGCACCGTATAGGAGAGGTCGTAGGTGAAGTCTGGCTCGGACTGTGCCATCACCGTTCGCTCATCTGACTCCCACTTTCCATTCGGACCCACATCCTGGTCGACATCGTGAACGTCAAAGAGAAGGTCCTCACTTCCCTTCATGCTCACTTGCAACTTGGTCAAATCAACAGCAAAGGAAGAGCGGTTTTCGAAGATGGCTTTGCAAATCCAATTGTCAGGACGCTCGTCTTCTCGGACGCGCATGTAGGTGAAACCGCGACAAAACGCATCCAACTCGCGGAAGGACATGTTCGAGACCGTAGCGTCTGCCTTGTAGGTGGCCGCTGCCTTTCCAGCCTTGATGGCCTTGGTGGAGTCAACCCTGATGGTTCCCTCAAGGGCAAGGGTTTGGGTTTCGCCAGCCTGTAGGCGACCGACGGTCCACGTGATGACACCGTCGTCGAGCTCGGCTCCCGGAGCCATTTCAAAGTGCATAGCATCGGCCAGTGGGCGAGTAACAACGACATCGTGAAGTTCAACCCCAGAGAGGTTTTCCACTTCAAGTTCAAGGGAAAGAGGGCCGGGATCCTCACCGATGGCGACGGACAAGGAACGTTCTTGCGAACGGGATGGGTTGGTGTCCAATCGCTCTCGCAGGGTCATCATTTGCCTTCCGCTGACCTTGTAAGACTCGGTGTGCTTCTTGCTCGGTTCGAGTTCGTCCACGGAGACGTGTTCGCCACCAAGGTCGGTTGAACCAATGTTGTCAAGGAGGACATCGATGTCGTAGATGCGGTCGTCTGCCGAGGGGTTGTTCACCGTCAGGGTACCCTTCACGTTCTGCTTGATGATGTTACCATCAGCGTTCAAGGTGGTGGTTTCCACCTCGTGAAGCGTGCCTTCCAGTTTGTCCCCATTTACGGCTTCGACTTCGGCGCGACTTCGAATCTTGGCACCGGCTTGTTCACCGGTCAAGTCGGACGGAGCCAGGTCAGGAACCGGTGCATCCGAGGTATCACCAAGCGAGAGGGCAGCAAGCGGGTCGGCTGCTGGGGCCTCGGGGGGTGCGGGTGGTGCTGGAGGTGCGGCGAGCGGGTCCATCAACGGGTCGGCGGCCGGTGCTTCGGGCATGGGCGGCATCTCGGGTGGAGCAGGTGGTGCCAGTGGTGCTGCCAAGGGGTCCATCAGCGGGTCGGCGGCCGGTGCTTCGGGCATGGGTGGCATGGGCGGCATCTCGGGTGCTTCTGGTGGAGCAGGTGGTGCCGGTGGTGCTGCCAAGGGGTCCATCAGCGGGTCGGCGGCCGGTGCTTCGGGCATCGAGGGCATGGGCGGCATCTCGGGCGGTGCTGGTGGAGCGTCGGGCATCGGAGGCATGGGCGGCATACCGGGCGGTGCTGGAGGTGCATCTGGCATCGGAGGCATGGGCGGCATCTCGGGCGGTGCTGGAGGTGCGTCGGGCATCGGAGGCATAGGCGGCATACCGGGCGGTGCTGGCGGGGCTTCGCCTGGAGGCATAGGTGGCATTGGTGGTAGGCCAGGAGGCATCGGGGGTTTCTCTTCGCTCATCGTACATTCCTCAGCATCGCTCGGGTGCGATGAGTTCTTGGACACATGCTGAGCACATAACCATTCTCCAACATTGCGTTGAACGCATCATTTCGGACATGTCCCAACAAACGGGGAGGAAGGAGGTTTCTTGTAGGGTCGGCAGAACCGAAGGCCATGGTCGGTATGGACAACAGTTCGCCACCTGTTCTTTTCGTGGTTGGCACGGCGGGCGCAGGAAAATCTTCGCTGGTTACATCTTTTCAACGCTGGTCTCGCTTTTTGGAGACCGAGGCCATTGCGGTGAACCTTGACCCGGGTGCTGAGCGCGTCCACTACGACGCCGAATTTGATGTTCGGGACCTCATCTCCTTGACCGAAGTGATGGACGAGTATGACCTCGGGCCCAACGGAGCTCAAATTCTCGCTGCGGACCTCTTGGCCGCTCAGGCCGGCGAAGTGGCCGATCAGCTCCACACGCTCTCGGGTGAAATCATGATCGTTGACACACCCGGACAGGTCGAACTGTTCGCTTTCCGCGAAGCCAGCAACCACTTGATTGAAACCCTTGGTCGAGAGCAATCCGCCATCATTTACCTCTTCGACCCCATGCTGTCCCGCTCGCCGTCGGGATTCGTCTCACAAATGCTTCTCTCGTCCATCGTTGAGTTCCGCCTCGGCCTGCCAACGAAGAACTTCCTGTCGAAGGCCGACCTGCTGGAACCGGAAGAACTGGACCAAATCCTTGAATGGTCCGAGCGCCTTGAAATTCTCGAGTTGGCACTCTATGACGAAGCAGGTGGTCAGCGAACCGAATTTGCCATCAACCAACTCCGTATGATGCAAGAGTTCTCTCAAGCCCCGGGACTCACCCCCCTGTCCTCAGAACTCGAAGAAGGACTGGCCGATATTCTGACGTTTGCACAGGCGCTGTTTGGAGGCATGAGCGATGCCCGTGATGGCTTTGCAGCCGACATTGAGCACGAAAAGAACTGAGCGCACAACGCTTAGAAGCCGCCTTGTGGTGGTGATGCCATGGTACAACACCTTCTGGCCATTGACGATGTTGACGAAGACTTTGAAGGAATTCTCAAGTGGGCGATTGAATTCAAGCGACTATGGAAACAGGGCGATGATGTTGCGCTGAATTTCCTTCCCCTCGACACCCTCGCTATCGGTTCGATTTACGAAAAGCCATCCACGCGGACCCGTGTGTCGTTCGAAGTCGGCGTCCAGCGACTCGGTGGCAGTGCGCTGACGCTGCTCAAGAACGACATCCAACTCGGGAAATCAGAAACGGTTGGCGACACATCGCAGGTCCTTTCTCGGTTTTTGGGCGGCATGACCTACCGTTGCTTTGCTCATGCTGATGTTGAGGAATTGGCGAAACACGCCACCGTGCCGGTCATCAATGCGCTCTCGGCCAAGCACCATCCCTGCCAAGCCGCTGCTGACTTGATGACCGTGATGGAACACCACGACGACACGGAGGATTTGACCGTGGCGTGGGTGGGGGACGGCAACAACGTGCTGCACGATTTGATGTTGGCGTGTGCCATGCTCGGCATCAACATTCGATACGCCTGTCCTGAAGGATACGAACCTGCAGAGGATGTCGTGGAACGCACCAAGGCCTTTGCGAAGGCTAATGGAAGCGATGTCATGCACACCACCGACCCCCTCGAAGCCGTGAAGGATGCGCATGTGGTCTACACCGATGTCTTCATTTCAATGGGCGAAGAACACATGACCGACAAAATGGAAGCCTTTGACGGCTACCAGGTGAACGAAGCCATGGTCGGCCACATGGACGAGGCGTGGTCGTTCATGCACTGCCTGCCTGCTCACCGAGGCGAGGAAGTCACCGACTGGGTCATGGACCATGAACAGAGCATCGTCTTCGACCAAGCGGAAAACAGAATGTGGGCCCAAATGTCGCTCATGACCTACCTCATCAACCGCAGTGCGTGGGATGCGATGGGTGAATTCATGGGTCTGGTTTGATCACAATGCCCCAGCCGCAACGAAGCTGATGAGACCCAGCAGCATGGCGATTCGAATACGACCGGCGACCAAGACGTCATCCCCTTTATAGAGCGGACCGTTGAGCGTGATGAGGGTCAAAATCGCCGGGGTTTGAAGCACCAGTTGACCAAACGCGAAGGGGCCGCGCCAGAACGGCATGTAAAGGCACACGAGAGCACCCATGATAACGACATAGGCAGCCATCCGGACTTTCTCCTTCCCGTACGTCATCGGCAAGGTTTCACGACTGCCTTCATCGGCTTCCATGTCCATGCAATCCTTCACCATCTCTCGAGCAAGGTTGGTCAAGAACACGACACCAAAGACCCACCAAATCACGGGTTCTGTGATACCACCGACGCCAGAGGCCCCGTAGAGAATGACCGCAGCCACCAGCAGGGAGATGACGATGTTTCCAGATAACCCCTGGTTTTTTGTTGCTGGCCCGTGGTCGTAGGTCACCATGAGAACCACGGCAAGAATGTAAATCAGCACCGTAGGTAGGTAGACACCGACTTCTGGCTCCACCACCAGCAAGCCACCGATATGGGCGAACACGCTCAAACCCCAGAGAAGTGAAGTGAAACCCTGTGCCTGCGAAAGGGTCAGCCGGCCGGAAGGAAGCGGACGTTGTGGGTGAGCCGTTTGGTCGAGGTCGGCATCTTTGATGTCGTTCATGGCGTTGCCAGCACCGGTAAAGAATACCACAGCGAGCGTGTGGAGGCCGACGGCGAGCCATGGAAAATCTGCACCCTGCTCCATCAATGCAAAGTAAGCACCGAGGGGAACGGTCGCACCTGCGAGAACCAAGTTCTTCGGACGCATCAATTCAATGAACGCACCGAGGCGACCTGCCATGGTTGAGTGCAGGCGTCTTTGATTCTTGATTCCTTGGACTCAAGCGGCGGCCATGGACCAAACACAGACACGCATTCGGAACCCACCGACATCGGTACCCTCGTCAAAGCCCACTTTGACAAAGCGACGGTCTCGAGCGAGGACGTTGCCGAGCTGGTTCATCGTTGCACCCCATCGAAAACGACGGTTGACGTGGTCGAGGATGACGGTGGTGTTGGCCTCACCCACCTCGCTGAGGAAGGAGAGGATTTCGGAGCGAAGTCGCTTGGTCCGACTCATCAGGCCTCACCTCGGACGATGCGCTGAAGCAGGGATTGCATGCTTCGGGAGAGCGGCGCCTTTGTGGAGGCGGCACCCGGGCCTGCAATCGGCTGCCAACCGATCTGCTCGGTCTTCTGTGGCAGACGTCCCGTAGCGTGGGCGAGGTGTGTTTGACTGTTCTTCACCCAGGACGGCTCGGTGTGTACGGTGGTCGAAGCGACCATGTCAGCAAAGCACAGATGTTCGGACAGATTTGGTTGTTCCATGGTTGCCATTCCGTGGCGGTGGTATATCAACCGACGAAAGAGGGGTCGGGTTGAAGAAAAACGCCATGTCAAGCGCAGGCCCTCGTTTTTCAGTTTTCAATTTTAGTTAAAGTGAATGAAAATCTTCCCTTGACAGCCCACACGAAAGCATGGCGTGATGGCTAAATAGGAAAGGCCAGTCCGAAAGCCTACCACGCTCGTATAGTGTAGTGGCCCATCATGAAGGACTCTCATTCCTTCGACCCGGGTTCAAATCCCGGTACGAGCACTCCGATCTTACGTACGATTGTACGGACGGAACCATTGAGTTTCCCGGTACGAGCATCCATCTGACGTCAAAACTTTTGACCTGCGTCAGTGCACATCAAATACTTTCTTTTATGCTCATTGGACCTCATTTTGATAGCACATTAAGTGCTCTGCTGAATTGTACAGAGATTAGGCCATCATTGAAAACTCACAATCCGGCTTAGGACCTTGGAAGAATCAGAAGCACGGAGAATCGCTGCTGAAACACAAGGGCACTCAACCCTGAACAAATTCATTCGAACTGTTGTTAACTCGGCTATTCTTGATTTTGATGGGAACGGGGATGAATTCGAGGTGCAAACTCAACAAAAATTCGATGAAAAAATGCATCGAATGAAAGGGCAACGTTTCCGTTCGTTTGATAGAATATGTTGAGTCCCATGACCCATATGAATAGGTTAAATGGGTTGTCGGCGAAACGGGTGACATTGATTGATATGGTCGTTATACAATCGTATACTGAGTGCATGAGCAGTCGGTGGAGAGTGTCCAAATTTTCAGAATTCCCAAGCGAATCCAGTTTTCTCTTCTGAATCCTTCCACAATCGAGTCATCGTCTCCTTCTCGTAAGCGTGGGCTTCCAACTGATTTTCTGCAACAGGACCAACCCAATCCAATGCTCCTGTAGGTCCGTACAGCGCTCGCTCTTGCAAGTCATTCGAAGTAGCACACATTAGTTGTGAGTATGCTCCTTTTTTGGCAGATTGCACTATTGGTAGAAGCACCATAATTCCCCAAATAAAACGTGTAACCATACTTGCATTCGTCTTAATCAACGATGTTTTGGCAGCTCCTGGATGACAAACGAAGACTTTAGTTTCCTTTTTTGCGAGAGAGATTCTATCTTGTAATTCATACGCAAACATCATCAGAGCAAGTTTGCTTTGACTGTAAGCGGTGTTTGAATTATACTTTTTATCCCAATTCATGTCTTCAAAATTGATTGTCTTCATTCCCATTTTATACCCTAAGCTGGAAACAACAACGATTCTGCCTTGATTTTTTTCGATTGAAGGGAAGAGCATTCCTGCCAACAAAAAGTGTCCGTAATGATTTGTTCCTAGCTGTACCTCAAAACCATCAACTGTAAGAGTTCTTTTAGGCGTTTGAGCAATTGCGGCATTACAGATCAATACATCGATCTTTTGCTTCCTCTCAATCAGCACATTTGCAGCATCTCTTACCGACTCTAAATCTGACAAATCTAACTTTACAAATTTCAAGGGTTGATTTTCTGCAAGTTCGTTGTTAATCTCCTGCATGATTCGATTGGATTTTTGCTCATTCCTGTTCAACATCGTGACTTCTGCTCCCTTTGCAAGCAGGATTTTTATGGCCTCTAGTCCAATTCCTGAGCTGGCTCCGGTGATGACGACAGACTTGCCTTCTAGACTTTGAATTAAATCGGGAGTCCATCCACTTGATGCCATAATGCTCCGTCTTTGGGTTAGTTCATATTGGTTACGGACAATAGGTCAGGCTTCTCTTTTCGGCAAATTCATCATAGAAGATTATCATTGCGAATAAGAATTGAAATAGGTCCATGACAGGCATTACCCTTTGATTGGTTGCCTCAAAGGTCAATTTTGAAGTCAATCAGATGTGGGTATCCCGGTACGAGCATTCTCTATATTAAAAAAATTAAATTTTACAGTTCGCTAAACCCATGACATGGAATGGCTTGAAAGAGCAGGTTGGCATTACGACAAAGATTCGAATTCAATAGAACAATCAGAATTTACTCACCCTCTTCCAATGACTATTGTATTTTGTTTCTTTTTTACCCCAATTCCGTTTATGTCCGTTGTGTTTGTAAATGGACCGATCTTTTTTTTGTTTGTGAGCTTAGCCGTATGTGCGCTCAGTTTGGCTTGCTTATTGGGGTACATCCTCACAATCAAAGGAACTGTCAGGAGAATTTCTCTGCATGACTTATCTTACACGGTGATGAAGCGAAACAGGCGAACGCTCGAAAATTCCAAGATCAACACCCTCGAATCAACGGATGGATTCATCCACCAGAACCTCGAGGTTATTGTCGTTGAGTATGAAGTACTCACAGGATCTGAAGGAGGTAGTGGCTACGTTACAACTTACCAGGTACGATTGGTCGAAAAAAGACTGGTCGGAGATGAACGCTACTTCACCCGTCTTGGAAAACGTTTTTTGAAGGCAGACCAGAGCACTCTGCCTCCAGAACTGCAAGTGGAACCTTGGCGTTTGGTTAATAATCACGGGAATAAACAAATGAAGTGGAATTATGGAAACGATCCAGCATACGATGTGCAGAGGATGCTGGTCTTGAGGGCGAAAAATAAACAAGATGCATTGGAATTAAGCGACCATTTTCGAGAATTTTTCATTGAAGGTGGTTGGCAGAAACTCACTGAACAGATTCCTCCTGTGATTTCAGATGAAGCAACCAATGATGGAAACGAACCGTTTTGGGTATGAACTCAAACATTGAGGTCCTACTCAAAGACGCCACACCATGGTATTTGCAGATAGTTTCCCGGTACGAGCACTCCGATCTTACGTACGATTGTACGGACGGAACCATTGAGTTTCCCGGTACGAGCATTCTCTATATTGAAAAAAATTAAAATTTACAGTTCGCTAAACTCATGACATGGATTGGTTGGAGGAAGCGGGTTGGTGTTACGACCCAGAATCTCATTCAATTGAACAGGTTGAGTACACCAGTCCTAGTTTGGGCCTCTTTCTATTTGTCGTGTTCGCGATTGGAATTTCGGTCATATTCTTCGAAACTTTATACAGCCCTGATTTTTTGGTTTTTCTTCTTGTTTACGCATCATTGTTGGGTTTGATGGCGCTTGCGGGACTCCACATAACAAATGTGGGGTGGGTGAAAAGAATTGCACTATCTGATTTGTCCTACTCTGTCATGAAACGTAACAAGCGAACGCTCGAAAATTCAAAGATTGCTACCCTCGAATCGACGGATGGATTCACGCATGAGAACCTGGAGGTCATTGTCGTTGAGTATGAACGAAAGAATGAAAGTGAAGGCCCTGCGTACTACACCTTCTATCAAGTCCGGTTGGTTGAAAAACGACTGGTTGGAAATGAGAGATACTTCACCCACCTTAAAAAACGTTTCATGGAGGCAGATAAGAGCACGTTGCCCCCCGAACTGCAAGCGGACGCTTGGGGTTTGGCCTACAACCACGGAAAAATAAGGGAGAAGTTGTATCACGGAAAGAATCCGGCCTACGATGTGCAGAGGATGTTGGTGTTGAATGCGAAAAACAAAACACATGCACTCGAATTGAGCGAGCGTTTTCGAGAATTTTTCATTGAAGGTGGTTGGAAAGAACTCACTCGACAGCCCTCACCTGCAATCTCAAGTGATGTTGCCGAGGAGGAAAACCGGCCGTTCTGGCAATGATCTTGACATTGATATGTTGCTCAACAAACACGCACCATGGTATTTGCACGTCGCTCATCGGCACGGGGACTATTCTATAGAATGGAATTCACTCATCCTGGTCCATCCATCTATGTTGCACGAAGATGTATCCTGCCTTGGGATGCGTCAAGCATCTACGGAGGTCTTCTTTATTGGATTGAGCGTTGAGGAGACATCATGCCCGGCCCACTCCGCTCGCTCGTCTATGTCCACACCGCCCTTCGAAACGAACTCAATCAACTCGCTGCCCTCGCTCACGATGTTGCAGCAGGAGAAAACACGCTTGGAACGCTCAAAGAACGCTTTGACTGGGCAACCTATGCCCTCCACTACCACGCTGTTGGTGAAGACGCCGCCCTGTTCCCTGCTGTTGAAGCAAAGCACCCGGGTGTGGCCATGACCTTTGACGATGACCACCGTACCGATGACGCACTGGTGGAGGAAATGAAATCCCTCCTCGAGGCAGGAGGCGACGGTGAAACGCTCCAAAGGATTGCACGATGCGCCGACCAATTGGCCGACCGCGCCTCCCTCCACATGGACAAGGAAGAGCGGTTGCTCGTCCCCTTCGTTGAGGAGCACTTCGGCATGGAGGAGCAGGGCGCCATTCTTGGCGGCATGATGCAGGCGTTCCCTCCTGAATTTATGCTCAAAGGCGTTCCGTGGATTTTCTCGCACCTCGATGAAACCCTCCGCATCTCCTACGCCACCGCCCTCAAGGGCGCCATGCCACCCGAACCCTTTGGCATGCACATGAACAACGTTGAACAGCAACTCGGACCCGAGGAATGGGCACCCATTGCGGCTGCCATTGCGTGATTAAACCGAGTCCGCAGACACGCAGCGCGGTTAGCCAAGGATTTGGTGGCCGACCCAAAGCAAGAGAATGGAAAGAACGGTCAACGCCCGTTGCATGTGAAGGAGTCGGGCACCCCTCCTGAACTCCCTTGGTGGCCATTTCCACTGCATCATGTACCCGGTGATAACCAAGACCCACATGGCCCCGGTCCCCACCCAGAGGGTCCAGTGCCACTCGAGGACATAGCCGTGGACGGTTCCAATAATGGCCGCAAACAGGCCGATCCAATTGTGTGCTTTCATGAAGCGTCGGTTAAAGACACCCAATTGCCGTTTGAAGGCCTTGGGTTCCCGGTCGAGCAGTTCCGGCCCGTTGGCTCTGAGCCACTTGAACAACGGCTTCCATGCCACGATGGAAACCGTTCCCACAAAGAGGTAGAGGGCGACATCGCCCAAGCCTTCTGCTTCGAGACCGAAAACCGTGGGTTCGTCATCCTCATCTTCGTCGTCCTCCTCTGCGTCATGATCGTTGCCAAGTGCGGTGTGAAGACTCAGAAGAAAGGCGAAAAACAACAACACAACCAGGTGGCTTCGCTTTATCTCAATCCCTCACTTCTGCCCGCTGCCTCGCCTGCTCAACCCGCTGCCAAGGACCGCCGTTGTGGGCTGGAATGCCCGCTTGTTTCAACATCTTCGCAGCCTTTCCAGACCGCATACCGCTGGCGCAGCACGTCACGATGGTTGTTCGCTGTTTTTTGAGGGCGGCGATTTTGGAGGAAAGGGAGGCCAATGGAATGTGCCGTGATTGCTCGCCGTGGGCGCTGTTGTATTCGCCCGTTGTGCGAACATCAACGATGATAGCGCCCTCCTCAAGCAAGGTTTGGGTGTCGGGTTTGTTGGAAAATAGGAGTCCACGAAGCCAAGAAAACATCATCACACCTCACGCATAACTGACGGGCATGCCTGCGTCCTTCCAGCCGTTGATGCCGCTTTCCAGTTCCATAAGGTTGGTGAAGCCCATGTCGAGAAGTGTTTGGGCGGCGTCTTGAGAGCGGTTTCCACTACGGCAGTAGAGCAAAATAAGCGCGTCCTTGTCTTCCGGGAGCTCGTTTTCTCGAGTTTCCAACTCGGTGTGGGGAATCAAGGTGGCGTTTTCCAAGTGCCCGTCCTGTTCCCACTCAGCCGTGGTTCGAACGTCGAGAAGAAATCCGTCGTTGTCGGCCTTGATGGCCTCGTCAAAGGCGGTGACATCCACGCGTTCCCACTGTCCATCGTTGGAGATGCAGCCGGACAAGAGCAGGAAGATCAGCAGGGGAAGCCATCTTTTCATGCCCTGCAATTCAAGACCTCGGCACAAATACCTGCCGAGGGTATTCCATCCAAAAACAGGAAAATATTCAAAAAAAATGCAACACATCAACCTTATCGTGAGGGCTTTCCGACAAATGACTGTCCTTTTCACCATGAGTTGTGTTCTTTTCTGCATACCTGTTACGGGACAGGCCGTGAACTACAGCGTAGAAGTCGAATGTGACGATGAGACAATCGAGGTAGAATCGGAGCCGGGAAACATTGTCACTGGGTACTTGGACTGCACGTTCACCAACCCTTCAATCCATCTTGAAAAAATTCAGTACCAGGTAAACTCCGACTATGGTGGGGTGACATTGATTCCTAGACAGGGAACTCTTGATTTGAATGGTGGTGAATCTAAAATTCTCACAATTGGAATAACACCCAACGAGGGCCTGTGGACAGGAAATTATGAGTTAACTGTTTATGGAACGGTGGTAGAAGTATGGGGTGGACCGCCACCATCCTACGAAACAGATATGGATACAGGGACCTATTACGTATCACCGTATTTGGACTTCGATCCGGTGAGTTGCTGGTCATCCTTTTCAGACGACACATACAGTTTAGTTGATGTTGGGTGTTGGGTAGAAAACCGGGGAAACACGCATGATGAATACTCGTTGGTTGTTCCTCAATCAGCCATAGATGCAATGGAGTCATTCGGGTTTAAATCGACACCAGCACTCTCGCAATCGGTTGATTGGTTCACTTATGACATACACCATCCTATGATTGAAGGTGGGTTTGTGTTTGAAGGAGACACATCAGAATGGAGAGACAATGACACCCTCTATTCGCTGAATGAGGTGATATTGGTGGAATTGCACAGCCAAGGTGCTGAGTCCGAGGGAAGCCCGCTGATCGAACAAGCCAGTGTTCCAATTCAGCTGGCCATAGAAAAAGAAATCGTTGAGGACCAATATGCCCCCGAGGGTTTCCTTTTCGCACCCGGGATGATCGAACTGCTTGTTGTCCTCTTGGTAGCGGTCGCAGTGGCACGGCCTCATCAGGGAGATGAGAACGGTGACATTCGCAACCTGCTCACAGACCGTACGTGATGGTGTGCTCGAGGCACATCTTCCACATCTCTCGACCCGTCTGGCTTTCGTAAGCATCAAAGAACAGACAACCGTTATGGAACGCCCAGAAACTTCGGGCAGGGTTGGAGGATGGGTCGGCCGTGGTGTCGTTCGGGTCGCCGTTCAGCATCACGCACGGAGCGGTGCGGTTGTGGACCATTCGGCCGTCGGCTTGTGCCAATCTCGCAGTTGGTCGGTTTCAAGTCGAAGTTGGAGGCGCTCACCCGGTTGCAGGTTCACATCATCGAAGATGAAATCAATCACTTTCTCGTTGCTGCGGAAGGTTTCGTCGAACAAGACCGACTCTTCGACAACATCGCCAGCGCTAAGCTTTTGCAGGAGAACACGAACATGACACTCCTGAAGCGGATTGCGGAGTGAACACGATTCACTGCTTCCGTCGTGTTCAACCATCACGTAGCCCTCCAACGAGGACTGGCCTTCGTGGTCAGAGAGAGGAATCACCGTATCCTTTGCCGTTGGGGCGCAGACACATTCCATGTTGTCAACTTCCGCAGCAGACACCAAATTCACCTCAAGGACCATTTCAATCGTCTCCGTTGACCCGTCGAGCACTTCGGTTGCGCTGACGCTGTAGTAGCCTGGTTGGGTGAAACTGTGGTTGGTTGTCGAGCCTGTGGCGGTGAATCCATCACCAAAATCCCAGGAGATAAGACCGCCACGGTCGGTGGCCGTGAAGAAGAATTCGTGGTGGATGTGCTCGATGACGACTTCTTCGTCGTTGTCTCCCTCGTCGATTTCGGTCATGATGTATTGATTGGTGCCCGAAGGAGAATCCACGCTGGCCTCAAAACCGGTTTCACTCGATGAAAACAGTCCCGCGCCCTCGCCGACCACAAAAGCACCTGCGCCCAATCCGATGAGAAAAACGGAGAGCAATCCGACCATCAACACTTGAGGCGAGGCCATGACGCCATCTTCGTGAGGAGCCATGCCTTTAGCGGTTGCCATGTTACAAAAATCGCTCAACAACTACAAAAGAACTTGCTCAAGACCGTAGCGTCATTCGTCTCCGACCACATCATCGGGCATGGATGGTGCCTCGGCCACGACCACGGCGAACCAAGCGACGGCGGCTGCCAGAACGATGGTCCCAAACGTAGCGTGAACGCTCCACCCAAACGGCAAGACATGGAGGTTGAGGCCTTCGGTCCAATAGAGCACATTGGATATCGATTGCGCCTCAATCCACCACCTGGCCATGAAGATCACCACTTGCGTGGCGGCCATGAGCGGAACGTAAACCTTCATCCCCCATCGACGGAAGACAGGGAGAAAGAGTTCTGCGGCCACCGCCAACAACAAACTCATTTGAAACACGGTTTGGCTGAACTCAGTATACACCCACATACTGACGGCTTGAATGCAAAAGAGGACGAACATTGAGCCACGTGCAGGTTTCCAGCGCTTGAGAAACATGATGAGCGCCCCCGATAACAAGAGCGCCTGGAGCCAAAAACTCTGCAGTCCAAATTCAAGAGCGCCGCTGTAGTTCTCATTGTTGCAAAAGTCAGTGAAACCGTTGTAGCAGAATCCCGATAGGTCCCTGAACCAAAGGTTGGTGTAGCGGAAGATCAGTTGGACGACACTCCATGCTGCCCCGATGCCGAACACCAAAAGGAGTTGCGAGCGCAAGCCGGCACTGCCACTTTTTGAATCCGGCCAAGCCGACCAAACCGGTGCGGTCACCGACATCATCAATCCGATAAAGAGGCCGATGTGGGTCGGCGAAAGAAGAATATCGGTGTTGCTCTCAACCCCCAAGGTTTCGTGCCAAATCATATCCCCAAAGCCGGAAATGCCGAACACAATGATGCCGTAAACACCGGGTTTGTGCTGTGGAGCAAGGCCACCCAACACCTTGAACGGGTGTCGAAGCATTTCCTGCACGCCGCCTTCCGGAAGAATGGCGTAGGTGATGTAGAAACCGTAAGCGGTCGCACCCGAGTACCAAATGGCATGCCACGGTGTGAAAAAGGAGTCATCGACCACACCGGAAATATGAGCAAAGGCATCGGTCAACAGACCACCCAAACACCAGAGGCCCAGCACCAGCACGACTCCATCGTAGCGAGGAGCGCCGACTCGAGGAAGCCCACCCCAACGACGGTGAAGGCCGTAAGCAACCAGGCCTGCTAGGGCCAGGGTTCCAAAGAAGAGTGTCGGAAAACCGAACAGGAGATTGGGGTCCTCCGGCGGTGGGAAATCATGGGCTGGGTGGTGCATGTGTGCGACATTCTTCAGAGAAGTTTATGTCTTTCCTCCCACTTGTGATACCTGTTTTCAACTCCAACCGCCCAGCGAAGACAGCGACAAGAAGAATATACAAACTCCGAGGACCTCCAAAATCTATGGGGCCTCGGCGGAGATGGATGTGGAGCGTGATGCTGGTCGCGCTCGTGGCCTCCGTCCCGTTAACACCACTGCTCGCTGTCACGGAGGATATCGATGTGTTGCAGGAGCAGACGAACGAACAACACCGTACCGTTCTGGTCACACAGCACTTTTCTCCCTCCAACGGATTTACTTACACCAACCTAACACACTCACCGTCCACCGGTCTGGTCAAACTCGAGCGACCCGATATCTCCTGGTCTCCTTCCTCAGGTTTGGGGTTGGTGGCAGCCCGTACGGGTGCCTGTTCGGCATATCTACCGTCAACCAATGAGGTTTTTCTTATCGGAGGACGCATTGACCCGGACCCAACACAAACAGGTGAGGAAGAAAATACGAAGACCGTTGAAATATTTGATGCGGTGAACAGGACGTGGGATTCTGCGTTTGAAGAACTCAAGGAACCGCAACAGTATCACGGCTGTGCCGTCGTTGGCGACACCATCTATGCCGTAGGCGACCATCACCCGTTCTCATCTCCAGCGGCTGAATCACGAGGTTTAGTCCAGGTGTACGATGCCGGAACGGGCAACTGGAGCTACGGAACGAGCATGCCCGGCAACCAGTCGGTGGGTCTTGCGGGCGTGACGAGTCTCAACGGGATGGTCTATGTGGCCGGAGGCGTCTCGGAGAAAGACCGCTCGGATTCAACCGACCGCTTGCTGCGCTATGATCCTGTCAACGACACGTGGACGCAGCTCGCCAGCATGAACAATCGGCGACACTCCTTTGATCTCGTTGCCTTCAGAGGAAAACTCATCGCCTATGGTGGCGTTGCGGTGTTTTTTGACCCGATTGCAAACGCCACCGTTGAGAAAGAAACAAACCTGACCGAAGCCTATGACCCCTTAACGAACACCTGGGCACAACTCCCCAACGCCACAAACGTGTTCTCGGCATATGCCGCCACGGTGCTCAACGATGAGATCATCATCCACGGAGGGTACAAGCGCTCCGGTTGGTCGGGAACGACCAACGACAAGACCTACGGATACGACCCGTTCACCAACGACTGGAACACGAGAGCAACCCTCGCCAGCGGGATGTACGATTCAACGATAGCGTTGGCTAACGACACGCTGGTCTATGCCGGCGGGGATGCCAGTAATCGTCGCTTTGGGACATGGGGAAGTCAATACTTAGCCGGTGATGAATTCCACATCGGCCCAACCTTCAGAGAAGGGATGCTTTCATCCAGCATCCAAGATTTACGAGCAGTTCAAGACGGTTCAGCCAGCTTGCTTTGGCTTCGGTTTGATGCGGACGAACCTGCTGGGACCGAGATCGGATTGCAATATCGAACAGCCATCTCACAAGAGCTCATCGCCTCCGCACAATGGCAACCCACAACAGCCCCAACGAGCGCGTACTTCGAGAAGGGAAACCTGTCATTACGAGACGTTCCCGAGGACAGTACGTTCATCCAATATCGCGTAAAATACGCAACAACCCGTATGACAGCGTGGGAAACCCCCACGCTGCTGAGCATAGGCATAGGGGCCGACAGCGCGAGCTTCACATCCGCGCCGCCTCCCTCCATGCAGCCAACCTCCTCGCCCGTCAGCATCGTCACCTCTCATCATGCCGCAACCCAAACCGGCACATACGTTTTGGCGATGCACCCCACCGATGCAAGCGGGAGTTATGATGAAGATTCAAACTGGTTGACGCTGGCATGGAACAGCACCACATCGAGCATGAGCATTGATGACCCGGATGGACTCCTTTTCAATCAACAAGCCAGTGTGACCCCCGGACACAATACGCCAACTGGACAAACCATGAACTGGTCGTTCTCTCTTGACGGAGCACTGCCAACAAATCACCTCAAATTCAAAACGAGTACATTCGCAGAACGCAACACGACCTCTATTCACCCAGCCGTCACCTCCATCGACAGGGATGTCACTGTTTCGCTGGAACACGTGACCGCCGAGATGTCAAGCCAAGGCGATGCATCCGTCGAAACCGGCGAAGTCTTACCTGGGAACACAACCCTCAATGTGACCATCGACCATCGCTTCACGAACAGTGGCTTGCGTCTTTTGGGTGGTGCCATCGAGTATCGCATCCACCTGGACATGGAAACCTATGACGAGGATGAATTCGGCGAGCGTATTTGGTCTAACCTCACCTTGCCATGGTCAATGCTGTCCGCTGGGCAACTCGAGCACGCAATCATCAACGCCCCAATCGACCTTTCGGGGGAACTGCACCTCTGGTTTGAAGCTCGGACCAGTGAAGATTGGTATCTCAAGGTCGACAGCCAACCGCTTACCTTCATCATCAACGGCGAGGGGCCGACCTTGCTGAGCGTCACACCCGACCTTGACCACTACATCAATGAGGACGAACACCGCACGGTTACGTTCGCCTTCCACGACGTTGGCGGCTTTTCTAACGAGACGCTGTCTGCGTACACGTGGATCGAAGCACGAGATGACGGAACCAACGGCGGAGCAAGCGATGGCGTTCCGCAACGTGAAGAGTACCGGTCTGCGCTGTTCTACACGCATCAAGACGGGAACCGTTGGACCGTGAATGTCACCGTCAACGACACCATTAACGACGACCACCAGTGGGGACGGGTGCTCCTCGAAGGCACGGACCTGGCTGGCTATGGTGTCCCGACGACCACAGCCGCCGACGGTCATGCCAGGTGGGAATCACGAACCCCAACGAAAGGGGCCTTGCTCGAGTTCGGGCCAAGCACGAACCTGTTGAACGGTACGATGATGCGACTCGAACCGTCCAAAGAGGTCGGTTGGCGTGTTTCGGTCTCCGATGCAAACGGGCTGGAAGACCTCAATGAGGTGCGTATTGAACTGGGCAATGACGACCGTTTGGGTGTGAAATACACGACGTTAGAGAACACCTGTTCCACGCTCGACGAGCGGCTCTTGCTGCTCCCGACCGGTTGCGATGTTCGCATTGAAGGGGATGTGCTCACCGTTGAATTCACCGCCACCGTGCAGTGGAGCCTCACGATGTCCGGCCTTGCACAAGGTGAACTCGACCTGTTCGTGAAGGATTACGACGGAACGCAGCGGTTCGATTTCACCGAAGCTTGGGTGCTCGAGCGAGAAATGAGCATCGATGTTGAACGCCTTGTTGACGAGCAGGGTCCGGTTCAACAGGCCTTGACCACGGATTCGGTGGTGATGGCCGGCGACGAACTCGATTTGACCGCACGCGTTACCTACCGTTCCAGTGATACACCCTACACCGGCGATTTGAGGCTGCGTTGGGACGGACTTTTGCAGGGCGAATCGTGGCGTGGCGGAGCCACGGTCTCGATTCTTGACGGGGTGCTGCAATCCGGCATCCCAACACCAGAACGCTCAGGGCTGGTCCAAGACATGACCATCACGCTCTGGGACCCGTTGGAAACCGAGATGCTCAGCACCTACGACCTGCCCGTGTTCAAATTGGATGCTATGGCACCCGAAATCCTGCCATCCGCCATCACCGACACCATTTCTCGCTATCACTTGGACGACGTCGAAATTGGCGTAAACATCGCCGAAGAGCAGGGCTGGTCCAACGCGTTGACGCTGACCTGCCAAATCCGCTCCCTCGCCCAATCATGGGATCCCGTAACCAGCGTCCGAAACGCCACAACGGTGTTTGACGGGAAAACGATGTTCAGTTTCCGATTTGACTTCAGTGGCCTGGGTGATCCCTCAACGCTCTCGGAACAAGCCGACCTCAACTGCTGGGCCAACGGCGCCGACGATGCGGGCTGGGACCTGCTATCAACAACCGGCAACTCGGAACTCGACCCTTGGCTCGAAGCACCCCTCAACAACATCGGCCCGGATTTGGCCCTTGAGAATGTCGAACTTTCTGGAGAACTCAAAGCCAACGAAAAAATCAGACTTTCCTTCTTCGTCACCAACGGTGGAGAAACCCTTGAATCACCGTTCAATGCGACCATCGAGTTGGTCCAAGGCGACCAAAGGGAATTGATTGGGCGAGAGGTGTTCTACTCCATGGACGCCAACACGGCCAAATCCGTGAAGCGATCGTTCACGGCTCCCGAAGGAGCGTGGACCGTTGAAATCACCGTCGACAGCGAGGGCGTGGTTTGGGAAATCGATGAAACCAACAACGTCTGGAACCGGTCCGTCAGCGATGCCTCGTCTGGCTTTGGTGCCGCAACCGTCCTCCTCGGCGGAGGCGGTGTTCTTGCGCTGGCCGGCGCTGCTGTTCTGTTGCGACGACGGGGTGGAGGTGGCGTTGAGGAAGCCAAGGTCGTGGCTGCCCTTCAGGCGACGGCTGATGCGAAAGAAGCCAAGAGCACCCCCAAACCTCCAGCCAAACCACCGACCAAACGACGGGGTCCACCGGGTGGAAAAATTGCAACAACGAAGAGCAAGTCACCCTCACGTAGTCCCCCGAAGGGACCGCCCAAAACCAAGCAAACCGAACCCTCACCGCAGGAACGTGCAGCCATGCACATGGCGGCGCTCGGGGTACCAGAACCTTCGCCAGCATCGACCGAGGAGCGCGTGGAAGATTATTCCAAACTTCCAGGCGGCGGGGAGTACGAATACACGCCCGAAGGCACGTATTACGTTGGCCAAAGCTGCGGACGTTGGGTGCTGAACGAGGACAAATCCTTCACCAAAGTCAGCGATGAGGTTTGATGCCTACCTTCATGAAGCCACAACGTCTCCTCTCGGTCATGGGTGAAGATGCGAAGGATGTTCGCCGAGCCCTCACCATCATTTTTCGAGGACAGGAAGGCATCGCTCGCGCGGATGTTGAACGTATGTTCTCCTTCGACATGGAATGGGTGGCACCGCACGAAGCCGAAGAGGTGGTCGATGCGTTGCTTGCGGCTGGTTGGGTCAAATCCGAAAGCGGGGACCTGCATCTTGCGGTTGAACTCGGCGAGGTTGATGTGCCGTTTGGATGGTTTCCCCGACCTGCGAGGTTGATGCGCCCGGTTTCAGCCACATCGTCATCTCCCCAAGCACCCCAGCCTGCACCTGCAGTTCCTCAGGCACCAGCCGTCAAGCCGGCAGGAAAGCCCGTTGATGACACCCCGCTGAGCGATGACCCACGGGCCCGACTGACGAAACGTGTGGCGAGGTTCATCGCCCGCCAAAGCGGACTCGATGCCACCGAACTTCAACGCCGGGCTGAACGTAAAATCAGGGCCTTTCACCTCATCACGCCGTGGATGGCCTACGCTCTTGTCGGACGGGAGCAGGGGTTGGTGATGGACGATATCGTTCAGTCCTTGGACGTGGTTTAGGCGCCTTCTTCTTCGGTGGCGCTCTCTTGGCCACGAGCAGACAATTCGACCAACACGGGCAGCACCATCAGCGCCAGCACGAGCGAGAACAAGACCGTGATGGCGGTGATGAGCCCAAAGTCCTGAATGATGGGCATGGGCGAAAACAGCAACACGGCGAAGCCAGCCATGGTGGTGGTCGCACTGAGCATCAACGCCACACCGGTGGTGTCAATCGCTTCACGCAACGCACCCCAGTGATCGCCTCGCTTGGCCAATTCAACCTCAAAGCGACGCCACATGTGGATGGAGTAGTCGATGCCAATACCCAACGTCAGTGCGGTCACCATCACCGTCAACACGTTCCACTTCAGCCCGATGAGCGCCATCGAACCGACGACCCACAAGGAAGCGATGCCGACCGGGAAGAGAACGATGATGGCGGGCATGATGCGACGGGTGAGAAGGAAAAGGACGAGGAAGGAAACGATCAGGGAAATCGCCGTGCTTTCAATCTGGGTGGTGGTCAGCCCGTTGAGCACCGTTTCAAGCATGACCAAATCCCCGGTTACGTGGAGGTCGGCGTGGTCCTTGAGTTGGAACTTCAGCGTGCCCGAATCGTCGGTTGAGCCGAGAATCTCGACAAAGTTGTCAACCACACGGCTTGATTCAGCCGAGGTTGTCGCCTCAACCCGAATTTCATGACGCAGGTGGACGATAGCGCTGCCGTCCAGATGAACGGTTTGCGTCAAGCGTTCTTCCCACGTTTCACCGGTCAGGGGGTCGGCTGCACTGGTGTTGCCGACCAGCGCCGCATAGAAACCGCCCAAATCCACGGCCTCGGTGCGGTCGATGGGGTAGACTTCACCGGCGAACACTTCCAAATTGTGCGCTTCGCCCATGCTCGCATTGCGCAACAGCGCATCACGCAACAAGGGGTAGGGGCCTTCATAGGACGGTGAGGAAATCCGGAAATTGGTCCCCACAACATCGTTGTTGGATTTGAGGTCGAAGTGGAAGTTACGAAGCTCGCTCAGGAGGTCCAAATCCCCCGGTATCGTGGTTTGGTCCTCAGCGGGTTCCATGAGCAGGTGGATGACTTTCCAGCCAGCGCTTTCGTAGCCTGAATTCAAATCATCCCGCACCGCCATGATCTCCATGTCTTCGTCAACAAAATCAGCCAAATCGAAATCCGTCTCCAACGAGGCGGCACCGTAAATGGCCAGGCCCGAAACGAGGACGGTCACCAAAATCACACCAACTTGCTGCTTTTGTTGGACCTTCACGATTTGATTAGAGAGCGCCGGGAATCGCAGTGAGGGTCGGTCGACGACCTTGACCTGCTTGGAAAACACCACGTGAAGCGCACCCACAAAGACCGTTGAAGAGATGAAGGCCGACACAACGCCCAGCGACAGTGCATAGCCCAACACGGCGAGGGGCGGCAGCGGGGAGATGACGTTCGCCATGAACGCCGCCACGGTGGTCACCACGGCCAAGGAGAGGGGCATGGACAGGTGTCCGCAGGCTCGAAGCCAAGATTCGGAGACGCTGGGCACGGTTTCCTTGAAGGTCCGCTGGGAGCGTTGGAGGTGGATGGCATAATCGATGCCGAGGCCGAGCACGAGAGGCGCAACCGTCGCTTCAAGTGCGGTAAATCGGGCACCGAAGACGTTGAGAAGACCGTAGGTCCAAATCAGGGCGCTGGTCAATCCAACAATCGGGAACGCCACGCTGGAGAGTGAACGGAACGCCACGGAAAGCATGATGAGAACGACGATGAACGCCAGCAAGACCAGCAAGAGGAGGTTGTCAAAGGTGCCTTCGTCAATGTCGTGAGCCAAGAGATCGTTCGAGATGACCTCGTAGGTGAGAGCCGAAGAAGCGGAACGTTCGTTGAACACATCACGGAGTTGATCTTGCAGCACCCTGCGGTGGGTTTCATCGAGTTCCGGGTCAATTTCCAACACCCAAAGCGTCGAGGAGGCCGTGGGCGTTGCCGTGCCCGTCGCGTTGTCGAGGTAGACGCAAACGGGTTCGTAATCGAGGTCCTTGTTGAGCAGAGCGGACGAGGCGTAGGTGGCAGCGGACAGCAACTGGTCGTCGGCGGTCAGGCCGCAGGTTTCGTCCTCATCGAAAAGCACGTCGAGCACATCCGACCAGGCAGAAAATGTTGCCAGGTCCTGTCCGTCCCCTTCCTCATCGAGCGCCAGTTGGAGAATACCGGGGGCCGTGGTCCAAACGCTGACCATCTGCTCGCGTTTCACGGATTCGTTTTGGAAGTGCGACAGATCATCATCCATGGTCTGCAGCATGTCGAGAGCCAAGACGTTGGAGCCGTCATCAACCGTGACGTGGACAAAAAGCGGGCGCATTTCATCGGGGAAATGCGCATGGATGCGATCGTGTGCATCGGAAGTCTCGGATTCGGGAGAAAAATCGTTGAGGTCGGTTTGGAAGGTCGGGGGAGAGACATAGAGGTTGGCCGCCAGCACAAGGGTGAGAACGGTGAACAGCCCCACGATGTAGGGTGCACTTCGCTCAAAGGTGGGGGCGACGCTGGCGAGGCGTTCCTCAAGGCCCGCCCTATCCATGATACCTCCCTGTCCATGGAGCATAAAAACCAACAGGTGCACTTGACGAAGGCGGACGGCGTTCTTGAAGCGGAAAATACCGGCACCGGCAGAGGAGAAGGTTCAAGAGAAGTGGGCAGGTCGGAAGGTCGGTTATCATGGCTGTTACGGTCCTCAAGAAAGAGAAAAACGAATTGCGCCTCCGAATCATCGGTGAAAGCCACACCGCCCTCCAAGTTCTTCGAGAGCGACTCAACAACCACAAAGACGTGGACTACGCCAACTACTTCCCGGGCCACCCCGAGCTTGACGACCCTGAATTCTACATCCGTACCACCTCGAAGAAAGGCGTGGACAAGGTGTTGACCGATATCATCGGCAGCGTCGCTTCCGACTTTGAAGGCGCCAGTCTCTGAAACAAAGGTCATTTCCATGTCCGACCCCATCGCACAAGCCATTGGCTTGCAGGGGTATGCAACAGACCACCAAGGCATCGGCGGACGCATCAAAGCGAGGGTCACCGACTTTCGTGTTGAAGAGATGGCAACGTCCGTTCACCTCGACAATCGAGGCCGGTTCACGGCGGCAAAAATTACCCTGACAAATTGGGAAACCAACCGGTTTTGCAACCAACTCGCCTCCAAACTCCGCATTCCACGCAATCGGGTCTTTTTCGCGGGCACCAAGGACAAACGTGCCGTCACCTCCCAACTCTTTGTCATCGATGCACCGATGAACAAGGTCGCTTCGGTCGAGTTGCCGGATGTTGAAATCGAGGTGCTCGGACGAACCCATCAGAAAATCGGATTTGGCAATCACCGTGGAAACCGCTTCACGATTGTGGTCCGAGGCTGCTGCCACCCCGACGGCACACCGATGAGCGACGATGAGGCGATGGACGAAGTGCACCGTATTCATCAGGACATGGAAGCCTCACTTGGTGGTAACCGCTTCCCCAACTGGATTGGACCCCAACGGTTTGGTTCGGGTCGTCCCGTGACACCGCACGTCGGTCGACACGTTGTGAACGAAGACTGGGAGCAGGCCGTCATGACCTATCTTTCGATGGAGGGGCCAAACGAGGAAAAGGAAGCGCATGACGTGCGCCAGCGTATTCGAGAAAGCGGCATTGATGAGGCGTTGCTCGAGACGCTACCCCGATGGATGGGCTTTGAGCGCCGCATGATCGAGCACCTCTTGGCCAACCCCGACGACCACGTGGGTGCGTTCCGGAAACTTCCAACCAACCTCCAACTGATGACCGTGCACGCCCTGCAGTCGATTGTGTTCAACAAATCGCTCCAGCGCCGGCTTGAGGAAGGCTTGCCGCTGTCCCGCCCCGTCGTCGGCGATATTGTTGGGCGAGTGGATGAGAAAAGCCAACTCGATGTCAAGTCGTGCGTGGTGGTGCAAGAGCGCACCCTCAACCGCATCGGACGAAACTGCGACCTTGGTCGCTTGATCACGACAGGCCCGTTGCCAGGCAGTGAAATTTCAACCTCCGAAGGCGAACCCGGTCGGCTCGAACAGGCCACCATCGACGATGAAGGGCTCGGCGGTCTCTCGTGGAACGTCGAGGCCGTTCCTCGTCTTTCAAGCAAAGGAACCCGACGTGGTTTGGTGGCCGAATTCAAAGAATTCTCGGTGGACACCGTGCCCATCGCCGATAGCACCACCCTTGACAAGCGCTGGGAAGCCAGACCGGACGTAGGTGACCGCTGGCATCCCGAAGGGGCGTGCGTTCGATTCCGCTTTACCTTAGGCTCAGGAAGCTATGCGACCGTGTTGCTTCGTGAGTTCATGAAAGGACCGCTTGCCAACATGTGATTGGTCGGCCCTCTCCGTGGGTCGTCTCTGACAAGACCCACCGAAAGCCCATTGGTTTGCCAATACCCGAGCCGTAGGTATTGTGACAGCCCCTTTGATTGCATCCAAACGCGATTTGGAGGAGGATTGATTCACGTCCATCAACAAATGGTGTCAAAAATATGCGATTGTTGGGGTTATTCTCTATCTTTTCGCGCCATGATCTGGGCTTTATTTTCGTAAAGCCTTGAGTAGGGTGGTCCATACAATTGCCGCCCCATATCATCGAAACCATGCTTGACATACCCTTTCGCCTCAGCTATCTCCTGCGAATGAGTAAGTTGAGCTGTAGATCTGGTCTGAAGGATGCTAAAGGCCATCATAAGCAACCCCAGAGGAGCAATACAAAAACCAACGATGATTGGGGTTGTCAAAATACCACCAATGAGTAAATAGATACCACGCTTCAGCAGTTTCTTTTTGACCACGAACGGGGCATGAACCCATTCTGTTCCGGTCCACAAAAAATTTCCATCAGGGGTATAATCGCCACCCAAAACAATATTCTCTGTTGATTCCAATTTACAAAATCTTCGGTATCTGATTAGGGGGCATCCCTTTGCTCACCCATCTAAAGAGGTACGGACGGCGATACCCCCGTCGCTAAGGGGAACCCTCGTGCACGAGGTCGCTTCAAATGAGGCCCATCGAGAGAACTTCGATTTCACCAACGCCGTGAATCTCAGCCATCTTGGCTTCAAAGGCGTCAGCAAGACCTTCGCCGTCGTTCATCTTGACGTGAACTTGGACGAATTTGAGACCAAAAGCCAGCGGCTTTGTCTCAATGGCTTGAATATCGTAATCGTCGTTGCGTAGGGTTGCAATCGTTTCAGCGATCGCATCCGTGTCAACATCTTGGAGATCGGAATCAGGATTTACCTTGTATGTCATCACTACCATACCCATACTATCACCTCAGGGACCAACAAATCCACAGTTGGCGCACTTGTACAAGACACCTTGGTTTCGCACACGGGGGCTTCGACCAATGGGCTGGAAGCATCCAGGGCAGGGGAAGGAGGTTGAACCTTCTTCTGCAAGTGGGATGCCTGACGACGTACAGACTTGTGCTCGTTCACTCATGGGAATGGCTCCTAACGAATTCGCCCACGGTCTCCCCCTCTTTATGGTTGCGTGAGAAGCAGGAGGGTTCCTACGGCTGAAAACGCTGGACGATGCTCAATTTTCCGTGCTTTCCCGTGCTGACGACAAGCGCGCCATCTCTAGAGCGGCACCAGCCCGATTCAATACGAATGATGTCGCCAACGTTGACCGAATTCACCTGTTCACCCCAGAACACCAGGCCGACCAGTCCGGTATCGTCTCGTCCACAAGCAGCAGCCACCGGCCCGGTGTAGTGTGCGGAGGCAATCATCCGGCGGGGATACATGCGGAGGACGACGAGCTCGAGTCGCTTGACGGGGCTGTTCGGGCGGAGGTTTTCGATGCGGTTGGCGGGCGTTGGCCATGTCAGACCGGGATGGTTGTTCATGGCCTCCGAACATCTGCTCAATGTTCTTCAAGCCCACCGTTGGTTTTCTTGCGTCGAACACGAAAACTTGACGCCACCGGTTCGGGGTCGTCTTCAATTTCGTCCCCGCCCACGAGTTTGTTCACGGCGGTCTCATACCGTTCTCGAACCGACGCTTTCGGAGCCTTCCACGGCGTGTGGTGTTTGCACACGAGGTACACCTCCGAGGACGAATTTCGCGAGGCGTCGGGAGAATAGCGGCGCACGCTTGAGAAGTGCGGGCGAACCGCAGCAATCAGTTCTTCAACGCCGATGCCCTGAAACAATTTCGTGGTGAAGCCGCCGCCTTTTTTGAGCAACGGGAGCGCAAAGTCAAACACGTCAGCGACCAATGTCATGGCCACGGACTGGTCCATGTCCCATTTGCCCGTGATGTGGGGGGAGATGTCCGAGACAATGACGTTGAGCGGCTCGCCTCCGAGTTCTTCCAAGATGCGTTCCTGCGTGAGCGGCTCGGTGATGTCCCCGGTGAGCAGGATGGCCCCTTCCACGGGTGCGCAGGGTTGGAGGTCCACACCCACGACTTTTCCTTCATCCCCAACGAGTTCCACAGCGACTTGCGCCCATCCCCCAGGGTGGCAACCGACATCGAGGACAAAATCCCCGGGCCGCACCAAATTGAATCGTTCCTGAATCTGCTTGAGTTTGAACGCCGACCGGGCACGATAGCCGCTGGCTTTGGCTTGTTTTCGCCATGAATCACGTTTGTGATTCTCCACCCAGTGGTCTGCCATCAAGTCTTCCTCAGTCTGCTGGGCCGTCCTCGTCTTCATCAATCCTTTTCTCAAAACGAGGACAAAGCAAGCAATCAAGACGTGAGGCGAGGTGGGCAAGACATCCCCGGAGGACGACACATGAAGGCGAACCCGGGTGCAATACTCAGTGTCATCATGACCCTGATGGTGGCCACCCTGTCCGTGCAAGCCACCGTGGTCAACCTCTCCACCTCCTTTGAGCAACCCGTTTCCACCAGCGGCGGCGGTCGGACCTTGCTGGTTGAAGAGATCACGGCGACGTGGTGCCCGAGCTGTGCGGAGATCGACCCCGAACTTCTCCAAGTGGCCGATAGCCACGGTTCCAGAATCGCCCTGCTCGCCTTGCATCCAACCGATGGTGAAGACGCCTTCCAGCCTGAAGCGAGTCAACATCGCCTCGACCGCCTTGCCCTGTCAAATCCGGAGGTGGGGCAGTCCACCCCCACGTTTGTGGTCGAATCCGGTGAACCTCGACGAGGTTATGATGCGTGGGGGGAGGTTCAACGAGACATCCTCAATGCAGAAGTCGCTCGTCAAGAGGTGAGTCAACTTGACCTCTCGGTGGTCAACACCGACCGGGGACTTGAGGCAAGCATCATTCACGCCGACCTGCTCAAAACCAACGGCACCCAACTGACATTTATCATCATGGAACACAAAAAGAGCATGCCAGAGGGTGTTGTCAACCCCGGTGGCGACCACCGGGACCGTGTGGTGGTGGGTTTGGCAGAGTGTTCCCTTGACAATCACAGCATCACGGCCTCCTTTGGCTTGCTCGATGCATCGGTGGGCGAGGCCTGCGACCGTTCGTTTTCCATTGAATTTGAATCGCTCGGCTCGTGGAGTGTGCTGCTGGTGCACGAGCCCACGTCCGAGCAATTGGGGGCCGGCGGCGATGCACAATCGCTCGGCGCCGTTGAGTTGGCGTATCGGGACAGGGCCATCGTCGAGGCTAACTCGAATAACCTCGGAAGATTGCTCCTGGTCGGTTGCTTTGTGCTGGCTGCTGCTTCAATTGTTCGGAAAAAGTAATTTTTTCTACAATTAATATCGTGAAGTTCCACGAAAGTGGAAGAAATATTCCGAAATCCGGAACCGAACCTCACCGGAAGCAGAAGGTTTGATAAACGGCAAGGCCAATGTAACACCATGACAAACACATGGGAAGACATCGCTTGGGAGACCGAGACACCACGCAAAGAATGGGTGGTTGAGTACTACGCCAAAGTCGGTGGAGAGACCGCGCACCACCTGTCCGTCCTCCACGGCGAAGACATGGAAGCCGTTCAGCGAATGCTGATGCATGAACTTCGTTCGACCTACACGGAAGCATCTGAAATCGAGGTCACCATCTTGAGAATGGAAGAGATTGAAACCGAGCCAAAAGCTGCGATGTTCAACGGTGCCTTCTCGCCCTGATCAAGCCTTTTCACGGTAGACCAGTTCGATGTATTGCTTGTCCTCAAGGATGAGGTTCTCAAAGTCGTACACTTGCTCTCTGGTGCTGGGGTCAACCACGATGTTGTTATTATCGTCGTAGTCGTAGGTGTTGAGGAACATCAGGAATTCGTGGTTGTCGTCCACCCTGTGGTCGTCAAAGCCGGTTTCGTCCATGTGCTTGCCCCAAATGTCGAAGAAGGCCTCAAGCGGGGCTTCAATTCCCGATTCCTTGAATTCAACGTGAATCTTCCCCGAGGGGTCGTGCGTGTGAAGGGGGCGCATGGTGCACCCTGGGTCGTTCAAACCGACGTTACCGGGAATTTCAACCTCTTCACCCAGCACGGAAATGTAGACCATGGGGTGGTAGTGTTCAGCAAGGCCTGAGTGGCCGCCAACACACTCGTCGGCGAGCGCATGACGCTCGTCTGCAGTGGAGAAGGGAGGCTCACCATCGCTTTGTCCCAGCAAAAAACCGAGCGCTGCGAGGGCGCCCACCGTTACCACCAACCAAAACAACGATTCCTTGTTCATGCAGAAGCCTCCTTCTCCCCGTCGGGTGATTCATCACTCCAAGTCCCATCGTCGTGCATTTTCCCGGCTCGCCAAAACCCGAAGAGGCACACCACGTTCGCGACGTGGGCCATGGTGCAGAACTGGCAAATCTTCTCCATCGCCACTTCGTATGAAATCAAGAGGGCGATGATGGGCAGACCAATAGCCGTCATGTATTTCCCGTACTTGAGATAGGTTTCAGCCCAGAGTGCATCGGGTTCTTTGGAAACGGAGTTGGACACGAACATCAATGCCCCAAAGGCCACCATGCCAATCATGCCCCATGGTAATCCGAAAACAGGATCCGTGTTGTATTGGGCATTGCCGAGCACATCATCACACGAAAACACGGTGGCGCTCGAACAGACATTGCCACCTTCACTGATTTTGTTCGATATCCAAAGCGTGTGAACCGAGACGATAAATCCAGCCAGCACGACGAGGTTCATGCCCAGCATGTGCCGGCGGCGAGCATGTGCAAGCAGAGGGTTCCTCCCGGAGAGGGAGTTCCCCAATCCGTCACCGGCTTTGGTCATCAACACCAAGCCGAAGACGATTGGAACGATGTAGGCGATGAGCAGAAGGTTCTGGTCAACCATCTTCAGGCCTCCAAGGTCAGTCGGAAAATGGCATCTCGCACCGTCTCGCTTGGATTCTCAGAGGAAACCCAAGCAACAATACCGCCGGGCTGAATGAGGAAATACGCCGGCGTGCCGGGGACCTTCCACTCTTGCATGTTGTCCTGATTAAGGTCGTCGATGTAAACGAAGTTGTGAGCAGGGCCGATTCGACCTTGGTTATCGCACGAACTCCCTGCACATTCTTCGCCAGCAGTCCGATCTCGGAAGGCCTCGATCTCATCTCGACTCGATTCGTGCCCTGGAATATCCAGTTGTGTTGCACTTGCGATGAAATTGACAACAGGGCCTTGCCATGAATTCTCATTTTGCGCTCCGAGTTTCATGAAATAATTCGCGTTCTGTCCCATTTCCTCTGCAGAATCCACACAGAACGGGCAATCGGTGTCCATGAACTCGACCAAGAGCCATTGGCCATCGTCGCCGGCGGTCCAGTTGGCGGTCAGGTAGTCACTCATGTCAAATTCGTACCAGCCGCTCCCGTTGTAGGCGAGACCTTCCAACGGAGGCGCACGGTCGCCCTCTTTCGTTCCAGTCTTGATGGGGTCGGTGGTCACGGCGAGGAAGATGATGGCAACAAAGAACAGGGCCATCACCTTGATTCCGGTATCGGTGCGTACGTCAGCTTCGGTGTCTGTTTTCATCACGTTCACTCCAGTCCAATTTCCTCAAGCAGGCACTCAGCCGTGTAGCGAATAGCCTCCTCGCTGTTCATCTTCACATCAAACCCTGTCTTGAGCATTTTCTCAATACCGAGACGCGCCCGAGGAATGTCGCCCGCCCAACCGCGGTCGCCACCGGTGTATTCGATACTGGCGCCGTGGCACCCAGTGACATCGACGACGATCTCCGCAATTCGGCGAACAGAAGCGGTGTCATGGCTTCCAAGGTTGTACAAATTCAACCGCTCGTCCGCTTGACTCATGACGTGAAGGATGGCGTCGGCACAATCACCGACTTCCATGTAGGACTTTTCTTGCAAGCCATTGCCCAAAACTTCCAAGCGCGTGGGGTCGTTCTTGAGTTTGTGAATGAAATCAAAGATGACCCCGTGGGTGCCACGAGCTCCGATGATGTTGGCAAAACGGAAAATCCAGGCTTGGAGTCCGAAGGTACCGACCCAACTGCTGATGAGCCCTTCGCCGGCTTGTTTGCTGGCGCCGTACAGAGAAATGGGCATGCAGGGGCCGTGGTCTTCGGGGGTCGGCATCGGAGCGTTCTCACCGTACACAACGGAACTGGAGGCAAAGGCGATCTTCTCGACCCCGTTCAAGCGCATCGCTTCGAGGATGTTGTATGTAGCGACCGTGCCCTGCTTGAGGTCGGTGTCGGTGATGCGCGTGCCCAGACGAATGTCAGGGTTCGCAGCGAGATGAAACACGCAGTCGATGTCCAGAGCCATGGCCTTGTCAACATCGTCGGGGTTGCAGATATCGCCTTCCACGAGCGTCACGTCGCCAGCATTGATGTGCTGCTGGATAAACGAGACATGACCACTCGAGAGGTTATCGATGACAACGACACTGTCGCCTCGACCGACGAGTCGGTCAATCAGGTGCGACCCAATAAAGCCCGCACCACCGGTCACCAAGGCTCGCATGGCATCCCGAGCAAAACCGCTCGTATAAGGAGCATGGTTCTCCCACGGCAACCAAGCGAGGGCTTCAAGACGGTTGATGTGAATCGTTCTGTTCCTGAGGAATCAGCCTCAGGGGAGGTGAAAACATGAAGAAATCTGAAACCAAAACGACCACGGAAACGGTGGACAACAACATCTTGGTGGGCTATGTTCGCCGAAGCAATGCCGGTGGGGCACTCAAACTCTCCATCAACACGGCGGCCTTCGCAGACTGCAGCACCTACATGACCAGCGACGGGCAGGCCTATGTCCCGTTGGTGATCTCAATGGGGGCCCTGCAAAAGGTGCTGTCCGGCGAGCGTGCAGTGACCACCGTCACGCAACTCCACGACTGAAGCCTCCATGGCGAATCGTGCAGTTCCTTCTCTCAGAGAAGTACAACGTCGTGCGGCTGGCCACGGTCATTCGCTCGGCCTTTCTATCACTTCATCGTATATTTTTAAACAGGCATATATAGAACCTCGCCGACGGAGGGGTATGCCTGAAGGTGAGATGCCCCGCAGTGGGGCGAAACATCACATCGTCGCAGGCATGCCGATGTACAACGAGGAAGAGACCATCGGCTCGGTCGTGACCCGAGCGCTCCGGCACGTGGATGAAGTCATCTGCATCGATGACGGTTCCTCAGACGCATCCGCCCGTATTGCCGAAGCATGCGGTGCAACCGTGATTCGGCATCGCGTCAACCGCGGCTACGGCGGCGCACTCAAGACCCTGTTTCTCCGTGCTGCCGAGATGGACGCCGATGCGCTGGTTCTCCTGGACTCGGACGGTCAACATGAAACGAGCGATATTCCCAAACTCCTGGCTCCAATCCTCGCCGGCGAAGCCGATTTCGCCATCGGCTCCCGCTTTGTCGATGGCGGCGGCGGCACCGACATGCCTGCCTATCGCCGTTTGGGCATCAAAGTCATCACTGCGGCTTCAAACCTCTCAAGTGACCTCGGCATTCGAGACACGCAATCCGGATTCCGTGCCTTTTCGCGTACCGCACTCGAGCGACTTCGTTTTGATTCGGAGGGCATGGAGCTTTCCCTCGAAATGCTCGAGGACGCTCACGAAAAGCAACTCAGCGTGCTCGAAGTTCCCACTGTGATTCGCTACGATGTCCCCAAGGGCTCCAACTTCACCGCTGTCTCCCACGGGTTCACCGTGATGACATGGGCCGTGTTGTCCCTCTCCCAAAAGAAACCACTCCTCGTCCTCGGCGTTCCCGGTCTCGGTCTTCTCGCCACGGGAGCGGCCATGGGGATGCGAACAGCGCAGGACCTCACGCTGCAAATCGACAGCATCATCGGTTCGGGAATCTCGGCGGTATGGATTGGCTTGCTCGGCCTTTCGCTGATGGCTACTGGACTTGTGCTTCAAAGCGCACAACGCTTTTTGCGCCTGCTGCTCGTTCGGGAATTTGGCCTGGATTGATCATCCCATCAGTCTCGCCGCAAGCGCGAGGACATAGGGAACGGCAAACAAGCCGAAGAACACAAACATGGCGATGCGAACCGTCTTCTGGTTCTTTTCGTCTTTCTCGTTCTGCTCGATGCAGGCCTGCTGCTTGCACACACGAAGCTCAACTTTGACCGAGATGGGTTCATGGCAAATTCGGCAGTGCTTGTGCGGAGGAACTTTTCCCCCGCCGGCAATGTTGCCGACGAATTGACTTGACTTCTTGGCGACCATGTCTTTCACTTTCTTTGCATCCACCATGCCAACACCTCATGCTTTGATGATCGTACCTTCGAAGAGCTTGCCCTCGAGGGCGTCGTCGAGTGTTCGAATATTTCTTCCGTCGAGCACCGCCAAGTCCAATCCTGCTTCGATGGCCACACCAACGGCCACGGGGTCAACAACGGTCGATGCTCCTGGCTCAAGCGGTGTACCTACGCCAACAATCTCGCCAAGTTGCTCGAGCGTCATGTCGGTCAAGGCCTCGGCGTCCTCATGATGCCGTGGGTCTTTGGTGTACACATGGGCCACATTCGTGGCAATGATGCAGTGTCGAGCATGAACCGCTGCGGCCAATTTCACCGCCACAGTATCGGTGGTATGGCCGGGGACAGTACCGCCCATGACCACGATGTGATGGTGTTCAAGCAAACCACGTGCCTCGTCAATGGTGTGAGGAACAACAGGTGCGACATCGCAACCGATGTCCAACAGAAGCTGTTGCAGAACCGTGGCGTTCAAGCGAGTGCCTGCGATGCCGATTTGGTCAAGTTTGTGCCGGTCGGTGATGATTTCCCTCACCAGAGCAATGCCCTCTCGTGCCGGCAAGCCTCCACCAACAACCAAGCCAACTCGCCGTCCGTTGCCTTCCAGATGAACCACCAATTGGCGCAAATGCCCCATCCACATCGTTCGTGCGGCCGCCTCTTCGGGACGAAGCAGACTTCCTCCGAGGGCCACGACATGCGTTGGGCTCATGGTTTGTGTGGGTTGCTGGCATGCTTTCATCCTATCCCTTCACCCAAACCACGGCGCGTGGAAACACCATGTTTGGTGGGAGACTTGAAGTGCCCTGCCACAGCCGGACAAAAGGGGAAGACCATGTCAGACGATGCCAAGTTGTCAGCGCGCCGTCTGCGCCTGAAACTGGCCCTCGAAGAACTTCGGGAAATGAAGGGCTTCGGAACGGAATTGGTAACGCTCATCATTCCACCGGACCGGCAAATCTCCGACGCACGTTCGATGCTCCAAAACGAACACGGTCAAGCGGCCAACATCAAATCAAAAGGGACACGGAAAAACGTCCAAGGCGCCATTGAATCGGCCATCTCGACGCTTTCTCGGTTCAAGACCCCCGGTGAAAACGGTCTTGCCATCTTCGTTGGCTCCATCATCATTGGCAACAACAAAAGCCGGATGGTCAACATCGTGGTCGACGACCCCCCGCAATCCCTCGTCTCCTTCCGATACCGCTGTGATTCTCGATTCGAAGTGACCCAACTTGAGGAAATGCTGGTCGACAAGAAGTCCTACGCCCTCTTCGTGATTGACCGAGCCGAAGCAGCCTACGGTATTGCTACCGGAAAGCGCATCCACGTTCAAGAGCACCTCGTCTCCAACATCATGGGCAAACACCGCCAAGGTGGTCAGTCGGCCCAACGTTTTGAGCGGCTCATTGAGGAGGCTGCGCACAATTTCTTCAAGCGTGCAACAGAGCACGCCTGCTCCTATTGGCTGCCTCATCTTGAGAACATCCAAGCCGTCATCATCGGTGGACCGGGAGCGACCAAAGACTTCGTTGTGAAGAACGAATATTTCCACCACGAAATCACGAAAAAAATTGCGAAAACGACCTTTGATGTTGGCTACTCAAACGAATCGGGCGTCCGGGAACTGGTTGAAAACGCCGGCCAGTTAATGGGCGAAATTGAATTGGACGCCGAGCGTCAAATCATGAACCGATTCCTCGAGGAGTTGATTCGCCCGCACCCGAAAGCCACCTACGGTGAGATGATGATCGAGCAGGCGCTGAACCAAGGTGCTGTGGATACGTTGCTGATCTCAGAGGGGCTTCGCGGAAACATCGTGGAATTGTTGTGCAAAAAATGCAAACATGGCACCGATGCGAAGTGGGAAGAACGACTCTCGCTTCAGCAAGAATTGCCCGCATGTCCCTCCTGTGGTGCATCCGGAGATTCGATTCGCGAACAGGCCAGCCATTCCATCATTGATTCACTTGGGCAGATGGCCGAAGCAAGTAATTCACAAATTACATACATTTCAGTGGACACAGAAGAGGGTTCACAACTAATGCAAGGCTTTGGTGGCCTTGCTGCTATTCTTCGCTATCCAATGATGTGAGGTGAAACCATGGAGTTGCTCAAAGCAGAGATACAACACCTCGTCGAGGAGGCCCTCGAAACACTTGGCGTCGATTCGGGCCTCGTCGAGCGGATGCTTCAGCCTGCGAAAGAAGCCGACCAGGGCGACCTTTCCCTCCCGTGTTTTCCATTTGCAAAGGCCCTCGGCATGGCTCCAACGGTGATTGCAGAGAACATCAAAGCCGCCATGGCCAAGCATGAGGCCATCCTTGAGGTCAACGCCGTCAACGGCTATCTGAACGTTCGAGCCGACCCTGCCTGGCTGGCGAACCGATTGCTCAACGAAGGTGTGCGCCTCGGTGCAAACGATGGACGCCGAGAGGTCCTTATCGAACACACCTCGGCCAACCCGAACGGACCCTTCCACGTGGGGCGGGCACGAAACGCCATTCTGGGTGACACACTCGTGCGCCTCCATCGATTGTGGGGCGACAGCGTCACTGCTGAGTATTATGTGGACGACATGGGAAAGCAGGTTGCCGTCCTTGCGTGGGCCCTTGACAACATGAGCGCCGAGGAAGTTGAAGGACTGCTCGAGCAGCGCGAACCCGCCAATCCGAAGTGGTCCCACAAGGCTGACCACGAACGGGTGCGATGGTACCAAGCGGCCCAACTCCTCCGCAAAGAAAGCCAGAAGAGTGCACGTATTGAACAGGCCATCGGTGAACTTGTTCACGCCAGCGAGCACGGAGATGAAGCCGTTCTTGCATCGTTTCAGAACGCCTATCAGCCCGTGCTTGACGGCATGTTGGAAACCCTTGGACGCCTTGGAATCCACTTTGACCGGTTTACCAAAGAGTCGGTCTTTGTCACCAATGGTGATGTTGGTCGGCTGATGGCGACCCTGGGCGAGCTTGAGATCAACGGCATCGCCGAAAACGGTGCGCAGTTTTTGGATCTCGGCCAGCGGGGACTCAAAGGGAAAACAGAATTCTTCTATCGACGAGGGGACGGTTCTTCCCTGTACGCCACCAGAGACATCGCCTATCACGAGTGGAAATGGACGCAATGCAATGAACTCATCAATGTCTTGGGTGAAGACCACAAGTTGCAAGCCCAACAGGTGGGGCTCACGCTTGAAGAACTCGGCCAGCGGCGGCCCGAAGTCATGTTCTATTCCTTCATCAAACTCCCCGAGGGCAAGATGTCGACCCGTCGAGGCAACGTGGTGTTCATGGACGACCTCCTTGAGGAAGCCCAGGCCCATGCCGTTGAGGTGCTCAAAGAACGACGACCCGACCTTGACGACGAAACCATGGCGACCATCGCCGAGGCCGTCGGTACGTCGGCGGTTCGATTCAACATCATCAGCGTGAGTCCCGAGAAAGGCTTCACCTTCCGATGGGAGGACGCCTTGAGTTTCGAAGCCGGTTCTGCTCCGTTCATCATGTACAGCCACACCCGTGCTTGTTCCATCAAGCGAAAGGTCGTCGAAACCGACCCATCCTTCGCCGGCACCTACGATGGACCCGCACCTTCAAGCGACAGCATGCCTCCTGGATTGGTCCAACTCCTTCGCATGCTGGCGGTGCACGATGACCGTCTGGCCAAGGTGGTTCGTGAGCACCGCCCCAACCTCTTTGCCGAGTATCTGCTCCGACTGTCAACGGCCTACAACTCGTTCTATAGAGACTGCTACATCATCAACGATGGCGTCGTCAATCCGTTCTATTTCGCCGTGTCTGAACTCGCAAGGACCACCCTTCGAGACGGCATGGTCGGACTTGGCGTTGTCCCCATTGAAACGATGTGATCACACGTCTTGGCGGTACCAACCCTCGGGCAGTTCCATGGGGTTGTTTGGTCTCGCAGCCTTGACCCTCCGCACGATTTCCAACCGCATGGCGTCGAGACCGACGTTTTCTGTCGCTGAAATGCAGATGCGGCCCTCAGCATCGATGAGCAATGGAAGTTCGGGCTCGCCTTCACTTCCTTCCCCTCGCCAAGCCGTCTCCTCCGCCTCAACCTCATCCCACATGGACAGGCGTGGCTCAATCAAATCAGCCTTCGAGCTGACCAGCATCAAATCGGTCTCGGGAAGCAGCGTTTGCACCTCTTCGAGCAGGTTCATCTGCTCCTCATAAGGCGTCCCGCATGATTCACTTTCGTCGACGAGAAAAAGGACGAGTGAGCCCACATTTTCCAGTGCTGCGATGGCTTGCATCTCAATGTGGTTTCGCTGCTCCATGGGGCGGTCAAGCAACCCCGGCGTATCGACCATCTGGTACTGAAGGCGACGATGTGTAAAATGGCCCACGTGGATTTGCTTGGTGGTGAAGGGGTAGAGATTGACTTCCATGTTTCCGGTACTCAGGGCCGAGATGAACGCAGATTTCCCCACGTTGGGTGCACCGCAGACCACGATGCAGGGTGAAACTGGGTCGACCTTTGGGAGTCGCTTGAGCGTTTCACGGGCTTCGCTCAACCACGTCAGCGAAGGACCAACTTGCCGCATGATGGAAGAAATGCGACCGTAGGCTTCTCGACGGGCATCGTGCATCAGGTCGGTGCGACCTGTTCGGATGATTTTTTTCGCATTCTGTGAAGCGATACGAAGCACCTGATTTGATGCCCACTGCAGCGTGGCCAAATTTTTCCGGTACTCATCACAACCAACACAGGCATCGATCATCGCGACATCGAATTGAGGCGATTGGTCCAGCGAAGGCCACGCTGCTACCAACTCTTGAAACTCCGTTGCGATGATGTCCGCCGCCGTTTGTACCATTCGCGTCATCTGCTTGCGCACCCGGAACACGCGGTCGGGGTCGTCAACACGGTCCGCTGCTTTCTTGGCACGGGAGAAGGCTTTGTCGAGGAGTTCATCCTCCAACAAAACGGTGCCAAGGGTACGCCAGGAGACCTTCATGCCCGTTCCTCAGTTGTGCCCCATCGTCGTCCATTGATGAAGTATCCCGTCCAAACAGAGGTTGGAAGGACAAAGGTGAGGTTCATGTACGCTCGCCGATTGGTCATGGCATGGCGAAGAAGAAATCCGTTGACCTTCCCGACTGGGCCAAATCGATGTGGGAAGACATGGGGTCCCCAGAATTGGAAGGGCTGAAATCCGTTCACAACGGCGACCTGCTCGAACGCCGCCAAGGGCTGCGAAGGGACGACTTCGTTGAAATTCACATGGACGCACAAGCCTTTGCAAATCCCGAAGACGCCTATGTTCGAGGACGACTGATTTCTTCAGGCAAATCAAGTCTTGAGGTGCTGACCGAGGACGGGCGTTGCGAGTTCATCTCACGAAACGTGATCGTGAAGATGGTCCTTGTCGCCCACACACGCCCTGCCTATATCGACGACGAGGAACTGCTGGCCTTTGAGCGAGAGGACATGAAGCGACGCTCGAAACTCCATGAGAAGGTCGAAAAAGAAACCAAAGGCAACGACGATTCACACCTGTGGGGATGACCTCATGAAACATCCGGAAGGGTGGACCGAAGTTGACGGCCGATTGATGCGAGAATATTCGTTTGATGATTTTCTTCAAGCCAAGGCGTTCATCGACGCCGTGAGCGAGATTTGTGAAGCACAAGAGCACCACGCTGAACTTCATTTTGGCTGGGGGTATGCCGTGGTGGAAACCTACACCCATGAGACTGCGTCCATCACGCAGCGCGACCTCGATCTCGCCGAGGCCATCAACGCCATCGAGGTGTGACCGTGCCGGTGGACCCCAAGGGAAGAACCGAGCCCGGGTTCATCCGGCACGCCTTCATCTGCGGCCATCAACGAGCCGACGGTGCCGCACGCCCATCCTGTGGCGCCAAGGACAGCATCGATTTGATGCGAACCATCAAGCAACGCGTGCGTGGGGAAACCAAGGCCAACATCCGCGTCCAAAAATCAGGGTGTTTGGACCACTGCGAGTTCGGACCCACCTGCGTGGTCTATCCGGAGGGAACGTGGTACGGCCTCACTTCGCAGGCGGACATCGAGGCACTTTTCCACCACCTCGTCACGGGGGAAGTGGACGAAGAGCATACACTGAAACTCGAATGATCAGAGTTTGACCGGCCGGGTGGCACCGCAGGCTTGACACTTGAGCAGCGTCGTGCGGTCTTCTTTAACAAAATGGGTATCCGGTGCACTGCACTGACTGCACTTGATGTAGGTGTTGACATAGTTGGCGATGGTACCTTTGATTCGCTTTGGTGGAATGCGCCCCTTGAATCGCGCTCGTGGCCCGTCCCGAGAACCCGATGTACCCAATTCGTTGAGGATGTACTGGTAAACGTGGTTTTCATCCCGGTCCATCATGGAGACCACTTCGTTAAAATTACGAAAAATGGTGTTGGAACCTTCAATCATGATCTGCGGCGCCGGCAGTCTCCATCGTGAGCGGGAGGAGATTTCCTCGGGGATGTTTTCCCGGGCCCTTTCCAACAGGTTCTCGTAATCAAAGTCGGCCATGATTTTCCCCCGGGTCTCCATCCCTTCAAGACTTTTCCTTTGGGGAGGATACAGGAAAGCATTGATGAGCGTTCCACGGCAGGCATGAGATGAGCAACATGGTCCTCAGCATCGAAGAACTCAAAGCGCTGGCCTCCAACTTGATGAAGGAAGGGTTGAACACGCAGCAAATTGCCGATGAACTCTCGCTTTCTCAAGACACCATCACCTGGCTTCTCTCCGAAACCGCAGAGACCGAGCGCCCGAGCGATGTCCGCATCGGCTGGCGCACCCTGGGTGTCCGCCCCCAACGCATTGCTGCCGTGGGTTCCATCATGGCCGATGTGGCAGACGAAGAGGTTGGCTACGAAAACATCGACACCGTGGTGGGTATTTCCATCAACGGTATTGCGTTCGCTTACGAAGTGGCACGGGTGTTGGAGTCCGACATGACGGTGTTCCGAACCACCGACGAAGGCGAGGGAAGCGGTTCGCTATCCAACAAATACGGACAGGTCGCGGGAAAGAAAGTCGTCATCATCGACGATGTGCTTTCATCGGGGAAAACCATGTCAAAAACAATTGAATCCATTCGTGCGGCAGGTGGGGAAGTGACCTTAGCCATCGTCCTGGTCAACAAAACAACCCGTAACGAAATCGACGATGTCCCGCTCCGGGGTTTGGTACGAGCCGTTGCCGTTTGAGGTGAATCGTGTGCACTGGAGCGACGTCATGGCCAAGCGACTCGCCGAGCGTGGCGAGAAGCACATCGTCGCGACAGGCATTACCCCCAGCGGGGAATTTCATATCGGTCATCTTCGCGAAATCTTGACGGGCGACATGATCGCTCGTGCCGTACGCCGCGCAGGCATGGAAGCAGAACTGGTCTTTGTCGTTGACAACGCCGACCCGCTGCGTAAAGTCTACCCGTTTTTGGACGAGAGCTACGAGGATTTCATCGGTCACCAACTGGGATCCATCCCCGCCCCTGACGAGCATGGAAAGCCCGACTGGGACCGATTCAACAACGAGGGATGGACCTATGGCGACCATTTTCTCCTCCCCTTCCTCGAGGCACTTCGCCAAATCGGTGTGGTGCCCACCTTGCTTCCAAATCTGGAAGCCTACCGAAGCGGGAAGTTCAGTTCGGCCGCAAAGATAGCGTGTGATAACCCTGGAGCCATTCGTGAAATCATTGAACGGGTTTCGGGGCGAGAACTTTCAGATGATTGGTTCCCTTGGCAGCCCTTGGATTCCAAAGGTTCGCTTGACGGCCTGACCATCACCGGCTACGACTATCCCCTGGTGCATTGGACCGACCGGCATGGCGAACATGGTTCCTCGAACATCGAAAAGGGCGAGGGAAAACTTCCGTGGCGCTTGGACTGGCCGGCGAAATGGGGATTCAACCACATCACGTGCGAGCCGTTCGGTAAAGACCACGGCGCAGCCGGAGGCTCGTACGATACGGGCAAAGAAATCGCCTTGCTGTTTGGCCATGAACCTCCGGCTCCGCTGACCTATGAGTGGATCAGCCTCAAGGGGAAAGGTGCGATGTCGTCGTCTTCTGGAAACACGGTAGGCCCAATGGAAGCGCTGCGCTTGGTGCCTCCGGAAATCCTTCGTTTCTTGGTGGCGAATTCGAAACCGAGCAAGGCTATAGAATTTGACACGGGAATGGGTTTGGTGAATCTTGCTGACGAATACGAACGGCTCTGCGCACGGGATTTTGACGCAGAAATGCAGAATGAGAACCTCAGCCGTCGAAAGTTGGTGCAACTCGAGGACGCCAAGGTCGCTCTTGAGCTTGCATCGATTCGCGAAGGTGATGTTGCCGCAGCGACCTCCATCAGCTTCAGGCACATGGCTCTGCTCGCACAAATCAAACCCAACGACGACGATGTTTGGGCGAGCCTGCAAGCCTCGGGATCGCTTGATGAACGAACGCCGGAGCTCGAAGACCGGTTGCGACGAATGCGTGCATGGATCGCTTCCGACCACTTCCCAGAGGAAATGAAAGTCAACGTCTGCAGCGAACCGGACCTGGACGCGATCAACGCCCTTAGCGAAGCGCAACGCGGCGTGCTTCACCATCTCAGCCAATCGCTCTCGACCACCGATTGGACACCCGACGGGATCACGGCGGCCTTCAAGGAGGCGGGTGCAGCTGCCGATGTCGGCATGCGTGACGTCTACCGAGCGTGCTATGCTCTGTTCATGGCCGCCGAACGTGGCCCCCGCCTTGCGCCGATTCTTTCCAATTGCGACCGAGAGAGCATCTTGAAACTGACCAGCAGCGCAGTTGACCAACAGGCGGGAAACTAACGACTGAAATTCTGACGATTTCAAGACCATACCTGCACACCCTTCAAAAGGTGTCACCTCTGTAAAGGCTCCATGGGAGGCGTGTACTGTCCAACTTGCGAGGCAGGTGTTGAAGTCACTGCGAAATTTTGTCTGTCCTGCGGTCACGACCTTACCGCCCAAGGCCCAATCACCGCTACCGGGCATGACCTCAACCAACTCAAGGATGTTATTCGCCTTCGAGACGACCTTTCCATGGCAGAAAAGTTCGACATGATCGCTCAAGTCGAAGACGGCGCCGATCCCATCGCCCTTGGCATTGCAGCGGCTGCAGATGATGGCCATGGCATGGACGAACACGACGTGGCTGTACCCGAAGCCGATGACGTGGCCCCTGCACTCCAAGCAGCATCTTGGAACCACGATGCTGCAGACGCCGCTGTAGAGTTGGCAACCGAAGGGTCAAAACTCAACGATTTGAAGAAGGCAGGCGCTTTTGAGAAAGACGACAAGACCTTTGTTGAGGCCATGAATCTCGGACGCGACGCCACACTGGAAGTGCTCAAGGTCTCCCAAGGTTTGGTTCTCCCCGCCAATGACGCGCTCCAGCGCATACCCATCATGCAGCCCCCCAACAAAAGCTTCTGCCCAAAGTGCGGCTCGGATATTCACGCCAACGCCATGCTCCAATGGAAAAAATGGAGCGACGCTTCCACTGAAGTCTTGACCATCCAACTCGAAGCCGCCATGCGAAGTTCCCTGATGCACCTCTCTGCATCCTATCGCGACAAGATTCAAGATTTGGAAGACCAACTTTCTGATGCAAAGAAGGCGGTGGAGCGTGCAAAAGAGGAAGCAGCAAAGGCGCCAAAGACTGAGGCTCCGAAGGCCGAAAAGAAAAAGAAAACCGGAAAGGCTGCCGCCTCGACCAAAGCAGCTCCTAAGAAGTCGAACCCAGCCCCTTCCAAGCCCAAAACAGGAGGTCTATTCGGCGCAAAGAAGCCCAAGAAGACCTACGAGGGCGAACCGGGCGGAAAGGCGGAATGGTTCCTTGAAGAGGCGTTGGACACGGTCTACGATCCGCACGGAACCGGCAAACCGGTGAAGGCCGCCATGATTCTCGCCCGTTCCTCGGACGGCAACGTACGGGTGCGGGATGTGATACGAACCTATGCCGTCGAGGGTGAGGAAGGCATTTCGGAACTCGCCTGGACCAGCCCGCTCACCAGATACCTGATTGAAGCCTTTGATGCCTGTTAAGACGAGGGTTTTTGTCCGCAACGAGCGGAATGCTTCTTGACCCACCACCGACTCGATTGACCATGGACAGCGAGGCTTCAGCCCTGGATGCCTTGCGCCATGCTCTTGACCGAACCGCCGCCTCGATGAAAGCCACCTTCAATGACCGATTGAGTCAAATCTACGACACTGTGCTGACCTCACCGGGCACCGTTTTGACCCTGTTCCTTGTCGTGAGTTCAATCTTTGCCGTTCAGGGCATGGCCTTTCAAAATCAAATCGATGATGACGTGGAGATTTTCCTTCCGGATGGTGCACCCTCAACGGACCTTTTGCTCGAAGTACGTACAGAGTGGTCCACGGACATCGCCGTGATATACATCACGACCCCGAACGCCAACAATCCCAACGACACCACCAACATCACCGATGAGATTGTGCTCAACGAAATCAGTTGGCTGGAGGGTGACGACCGGAACATCGGTGGCGATTCAACCAGTCGTGGCATGGACTTTGACAAAACCGACCACGGCAGAAACGACGGTGTGCTTTGGATTCTATCTCCGGCGCAGGTCATCAAAGAGATCAACTCAGCTGACGGTCGGTTCAACAATTCACTCTGTGTCCACGGAGTAAACAACCGCTTACCCATTGCTTTGGATTGCGAACAATTGCCTGAAGGCGGTGAATATGCCATTCCCAGTCAAGACCGCATCGACCAGATCATTGAGAGCGCACCCGGCTTATTTGCGGAGTTGAGCCGGGACACCAACGACATGGACCCTACCGTTGACAGCGACGGCGATGGAAACTACACCAACGACATGGACGGCGACGGCATATGGGACACCACCGCCATCCTTGTCGGTATGCATCACGACCCTTCCGTGACCGGGGATTGGGCGGATTATTCCGAATTGCTCAATCACTTCCAGGACATCATCGATAATCGGCCGGCCGAATACAGAAACACGGACACCATCACCGTCACGGGCTTGACGAAGGTCCTCGAAGACATATCGGACGCTATTTACGAGGACCTCCTCATGATCCTGCCCTGGTCGGTGTTGTTCACCGTCTTGGTGATCACGGCATTGCACCGTTCCGCCAAGGTGGTCATCATCACGGGCACACCCATCATGATGGCGCTGGCCATCACGTTTGGATCATCGGTCATCATGGACATCACACTGACGCCAATGATCGTCGCCACCTTCCCCATCTTGATCGGTTTAGGTGTGGACTATGCGCTGCACATGGTCAACAGAATCGAAGAGGTCAGGCGGAAAGGAATCGACAAGGCGCATGACGAGAACGAACGACGGAGGAAGCGGGGTGAACCTGCAGGTGCCGTCCCGGATCTTTGGGACATTGAGTTTTACAAATCATGCGTAATGGAGATGACCCGTTCAACGGGCGTGGCCGTCTTCCTGTCCGCCATGACGACCATCGTCGGATTTTCCGTGCTCATTGCACCGCTCATTGTCCCGATTGCTCCGATTCGGTCGGTGGGGATTACCCTCGTCATCGGCATTTCATCCACCCTCGTTCTGAGCATCGTTCTCGTACCAACTCTCGCTTGGCTCCTCAAGTTCCACAAACGTAGCAACCCCAGCGTCTGGAAAAACATCGGCCAAGCTCCAATCAATGGCTTCCTGATCATCATGCTGCTGGCCGGTTCCATCACCGCTTACGGTGTTGCCAACATGGACGAACTCAACAAGCCCATTACCGGGTCGTCCGAGGCACCTGACGGTATTGAATCCCTCAACTCGCTGGCCGAATATTCCAGGCAGTTTGGAAGCGGTCAAACCTCGCTGTTCATCTACGACGCATCCATGCGTCCGAACACCAACAACACCCTGAACATCCGGGACCTCCCGGTCCTTGACTCGCTCGACGCCATCGAACAGGCTGTGAACAACACCGACGAGACGAACACCACCAGCGTCATCACCTTCCTCAAAGCCGTGCCTGCCACCATCACCCTGGCGCCAGGCGTTACCATCGGGGACGGCTCTCTCTGGGATCTTTTACACGACCCGTGTTGGGAGAGTGAGGACCTGGCGGACCCTGACTGCATTGGTTGGACATTGATTCCACTGTCCGAGCGTGAGGCCCTCCGAAAAGACATGGTCAACGTCGCCGTTGACACCCTCTCTGAAGAAGTACGTTCAACGCTGATGAACGAAGACGGAACAAAAGCCATTGTCTACGTCAATCAACGGTACATGAACCTCAACGTCGCCGGTGGCCTGCGAGACGAAATCGACGACATCTTGGCGGAAGGACCGACTCTCCTCAACACCCGCACATCGCTCCTCACAGGGGGACTCCCGGTGTCCCTTGACATCAACGATGGCATTCACAGTACCCAATCGACGACAACACTCCTCACTCTCCTGGTGCTCACGGTTCTTCTCATGTTCGTGTTCCGTTCGCCACGACTGGGCGTCTACACCATGATTCCCGTGGCCGTGGTGATTCTTTGGCAACCGCTACTGATGCAGAGCGGGGATGTGAACGTGAACATCTTCACCGCGATGATCGGGACCATCGTGTTCGGTATTGGCGTGGACGACTCCATTCACGTCATGCATCGTATTCGAGAAGAAGGTGAATCACCCCACGGCATGGCCTCGGCGATTGAAGAAACCGGCCAGACCATTTTTGAGACCACCATCACAACGGTTTCTGGCATCGCTGCGGGCTTCCTCGCCGCCTTCCCTGGTCTGGAGAATTTCTTCATGCTCATGTGCCTTCTCATCATCTTCGCCTTCATCACAAGCACGTTCCTATTGCCAGCGATCATCACCGCAGAGCATACTGCTCGAGCAAAGGTGAACGGACACCCATCGTGGATTGATTTCGGAGAGGGCGTCGCCATGAGCGATGCATCTGTGATGAAACCAATGGATGCGGTCCTGCCCGGTAGCGCAGAGCCCTGAGGAGGAGGGAGTAGGGAGTAAGCCCCTTTCTGTTACCTTTCGGTGACCGCATTCAACTGTGCATCCTACCTGTCCCTCGTCGTGCCGAGTCAACAGGACGGTTTGGACTTGCTCCGGCGGGGTGGCTCGTCTCATCGACCACAAGGCAACCTCGGTCTTTCAACGTCATTGTACACACCTTGCATCGTTCGTTTCTGCAGCCTGAACCCAACCATTTCTGTTTGCTTCCTTCTGGTAGCCGCCTGCACTACGGAGAGGGGACTTTCCTCAGAGTCGAACTCTGTCAGCGGTCCTCCTACTCCCTCCAAATGTGCGTGCGAACCGCTCGCATTTCAATGCGACCCACAAACCCACGACGTCACTGGTAGGGGTTTTCGCCAGGAGAGGAAGCGTCCCGAGGCGCACCGTAGGGCCCTGCTGCTTCTTGTGCAGGGGCTGGTTGCCCACGGGCTGGAGGCGTCAAGCTGGGGGGTTGTTTGGTGATGGGTACATCCTCCCTGCGCAGGCCAACGACCAGAAGGCCGATGAGGCCTGCCGTCAGGAGGCCGACCACCGTGAGCAAAACGGGATTGATGGTACTGATGGTGCCGAGGACACCATCCGAACGGGGCTCTTCAACCAACACCGTGGCCGATTGGGAATTTGGGCCGTTGACAATGCTCAATTCCAGCCACTGAGAACCATCCCGCCCAGGTTTCCAGAGGTACTGGTAAATCATCTGTTCGCCGGATTGGATGTCTACAACCCTCGCATCCAATCGAGTTCTGGCACCGCTGGATTCAACCTGCTCAAGCACCATGTTGGCTTCACCGTCGGCCAGACCGCTGTTGGTGAGGAGGGCAGAAACCTCCACCAGATCACCTTGATGGATATCGCTTGAAGGCTTCAAGTCAACATCCGAGAGTTCGTAAACAGGCACGCGTTGTTCGAGATTCCAAACCCGCAGCGGCGCATCGAGATCGTTGAAAATGGAATCGATGGTGAGACCGGCTTCATCAGCACCCGTCACCCAAATGCGGAGTTCAACCGCCTTGGTTCTGAAGGCGGGGAGCATGAGCGCATCCAAGTCCAACGAACAGCGCACAGGTATGGAATCCCCGTTGGTTCGCTCACCAAGGATCTCAAGCGGCAGGCTTCCGTTGTCAAAGACATACGAATTCAAACCGAGCCCGGCTTCGTTGAGTGACCAATGCAGTCGAAGCGAGTCCGCATCCAGGCGAGCGTTTTCATCAAGGCGAAGTTCAAACTGAAGACCCCGCCACATGTCTTCTGAAAGCATGTTGTTGAAACCCGGACGGTCAACCGCAGCCACGCGAGGAGCTACGTTGTCAACAATGAACCAAACAAAGGCAGCATCATCTCCTCTATAGACTGCACCGTTCGGAGCATCTCGGAGGTCGCCAAACAAACCGTAGGTACCATCGAGCAGTGGAGCGAGGATACTGCCCGAGAAACTGCCGTTCACGACCTTGGCCTCGAGGTTGTTTTCACCAAGGGTCAACTCAACATCGAGGGATTGACTCGGTCGTGTGCCCGTACGGTGCCAAACGAGGTCGCCGTGAACGTCAAAGGTGGTGCGGGGCTGAACCCAATAGCCCAAATCATCCTCTGATTCGCCTGGCAGTGCAATCCGGATGGATTCGGCATCAATCGAAAGTTCGCCGGAGAAGCGCCACCGGAGGGGCTCGAGCATGAACCGGTTTGATTGACCAGACTGGTCAAGAAGGGAAATTTCGGGAATACGCTCAACGGATGTGTCGGGGTCGTACCCCCACTCAACGGAGAAATTAACGACAAATTCACCGTTTCTTGAAAACAAATCGTCGGCCTCAGCAGGAACGAGGGTGCACGATTCAACCTCCACATACGGGTCCAACGAGGCACAGATATTCGTGCTTTGATTCCATTGTATCACCGACGGATTTGGAGTGTTCGCCGCTAATTTGAGTTCAACCTCGGCCAAATCAAAAATGCCGTTTTGTTCAAAGACGGGAACCCGAAGTTGGTACCATTCGTGAGGATGGAGCCAAGGCGATACCTCCCCGTTGGGCCATCCAAGCGATGAGGCCCCAAGTGAGGGTGCGCCGTTGGCGTTAAGTTGCACGTGGAACATCGGTTCGGAGAGCAGCCCTCCACCCTCCATGATGTGCCCGGCGCTGTCGGCGATCTCCACCCAACCGACAAAATAGTCCCCTTCCTCGGCGGCGCTTGAGTCCAGCGTCAAGCTGTACTCACCCATCAGCGTGGAGAGGTTGTCGGGCAGTTCCAATTCGGATTTGACAACTTCATCGGCGTCCATAACGCCGTTGCCGTTCGTATCGTCCTTCCATGATTGCCACAGGTAGACGTCTGCATGGGTTGGCAAATGGGGTCGATCAGCGATCGTGAAGACCAATGGCGTCCTTGGACTGATGTCCCGGCTGTCAAACCGCTCGACCGAACGGTCAATGAGGGTAGGAGGAACGTTGTCGAACAAGAAGGTCAGGCTTGAAGGTAGGTTGCTCACCACATCTTGTCCTCGCAAAGGCACCACCTCAACGCCCAAATCGAGCGAGGGCCGTCCTTGCGGAACCGTGTAAGGGAACAAGGCCACCCCGTGGTTGAGCAACGTAGTGGTGGCGTATTCATTCCCGTCAACAAGGAAACGGACAAGGGCTTGGCCTGACCGCGGCACGCCTTCCGTGGTGTTTTCGAAGCCGAGAACCACCTCGAGGTGAACCACCTCGCCGCCCCGAAGGTATGGATAGGCTGCATCCGAACGGATATCGCCACTGGAGAGTACGGACCAGGATTTGACCTCAATGTCGTTTTCAACCCCTTGGTCGAACCCGAGACCGAAGACCTGAGAGACGGGGAGCAGCGGTCCAGAAGACGAAATCAAACTGACCGAAAGCGTTGCAGACGATTCATCATCCCATCCGTCCGGGAATCGGAAATGATGGCGCAACTCGAGGAACTCTCCCGAGCCCACAGCGGAAATCGAACCCGCCGTACCCTCATCAAACCACAACAGTGCGGTTCCAGAGGCCGTGCATGCTGACAGCGAAGTGGACGTGATGGGCAGCGAAGCGATTGGACATCGGAGTTTTGATTGCTGCTGGGAGCCTGAGAGGTGGAGTTCAACCTGCCAGCCGGATTGTGTAGCATGGCTGAGCGCATCGGAGATGCCAATTGGTGAGAAATCGAAGGTTCCGACGGATTCAATCCAATGCATGCCGGGGACGAAGGTGTCGCTCACGTTGTGCACCTCCAGGTCAATCGCCTCTACAGATGCCTGGGACTGGACATCGTTCACCGTGACATAAACCGAACCTGTGGCGTCCAAGCGAACGGGCAGGTTCACCGTTCGCTGACCGGATTTTGGAACTGCGGAAGAAATCGCATGGTTCAGCCCCATTACAAGGGGGTGACCGGCGTTCAGTTCGATGGTTAAGTCAGCGTCGTAGGGAGCAAAAACACCGCCAAACAAGAGGTCGCCTGTGGTGAGAGAGGAGCCAATACGCACCTCCACGGTGGCCATGGGCAGCCCGGTTGGTCCGTGGTTGTTCGAAGCCTGTGCCAGCGCATTGTTCAGGGAGGTCAAATCCGAATCATCGAGCGAAACCACGGTCAAATCATCGATGTTTGAAAGGGTCCGACTCAGGATGTCTTGTCCATTGACCGCCATGGCCAAGAATGGACTTGCAATGCTGCCGGTCGGCGAGGCCACAGCGAAGGAGAACGCATGGACACCTTGCGTTGGTACTGCAATCTCGAGTGAGGCCGTGTTGGCCGGGGCGATGGCTCGAATGACCCAAAGGTCATCGGTCACAAGGGTGTTTTGCAAACCGAAGGCACCGTTTCCTGGCCGGTCCATGGACCATTCGTTTGCACCGTCGAGACCCACATCAAACCGCAATCCATCAGGCAACGATGTTCGAATCAATTCCAGTTCAACCGATTCCCACGTGAACGTGCCACCGCCTGTTGCATTGATCATCCGCAGTTGGAACATGTGTGCGGGCATGCCGAGCGAAACACGGTCCACCGCTGCTACATCGGTCCACGACAGGCCTGAATCGGTCGTGAATTGTAATTGTCCGCCACCCGAATGGGTGCTGTTCACGCTGACGGCTGAAAAACCCGCTCGAACATGGTACGTCTCGGAGAGAACGGCGTTTGAACTCGTGATGGCACCGTTGGCCCAGCTCCCTCCTTGAATGGTCCACCCTTCACTGGTGGGGTCGGTTTGGAAATGCTTGTCGAGATGACCGTTCAGCGACCAACTTCGGATTTCAGAGGTGCCGCCGTCGGCCGCTTCCTTCATGTGGACCTTGAACCGAAGGAGGGGGTGTGCGTGCCAATCGATCATCCCCAGATCAGCCCACGTTGAGGTCAGTCGCTCAAAACCCGGGACGGGAACGTTGGTGGTTGCGTCAATGACCTGCCATTCAAACACGGAGCCAGGGTAGACCATGGCGTCCATATGGAGCAAACCGTGCATGAGGTTCTCTCCCCGATTGAGCAACGAGGGGCCGAACACATCGGATGTCCAGTTTCCTTCTCCACTCCCCGAACCACCGGATGGCGTGATGACGATGTCGTCCACCCACGCCGTATCCGACCCGGAGTTGACGCTTCCGTCTTTGGTGTATTTCCACGTGAGTGTTTGGGCCGTTGCAGGAATGGTGAACTGTTGCAATCCGTTGTTCACCGTACCCGACCAACGTTGGGTGTAACCGCTGTACCTGCTGCAGTTGGGGTTATCGATGCAGAAGATGAGATAATCGAAACCCCCCTCCGAGGAAACGCTGTACCTGAAGGTCCCCGTCGAGGCCGGGAGTTGGGACACATCGAGGGTCATGCTCGATTCTTGGTTGTGGGTGATGGTACCCGCCTTCGCAAGTTGGGCGCCCTGAAGCCGCGTGTCCGCTTGAATGGCCCAGTTGGAAGAACCTGAACGCGTCCATTCTGGCGCCCACGTGCCGGTCTCAAAATCATAGCGCCAATCTTGGGGCAATATTTGAAGTGAGGATTTGTTTACATCCATTCCGTCATAGACAGCGTTGCCGTCAAAGTCGCCAACATCCGTTAATGTGGAGGCCATGGAAGTGGTCAATGTTGCCGCACTGATATCGAGGTCCAAGGCTTTGATGGAATGACCGTTCGGAACGCTGACTCCCACACGCTGATTAGCACCGTCTGGCCACGAACCGATGGTGAGTTTCTCAGCCTGTCCCAAGGGCGTGGTTTCCTTGTAGGGCTCATCTCCTTCGAGGGAATGGGGAGCATCGTGGCTCAGGGGCATGAGTGAAATGAGGAACAGCAGAACGATGCCGACCGCCAAAGATGCACAGCGAGCACGTGGCCTCATGTTTGGACTACGCACGCTTCAAGGTCTAAAGGGTTGGGACTTTTCGCCATGGACCACTCAGGTGAGAAAGTCAATAGATGGGGTGGACCAGGAATGGGCATGGATGTTGAAGCGCTCAAGGGGGAAGCCGGAATTGCCGCCTGTTCATATGTTGAATCGGGCATGAAGGTTGGGCTTGGGACAGGTTCAACGGTGAAGTACACCATCCTCGAATTGGGTCGCCGAGTTCGAGAGGATGGCCTTGACATCATCGGCGTTCCAACGTCAATTGCGACCAGAGACCTCGCCATGGAGGTCGGCATACCGCTTGCTGATCTTGACGACCTCGATGGATTGGACGTCGTGATCGACGGCACGGATGAGTTTGACCCCGACTTCCAACTCATCAAAGGTGGCGGTGCAGCGCTGTTGCGTGAAAAGGTGGTCGCTCAATCATCCGCCAGAATGGTCGTTGTTGCTGATGAACGCAAGCAAGTTGACGTCCTCGGCGCCTTCCCCCTTCCCATCGAAGTCACGCCGTTTTCCTACAACACAACCAAACGAGCCATCGAGAAAACGCTTGGCTGCACCGTGGTGATGCGGGCAATAAGCGAGGGCTTGCTGACAACCGATAACGGGAATTACATCGCTGATGCGCACACAGGTCCAAGCCTCAGCGACCCGGAAGCATCCGAGCGAACATTGCTCAACCTTGCAGGCGTTGTTCAAGTTGGGCTCTTCAACAACATGTGCGACGTGGTGGTGCTTGCGTCGGACGAGGGCGTTTCCATTCTGGAAAAGAGCGATTGATGTGATTTCAAATCCGCTTTGCGTGAAGCATTAAATAGACGAGGCAGAAGGCCGAAGTGGGCCTGTAGCTTAGTCAGGTAGAGCGACGGACTCTTAATCCGTCGGTCGCGGGTTCGAACCCCGTCAGGCCCGCCATACTCACGCTTCCCATTTTGCGAGGATGTTCTGACGCGCCACGGGACCAAAGTTGTGTGAATCTTCGGTCGCTGTTGGGTCGGTCTGGTCACCAACCAGGAAAAATCGGCCATCGGACTCCACCCTCAGAATGCGTTTGACCACCATCACGTTGTCCTTCAACGGATGATAAGCGAGCACGACATCCCCTTGCCCAAGCAGGGTTTGGCTATCGACTTCAAGGAAGGACAAGACTTGGCCGTCAACAAAGGTCGGCCACATGCTGTCGCCTTGGATGCGCACATCCAAGCGTTCGGTCATGAACAGGCCTCAAGAGGCTCGAATCCAAGGGACTTCTCGGCCTTTTGCAGCCCAGAACATCTCGTGTATGGCCTCGCAGGCGTCCATGAGTTCTTGGGCATGGTTGGCAGACACTTCAACCTTGCACGCAGAGCAGAGTTTTGCTGCGTGCCAAAAGGTGTCGTGAAGGTCAGGATTCGACTCGAGGTGCTGGGGCTTGAAGAAATCCGTCCACAATACGAGAAGCTCGTCTTTGCACTTCTGTGCTTCTTCTTCCTTCACCGCTGCATAGCGGGCCATGGTGTTCATGTAGGCGGCCATAGCGACGCCGTCAGAGGTGTCAGGACAGGTCATGGCCAGCATCTTCTTGGTCATGGATTGGACGGCTTCGGCAGCGATTCGGGCGCTGGCGGGGTCGTACACTCCACAGGGAGCATCACAGTGGGCTTCGGCAACGAGGGGGGTCTTCATGGTGTATCCCAAGCACTGGAACCATAAGAACATGATTCTTTTTCTTCAACGGTTACTTCGCTGTGATGGTGGTGCCGTGTTCACCCCGAAGCGCTTGCAGAACATTTCCTGGCGAACACAAGATGGAGGTGCCGTTGGGTGAATGTTCGGCAAACTGACACAGAGCCTCAACTTTCGGCCCCATGGAACCCTTGGGGAATTCACCCGCTACGTGGAGTTCCCGTGCTTGTTGAACGGTCAATTTGGGCATGGGTTCAGCGTTGTCGGTGCCATACCCACGGTAAATAGCATCTGCTTCGGTGCTGATGATGAGTGCGTGAGCACCCAAGTCTCGTGCGAGCAAGGATGAGAAGTGATCTTTGTCGATAACTGCGGGCACCCCTTGCATGTTGCCTTCATGGCGAACCGTGGGCACACCTCCGCCCCCACCGCAAATGACAACGGCGTTGAGTTGAACCAGTTGCTGAATAACGTCCAGTTCCAAAATACGAGTTGGCTTGGGACTGGCCACAACCCGCCGAGGCCCGTGCACCGTCTGCGCAATGTCCCAATCAGCCGACATGACGGTCTGTGAGGAAAGCACGGGACCAACCGGTTTTGTAGGCCATGCAAACCCTTCATCGTTGATGTCGACCTCGGCGCGCGTAAGCAAGACCGCCGTTCGTTCAGGCCGCCTGCGACGCTCTAAAATGGCCTGAAGATGCATCGACAACTCATGTCCAATCATCCCCTGAGTCGCAGCAACCCATGTGTCCAAACTCTGGGTTTGCTCACCGTCCATCGCGAGCAAGTGCCCGACCTGAGGGCCGTTTCCATGTGTGATAACGACGCTCCAGTCCATTTCGAGCAAGTCAATAACATCGCTCATCACCCTCGCAAGAACCTCGACGGTGTCGGCGGCATCTTCACCCGGTGATTGCAGAGCATTGCCGCCAAGGGCGTAGACCGCCGTCTTCCTCACATGACGGGGTCTCATTGGACCGTTTTGACACTTTGCACAAATGCGGCAGCGAGGCGGGTTTTTTCGATACTTCCAAGGGGAGACATTCACATAGGCCCGGCCGGTGGACAGGGTGGTGAGAGCATGGTCAAGACCACATGGATCGGCGATGTGCGAAACGGTCAACACACCGACCAAACGATTGAATTGAAAGGCTGGGTTAAGCGCAGTCGTGGAAACAACAACATCTGGTTTGTTATCCTTCGGGACTCAACGGGGACCATCCAATGCGTTGGAAAAAAGAGTGCCCTTGGTGAAGCCACATTTGAACTGCTCAAAGGCGCCATCATCGAAACCAGTGTTGCCTTTACCGGACTCGTCAAGGCCGATGAACGGGCAGATGGTGGCCATGAACTCGTTCTTTCCGGAGTTGAAATTGTTGGCGCTGTGAACTCAGAACGCCCATTCCCCATCACCGAAGCCGACATGCTCGTCGAAGATGAGGATGGAGAGCTGACTTACGGGGGAACCGAACACACACTGAACCATCGCCACCTCTACCTGCGAACCACTCGAGCCACCACGATGCTCAAACTCAGAAGTTCAGCCTTTGGTGCCATTCACAATTACTTCAGAGGCCATGATTTTCTCGAATATCAGGCTCCAAATTTCGTCGCTGGCGCAGTTGAGGGCGGCTCAACGCTCTTCGAGGTCCCCTACTTTGGGAAGCAAGCCTACCTGACGCAATCGTGGCAACTTTACGCCGAAGCAGCCATGCCGGCTTTGGAACGCTTGTACACCATAGCACCCTCGTTCCGCGCTGAAAAATCAAGGACGCGACGGCACCTCACCGAGTTCTGGCATGCTGAAATGGAAATGGCATGGGCGACCAACAACGACATCATGGCCCACGGCGAAGGTGTGGTTCGGAGCATTGCAGCTACCCTGATTGAGGAACGTGAGAATGAACTCACTTACCTTGAACGCGATCTTGAGTTGATCGGCAGGTACGCAGACAGCCCCTACCCTCGGATGCGCTATGACGAGGCCGTGGAGATTCTCCAAGGCAAAGGCGTCGCTATTGAGTGGGGACAAGATTTGGATTATTCAAAAGAGAAAATCTTGACCCAAGATTTCGACGTTCCTCATTTCTTGACACACTACCCGAAGGTGGCCAAACCCTTCTACCACCGTGTTGACCCGGAAGATGAAAACTATGTTCTCTGCCACGACCTCCTCGCACCGGAAGGGTATGGAGAAATCATTGGAGGTGGGGAGCGCACGTGGTCGGAAGAAGAAATTCTCAAGCGCATTGACGAAGAAGGAACCCCTCGAGAACCCTACCAGTTCTACATCGATGTTCGCTCATACGGTGGCGTACCCCACGGTGGTTTCGGGTTGGGCGTAGACCGCGTGGTCAGTTGGCTCGCAGGAGCAACCCACATACGCGAGGTCATTCCCTTCCCCCGAACCTCTCGACGGGTAACCCCCTGATTACAGGAGAACTTCGCCGCACATCGGACACGGCATGCCTGGGATGAAGGCGCCGAGCAAAAACCCACAGTGCGGACAGATGGACATCAAATCGTCAACGACCATGTTGCATGATTTCCCCAGTTCCCAATCAAGGTTTGGGAAGGTCGAACTGATCGCAGATGAGGTCGAGGACCAGCATGAGGTCTTTTTCCTCGATCACATGGTGTGCAAATTCCCGCGGACGGTCGTCCCACGGATTGAACAGGACAGCACATCCACTTTCTCCGAACATACCCACATCACCCATCGAATCACCCACCGAAGCCGTGTTGGCCTTGTCCACACCCAGGCGGCGTTGGAGCATCTTGACGATGGCGCCCTTCCCGTTCATTTGGACTTGATATCGGCCAAAATCCCCGATACCGGGTGGTGAGGTACCGTCCCCTGCTTCCATCAGCCAGCCATTTGTAAAAACATGAAGCCGGGTGTCCAACCCGCCGCTCTTTTCGCGAGCCGTGTGCCAGTCGATACCACCCCAGCGCCGCCGCCAAGGTGCATCGCTCGGGAAAGTTGCAGCGATGTCTCGAGCGGTTTTTTGGATGCCGCCGCTGACAATCGCAACGTGAACGCCAAGGTCCAGAAGATGCTGGATGAGGGATTTCCATCCCTTCATCATGGGCATGCCTTCCATCAAACCTCGCAGCAGTTCATCGGTGATTCGGTCAACGGGTGCGGATTTGATCAGGGCCAAATCGAGTTTTATCCAGTCCCATTCGTTGAGCAACCCTTGATTGTAGAGTTCAAAGGACTCATCATTTGAGATGCCCAACTGATCATACACGAATTGCCACGTCGAAAGATGGTCGACCAAAACACGGTCCATGTCAAGACAGACGAGGTGCGCAGACACGGCCTCAGCCTCCTTTGGGCCAATTGTACTGATGCTGAACACGGGCGACCTGCTTTCCCATGATGTAGAGAATCAACGCCACCATCATGGCGAAAAGGCCGATCAACGTCATGGCGATGGTGACGAGGGTGACGCCGATTGAGGTTGAATTCAATTCAGTGAACATGGTCGCAATATCACCCGAGAGACGATAACCCAACACGAACAAAACCACACCCGGGATGCCAAAAAGGAGGAGTGGGTGTTTGGATTCCAACATCCAGTAAAACAACTGAGCAAAACGAGAGGCGGTGGCCAGCGATTGACGCTGGGGCAGTTGAATCGGTGCGTCGCTTTTAACAAATCTCGCACGTATCTCGTCCGAAATATCGTCTGTCGTTGCATCCCTGGGAAGATTGGAAAGATGGTTCGCACCAGCGTCACTGACGACCAGATGAACAAGTTCAGTCGATGCGAGCATTGCTGCGCTCCCCTTGTCCTCATTTGATTCCTCGCGGTAGAGGTGGTGAATGTCCCAACCCTCACGTGCACGGTTCACGCTCAAGGGCAGATCTGAGAGTTTCCATTGTGGAGATATCGGAAGAAACATGGTCAAGCCGTCGTGTGCGTCAAGGGACAGCAGCGCTTTCGACAAGTTTTGAGGGGTGATCTCGGCATCGTGGTGAACAACCTCGCAGCCCACCTCAGTTGCCAACTCCACCGTTTCATCGTTCGACCCTGTGTCGAAAAAAAGGACGTTTTTGGCCACCTCACGACATCGGATAATGAGTGAGACAATGCGCAATTCAATGTCCCTGCCGAGCAGGACCACACGCTCAAGAGGCTGACTCACGATCTAACCGTCCACCTTGAGCCTATCAAACCTGTTCTGTTTAAGGCCCAAAGAGACTTGTTTCAAGCATAGATTGATTGAGGCGGCAAGGAACCACAGGCCATGCTGGAGGGTTGGCACATCGGCGTGGTCATTCCAGCAAGGGATGAACAAGACCACATTGCAGAAGTGATTCAAGGCCTTCCGGCATTGGTTGATATCGCCGTCGTCATCGATGACGGTTCGCTGGATGAGACGCGAGAGCGCGCCAAGAACGCCATCGCCCAATGCGAGGTCGTCATCCTTCAAGGAGGAGGAAACGGCGTCGGCTCTGCCATTGACATGGGTCATCAGCACCTCCTCGGCATGTTCAATTCCAAGTTCATCAGCGTGGTCATGGCCGGAGATGGACAAATGAATCCGGATGACATGGAGGGGTTGCTTGAACCCATTCTGAACGACCGAGCCGACCACGTAAAGGGAAATCGAAGCCTGCACACAAAGGGATTCAACAAGATGCCCCCGTATCGACAACGTGCCTCCACCGTGCTCACCTGGTTCACCAGCCTTGCCGCTGGACAGCCCATCAGCGACCCACAATGCGGCTACACAGCAACGTCTTCCGAGGTGTTAGCAGCGTGGGATTGGAGCAGAAGCTGGCGCGGATACGGCTACCCAAATTTTTGGCTGGTCAATCTGTCAAAAATGGGGTTTCGAATTGAAGAACAACCGGTCGAATCCATCTATAGAGACGAGCACAGTGGCATCAAACCATGGCGATTCTTCACGGGCGTGGGTTGGATGATGGCCGTGGAACACCATCGTCGAAATCTCGCCTGGTTGCACCCAAAAAATCTGACGCCACACACGCTCTTTGCCCTCATGTCCTACATTCTTGGATGGTCGGCCCTAATCCCGGTGCTCTCCAACGACCTCGAGCGGGAACTCTTCTCGAGAGGCGTACCTGCTCTGCTCATGTGCGTGTTCTATTGGACGCTTGCGCATCTTTTTGACAGAGCCGCCACACGGGTTCACAAGGAGTTGAGGCTCAATGCGTCGTCACGATAAGCGGAGAAAGCCTCGAAAGGCGCATGTTCGCCACATTTTGGTGGCCAACAAGCCCGAGGCAAAGTTGATCCTCGAGGAGATCGGCGCCTCCAAAAAACCCCTGAGGACGTTCAAGAAATTAGCAAAAAAATACTCCAATTGCCCCAGCGGTGGCAAGGGAGGTGACCTCGGTGAATTTGTTGAAGGACAAATGGTGCAGACCTTTGAGGATGCGGTTTGGGCAAGTGAACTCGAAGTTGTTCCAGAGACCTTCATCAAAACCCAATTTGGATTTCATGTGCTCTGGGTGCACAGCATCAAGCACCCTGAATGATGGTGGGCGTACCAAGATTTGAACTTGGGTCCAAGCGTCCCAAACGCCCGAGTATAGGCCAAACTAACCCATACGCCCTTGGTCTGTGCCACGGCGTCTCACCTATGAACTTCACTCAAAGAACATCCAGCGTCCGTCGCCTACCCGTACGACCACGCCTTCGACCTCTGCTTGTTCCATGAAGCCATCTGCAGGCATTTCAACGCCTTTTTTGTCCAACAATGCCACAACAGCTCGTTGCTCAACAATTCCATCCGAGGATGCCAAAGAACGGAGTTCACGCAGCAGCGCTCTGGGTGAGATGTCCGCAGCCTCTTCGCTGAACGTATCGGACCGCTGCAGACGAGTACGAAGTTCATCTCGTAATTCATCGGGCGTGTTGGCCAAAGCCACTTCAAGATGCAACATCTGGCTTGATGTGCATTCTTTGACCACTTCGACATCGCTCTGAAAGGCCACACCGCAATGAGGACAACGTCCACCTTGCCGGCGATGTCCAGAGCACTGCTGACAGGCTCGACAGCGAAGAACAAGCCAACGTTGTTCCGCCACGTTATCGCCTCATAGCGTGAAATCGTGTTTGTTTTGAGGCTGACCGGGACGTCGTGCGGGAGCAGCCGGCGCCTTCGTGTCAACCCGTTTGGGTGGTCCCTCAGCAGCCTTTCGGGTAAGGGCACCGCGTATCGGTCCCGTCTTGGTTCGGGCACCGAGGGAGAGGGATTCGGGCAGGATCAACGCTGCGACAGCGACCCCGTGATGGTCTGGTCCTGCGGTGACCTCATCGACGGCAACATCAAACTCGATCACCTCAAGGTCTCGGCTGGCGAGCCGGCGCTGCAGGTTGCGTCGCAGCAGCAACACCGTCTCTTCGTAGTCTCGGTCGGTGGTGATGGTGGCGACAATGGCACAATCATCCCCTTCTGGCGTGACGCAAGTCGCCCACGCCACACCAGCTGAGGCCGACGAACCTGACCACGCATACGCCGTGGCAAGATGACACTCCACCAAAGAGCCCATGGGGAGGGGGCGTGGGGGCGTTGCGCCGAACCCAAGCGGGAGCATGGCTCCCTGTGCTTGAATCAGTCGCACATCGCCAAGGCCGAGTTCAACAAGCCCCTGGTCAAAGGCGTCTTCTGCATTTTCGCCCCATGGGGCAACAGCGGTCATCAACCAGCCTGGGCATGTTGGGGCGCTTGAGGATTGCATGACCCGCACTGTATCGCAAGGGGTTCATGAACAACATGGTTGTGGGTGAGGCATGGCACGAGCCACAAGAGGCCTCCTTTTCTTGAGCCTCGCCCTCGTGTTGGGGGCGGCCATGTTGGCGGGCATGAGCGCAGGCCAGTATATGCTTACATTGGCACTGGGCGCCATAACGGCCACCGTTATTGGGTTCGGCTTCATGACACAAGTGAAGGCGGCTGCACCAACGAAAGGCTCGACCATCGGCGCGCAACGACCTGTTGGTGGGCATCGAGAGGTGATCGAGACGCCATCTTCGCTGCCAGACCCCATGGCTCAGGACTTTGAGATGCCGTTGTGATCAGAACAACCGAACGGTCTCGAGATTGCTGGGGGCAAACGTCAAGCAATTGTAGCGCTCACGTAGCGTCAGGCCAAGTTCGTTGCATTTCTGATAGTCACCGTGATGACAAATGATGTTCTTGGGGGGCGGATTGATTCGGTCAACAAAGTCCAGCAGCTGCCGACGGTCGGAGTGTCCAGAGAACCCGTCGATGGTCACCATTTCGCAACCGATTTTGACAATCTCGGTCTTTCCGTTGATGAGCATGGGCACCTCACCAAAGCCCTTCTGCAGACGACGACCCAGTGTGCCCTCAGCCTGGTAGCCCACAAAACAGAGTGAATTGCGCTCTTCGTGTGCCCAGTTCTTGAAGTACTCCATCACTGGACCGCCGTTCAGCATACCCGAGGTGGCGAGAACAATGCATGGCGAGCTGTCCATCACGATGCTCTCACGAAGTTCGCGGCCCTTGACGGGGCGGAACCACTCGCTGGTGAACGGGTTTTCGCCATCGTCCTTGAGCAACGATTTGCTGAGGGCTTTGGTCAAGTAGTTTGGATGGGATGCGTGAATCGCTGTTGCTTCCTGAATCATCCCGTCAAGCCAAACCGGCACGGGTTTGACCGTACCCGAACGGAAGAGTTCGTCGATGGCGATCATCACTTCTTGGCTGCGGCCAACCGCAAAGACAGGACAGATCATCTTTCCACCTCGCATGAGCGTGCGGGAGACGATGTCCTGCAGTTCCTGGTTTGCTTCTTGTCGGGAGGGTTGGTAGTCGCCTGAAGCTCCGTAGGTCGATTCGATGACCAAGGTTTCCACACGAGGGAAGCGTGTGTTTGCTGCGTCAAACAACCACGATTTCTCGTACTTCTGGTCGCCACTGAACACGATGTTGTGTTTTCCGTCGGCAATGTTGAGGTGAACGGCAGAGGAACCAAGGATATGGCCTGCGTTGGAGAACGTCAATTTGACATCTGGGGCAATGTCGGTGGTGGAATCCCAGTCCACGTCGACAACGTGTTTCATGCACATGCGGATGTCTTCCATGTCGTAGGGAGTTCGCTTTCCTTCGGCTCCACCAACCTTGAGGTAGTCCGTTTGGAGCAGGAGCATCAAATCACGTGTAGGTGGCGTGCAGTACACCGGTCCGCGATAACCGTACTTGAACAGGACAGGAAGCATTCCTGCATGGTCCAAGTGCGAGTGCGTCAAGACCACGGCGTCGAGTTTGTCGAGGGGAAGGGCTTCTGGAGCATTGAAGAACGGCATCGGATCGGTGTCTGAAGCGATGTTCACGCCAACGTCGATCATAATTCGAGACTCGTTGGTGGTCACGTAGTGGCATGCACGACCGACTTCTCGGTAGGAGCCCAGAGCGGTGACCCGCGCCCATGTGCCGCCAGGACGGGTGGGTCGGTGGATGTTGAGGCCGAAGTCTTTGAGCAATTTCCGTCGCTCATCACCGTGTGTTTGTCGGTACATTCGGATGTCGTGGACCGTTTTCGAGAACAAGGGCGGCGTTCGCTCGACCTTGACAGACCAGCCGGTCTTATCCCGGATGGCGTTGCTGTTTTCGCCACGCCTGCCAATCGCCGTGCCGGGCTGCTTGCACTGGATGATGACTTCGCGGTAGCAGGCATCAAAATACATCTCTGTGATTTCGGCTTCTTCGGGAATGACCTCTCGAATGAAGTCGCTTGCCTCGTCCATGTCCATCATGGCATCAATGGGCGTCCTCAACACGATTTTTCGCTTGATTCGGCGAGCGATTTTTCCAATCAACCCGTCCTGTCCACGGAAGGGTTTCATCTGCTTCGTGATGATGGCAATGTTTCCCGCTTCAAGATCAATCTCGTACTCGATGTTTCGAGGAATGATCTTCGCGATTTCGTCTTTCAGTTCTCTGTAGGTCATTTGCATGATTTCACCTCACGCTCCCGCAGTCACTGTTGACCACAACATGCCCGAGGGCACGGGCGGCAGAGCCGCGGGAATATGAGCCTCACTTCAGAAGTTTGGCAATCTCGTCTTGTGAGACTTGTTGGTATCCAGATCCGGGCGTGATGACGGCCAAATCCATGCCGTTGCCGGAGGCCGCATCACGCTGTCCTGATGCATGGAGGGCTCTTGCAGCCAGTTTTAAGGCCTCCGCCTGGGTCATGTTTTCCTTGAATCCATCTTCGAGCACACCGTACATGTAGGGAGAACCGGATCCGGTGGCGCAGTAAACGTCGGGAATCGAACCGCCTGCGGAATCAATGGAATAGACATGACCGCCATCATCGTCAACGCCGACGATGAGGAGTTGAACCCAGTGAGGACGACCCGAGAGAATGTTGGCCGTGAGGGTGGCGGCACCTTTGACCGTCATTGGCTGTTGGCGACGGAGTTCAAACAGTGCAACTTCTGCGGTCAGGGTTCGGGAAAGAGACTGTGCGTGGCCGACGAGGCCAGCTGTGGTCAGCGCAAGGTTGTCTCCGATTTTGAAGAGTTTCTGGACGCTTTTGTTGGCGATGAAGTGACCCATCGTGGCACGGTGGTCTGCACCAACGACGACACCGCCTTTGAAGGTGATTCCAACGGTGCTCGTGCCGGTCTTCATGACAGTCTGCTGTTCTGACATGGAAGCATGTCCCACCCGACACTTCTTGAACCTTGGGCATCGGTGGTATGAGGCGATGGGATTCAAAGGATGGCGAAACGACGGGGTATCGGAAACCTGCTCGCTACGGGCGAGTTCAACGGAGTGTTGAAGAGGACAGCGGGGGTCTGCTCACCTATGCGGCGAAGGCGACGGAAGGGGAAAGAGGAAGGGCAATCCTCGCTCGATGCTTTCAGCCAATCCGGCCCCATTGACAAACCCAATGAGCGTCCAACCGTACCCACCATGCCAGACCTGGACCTTCTCGAAGCCGCAGAAGCGAAACTGCAAGAAGAAGCGGAGGGCAAGGCCATACCTCACGAATCAAAGGCGGTCGGGCCACGTCGTTTCAACATGCCAAGCTCCCAAAAAACACCAGCGCAGCGAATGCCAAAAGGCAACATCACCTACCACAACCTCGAGCAGCGCTACCCGCATGCACCCGTCCCGCTCTACGAGGGAGAAATGGTCCTCCACAATTCAACGCTCCTCGACCTCACCGGATGTGGAGCGTTGATGGATTGGGTGGCTGACGGCCACGGTTGCATCGTCGAAATGAAACGCATGATGAGCCGGAAAACCGAATTCAACCAAGCGATTGGGATGTTGAGTACCTTCATTGAAGGAGATGTGCAAGGCCAGATCATCCGAATCACCGACACACGATTGTTGCTTCTCCCCCAGGGGTGCCGTGGCATCAAAGGTACGGAGATGGAAGGGTTTGCCGTCTCGGCCGATGAATTGACGGACGTGTACGAATGAACGAGCAACCGGTCGACATTCCCTGCCCCATCTGTTTTGAGGAGGGGAAGGTCAACATGATTGCTCATGTTGACGAAATTCCATATTTCGGTGAGCACACACAGGTCACCATCCTGTGCCATGCTTGCGGATGGCGCCAGACCGATTTCATCCCTGCCGAGGGAAAAAAAGCCGGGGGCTGGTCGTTGGTCATTGACGAGGAGGAGAAACTTCGGGCACGCGTGGTCCGGTCATCATCGTGCACCATTTGCGTTCCTGAATTGGACTTGGAGGTTAAGCCCGGCAGCAACGCTACCGGCTACGTCTCCAACGTTGAGGGCGTTTTGAACCGATTTCAAGAAATCATCGACATGGTTGAGCGCGACCTCTCGCAACAATTCTTGAACAGCGAAGGCGAAGCACGAGAGGAATTGATGACCCAGTTAGCCACCCTGCAAAACATGACCTTGACCCTGAAGGAGTTGGGCCGCCCAAAAGCGGACAACATCACCCTTGTGTTGCTTGACCCTCACGGACATTCCATGATTCTCCATCCCGATGCCGAAGAGCGTGATTTGACGGATGAAGAACTGCAAAAACTTCCAGTTGGTCCCGACCCGGCCGTGTTCTCAGCCGACGAAGCCGGCGGTTCACCGTGAGTCCGGTGCGAGGAAATCACGAACCAGATGGGCGGTTTGGTCCCGCATCTCATGCAGATTGGCCATCCATGCCGTGGCTCGCTCGATGCAAAGCTGCTTCATCTCACCCGCCAGAAGCTTTCCTGACCGGAACGCGGCGTTGATTTCACCCAGGTAGGCATCGTCCTCCTCAAAGAAATACATCATGTACTGGTAGGCCACATCAATGTCTGGATTACCACCCAAGCGACGGTGCTCTTCAAGCGTGGGCTGCCCTCCGGAAAACGCTCGTTTGATCTTCTTCTCGACCGTGGCAAGGTCGTCTCGCAGAAACAGTGTTGTTTTGGGCTGACTGCTGCTCATCTTGTCGCCCGTCATACCAACAGCAAAGTGATGGTAGGTTGATGCCGGAGCCATCAGGCCAAGCCCTCCCAAACGGCGCTCCAGCTTCAGCAACGCCATACGGATGCTGTGTTTGTCTCGCGCTGTGGCTGAAGGAACGTGGACGTGCCCCTGCTTGGGACTCGACATGATGTCGGAGAATCCGAGCCCCGCCAAGGCCTCGACCACACGACCAAACACCTCTGCGATTTTTGCTTTATCGACACGGCCGTTCGCCATCTGCCCGAAGACAGCGGCGTTCTCATCATGAATTGACAGGCTCACCAAAATGCCCTTCGAGGACGCATCACGCAGGTTGAACCAGTTGGTTTTCGCAGCCAAACCCCGAGTCAGACGAAGATGGGGGTCTTGGTCAACACCCACGGGGACGACGACCGGACGAAGGCCGCCAAATTCGTCCAACTGCGGGTGTAAGATATCACCTACTTGCACGAGAGGTGCTTGCACGTGCGCCAAGTTGGTCTCGCCGCTGAACCCGTAAATTGATTCGAATTCGTTGAGATTCGTTCGCTTACCGAGTTGAAACCCAAGGCGTTGGACCACCGGTCGAGTGGATTGAAAATAGACGTTGGTTCGCTCCGGATTGAGGCCGAGCGCAGCATAGTGAGCGATGTACTCCTCAAGAGCCACGTGGCGTCCTTTCTCCAAGGAGACGCCTCGGGTAGCTTGACTTTCCAAGTCCGCCACGGCAATGGTCACATCTCCGCCTTGTTGTTGGAACCACTTGACTTGTTCAACCACCATGGAGTGCCCCAAGTGCATCTGACCGCTTGGCATCAAACCGGTCAGCACGCCGAAGGCATCACCGGTGCGTTGAGCTTCGAGGATTTGGTCGACATCCCGATGGGCAAAAACAATGCCACGGCGATGAAGTTTGGATGGAGAAGGAATGGAGACGCCCTCCATTGAGGTCAACCCAAACTGATCGATGATTCGGTCATAATCGGTGGATTGAGCACTGCCCCAAGGGTCGATGATAAGGTCGTCCTTGGCCATGTCATGTCCCCTTGGTGGTTGTCACGCTTCCTCGTCGGCATCAAGGCTTCGCCTGTTCATTACCGGATGCTGCTGGTTGTGAAGGGGTCCCTCGCCAGCCAAGCGGGACAGCGGACCCAATCCTTCACGACCGAGGACAGCCAACATCAGAAACGTCGTGAGAACACCCACGCCTACGATGGCATACGGGATCCAAGCATCCTGACCTTCTGCAGGCCGGGGTTGAACCAGCCATGTGAAGCGAACATCGGACTCTTCAACAAATCGCTTTGACCATTTGAACAAATCTGTCGTTTCATGGGCGGCAATCGTGACTGCAGCAGAATGATTGTTGAAAAATTCCGCCTGTGAGAGAATGTCGTGCTGGACGTTGGAGGTGTTCAATGCGATTTGCACATGGTGTCCGTTGAGAACCGAGAGCACGAGGGTCCCGTCTTCTTGTTGCCACCAACCTTCTTTGGAGTTTCTCTCGCCCTCTATAGATAAGAGTTCAGAGCCGCTCACCGTCGAAGAAACAGAACGCACATCTGCTCCGTCAACATCGATAAGCCATGTGAGCGGAACATTCCACGGCAGACCGTCCGACACCGAACGACAGGCTTCCGTTTCCAACGATTCAAAGGACAGAACCGAGCCGTTGGCCGTTTCCTCCATCTGATGGGTGTGCTCGTAGCACCGTTTTCCTGCCCACGATGACCAGGCTTGACCCCATGTCGTCAACCAAATGCCAGGCGTCTCATCGAGATAGCTGAACACATCACGGTCGTGACGAACCGTAGCATCGTTCACGCGACCAATCCAATACATGTTCACCAAACCACCTGCCTCAACTTCGGTTTGCAGTGCTTCGAGAGATGCAATCCCCTTTTCCAAGCTCCCGCCGCGACGGCCGAGGTTGTACCAATCCCACAAGTCAACGGGCGTGTCTGAAGCGTTGTGCCACGCCGTTGAAGAGAGGGCGGTCATATCGCCGTGGACGGTGAACCCCTGACTGGCGATTTTTCCGTGGTCGGCCATCGTGAGCGTTGGCGGCGCATAGGTTGAGAGCGGAGAGACGCCCCAGATGCTGGCGTTCAGTCGCTCTTCAATGTAGGATTTGCAGGCTTGAGCAACCGCTCCAGGGTCGTTTTGCCATGAGAGTCCGGGCATGCCATAGCATCCAAACTCATCACCTGCTTCGAGACGTTCCTGTCCCAAGGATGTTCGAAGCCAGCCGTCCTCCTCCCAAGCAGACTGTGCCAAGGCAACGGGATGGACCACCACAGCGAGAATGAGGCCGATGAGAAAGCAGGGAAGGACCAGCCTGGTGTCGTTTCCCATGCTGTTCGGTCAAGTTGATGCTCTTTCACGCTTGTCCTTGGCCCACCTGAGGGCGTTGGGAAAATCCGTATTCTCCAACAAGATGTGAGGAAGCATGAAAACAAACGACGGCGAAGGCCATCCGTGAGCGACCTTACGGCAATTGAACAGGCGTGGTTGGGACTTGAAGCCCACTGGTCCATCCGACCCAGTCCGAAACCGCTTGCCAAAACGCCCGTCTATGCAGGATTGCGCATGTTCCTCTCGCCCCTGTTGCGACCGCTGCTGAGGTGGAAAATTCGAGGCGTCGAACACATCCCGAGAACCGGCGCCACCATCCTGGCTGCCAACCATCTTTCCCACGTCGACCCGATCGCTGTCATCGCCGCTGCTCGCAGAACCACCCACTACCTTGCCAAGGACGGCCACTTCAGCAACCACCTGACAAGTTTCGTGATGCGTGCTACCGGTCAAATTGAAACCCATCGGGAGGCAGGTGGAAGTGATGCGCTGGCCAGTGCAGCAACCATTCTCAGCCATGACTGCGCCTTGGGAATTTTCCCTGAGGGCACTCGCTCAAAACGTACGGAACCGCCGTTTTTGCTCCCCGGAAAAACGGGCGTTGCCCGTCTGGCGGCAGCCTACCCCCACGCCGTGGTCGTGCCCTTGGCCTTGGTTGGTACACGTGGCGTCATGCAACCGCAACACCACAAAGTTCCGCGGCTGTGGCGGCGGTTCGAAGTGAATGCTACAAAAGGCGTGACCTGGCTTGAATGGTTGGCTTCGGAGCGCGGAGGAAATCACTCACCCGCTTCCCTGCTGACGCTGTCCGAGGCAGAGGACCACGAAATCAGAGCCGAATTGTCTGGCCTGTTCCGTAAATTCACCGACCAGTTAATGGCCACGCTCGCCGCAGCAGGCGCCCCTTGAAGAAGACCTAAGTGCTTCCTTGACCGTCTTCCGACGGGTGAAGACGTGGAGGCTTACTTGGACTTGATGCGGCACATCTTGGAAGAGGGCGCAGACAAGGGCGATAGAACCGGCACGGGCACCAAATCCGTCTTTGGATACCAAATGCGCTTTGATTTGGCCGAAGGATTTCCGATGGTGACCACCAAAAAATTGCACTTGCCGTCCATCGTCCACGAACTGCTCTGGTTCCTCAAAGGCGATACCAATGTCAGCTACCTGCAAGAAAACGGCGTGCGAATTTGGAACGAATGGGCTGACGAAAATGGCGACCTCGGGCCCGTCTATGGTAAGCAATGGCGAACGTGGGAAGCCAAGGATGGTCGCATCATTGACCAAGTTCAGCAAGCCATTGAGACGATCAAGACCAACCCCAACAGTCGACGCATCATCGTCTCTGCATGGAACGTGGGCGAACTTGATGAGATGGCCTTGATGCCCTGCCATGCATTTTTCCAATTTCATGTCGCAGAAGGACGCTTGAATTGTCAACTGTACCAACGAAGCGCCGATGTGTTTCTCGGCGTCCCCTTTAACATCGCATCCTATGCATTGCTGACCCACATGATGGCTCAAGTCTGTGAATTGGAACCCGGCGTGTTTGTCCACACCCTCGGCGACGCCCACCTCTACAACAACCACCTCGACCAGGCACGGTTGCAAATCACGCGAGAACCCCTGCCTCTTCCCACTTTGAAACTGAACCCCGCCATCACCTCCATCGACGCCTTCACCTACGAAGACATCGAAGTCATTGGCTACGAACACCACCCCCATATCAAAGCGCCAATATCCGTCTGAGGCTTCGCTTATGCTTTCCATGATCTTCGCCTGCGATGAAAAAGGAGCCATCGGGAAAGATGGCGATTTACCGTGGCGCCAGTCATCAGACCTGCAACATTTCAAGCGCATCACCCTGGGAAAAACCGTTGTCATGGGGCGAAAAACATGGGAGAGTTTGGGCCGCCCACTCCCACAACGACGCAACATCGTGATGACGCGTTCGGGCATCACCGATGACGTTGAAACCATGGACTTTGATGAGGTCATGGCCCTGGGTGAAACCGAGGAGGTCGTGATTATTGGAGGGGGGGAAATCTACACATTGTTCCTTGAACACGCGAAGGAAGTTCACCGAACCATCATCCACACCGTGGTTGAAGGTGCCGACACCTTTGCTCCTGAAATTGAATCGGCTGGATTCTATCTGATAGCAGAACGAACGGTGCCCTCCGGTGAGCGGGACGACCATCCCATGACGTTCCAGCAATGGATTGTTTGATGTCATTCATGGTCTGGCCTGTATTCCGTAACCCGAACGCCGAGGCGCCCTTGAAGGGCTTCACGCTGCATGATTCTGTCGTATTTTTTCTCGAAGGCTGCTTTCAAATCAACCTCCATGGCCAAACTGTGGCCCATGAGAAGAATCAACACGTCCGCCATTTCTTCAGCGCATTCCTCAAGTGGTTTTCCTTTGGTGACCGCAGCGGCGAGTTCTCCCAATTCCTCAATGGTGAGAGCGAGACGGTAGCCCATATCGTGTCCGTTCTGCCCGGCAAAGTCGTGTTTTGCATGGAAGGCAGCGACTTTTTTCATCATCGCATCCCATTCATTTGAGGGCTCGTAATGCATCCACTGCTCAACTGAACGGCCTTTCATGAGCGCCATGGGGAACGGCCCGCCCATCATGTTTGTGTCATTCAAGCATGCCGAGGATGCAGGCCCACACCGGGTCCAAGCGGTCGTTGGCCTGAGCAGAGACCTCAACGTGGTCAAGGGCTTTGGCATCATCTGATGGGTCCCGCCCTGCTGCCCAATTTGAAGAAATACAAATGGCAGCATAGGGCATGTCCAACTCAGCCGCTAATTTTGCTTCACGTGGCATGGTCATACCAACCATGCCTCCACCGAGACGTTCAATGGCATCGACCTCCGCTACGGTTTCGAATTGCGGCCCTTGTGTGAGCCAGTACGTGTAGCGCATGCGTTCCTCTTCACCAAAGGCCTGCACGTTTCGAAGAATGGCCTCAAGCTTGTCGTTGATGGTTTCGTCAAAGGGGATCGTGACGGAAGTAAAAACCGCTTCATCATCGTGATAGGTCGTGGCCACGCCCGTGAAATCCACGTATTGGTCCGCCAACGCCACTTTTCCAGGAGGGAAGGATGGGGCGATGGCCCCGACCGAACAAACGGATACAACAGCGTCAACATTGGCGTCGTGCATCGCCATCATGTTGGCACGATGATTGATGCAATGAGGTGGACATCCATGACCCGAGGCGTTGTGGTGTCGCTGAAGAAAGACAAGTTCGCGTCGTTGTCCGTGCACTTCGAGGGTTGACGAACGCAATGGGACACGACCGAAGGGTGTATCGACACGAACATCATCCTCTCGCAGCATCTTTGCGGACTGGTCAACAAGTCGAGATGAAAGATCCATGTTGACGAGGCCTGTTCCCCCGATGACCCCCAATCGCATGGTTGCCCCCACGCCGTTTGATTTGTCAAACCTGCGGCTGTTGCCCACAGAAAACGACGGTTTCACTCGTTGAGACGAGCGATGAGGTCAGCCTTCTTTCCTGAGACGGGTTTGCCAACGGCCTTGAGCAATTCCTTGAGTTCGGCCACTGTCATCGATGCGTAGTCGGGCGTTGAGGCGTTTTCTGCAGGTGCAGGTTCTTCTGCTTCGGCCTCAGCGGCTTCAGGCGCTGCTTCCTCTGCAGGTTCATCCTCTCCGTCATCGGCATCGCCAGCATCTTCACCGGCTTCTTCAGCCATAGCAGCAGCGAGTGCTGCGGCCTTCTTTGCCTTCATTTCAGCAGCCTGCCGCTCTTCTTGGGCGTGAACCTCGTCGAGGGTCATGCCATCGGAAGCCTCGACACCCTCTTGGAGCAGTTGGCTCTTGCGAATCGCCAAAGAGCGAACAGGGTAAATCGTCTTCACGGCCTTTTCGATCTCTTCTTCGAGCTTGCCATCGAGCAAGGCACGCTGCAAATCCGAGTAGGTGTTCTTTGCAGCGAAGGCGATGATGATGTCTCGGGTGCGGGTGCGCATGTCTTGCTTCACCGAGGTTTGAATGCGCTGTTGTGTGATGATGAGGGGCTTGAGTCGTACGAGGTAGCCATCGGTAGTCACCACATCAACCACGTCGTCAACCTTTCCGCGATAGCGACGAATCTGCCGGCGGGTGTGGTCTGTTTGGTGGTGGTGTCCGATGAAGGTGGTCAATGCGTCTTGACCCACGCATTCGGTCACGCGGAATCGCATGACGACGTGCATCTTGGAGAAGTTGCCGTCAAATTCTTGCTGTGTCATCTCGTAGACACGGCCGATGATGTGTTCATCAGACTCACCGATGGTTTCGCCAATTCGCTTGAAATCCCATGGATGACGAGGTGCACGGATGGTGTACCATCGCTTCGTCTTCCACTTGTCCCGTTGTTTACGCGCTGCTGCGCGTGCCTTTGCACTGATTTTCTTCGCCATGTCGATCCACTCGGTGTGCCTTGCGGGGGCTACCCCACTTGCAAGTTGCCGACAAACCTCCCCTATTTGAAGGAGCCTCATGGAGAAATGTGGACGGAACACGGCGATTCGGCAACCTCATGAGCCATGCCCTTCTCGTGAAGACTGTGGGATTTCACCATATTACCTGGAGGGCCACGGCAAGCGCCGTTTCGAATGTTGATGCAGTCGTTGATGCACTTGCATGGTTGGTCAACGATACCGATGGGGTTGAAACCGATAAGAGCAGTTCCTACCACGGGCCCGAAATGACGCTGATCACAGCGACAACGTCGAACAAACGGAAAGCCATGCACTCTTTTTCTCGCCTGGGCGAAGCCAACATCCGGACGCTTTTGGATGCCATGGACGAGCGATTGGACGAGCAGAACATTCTGCATTTCCGCCTCTCCCTTGACGCACTCATCGACGGCCACGTCGTTCTCGCAGGTGAGGCCGAAGGACCAACTGTGAAAGGCCAGGCTAAACTCGAGGTGTACTCCGGAAAACCTGCAGAAGAACAACGGCTTGCCACCCTCAACGAGGCGCTTGAACTGTCCAAAGGGAGCGATGGTTGATGCGAACGCCATGCTGGCTTTTCGCCGTCAGCATCACGAGCGTGCTTTTGCTCACCACCATTCCGATGACGCACGGGGAAACGACTGAAATCGAACCGATGACAGCGCCCACCTGCGATGCGCAACGGGACAATTGGACCATCGGACTCGTGTATTGCAGCGGTGAGGCATCCGAAGGTTTCACCCTGTTTTCACCCATACCGTCGAACACCACGTACCTCATCGACCATTTTGGGCGGGAAGTCCATCGATGGAGTTCGCCGGGTGAACACCGCCCTGCGCTTTCCGCTTACCTTCTTCCCGATGGGGATTTGTTGCGGACGGCCAACATCGCATCGACCGCCGTGGGGAACTTCTCTGGCGGTGGAACGGGTGGTAAGGTGGAACGCATCGCTTGGGACGGAACGTTGGAATGGTCATGGGAATATTCCTCGACCTTACACATCTCCCATCACGACATCGAACCGATGCCCAATGGAAATCTGCTGATGATCGCTTGGGAGGAACGGACGGAAGAAGAAGCGCTCCAAGCCGGACGGAATCCTGCCATTGCAAGCGATTCACCCGGAGGCCAAAACAACGTATGGCCCGATCACATCATCGAGGTAAAACCCGTTGGCTCGGACGATGCAGAAATCGTCTGGCGCTGGCATGCATGGGATCATCTGATTCAAGATTACGACGAGACCAAGGACAATTTCGGGGTGATCGCTGACCATCCAGAGCGAATCAACATCAACTACGTCGGTGCAACCGGAAACCAAGCCGGGCGGGCCGATTGGATGCATTGCAACGGTTTGGACTACAACAGCGAGCTGGACCAAATCGCCCTCTCCTGCCGAGGCATGAACGAGGTCTACATCATCGACCACAGCACCACCACGGAAGAAGCAGCCGGGTCGACCGGTGGAAACTCGGGGAAGGGCGGCGACCTCCTCTATCGTTGGGGAAACCCGCAGGTCTACCACCAAGGACTTTCAAGCGACCAACAACTGTTCGCCCAGCACGATGTCCAATGGATTGAGGCAGGACATCCCGACGAAGGCGCACTTATCGTCTTCAACAACGGCAACGGCCGCTACCCTGCTTATTCGTCTGTTGATATCATTCATCCAGCGATTGAAAACGGCACGTACCGTTTGGAAGCCAACGGTACGTTTGGTCCCAATCAACCCTCGTGGACGTGGGACCAAGGCGAAGCCATGTACTCCGGCGCCATCTCGGGAGCTCAGGCTCTGCCCAACGGCAACGTCTTGGTGACCCACGGAACCCAAGGCACGTTGTTCGAAGTCAATCGGCAGGGCGATATTGTTTGGAACTACGTTGGACCGGTGGGCCCCAACGGCCCGCACACACAGGGTGAACCCGTCCCTGAGGGAAATCGAGCGGGGACCACGGCAAATGCGATTTTCAAAGCCACACACCATCCCGTCGACCATCCTACCTTTGCAGACCGTATCCTGTCACCCACGTCGTACATTGAGGAATGGAACGACACCTGCCCTGAACAGGAAGCCTGGGCCTGGGACAGGGACGGTGATGGTTGCATCGATGACGAGGACGGGGATGGTGTGCTCAACCCCGACGACCAATGTCCCGTGGGCGATGACGGCATCGACGAAGACCAAGACGGCATCATCGATGCCTGCGACCCATTGGTCGACAATGACGGGGACGGCATCGTCAACGAGGAGGACAAGTGCGAGGGGCATGATGACGCCATTGATGCTGACCAGGATGGCACCCCTGAGCCATGTGACGGGCTCGTTGACAGTGATGGCGATGCTGTTTCAGACGATGAAGATCGATGCGAGGGGCACGATGATTCGGTCGACGATGACGGCGACGGTGTGCCTGACGGCTGCGACCTGCTGCTTGATTCGGACCACGACGGCGTGGCCGACAGCGAGGACCGATGTCCAGACGGCGACGACAACCTCGAAAGCGACAATGACGGTATCCCCGATGCTTGTGATGCATCTCCTCTTCCTGTTCAAAACACCAACGCTACCGCAGACATCGATGATGACGACGACGCCATCATCGAGAGCGACGGGGCCGAAGGGCTCGGCACGCTGCTCACCAATCACCCCGTTGAGGCCATCGTGTTGTTGGGCATCGTCGTTGTTGGCGTTTTACGACTGAGAAATCGTTCTCAAATCGGTTGATGTTTCGTGCCTACGAAACCAAATTCCATACCTAACAAGGAATTAAGTAGAGCATCCGCAGAGCGGTGGTTGAGGAATCAAAATGCCCCACGTCGTAACCTCTGCATGCGTTGACCACAAGTACCAGGAATGCGTTGCTGTTTGCCCTGTTGAAGCCTTTCGAGAAGCCGAAACCTACCTCGTGATCGACCCTGATGAGTGCATTGACTGCGGCGCCTGTATCCCCGAGTGCCCCGTCGACGCCATCTTTGCCGACACGGACGTTCCTGAAGGCGAAGAAGATTGGATTGACCGAAACGCAGATGAATCCGTTGACGCCGAAATCGCCGAAGGCGACTCCCCCGTTCTCGCGGACTAAATTCACCGTTCATACGGGAAAGAACCAACCGTCTTAAGGGAGGGCGGTCAGGAAGGGATGAATACTATGAAAACAGATTTTTCTCACCTCCGAAAGGGCAGCGACCTCCTGAAGCGTGGATTTGCACGAATGCAGCAAGGCGGCGTCATCATGGATGTCGTCAATCCTGAACAAGCAGCCGTTGCAGAAGACGCCGGAGCCGTCGCCGTCATGGCGCTCGAGCGGGTGCCTGCTGATATCAGAAAAGCCGGCGGCGTCGCTCGAATGAGCCACCCTGACATGATTCAGGGCATCCTCGATTGCACGTCCATTCCCGTCATGGCGAAATCCAGAATCGGCCACGACGGCGAAGCACGTATCCTTGAAGCCATGGGTGTTGACATGGTGGACGAAAGTGAAGTCCTGACCCCTGCAGACCCCTACTTCCACATCAACAAACACGACTACAGCATCCCCTTTGTTTGCGGTGCAACCGGCCTAGGTGAAGCGGCTCGCCGTATTTGGGAAGGATCAGCCATGATTCGCACCAAGGGAGAAGCAGGCACTGGCAACGTCGTTGCAGCGGTCACCCACGCACGCCTGATCGACCAAGAAATACACCAGATACAATCCCTTGATGACCACGGTCTGGACCTTGCAACTGAGAAAATCATGGAGCGCTACCGTGTGCTTTCCTCGCATTCTGAGTTGCCCGGAAACCATCTCATGACGCCGTTCGGCCCCATCGACGATGATATGCATGCAGGCATCCGGTCAGTATTGGACGATGTCCACCGCCTCGGCCGACTCCCAGTGGTCACCTTTTCCGCCGGTGGCATCGCTACGCCAGCCGATGCATCATTGATGATGCAAATGGGCATGGACGGTATTTTCGTTGGCTCTGGGATTTTCAAATCCAGTGACCCTCCGACCATGGCCGACGCCATCGTCATGGCAACAGCTCATTACGACGAGCCGAGCAAGGTTGCAGAAGCCATGGCCATGATGGAAGGTATTCCAATGAAAGGCGATGAACTGGAGACGCTCGAAGTCCGACTCGACCAGCGCGGCTGGTGAATCAATTCAACGGATCAGGGATCCCTTTCTCGCCCAGCGTCCATTTGAGCGTTTTCACAACGCCCTGCAAGGCTTTGTGGTTTCGAGCAGCCTCTTTCATACCCGCTTTATCGTCTTCGTCTTTGCACATCTCGTACCAGGCTTTCCACTCGTTCATTTTCGTGGTCGCTTGGTCAAGCATGTCCTCAATTTCGGCCCAGGTCCGGTCGTAGGTGCGTTCAGGCAATCCACTCATGGTATCAATACTCTCCGAGCGTTTACACTACATAGGCTCTTGCACGACGCTCACGGCGAATGCTCAATTTTTTCAGAGGTGTAGTGCCCACCTGATTTGAGTTCGACGCCATCCCCAATGACACAGTGCACGACGGTGCAATTGGGCGGCACCACGACGCCCACGCCGAGAACCGATTCTTCAATTCTAGAACCCTGTCCAACCTCGCACTCCCGCATCAACAGGGCGTTTTCAATCTCAGCTCCTGCTGAGATGTCACATGACGGACCAACGACCGAGTGCGAAACCGCACCCTCGCAGTTGGCGCTTTTGGCCATGAGCACGTCACCGTCTCGAACATACTGCTCAGGATAGGTGTAGGGAAGTTCATCATAGCGCTCCATGAGCGTAGATTGTGCTTTGATGAGTTCAAAGGGATGGCCGACATCAAACCAAACGCCATCGATGGTTTGAGCATACATTGGCCAGCCGAGTTCAAGCAATATTGGAAAGAGTTGCTTGCTAAAATCAAATTTTTCACCGGGTGGAATGTGTTCAAACACCTCTGGCTCGAGAATGTACAGTCCTGCATTGATCACGTTGCTGAAGGCTTCTTCCGGCGCCGGTTTTTCCAAAAAACGTCGAATGTACCCCTCACGAAGTTCCCCGTCCACCTCACCATCGGCGTGCCCAGCCAAGCCGACGATTCCGAACTCCGAGGGGTTGTCAACCTCCCATAACGCCATCGTGACCTTCGCCTTGTGCTCCCGGTGAGCAGCGAGTAACGAGGCGATGTCAAACGACGCAACCGCATCACCGGAACCCACCACACACGTCGAGTGGATGTGCTCACGAAGAAGGCCAACACTTCCGGCAGTACCCATTGGTGAAGTCTCTTGATTGATTCTTGCTTGGACGAGGCCGGAAGGGTCGGACCAGGAAGCGACGTGAGATTGAAGTTGCTCACCACGATAACCCGTGGTAACGACAATGTTGGTGATGCCCGCATCGAGCATGGCGTCTTTGACGTAGTCGATCACAGGCCGTCCAAGCACCTCAACCATCGGTTTGGGACGCGTCGCCGTCAGCGGCATCAAACGAGAGCCTTGACCCCCGGCCATGATGATGCCCAACATTGCAGGACCTCAACGTCGTCGGATTGGACCCATGCGTCGCATGTTCTTTTTCTTGGAGGACGAAGAATTTCGCTTCTTCGTTTTGGCACCGTCGTCTTTACCGACGCCACCGAAGACGAGTTCGCCCTCTGAGAGCAAAGATTGGACGAGCATGTCAGCCACTTCATCGGACTCTGCTCCCGTTTTCATTTCGGCCTTCACGGCCTTGTTGTGGTCGGTGATCCAGGATTCACGTTCTTGGCGCGCCATGTTCAATTCATCCCGTGCCTTGTTCACGTTGACCATCATCTCCTCAATTTTCTCGTGAACGCCGTTGGCCTTCTCGTGGAATTCAACAGATTCGTTGTGATGGCGGTCACCTTCGGATTTCAAGAAATTGCGGTGATCCAAGCCTTCTTTGTACTCTGCCCATTTCTCATCAGCCCGCTTCAAGGCATCAACGAACAGATTGTGGGCATCATCGGATTCGGCCTTGAGCGTCGCAATCGCTTCGTCGAGGTTGCTCAAATCAACGGAGACCATCTCGAATTTGGCCACTTCGGGCTCCAATTCGTCGGCTCTTCGCTTCATGCGCTTGATTTGCTCCATGGTTTCCTTTTCCTTCTTCGCACTGGAAGACGTGGTTTGGAATTTCTCCTCGAGCGTATTGATTTGACTGACGAGGTGCGAGTATTCTGCCGTTGCAGACTTTTTCTCCCCGTGCTCGCCTCGGCGACCTTTGACTTGGGCAAAGAGATCCCTCAACTGCTGGTTAATGGCATCTCGCTTGGCTTTGTGGGCGTTGCGTTCGGCATGAATAGCGTCCAATTCCGCCTTCATGAGGTCGAGCTTTTCTCGGTGCTCTTTGTATTGGTCTTGGACCGCATTGCGCTTTTGCGCCATGGCGCGTCCTTGGTCGCGCAGGTTGTTTCGTGTTTCTCGCAGCCGACGAACCTTGGCCTCCATGTCCCTCAATTCGGACAATTTGTCCGCATCCGGATTCTTTTCGCCATCCTTGGGCATCCCGCGCATGTCATCGTCCACCACCTACACCATTTCAAGGCTGTGGCTGAGCGAATGTCTCGTTTTACGAGGTAAAACCAGCAAGGAGTTCAAGGAGCATAAAAATTGCAGCCGATACCAGACCCAGACCTCCGAAAAGATAGGACACGTAGGTGGACGTGCTTCTCAACCACTGTCGGAATTCTGCTCGCACCCGAACATTGATCTGTCGCCCGAGGAGAAGTTCGCCGTTGGTCTCTTCCAAGCGGACCGAGACGGTGGCGTCTCCGGAGCTTATTGGAATCAAGGTTTGCCACGAGACGGTGCTGTCTTTGAGAAGACCCGACATCTTCCCCAAAACATCGTCATTGCCTTCCGCAGCAAGCGGAAGGGCTTCAGAAGACCACCAGTACTTTTCTCCGGGTTCCAATCGGTAGGTCAACGCCAAATCTTTCGGTTCAAAATTGGGCGTTTGTACGCGGAAAACGACGGTTCTAGTTTTGTCCGACAAATTGTGGAACAGCGTGAATAAATTGGCCTTATCGGTCACGACGTTTTCCATGTCGACCTCAAAAATAAGGTCGGACATGGCCGGTTTTTTCCCGCTTTCGATGTCCTGCTTAAGTCGGTCGACCATACGGAAAAACGCTGGACAGCGCTGGTTGATGATGCCAAGTAAAACCAACCACGCCTCGAGGGTGAAGGTTTCGTTCTCAAACACGTGCGCCATCCCTTTTTTCGTCAGAATTTCTGCCATCTCCAACTCCAGCGTTTTTCGGTCGAGGCCCGTGGCGTGACGGTACAGTGTCATGAGGAATTTTTCATGCGCAAAGTGACGGTCGATCCCTCGTTTGAAACACCCCTCCAGGACCGTCGTGTATTCGTCGTACTGAGAGCGAAGCAATGGGTCCATGTGGGTTTTGATAAGGTCGCTAAACACCATGTTCAATGTCGACGGGTGAACCGGGGGCGTGTAAGCGGGGAGCAAGCCGGTTTGCTCCACCATGTTGAACGGCGTGGAGCGGGTCGGGAGGTGTTGACCAAAGGAGAGGAGCAGAAACGAGGCCGAGGTCAACAAAAACAGGTTGCCAAAATTGCTTCCGGGCCCGTACCAAAATACACCAAGGAGCATCATGGCAGCGCCGATGGAGAACAGCAGGGATTTGGTGTGGTGGCTCATGGCCCTCTCGAGCTGATACAGCAACCCGTCATACCCGTGCAAGGACTGAACCGAGCGATGCTCTACGTTTGAGGCATCAACCTGTCCATGAAACGTGGAGAGCGAAATGGCAACCCGATAACGGTGAAAACCGACCGCAAGGATGTAACCGAGGACCACGACAAACGAGAGACTGGCGGTGAAGGTAGCGAAATCCATACCGAGATTGGGTTCAATGTTGTTCTGCCAAAAGGTCGGAGAGGATTGGGAAAAGGCCCAGGTGGCGAAATACATCACCGCACCAAAGGCTGGCAGGAACATGATGAGCCGAAGGCCAGAACTCACGATTTGCCTGTCAATGGCGTGAACGATGGATTCCGAAAGCCGAAAGCCGAAAGCGTTCTCCGTTGGAAGTGGTTCCTCTCCATCGGGGACGGAGACCCCTTCTTCTGCCATGTTTGTTGAGAACGAGCCCTGTTCAAAAGTGTTCACGCCGTTTTTACGTCGACATCAACGAAAATACACCTCAGCCAATCCTCGGTTAAAGCGGCATGTTGGCCGGCGTGGGTGAAGGAGGTAGGTCCCGTGCGGACAACCGACGACCCCACAATAAAACCAGCATGATTCAAGGCAGCAGCGGCGTCGCTTGGCAGGAACATCGCACGAATGGTCGCCGGCGTGTTGTGGTCAAGATGGTTGAGCGACACCAAGGAAGGGAGCGACGATAATCGAAAGGCGATATCGGGCGTCGGGTCGGGGATGGTTCGCCCGCTTGGGTCTTTGGTGTCCTCTGTGATGAGGCGGGAGAGCGCCACCTCCATGTCGTCGTCAATGGCGTGCTCAAGTCGGCAAGCGGTTTCGTGGTCGTTGCCTTCGTAGGGAAGAATTGAGAGGAGAATTTCTGCCAGTCGATGCCGGCGTTTCATTTTCTGGCCGTGGATGAGCCCGGTTTCCGTCAATCGCACGCCCTTGTATGGAATGTATTCGAGATAGCCTCGGGAAGCAAGGCGTTGAACCATTTCCGTTGCGGAGGCAGGACTCACCTCGAGTTTGGAAGCCAAGTCACCGGTGCGGACCATCGCTCCTGGTTCGTCTTCATGGAATTCGTACATCATCTCGAGGTATTCATCTTCAAATTCTTGGAAATGACCGACCATCACGACCGCCTCGTTGCTGTTTACTTGCCCTCGTGTGATTTGAATATTTTCTTGCAGGCGGGGCAACGCACAGAACCCTCGTAAGAGGAGGGAATGCGAAGCGATTGAGAACAATCCGGACACGAAATCTCAATTTTTTCATTCACCGGTGCCTCGGTAGAGGGCTGAACTTCAACCTCAAGATCCTCGTTCTCCTCGGTATCTGGCTCAGCATGTGGAACCGCCTCGACGGCAAATTTGTGTGAGCAATCCGGACATCCCACCGAGCCCGAGTACGCCACCGGAACACGAAGTCGGCGGTTGCACTCAGGGCAGCCAACCTCTCGTTTCTCTTTGGAGCTCACGGGCTGACTCGTGCCCGGCTTGGATTCAGTCGTACTCGGAGAAGAAGGCGTGGCTTTTGACCGCTCGTTGTCCTTTCGTGCCCGCAAGCGCAAGACGAGTGAGATGCCAGCGCCGAGCCCGAGACCCCAAAGAATTGCTCCGATTGGCCACTCGGTGTTGGACTCAACGACCGGTTCCCCCGACACATAGGTTGTTTCTGCTGAAACAACGGTGGCGTCAACGTGCCACAAGGCTTGAATCGCAACATTACTCCCTTCCGGCCAAACCAGCGACACGTCCAAGGCGGTCATGGACGGGTCGGACCAACTTGGGGAATTCACGTTCGCAAGACGTGTACCGTACGCGTCGAGGAGCCACACTTCACCTTGTGCGTCAAGTATGGGTCCGGACTGATGGAACGTGATTCGAACAGTGGTATCATCGCCCTCGATGGGGCGGATGGGGGTTGTTGTGGGGGAAAATTCCATCCAGAACTGCGTCGTATGGTCGGGCAAGGAAGCGGTGGTCGCCAGAGGGCCTGGGCCAATCAACCAGCCAACGGGTGAGACTTGAGCGACAAGGCGGTCGGCTTCGATATCGCCAAACACCATCGCCAACTCGAGCCTTCCTTGTTGAAGAAGGAGATTGTTTTCTTGGAGATAAACGGTGGCGCCACCGGTTTCATACCCTACCTGAACCAGCACCTCGCGGTCCTTCCCCGATGTTAGCTCGACATGAAGCGCCAGGGAAAGGTCTCCCTCGTCGGTACGGTTGACATTCGAAAACTCGAGATGCACCGATTGTTGCTGGCGGACGACGAGGGTGGTGGTCCCGTCATCTGCGCCAGTGACAATGCCGTCGTCGCTTTCAAGCATCCATGCGAGATCAGCCTCTCCCGAGGCAAGAAATTGCAGTGAGGCTGAGACTTCGCCAGCAGCGCCTTGTCCGAGCGTGACCCATTCGCCTTGGGAACTCGATGTGCCGACCGAAAGGACCAGGCGTACGCGCCCTTCGAGGTCGCCGATGTTTCGAAGGAGAAGATTGGCATCCACATGGTCGCCCTTGTGCCAAGGCCCACCTGTGAAGGAAGGTGTCGAGGCCCCTGCTGCTTCAAAGACAGCCGAAGGCATGTCCACATTCAAAAGAAGAGGCAGGGAAGATTCAGCAGCGATACGCGTCCCCGCTGCATCGCATCGAAGCGACAAGGGTTTGGCTGTCATCGTAAACGACCAGGTCTGATTGGAAGAGGCCATCAAGTCGGTGGCTGTGGTGTTGAACACCTCTGCACCGTCTGCGGTACAACCGATTGTGCCGGAAAATCCGACCGTGCCGTTGTTCCAAATAGAAAGTGAAACGGTCAATTCCTGCCCCGCCGTGACGGTTTCTGCGTCCGAATCAAGCAGGCCTAAAAGAAGAGGCAAGGGCGGGGCGTCGACGGCCCACGTGCCGTTGAGCGCATGGGTCCCGGGTTGGCTTGCGCTGGTGTTTGTCAAATTGATTTGCCAATCCAGAGTACCTTCGGAAAGCACCATCACGGGCGATAAGGTGACCACGACCGAAGAAGAAGCACCTACGGAGATGTTTTCTTGAATCACAGACTCGTTGCTACCGTCGTTGGAGAGCGAGAGTTGAACGCCTCCCGACCAATTCACGTCACCGTTGTTGATGATGGGGAACACAACCTCCACACGGTCACCGTCATGGAGGGTCAGGTTTCCAGTTGCTTGGCCGACCGCATCAAGGGGGTTGGCCTGCACGCTTGAAAGGCCGCCGAGCGTGACTGCCAGAGGCCGAAGTCGCTGAACCGTCCGCGTCAACACGACGTGATGCGAGCTCGTATTCGAGCCAACATCGCCGTCCAACCAAATGGAGACCGTACTGAATCCGAGGGGGAGACCGACAAATGTGCCCGAGACATTGCGTTGTTCCAGCCCCTGAAATTCACCGAGGGTTTGCGTGGTGTTCGAGAGGACTGCCCCCTCGAGCGTTTCGACCACGAGGTAGAGGCTAACGTTCGCTGCCGAACCGCTTTGCTCGTGGAGTTCAACCGAAAAGGCGAGGTCCTCGTCTTCAAACGTAGCGTAATCAGCAATACTGAAGGATGCGGCGTCGAAAAGAACCTCCCCCGCTTGGGCTTGGACGGTTGGAACAAGAGAGAAACCGAACAGCATCACAAGAAAGAGGCAGATGCCCTGTTGTGAGCGGCGTTCGCCCTCCATGGTGAGGCGTGAATCCCGTGGTTCTTCACCTTCGCGCCGTTAGACAGTCATTGCGGTTGTTTCTTTTACGTTGAACCGTTCCCCAAAATCCATGCAGGCACAGGAGATGTTGTCGGTCGTGCCTGCAGACCTCGTCAGGACCGTCCTGGAACAGCGACGAGCGGTGGCTCAACGCCTTCCCGAAGAACTTGAGCGCCGGCAAGAGGAAAACGACCGTGCCTTCAAACTGGCAAGATCTTCACGGAAACACCTCCATGACCTCCAAGCCGCAGGCGAGGAAGGGAAACCCCTTGTGGACGCCCAACACACCTACGACGAGCACGAACAATTCCGAAGGCGAGCGTCTTCACGACTCCAAACGGTCAAGAACAACATCAACGATAGCAACGAGGCGATCGAATTTTGGGAGCGAATCTCCCAAGGCGAGTGGGGCCACCTTCTCGAGGACGCTGAGCGCGTACGCAGCGGAGGCAAGTCGAGTTATTCCCAAGCAAAAACCCGCAACACGACACGGGGGGACAGCGCTTGAGTTCAAACGGCTCGTCGCTCTTTTCGGATTTAAGTGGCAAAGATCTCGCCGAAGTTGAACGGATGTACCAGGATGCCTTGACCGACCTCGCCACAACGGAGGAAAAACTGGTCGACCTCTACCAAAACAAAAAACTCCATTCGGAGGCCATCAAATTCGCCGTGAGCAAATCGTCCACACCGCCGAAGCCTCGGGACGGTTCGACGAACGAACTGGTTGAACTTGCCGTGGAACAGAAAGAAACCTTTGCTGCCTGTATCGAACGCCGAGATGCACTGGTTGAGCGACTCTCGGTTCCCCGTCATCGTGTCGTCCACGCCATGAGCGAGTTTCATGAAAAACTGACCGCCCCACGCTCGCCCACAGCATCGTTGAGTTTAGCCAACGAAATGGAGTACTTCTCGCGATTTTTTGAGCTTCAGGCGATGTTGGAAATATACGACGAGGAACGCGACTTGCAGAGCAAGCTCCACCGTGCGAGAGCCAACCTCCTCGAGACCGTCAAGGCCGTCAACAAGAACGACAGGCGATTGGCGCAACGCATCAACCAATATCGCTCAACAGCCAAAAAACAACGCATTGAGGCAGGGAGACTGAAGGCTTTCTTGGAGAAAAGCAACGCCTCTGCCGTCGCACCGGTGCCCGAGCCGAGCCCTGAAATGAATCAGCGGCTGTTGGCCGGCGAAGCGTTGACCATGGAAGAATTTGCATCGATGCTCGAGCACGGTGGTCTGACCGACCTTGACAACACCACTGCGGCGCCATCAAAGCCCAAAACGAGAAAGAAGCAGGCCACGCGTTCTGCGAAACCTCGACGAGGCCAGCGGCAAACCTCACCACGAAGGAGAGATTGATCGGCATGCCGAGAATGGCTTGGATTCCCGGTGAGCGCCCCTTGGACCTGCCAGCGAAGAACGTTGACGACGTGATTGAACTCTTTCTCAACGAGACGGGGGAACACTATGCAGAAGCTTCCGTGCGACATTTACCCATTCCTATTTGGGACGCCAACCTCCTGCTGGTTGACCTCGATGAAAAACCACCACGTACGGTGCAGGGCGTCTTGTGGGCCACGCCGTTCAAGGACTCGATCGTCAGAGTGGCTGCCTTCGTCATTGGGACCGAACACCAAGACCGAACCTTGGGCACCCAGGCGTGGGACCGTTTTTGCCGTGAAGCATGGTCCAAAGGCTTCCGACATGTCCAGCTCGAGGTGAAAGCCGACAACCTCGGAGCGCAGCGTTTCTACCAACGAAGGGGACTTGCCATCCAACAGGAACTGCACGGCTATTACAAGTCGGGACTCGGCTACATGATGCGTGGACCCCTCCACCTGCCAGAGACTTGAGAAGGACTATTCACCGAGGCGAAAAAGGAACACTATGATTGAGGCCATGCTCAGAGGCTTGACCGAACTTGAAGGCGTCCGAGCCGTGGTTCTGGTTGAGGACGACGGGTTCGTTGTCCATTCTTATCCTACACCCCACGCCCTTGAGCCGTCAACTGTTGAGGCGTGGCTTCACCTGGTGAGCGAAACACCGAAGGATGCCCTCACAACCGTGGTCACGGAAAGGGGGTACGTGGTGTTCACGTTCATTGAACGCCGTATTTTGATAACGGTTTGCGAGCGTTCTTCCAATTTAGGCAAGGTGCGTTCTGTCCTCCACGACATCAACCCACCATGACAAACCTGAACTGAAGAGGCACAGCGCTCACCCGTGAAGGATTAAATGGGGGTGGTTGGTCGCCAACTTGCGGGAGGGTGGGAACCCTCCCCAGACCAGGTGAGATGAAGAATGGCAGAACTCAAAGATCTTCTTGACGAGCGACGAAAGATGGTTGACAAAAAAGCAACGCAACATCGCGAAATTCGAGACGATTGGAACGAGAAAACCAAGACCTTCACCGCCACCCGAAACGAACTCAACAACGAAGTGCGTGAACTCATCGTTCAAGTTCGCGAGCAACGCGACCTGCGAGACCAGATGAACGAAATGGTTCGAGAGAAGAAAAAAGAGCGCGATGAGGCAAACCAATCGGTCCGTGAGGCGAAAGAGGCCCTGCATGCCGGCCAACCCGAGCAACCACAGGAATTCGACCGACGTGGACGACCGATTCGCCCCGATACCGTTCAATCCTTGACCCGGACCATGGACCGCTTGGAACGTGAATTTGAGCAGGGAAAGCATCAAGGAAAGAACGAGCGAAAATACTTCAAGAAAATGAAGGAATTGAGCGCCAAGCGAAAAGCCTTGAAGGAAGCCCAAAAAGCGACTGAAAATGCTGAAGGAAGCGGCGAATTGCGTGCTGCCATGGCCCTCCAAGAGGCCGCTCACAACGCCGTGAAGGAAGCGGCGGAAGCAGCGCAAAGCGCCCACGATAACATGCTGCAGTGGAACGCAGAAGTTGACCGTCAGCGCGAAAAAGCAGAAGCTGCACACCGAAAACTCCGAACGTCAAAGAAAGAGGCCGACAAGGAACACAGCCTGTACATCGTTTCACTTCGTTGCCTGCACTCCATCCAGGACATCCTTCGTGCCATGCGAGGCGCAAGCGCAGGCGCAGGCCAGCGACCAGCGGCCAGCGACCAAACGCAGGACCTCATGGCCAAGTTGCTCGCTGGTGAAACGCTGTCCACCGAGGAGTTGATGCAACTTCAACGGTTTGACTGAAAATAAACCGTGCGGATACATCAAAAACCTCCGAGCATGAAGGCAGGACGGACGTGGTTTGAATGATTGGTCAATCCGACATCGAGGCAATCGTCGAAGAATACGACCGGCTCAAGTTGCGCATCGGCATGACAGCCTCGCATTCGGCGCTGGATATCTGTGACGGTGCGATTGAGGAAGGCTTCCCCACCGTCGCCTACTGCAAGGAAGGAAGGCACAAAACCTACGCCAATTATTTCAAAACCCAACGAAGTTCATCAGGACGTGTTGTTCGTGGCATGGTTGACAAGGCCATTGTCCTCAACGAATTCAACGATGTCCTCGCGCCTCAGATGCAAGAAGAAATGCGCAAGCGAAACGTCATCTACATCCCAAACCGCTCCTTTACCTCTTACTCCGCCATCAGCGATATTGAGGATAACTTCCGTGTGCCCATGTTCGGTTCTCGAAACATGCTCCGAATGGAAGAGCGTACAGAAGAGCAAGATTACTATTGGATCCTCGAAAAAGCAGGATTGCCCTACCCCGAAAAAATCGATAACCCCGAGGACATTGATTGCTTGGTCATCGTCAAACTCCACCACGCCCAAAAGAAACTCGAGCGTGGCTTCTTCACCTGCGCATCCTACAAGGAATACCAGGAGAAATCCGCAGCGCTACTCGCCGAGGGCGTCATCGACCAAGCCTCACTTGACGGTGCTCGTATCGAGCGCTACGTCATCGGTCCCGTGTTCAACCTGAATTTCTTCTACAGTCCACTTGCCGAAGAGGGCGAGCGTCTAGAATTGCTTGGCGTCGACTGGCGATTTGAATCCTCACTGGACGGGCATGTTCGCCTCCCAGCACCGCAGCAAATGACCATGCCGATTCACCAGCAAATCCCCGAGATGACCGTGGTTGGCCACAACACCGCTACCATCCGAGAATCCTTGCTTGAGAAGGCGTTTGAACTCGGCGAGAAATTCATCAAAGCCAGCAAGGAACACTACGACCCGGGCATCATCGGTCCGTTCTGCCTCCAAACCTGCATTGACAAGGACATGAACTACTACATCTACGACGTCGCTCCTCGTCTCGGTGGCGGCACGAACGTGCACGTCAGCGTTGGCCACCCCTACGGCAACGCCACCTGGCGCAAACCCATGTCGAGCGGCCGTCGTATCGCCATGGAACTGCGTATGGCTGCAGAGCAAGACCGCCTGCTCGAAGTGTTGACGTGATCAGCTCACGATTTATTCTTCAACATCGTAGAAGGCCTGGTCCGTAATCTCGTACCAGGGATTGACGCCGATATCGCTCGAGCCCTCATAGTAAGCGGTGGATTCCACGAAATAATAGGTCAGGTTGGCCTTCGCCCCCACACCGTTGATGCTCCAACCCTCGTGGTTATCCAAAGCGACAACCGGCCAGGCATGGCCGCCCCATTCATCATCCTCGGTCGCCTTCACGCTGCCCAACATCAATGCGGCATCGTATCCAAGAGCCTCAACCAAACTGATGAAGAGTGCGCTGGAATCTTCACAATCCCCGCTCTGGTCGTACAGCATCTCCAAAGGGTATTTCGGATACTCGGAAAAGTTGGTGGAATCAATATCGTAAGCGTATTGGATTTGTCCAACAAAGGCGTAGATATAGCGCAGGATACCGATGTCTGAGGTATAACCCTTAGAGATGGCATCTGCCAGGAGTTGGTCGGCCGTGGCCCGAATCGTCGCATCGTTGGGTGTTGAAAACGCTGCATACTGAGGGATGATGTCGGCATTGGAATAGGCGTACGTCCAATCGATGGCGTGGTTCATGTTTCGGTACATAAGATAGTCAGCGTGGGTGGTGTCAATTCGGATACTATGGTACTCGCCACTAAACTGCCAGTACATGTTGAACGAGGTCATCCCAAGATAGTCCAGCGGTTCGAGAGAAAACTCCAGTGACCCTGCGTCTCCATCACCGCTCCCGTTGGCCACGAAAGAGAGGTTCTGCTCAGAAGCAAGGCTGTCGTAGATCACGGCATACCTGAGAACACCTTCATCAGGATGGATGTCAACATCGTCATCGATCAGAGGATCCCAGTCGTACACCGATAGTTCAATCCAGTGATATCGCAGGGATTCATCGAGGTTGATTGAAGCATTCACACCGACAAACTCCGGCTCTCCAACGGTGACGGTCAGCGCACCGTTTCCGTGATGACAAATGTCGCTTTGATTGTAAATGGAATAGCAAAAATACATGTCGCCACGGTCCGATAACCAATCAACAGCATCAAAGAGTGTAAAGCGCTCAAAACGTATCCTGACACCGATGTCCTTCCCTAGGTGGAGGTCGTCCTCATCCAAGGTCCCGTCGTTATCGTCGTCCGGGTCGGCGTTGTCTCCCAATCCATCACCGTCTTCATCGGCCCATTCAGCCCCGTTCCAAGGGAACACGTCGCTGTTATCCCCCCAACCGTCCCCGTCCGTGTCCAATTGTTCGGACGGGTCCTCGGGGAAAGCGTCGCCATTATCGCCAACACCGTCCTCGTCCGTGTCCTGCCACTCGCTGGCATCCAAAGGAAAGACATCAAGGTCGTCTGAAACATTGTCGTTGTCGTCGTCGGTGTCCTCCATGACATCATGACAGCCATCAGCGTCGTTATCCGTTTCTGCGGTCGGCAGCCAATCCATGCCACCCGTTGGACAGGCATCGGTCTCGTCGAGAACCGTGTCGTTGTCGTCATCCTCGTCTTCCTCACCATCATGGCAGCCATCGCCGTCGTGGTCCAAGTCGGTGCTGGAGGTCCACTCAGTGAAGCCGTCATAGCAATCGTCAACGCCGTTGGCAATGCCGTCCCCATCAATGTCGTTGGGGTCATAATCTGAGAAATTCCAAACGATGACGGCCACAAGAGAAGAGATGAGCAAAACACCAACCAGAACAACACCAACCATGAGACCGGGGGACACAAACGAAGCACGTTGGGCCGATGCGTGGGCGTGGACCTGCCCCTCCCCTTCATCGAGTGACGCAGTCATCTCCGCTGGCGACGCCGACTCCTCTTCTTCAAGGCCAAGCAAATCTCGGGCTGCGCTCCAAAATTCGTCTTGCTGAGCCATTGCTAGGGCGATGAGGAGCGAGCAATATTACAGTTATGCCGACAATAAGGTCCACTCAGCCTTGGTAGGCCACCCACTGGTTCGTCTGAGCGTCGTAGTAGGAGAGGTTGCCATTCTCATCTCTTGACCAGTGCACACCGTTCTCTTCCCATTGCTGAGGTGAAGAGGCGTCAAGGTTCGGGACATCCTTTGAAGCCCCTGCCATGTTGTGTTCCGTTACCGAATCCATGGCGTCCATGCCATCACCGAACGGACTGGTCGCCGCGAGTTCCGGCTTGCGGGTGTAGAAGTAACCGCCGCCACCGAGGAGGCCGACCAAAAGCAACGCGATGATGGCATACAAAACGCCGTTTCCAGATTCTTCAACAGCAGCTTGCGAACGAGTGGGGTCTTCCGGGAAGGCATCCCACCGGTCGGCGACACCGTCGTTGTCGGAATCAACGGATTCGTTGGCATCGAACTTGAAGGCGTCCTCGGCGTCGTTCACACCGTCGCCGTCGGAATCTCGCTGGGCCAGTGCACAACCTACGGCATCGATCAGTTCGCCCTCGGGGGTGTTGGGGCACTCGTCGACGTGGTTCTTGATGCCGTCTTCATCGTCATCCTTCTGTTGCTCCGAACATCCATCCATATCAACGCTCTGCGTCACCGGGGTATCGGGGCAAACATCCTTGTTGTCCATGATGTCGTCAAGGTCTGCATCTTTTTGTGACGAAGAGCAGCCTGCAGCGTCGACCTGCTCACCGGTTGGGGTCACCGGGCAGGTATCGTCGGCATCCGAGATGCCGTCGCTGTCCGCGTCCCTCTGGTTGGTAGCGCAGCCGAGCATGTCAACATTCAATCCGTTTTCAGTACCGGGGCAATTATCGATGTCATCAGTAATTTCATCCCCGTCGCTGTCCTTCTGCGAAGGTGCACAGCCCTGAGCGTCAGCAGTTTCAGAATACGGCGTGTTATCGCACACATCGTAAGCATCCATCACGCCATCCTCATCCGTGTCTCGTTCAGATGCGGCACAGCCCACGCCGTTCACCGGTTCTCCTTCGGTTGTCGTGGGGCATTGGTCGCGGTCGTCCGTGATGGTATCGCCGTCCGTGTCAAGTTGGCTCGTAGCACATCCTGCTGCATCAACCACCGCACCCAGCGCCGTGTTGGGGCAGGCATCAAAGGCGTCCATCACACCGTCGTTATCGGCGTCTTCCTGGCTGCTTGAACAACCAACGCTGTCGACCGTTTCGCCCGCAGGCGTGTCCGGGCAGGCGTCATCGGCATCGCTCACACCGTCCATGTCGCCGTCAAGTTGAGAAAGCGAACAGCCGTTGCCATCCACCGCTTCGCCAACGGTTGTGTCGAGGCAGAGGTCGGGGTTGTTACCGTTGGGGTTATCTCCGTAGCCATCGCCGTCGGCGTCGCGCCACTGGGTCGCATCGTTGGGGAAGGCGTCAGCATTCAGTCCGGCTGCGTTGTCCCCGTAGCCATCGCCATCGGAATCGCTCCATTGCGTGGAATCGTTGGGGAAGGCATCAGGCGTGGTGCCTGCTTGGTTGTCGCCGTAACCATCGCCATCGGTGTCAGACCACTGGCTGGCATCGTTCGGGAAGGCGTCGGCGTTGTCGCCTTGCGGGTTGTCGCCATAACCGTCGCCGTCGCCGTCTTCCCATTGCGTACCGTCGGTGGGGAACGCATCGGGCGTGGTCCCGTTGGGATTGTCGCCGTAGCCATCACCGTCTGCGTCGGACCACTGGCTCGCATCGCTGGGGAACGCATCGCCATTGGTGCCTGTTGGGTTGTCGCCAAAGCCGTCGCCGTCGCTGTCTTTCCACTGGGTGCTGTCAGAGGGCCAGGCGTCCGGATTGTTGCCGCTGGCATTGTCGCCGTAGCCATCGCCATCCGTGTCGGACCACTGCGTGGGGTCGGTTGGGAACGCATCGGGATAGGAGCCGTTGGCATTGTCGCCGTAGCCGTCACCGTCGGCGTCGGACCATTGGGTGTTGTCTGTGGGGAAAGCATCCGCCATGTTTCCACTAGCGTTGTCTCCGTAGCCGTCGCCGTCCATGTCGGACCACTGTGTGCTGTCGGCGGGGAAGGCATCCACATCGTCGTTGTAGCCATCACCATCGGTATCTTTCTGAGAGAGCGCACAGCCGTTCAGGTCCACGGTAGCACCGGTGGCGGTGTTTGGACAGGCATCGGATTCGTTGGGCACACCGTCGTTATCATCGTCCTGAACCAGCGTGAAGCAATCAGAATCCCCGATGAGCTGCACGGAGACATCAGAATAGAGGTCGATGTGAACACAATAGGTGCCAGAAGCGTTTGGTGTAGCGTAGGTGAAGGTCGGCATGCTCTGATTTTGCGCCGTGGCTGTAAACGAGGTCAACGTGGAGGTGGCAAGATTTGCCCCGGAAGCATCAGTGACGCGATACTGGTACCGGTAACCGTCGCCAACCACGAGGTCCAAACCCTCAGCCTGCACGTTATTCGTGGCGGCTGTTGAACTGGATGAGAACGATGCAAGTACCAAACTCGGGAGTTGCGGTATGAACTCGTAGAAATGGACACCGCTCATGTTGTCGTTATCACTCAAATTCACTGACGTGCCGTTCAGCGAGAGGTGAGCGAAGAACAGATGATCATTCATCGTCGTTGGTCCAGTCCAATTGATCTGGTAGGACATCGAAGACGTGGTGGGCATCAAGGACCACATATCGGAATCGATCATCGAGTGGTTAATGGCAGCATCAACATCACTTGAGACTGTGAAGTTGTTCAACCACTCGTCGTAATCCACAACCACCCACTTGACGACATAATCTGCACCCACCGTCATGTTGGTCAGTTCAATATCTCCCGTGGTTGAGGACGTTGCTTCAATTTCGACCATTTCAATGTACAACTCGTCCGTGTCGGTGTTGAGGGGGATACCGCTGGCGTCGGAGAGCGTTGAGGAAACGAGGAAGGTCGATTCGTTGCTGGTGGCCATGGTCGTGATGTTGACGCTGTGCGTGGTTCCGTTCGCCGTGAACGTACCGTTGGCGGATGGACCCCAGTGTTCATCGCCGTCAACTTGGATTTGACCGTAGGTATGGTTGTAAGTGTAGCTCGTTCCGTTGGTCAATCCCGAGAAGTCCAACATGGCATGAGTCGTGTTGACAATGGAGACGTCAACGGACTCGAAGGTCTGTCCACCGCCAGGATTGTCCGTCGAAATATCAATGCTGTAGGTGTTGGTTGCTCCCGAATACCCGTACACATCAAGGTAGGTGGTTTGGTTGGTGAGCGCCGTGACTTGCATGGATTCTACATTTGAGGTGCTGGTGCTGCTGCTGAGGAAGCCACCCGTGGCGCTGTCCCATCCTGCATCGATGTCCCCACTCGTGTGGGTGAAGGTGATGTTTGCGTAGTAGGTCGTTCCGGCGATCATGTCGATCTCGAAGTAATCCACGTCCGTCGTCGTGTGAATCGAAAGGCCCGTACATGACAACGGGAGAAGCGTCGCCGAGGTGGCCGCGGTGGTGGCGTCGTTGGGCTCGAGGATATCTGATGTGAGGGTGTTTGCACCCGTACAGTTCACGACCGAAGTGCCGCCACCTCCGGTACCGTTTCCGCCGCCACCCGTGCCATTACTGACGGTGAACTTCGTGAGTGTGAGGTTCCATGTTCCCGCCCCGAGGTAGCGGTAGATGTTGATGTAGACCATTCCACCATGCGCGGTAGTACTCGAATTTGTGCTGTAGGTTTCGGGGTTGGACGACCACGATGAGCCCATGAGCCCGAGCTGGCTATCGTAGAAATACAAGTCAAAGTCGTTGGTGACGGTGGTCCCGTTGGAAAATGTGGTTGTTGACGGGAAAGACAGCGTCGCTGCCAAGCCTTGGTTGCTGTTGAGAGCCACCCGCAAGTAATCGCTATCGTCGCCATAATCCAACTCCCCCGAACCGGTGTACGTTCCCGAGAAGATGTAATTGGTGATGTTCACGGTGGTGTTATCCGGCAGGTCACCACCCGAATTCAGGTCATTTTGGTTCGGGCCAACGGCCGATACGCTGGGTGTTGCGCCAACGAGAAGAACGGACACCACCATCATCAGGCTGACAAGGGTGGACGTGGTTTTGGACGTCGTGTTGTTGGTAACGTGCATGGAACTTCCACCGGCCGGAAGTATATCACGCCTGCGCCGGCAAAACGGCCCTCAAATAGCCGTTGGAGCGACATGGCCGTCGCTCTTGTCGTCCGGTTGGCGAACACGCGACCAGACACCGCCCATCAATTCGTCATGATGGCCTTGGCAGTAGTGAAAGCGCCGGTAAGCCTCTCGAAAAGAGTAGGCCTTCTTCCCCGTCGCAACAAGATAACCTTCGGGCGAGAGACGGGAGACGATGGTCCCAACTTCTTGGCAACCTGGGAAGTCGCACACTGGTTCACCGTTCATGATCTCAACTCACCTTGATGCTACATTAACTCTTGCTCAACTGACCGAGTACTCAGTCATCGTCCTCCGAAGCAGCGGGTTCGATGACGACCAACGGGACGTTCGCCTCAATCGCTTCACCTTCTGTACAGTGAACCGAAACGACGGTTCCTGAAACGGGTGCCTGAATCTCATTTTGCATCTTCATTGCTTCAAGAATCAAGATGACCTGACCCTCGTTGACCTCTTGACCTTCCTCAACTTCAACCGTTACGACCTTGCCGGGGATGTTTGCAGAAACCGTTCCCGATTTCTTCTTCTTTCGCCCTCCAGCCCTTCGGGGCTTGGCAGCGACGGTGACCTCCGGCATCTCGATGTCAAAGGTCTGGCCACCGACCGTTGCTTTCCACGTGGTGCCCTCGCCATCAAGTTCAACTTCGTATTCCGTCCCGTTCACGATGACTTTTCGTGTATCTGTCATGCGATTACCTCCATGGGGAGCGCCCTGCGCGGGCGTTCATCAGCGATGTTTGTCCGGTCATTTGACGACGATGGTCCTGCGACCAAGCAGAACCGGGCTGGCGAGCGATTTGAGCCGGGTCATCACCGTCGCCTTGCGTGGCAGCAATGACTGCCGCGATGGCGGCCATCATCAATTCAGAGATTTCTTCAGCCACTTTATCACCTCAAAGCGGAATATTGCCGTGCTTTCGAGCAGGTCGGAGTTCTTCCTTGTCCATCAGCATCTCGAGCGCCCGGCTCAAACGCTGTCGTGTTTGGTTGGGCTCAATCACATCGTCAAGGTAGCCCAGCGCCGCCGCTTTGTACGGATTGGCAAAGGTCTCTTTGAAATCCTCCGTGAGCCGCTCGCGCTCTTGCTCAGGGTTTCGAGCGTGGGCGATGCGCCGGCGGTGAATGATCTCAACCGCACCGTCAGCCCCCATCACGGCCAGCTCTGCTGAAGGCCATGCGACGTTGTAATCACCACGAATGTGCTTGCTCGACATGACATCGTAAGCACCGCCGTAGGCCTTGCGGAGGATCACGGTCAACTTCGGCACGGTGGCCTCGGCAAACGCATAGAGGAGTTTCGCGCCGTGGCGGATGATGCCACCCCATTCTTGGTTGGTTCCAGGAAGGAATCCTGGAACGTCCTCAAAGGTGAGGATCGGGATGTTGAAGGCATCACAGAACCGAACAAAACGAGCGGCCTTGTCGCTGGCGTCGATGTCCAAGCAACCGGCAAGAATCTTGGGTTGGTTGGCAACCACGCCGACCGTGTGGCCACCGAGGTGACCGAAGCCGACCACGATGTTTTGCGCCCACTCGGCTTGAACTTCCATGAAACCACCGTCGTCCAACACCTCGGTGATGACGTCGAGGACATCGTAGGGTTTGGCCGCGTCGTCGGGAATGATGTTGTCCAGCGCGTCGCAGGAACGGTCCTTGCTGTCCGAGGTCTTCTTCATCGGCGGTCGCTCAAGGTTGTTGGGCGGCAGCATGTCGCAAAGGTCCCGGGCCATTTGGATGGCGTGTTCGTCATCGCTGGCGGTAAAGTGCGAGACGCCCGACTTTGACCCGTGGGTGGCTGCACCACCAAGGTCCTCGAAACTGACCACTTCGTTGGTGACCGTCTTGATGACCTCAGGACCGGTGATGAACATGTGGGCGGTTTGGTCGACCATGATGACGAAATCGGTGATGGCCGGTGAATAGACAGCACCGCCTGCACAGGGGCCCATGATGACCGAGATTTGTGGAACGACACCCGAGGCACGGACGTTGCGGAAGAAAATCTCGGCGTAGGAGCCAAGCGACGCCACGCCTTCTTGGATACGAGCGCCACCGGAATCATTCATGCCAATCACGGGACGACCGGTCTTGAGCGCCATGTCAAGAACCTTGCAAATCTTGAGGCCGTGCATTTCACCAAGCGAGCCACCGTAGACGGTGAAATCTTGAGCGAAGGCGAAGACTTCCCTCCCGTTGATGGTGCCGTGGCCGGTGACCACACCGTCCCCGGGGATGACGTTCTTGTCCATGTCAAAATCACGGCATCGGTGTTCGACCAACGCATCAATCTCCTGGAAACTGCCATCATCGAGCAACAATTCGAGGCGCTCACGAGCCGTCATCTTCCCTCGGTTGTGTTGGGCTTCAACACGGGCTTGACCGCCGCCAGCTTCGCTGCGAGCCTTGCGATTTCGTAGGTCCTTGAGTCGCTCTTCGGTGCCAGACATCAACTTCCCCGAGTCCTACTCGGCCCAAGCCGCCCTTATTGCTTGCTCTTCTGAAGAGATGAATTGACAGGAATCATGAGGGTTGCGTTGATAGGGAAGCGACCTCTCCTCACATCATGGACCAACCCCTCCGTATCGTGGTGGCCAAACCCGGCCTTGACGGTCATGACCGAGGTGCCAAAGTGGTCGCCCGAGCCCTACGAGACGCCGGCCACGAGGTGATCTATACGGGACTGCGCCGCACATCACAGCAAATCGTTGACACCGTTCGCGACGAAGACGCACGCTTCCTCGGACTCTCCTCACTTTCGGGTGCACACGCCCATCTCTTCCCGCAGGTCTGCGAAAAACTGCGCGAGGCCGGTCTCGATGATGTCATCGTCTTCGGAGGTGGCATCATCCCACAGGAAGACCGCCCTGCGCTTCACGAAGTGGGCATCCGTGCTGTTTTCGGCCCGGGGACGCCAACGGCAGAAATTCTTGAATTCATCACCGAAGCATCCGGTCGAGACGACGCTGGTGTTGGCCAATCCAACGAATGGCATTGGGAATCCTCGGCTTGACGGAGGTGCCACGGATGGCCAACGAACTGCAGCAAGCAATGAGCGGCGACCGCCGCGCCCTTGCTCGGATGCTGTCAAGCATCGAAAACGGCGAGGTCCTGCTTGCAGAACTCCTACCAAACCGTTCATCCTTGGATGCAGAAACCTGGGCGACCATGGCCATCACCGGTGCCCCGGGCGTTGGAAAATCGGTACTCGTTGACGCGCTGATGACCCAGTGGGCCGGCAGTGGTTTGCGAGTGGCGTTGTTGGCGGTGGACCCGAGCTCGCCACGAACGGGGGGTGCGCTTCTCGGCGACCGCGTGCGCATGTCATCGGTTGACAATCCAGACATCAACGACCGCGTCTATGTTCGCTCCATTGCAACACGGTCGTCCTCTGGAAGCGTTCCTCTTATCGTCGAGGACATGGCAGCCTTCCTCTTGGCATGCGGCTGGCAACGTGTTTTGATCGAAACCGTGGGTTCGGGCCAAGCAGAGTTGCGATGTGCAGCCGTCGCAGACCGTATTGTGGTCGTTGAAGGTCCAGCCCGAGGCGACGGTATTCAAGCGGAGAAAGCCGGTCTCCTTGAACTGGCTGATATCGTTCTGGTCAACAAAGCCGACCTCGAAGGTGCAGAGCAGCATGCAGGTGAACTTCGGGAATCCTACGCCTTGGATGGCGACGAGGCACCCTCCGTCTTGCTGACGTCCGGATTGAAGAACATCGGCATTGAAGAAGCGGCGCATGCGCTTCTCAAACTCGAGAGTTCAGGACGTGCGACACGAGCACGCATGCGTGAGCGTCTTCTCGGCCGACACGAACGTCGGTTAACCCTCCATCCATCGTACAATGCGGTGCTGACCCGACTTTGTGAGGGCACCCTTGATATTGAAGAGGCCATGACTGAACTTCAAGGGGACAAGGATGACCGGGCAAGTTGAGATGACCAATCCGGTGGAAACATCGGTGGGTGGCATGCGTGGGCACATGCTTCGCCGTACCGTCCACCTGTCGATGGTGGGCATCCCCTATCTCTACTTCACTCAGGGCGAACGTGTCGCCGATGGTATTGGTATTTCCCTTCAACAAGTGGTGGCAGGGGTGGTCATCATCGCTTTGGTCCTTGAAGGCGTTCGACTGCGCTTGAAGCTCACCGTTTTTGGACAGCGAGACTACGAGGCCAATCAGATTTCGGCCTTGGCATGGGGTGCGGTCGGTGTCGGATTTGTTTTGCTTCTCGTACCGCACGAAGCCTATGCATGGCCCATCATCGCCAGCCTGGCGTTGGGAGACCCATTGATGGGTGAATTACGTCGGAAAGATATCGAAGACCGGAAGGTCATGACCTACGCGACACTTCTGCTTCTCGCCATATGGCTTGTTTCATCCTTCCAATTCGGCACGCCGTTGTGGATGGCCTTCCTGCTCCCACCGGTCTGCATGATCTCCGAATGGCCTCGTCTCACCTACATCGACGATAACGCCACGATGGTCCTCATCCCCTTGGCTTTGGTTCTCGTGCTGGAACCCTTCGCCTTGGTGATGGCATAACCGGATATTTTCAGCCCGCTGTTTCAATATGTTGAAATGGGGGGTTACTGTCGTTGGATTCAGTGGACGACATGGCGGACGATAACACCAACTCGGACCCACCACAAATTGCCTATCAAGTGGGTTTTGCACTCGCCATCATTCTTCTTGGCGTGGTCATGTTCCGCTACCCGCTTTGGTAAGCATTCAGGTCCGATTTTGAACATCTCTTGAAAAAGGGAGCCCTTTTGGAGATAGTATGTGCGCTATCGCAGGCATGCTTGGCCATCCTGATGGCAGCGTCCTGCAACGCATGAATCGACTGCAACAGCACCGAGGCCCCGATGAAAACGATGTGTGGATGGACGACAGCGTCGGCTTCGCCCACGCTCGACTTTCGATCCTCGACCTCGATTCAAGTCAGCAACCGATGAGCGACCATGATGGAGCCGTTCTGGTCTTGAACGGAGAGATCTACAACCATCGAGAACTCAGAAATGCCCATGCCGCCTACCCGTTTCGTACGGCAGGCGACACCGAAGCCGTTCTTGCCGTTCACCGAACAACACGGGCCGTGGCATCAGGTCCACTTTCAGCAAACGACCATGCCGCATGGCTGGCAACGCTCGACGGCATGTACGCCATAGCGCTGTGGAATCCCGCCGACCGGCAGTTCATCCTCGCTCGCGACCCCATGGGCATCAAACCTCTGGCTCGTACGGAAATTGACGGGACACTGCTGTTCGCCAGTGAAGTGAAGGCGTTCCAGGCCCACGAAGGACATCGGCCCGAACTCGACGAACTGGCCCTGGCCGCACGCCTGGTTTGGGAATACCCGCTTGATGCCACCACCCTCCTGAAGGGTGTTCATCAGGTCAGGCCTGGCACGGTTGAACGCTGGGCGCTGGACCACCACGGTCGGGCGACCCTTCTCGACCGAGCCAACATTGAGCGACAGCACCTCCAGCCAGCTACGTCTTGGAATCCGAACGCCCACGCCGATGACCTTCTGGAAAGCTTCGTTGAGGGCGTGCAACAACGCTTGCTATCAGATGTACCCGTGGGCATCGTGTTGTCCGGAGGTCTTGATTCGAGTTTGGTGGCAGCCGTCGCCCACGAAGCAGCAGAACGAGCCGAACAGGACGTCCCTGCCTGTTGGACGGTCGCTGAGAGCGAAGAAAATCCAGATTGGGTGGCCGCCGAGCAGGTGGCCGCACATCACGACCTTGTTCATCATCAGCACCTTTTGGAGGCCGATGCCTTTGACAAGCGCTTGCCGGACTTGGCATGGCACGGCGAAGATGCCGACGTGACGGTCATGTTCTTTCACCCGCTGTTTGAACACATGTCGAGGCATGTCAAAGTTGGATTGTGCGGCCAGGGTGCCGACGAGTTGCACGCTGGCTACCCACGCTATGGCGACTTGGGTCAGCACAACGCTTTGCTGCAGCAGCGAATGAACGCCCTGCCCGACATGCATCGATCGGCACTCCTGAACGGCGGCTTATCGTCAGGCGAAGGATGGTACCAATCTTCCCACGACCCGGCGAAGCCGACCGCTGACCTCGGCAGCATGTTGAATTTTGAGCTTGAGCACGGGCAATTGAGCAACTTCCAACTCCGCTTGGTTGACCGGCACTCGATGGCTCACTCGCTTGAGGTCCGGGTCCCCTTCTTGGGCAGCGCTCACCGAAAAGCCTCGTACGCTTTGCCCTTGGATTGGAAACGCAGCGCTCAACGGGAAGAAAAGGCAGCCCTCCGCCGGGCCGCCGACCTCACAAACCTTCCCAAAGACATCGTCCGCCGGCCGAAACTTCCTGCGGGGCGGGCGACAGCCCCGGCCATGCTCGAAACATTCCTTGATGAACGTAGGAGTCAGGTCGAGGAACTCATGGCACACTACAACCAGTGGAAACCCGTGCTCAAAGGCCAAGAAGAACTGGCCATCGGCTTGGGCCTGTTTGAGGCACTCCACTTGCGCCACGACGGTCATCGGCGGGCGAAGCAGAGCATCGACGCTCTCCTCAACGAGGTGATTTCGGCATGAATTTGAGAGAACACAACCAACGCTTGGAAAACAAACGCGAGGAAATCACGGCGTGGATGGCAAAAAAACGTGCTGAGGTCCCCATCCCAATCTATGGTAGCGTGGATGTACGCGACGCCGGTTGGAAAATCGGGGTTGTTGACGCGAATCACTTCCCGGCTGGATTTAACAACGTATCTGAAGAAAACCTGATTGAACTTGCGAACTTGTTCAAAGAGCACGTCCACCGTGTCAACCCCTCCTGTGCTTGGGTTCACATCTACCCTGAAAACCACACGCGAAACCCCGGTTATGTAGAAAACATTGCCAGTATTCAATCCATGATCGAGCATGCAGGATTTACCTGCACCGTAGGTTCTCCTGACCTCAACGAATTCGATGCACTCAACGGATTGTCCGGCCCGTTGATGCTGCAAAGCGTCGAAGTGGATGACGAAGGAAAGCTGACGGTCGGGCAACAGAATCCGGACTTGATTTTACTCAACAACGATTTGACCGAAGGCATCATTCCAGGAATTCAAAGCACCAACATCACACCACCACCTCACATGGGTTGGTATCGCCGACGCAAATCGCAACATTATGAGATGCTCAAGCCTTACGTCGAGGAAATGGCCGACCTTCTTTCCTTGGATCCGTGGCATTTGATGCCAGAGTGGTTTGTCTCTCAAGACAAATGTTTGATCGAAGATGCATGCAGGTTCAAACTTGCCGCTGAGATCGATGCCTTCCTTGACCGCCTGCGAGCGAAGTACGCGAGCCTCGGCATCGAGCGAGAACCCACGGTCGTGATGAAGAACGACAGCGGCACCTACGGCCTTGGCGTCATGATGTTAACATCCGGCGAGCAAATCCTCAATCTCTCGAAGCGAAAGGCGAACAAACTCCGTTATGCCAAAGGCGGTGCTGATGTTGAAAACTACCTCATCCAAGAAGGCATACCGACCGCCCTTTCCACCGAGAACAACGAAACCCTCGAGCCTGTGGTCTATCTCGTGGATGGTGAGGCCGCCTCCTGGTTTTACCGCATCAATGCGAAAAAATCCGACATGGACAATCTCAACTCCCCCAGTTCTCGATTTGAGAATTACGAAGACAGCAAAAACCCGCACCTCGAAGAAGCACACGGGTGGCACGCCCTCGTCGCTGAATTGAGCATGCTCGCCATGGGGGCGGAAGCCAAAGCATCGGCCAACTAACCCAACAGGATGAAAGCCAAGATTTCCTCGCAGCACCATGAGCCAGCGGGTTTGGTTGTACATCATGACCATCGCCGTTGGGCTGTGGATTTCTGCAACCGCTGCGGGAGGTCTTCTCCCTGATGCGCTGGCCGAATGGCCCGTGAACGTATGGTGCTGGGGCGTGTTTGCGTTTATTTTCAAAGGCGCCGACCAAAAGGAGCGCATTGAGATGGTCGCCGTCGTAGCGCTCGCAACGCCCATGGAACTGTTCTTCTCCGAGGTTTGGCTGGTCTACGAGTACCAACGCGAATTCATGCCGCTCTTTGTCCCAGCAGGCCACTATTTCCTCTTCGATCTGGGCCGGCGAGGAGCATCCCTGATGCGGGTTGAAATGGCCCTTCCGCTGCTCTTGCCCTTCGTCCCCCTCGTGGCCTACGGCGCATGGACGGGAGGTGACACCTCCGGGGTCGTCATGCTGCTCCTCGTCTTGGGATTCACCAAATGGGGACCCCAACCGCGACTGTATGCCGCCATGGCGTGGGCAGCCTTGGCCATGGAACTCTGGGGGACCTATCTCGGAAACTGGACGTGGGCCACCGACGTGCCTTGGACCAACTTGACAGCGTGGAATCCGCCACTCCTGGTGGGCGCCTTCTACTGTTTTGGCGACCTCTTGGTTAACCTGTGCGTTGCTAAGTTTCAAGGGGAACCTACGTCCGAGGTTCTACCATGACCGGCGCTGACGAGCTGCGCAAGCGCCGCGAGCAAGAGGCGCTTCGTATTCGTACGGCGCTGAACCGGCAGCGTGGCGAACAGCGTGCCAACACCAAGGGAGGCGAAGGAACCGTGGCCTTTGTTGAGGAACGCAAATGCATCGGTTGCGACCAGTGCACCATCGTCTGTGATGACGATGCGATTGAACTCTACTTCGTGGATGTCCGCAGCCCGCTGATGTCGGTGGAGAGCAACCGGAAGGCGAAGATCATTCGAGATGCGTGCACAGGATGCCGATTGTGTGTCCTCGCATGCCCAACCGATGCCATCACGATGATTGACCGATGAGGTGAACCCCATGTCAAAGAAAGGAAAAGATGCAACAGCCCAGCGATTTGGAGGCGAATTTGGCCCTTACAGGAAACCCGGCACGGAAGGCGTTTCGCTGTCGACCTTCAAGAACCTGGTATGGACTTCGAATATCGGAGGTTTGCTCCTCGTCGTGCTCGCTTTGGAACTGCTCTTTGTCCAGCAGCGATTCATGTGGGGCTTCCTGTCCTTGGTCGCCGGTGTGGCCATCGCCCTGTTCCCGTCCAACTACGAAATCGTCGGGATGAGCGACGAGGACGAAGACGACGCATCGTGATGAGGCGTATCAATCGGTAGCGTCTGACAAGACCCACTGCAAGCCCTCTGATGAGGTCAAAACGAATCAGTGGGTTTGTGCATTGACCCTTTGATTCGTTAGTATAACCATTGAATCAGCCTCTACTTTGCTTTTCGATCTGAATATGAACTCAACCATGCCTCATCAATCATTTCGTTAATCCAATATTTACTTCGTTTTATTATCGTCATGAGTTGCCTTCCATGTATTAACTTCAATGGATATCTTAGTTCATGAACCTCTTCTTGTGCTTGTTTTGAGAAAAATGAGGTGGTGACATAAATCCCATATTCTCCTCTGTCGAGTCTTGCAACTAAGCGCGATAATTGAACGGGATTAATGTAGTTTGAACTGGCATACCTCTTCACCTCTCCTTTCAATTTAATCTCAAATCTGAATGGTTCATCAATCATCATTGAACCTATGAAATCAAATCCTCCGTCTCCACTATTCTTGGTTTTTTCTAGATTTTTGAATAAAGTGCCTCCGACTTCAAGGAAAAGATCAACGATTATTTGTTCAAAGACATACGGGTTAATTTCATTCAAGCGTTCCAATGCCATCCATTCTGGAGAATTGGTTGGTGGTAATTGATCTTCTTTTGTCAAAATTGAATCATTCCAAGCGGTAAGATATGAGTGGGCATTCCTTGATACGTATTCTCTCCAAGCAAGAGGAGATTTGTCCAGTCGGGAATCAAGTTCCTCATGCTTGCGCCAATTCGTCAACCAATCAATCGCAACCTGTGGGGTATTTAGAATTCGTAAAGTTGCTCTGTAATTCCTAACAGGTATGTCTCCATCCATGAACCACTCAACGTCTAATTTTTCTAGAATGCACAAACCGTTGAAGCGATTATATCCCGTTCTTTTTGTGAAATGGAGAATGAAGGAAGGTTGAGTTGAACCGTTGCGGAGGTTTTCATCGAGCGCCTTCAGTACTTTGTTTCCTTTGAAATCATCAAGAGACTTATCTGGGTCTGCAACTGAATCGCCCCAGTAATAAATTACACCATTGTGCTGGTCAACAATATCATCCCAAGGTTTAGGAGTATTCGTTTTACCTGAGTGAGTGAACAAAAACACACCGTCAATTTGCTTCTTTCTTGATGAGTTTGGAGATTTCAATGCTCTAATGCCCCCTGCATTAGTCAACCCGGATTCAGGTAGGTTAACCCAACTCAGAAATTGGTCTTCCGGATCGTCTTTCCTTTTTGCGTCTCTGTACTCTTTGCCGACCTCAAAGAATTTCCCAGAGCCTGCTGTAATCCAGTTATCTGAACCACTCATGAATTCCCCTCAACTGTTGTGGTAATTGAAATTATCACATTAATCAGAGGGTCACTCTGATTAGGCCTCAAAGCAGAGGGTACCCACTGCTTACCCATCTGAGCAAAGGGCGCCCTCTGAAGAATAATTATCCAACCTAGATCCAACCCTTAAGAATCGTGTGTATACCCGCTTTTAGTTCAACACTCATATCGAGGTTAAGAAACGTTAAGTCTGGGTGTTTAAGGGCAGATTTGGAAGGGCTTGAGGGGTTTGCCAGAGGATAAAGTCCCAAGGCGAAAGCCAACATCTGTCCAAATGCTTGAAGGGCATCTTCTAGTCTGGTAAAATGCCCGTTTCTCATTAATGCCTCTGCACCTCTCTGCATGAGTGAGAGTAGATTCAACTTATGTTCAATTAGCACTTCAACTGAAACCTCTCGTTCATACAATGCTGGAGTAAGTGAAAAAAGAGAAAGAAAGCGATATTCCTTGAGAAAGATTTTGGTGATGGCACTCGCAAACATATCTAAATCGCTTAATTCAAGTTTGGAATCTTCCTCTAATCCGAGAACTACGTCCTCAAAATCGCATAGATGAACATGAAGAAGCAACGATTGGATGTTCTCAAAATATCTGTAAATACCGCTCGGTGAAATTCCAACCGAGCTGGCAAGCGGACGCATTCGAAGATCCAGCGGGTCAGTTGTTTTGAGAAGCGTGCGGACGGCTTCAACAATCGCTCTTTTTCTGACTTCACGATGCTCAGTTGAACGAGCGCGTTGGAAGGGAATCTCTGGGCCAGTCATGTGAATAACCCCTGCTCTGGGTGGAGGACACTTGAACTTAACGGAACACTGTTTCGTTAAATATATATGGAGGATTTGGTTCGGCGAATCATGCCTCGTTCTCTCCGAATTGACCCAAGCCTTCGTAACATCGACCTCTCCGGAAAAAGATACGTCATCACCGGTGGCTCAAGCGGCTCAGGACAAGCCACGGTTGAATTCCTTGCAAAGCAGGGTGCCGAGGTGATCACCACGGGACGAGATCTGGCTCGTGGGCGTCAAAATTTTGAATCCCTACCGCTCGCTGTCCAGGGACGAATCACACTCCTTCATCTTGATTTAGAAAACATGGAAAGTGTCGAAAAGTTTGCAGCTGAGGTAAACAAAAAGTGGCAGTCGTTTGATGCATTGGTCAACAATGCGGGAGGTGCCCTCACGAAAAACGGCACTTTCGAGCTAAACAGAAAAACATACGACAAACAATTTGTCGGCAACCATATAGGGGTATTCCACCTCAGTAACTTACTTCTTCCCGGGCTTGAAGCCAATGATGGGGCTCGACTCATCAACGTCTCATCCGTCATGCACGACCAGGCGAAAGGTTTGCAGTCGACTCAGGCTCAGATACATTGGGATGACATCCATGCCCGCAAGCGCAAGTTCGATGGGTTTGACCAGTATGCTCAATCAAAACTCGCCAACCTCCTTCACGCAAAATCGCTGGCAAGGAAGTACGATAAAGACAACATTGCTGTTTTCCCCGTTCACCCAGGGACGATCAGCAAAGGCAGTCGTTTCGGCCGTTCGATGGGACCACTAATGCGCGCAATGATGGTCCCTCTTAGCATCCTGATGGGACCTATCATGCGCCCCATCACGAAGGAAGACGGCGCTCAGACCACCCTCCACTGCCTGCTTTCCGAGGAAGCTCTGAACCACCACGGAGTGTATCACGCTCAAACCGGACTCAAACACAGCGACGGTGTTCGCGGGGGCTGGCCGTACCGGTCAGCCAATCCGTTGTCTCATGACGAAGCCGCTCAGGACCAATTGTGGAGCCTGAGTGAGGAACTTGTGGCAGAATTGAAAGCCTGATTCAATCCACAATTCGTCGAATCATAGGGTCAAAGCACAAACTCACTGATTCGTTTTGACCCAATCAGAGGGCTTGCAGTGGGTCGAATCACTCGCTACCCTGAGATTTGGCAACCCATCAGAGGGGCCCCTCTGAGTCGTCGCCGTCTCAAGCTTCTGCGGTCTCGCCAACGGTCGTTTCGGCACCGAGTTGGGCCTTCTGCTCGTTGACTTGGCGAGCGAGGAAGGACACGACGTCGAGGATCTCGATGTCAGCATAGGCTTCGTCGCCCTCGAACTTGAGGCACTCAAAGTGAGAAACACACTTTGGGCAGGAGGTCAACATGGTCTCAGCACCGGTTGCACGGACTTCTTCCATGCGTGTGACACGCAGGGAGCGGGCGTTCTCGTTGCAGGACATCATGCTCGAAACACCGCAGCACATGGCGTCTTCACCGCTGTGCTCCATCTCAACAATCTCAACACCATCAACAGCGTTGATGAGGTCGCGAGGCTCGTCGTAAATGCCCATCTGTCGACCGAGGCGGCACGGGTCGTGGTAGGTGACGGTGGTGTCTTCGGTCTTGAGGTTCATGTCAAAGCCTTGCTCGGTCAGGTATTCCGTGGTGTGCATGACCTTCACGTTTTCAAGTTCGTAATCACGGGCAAAGGTTCGGAAACACTCAGCACAGGACGAGACCAAGGTGTCAATGCCAGATTCGTTGATCTTGCGCTGGTTGTACGCCTTGAGCTTCTCAAAGACTTCATCCAGACCTTGCCACTTTTGGTCGTGGCCGCAGCACTTCAGGAAGTCACGGCCGAGGTAGGCCACGTCGGTGCCCATCTCCTCAAACAGGGTGAAGGCAGCCGTGGTTGTATCACCAAGGTTCATCGTGCCTTCGTTGACGTGGGAGAAGACCATCTCCTGGTCAAGGTAGTCAACGCATCCAGGGTAGTATCCGACGTTGGAGGTGATGGGGTAGTCTTCGGTGGCGATGAAATCGTCATCGGCCGCTTCCTCAGCCTCAGCGTTGAGCACCGCTTGAAGGACGGTGTGCGGAATTTCTGCCTGCGGGCCGCCAACGATAAGCGAACGACGGATGTCAACGTAGGAGTCATAGTTGACGAGTTGAGGACAGGCGTTGGTGCATGCGGTACAGGTCAAACAGGAATACAGCGGGACGCCGTCGTCTTCGTTGTTCCACGAATTGTAAATGATGTTCAGTTTGTCGCCACCGTTGAACAAGCGGACCGGACAGGCGTCGTCGCACAGGTCGCAGCCGTAGCACTTGTTCATCTCGAACTCGTAGCCACGAGCCATGTAGCGCAACAGCACGAAGACCAGCGCACCGAAGGTGATGCATGGAATGAACATGGCGTAGGTCAATTTTGCGTCAAGGGACTTGGGGTTTTGGTGGTAAGTAGGGTTCTCGATGTACGAGAACGCCGAACCGCCCAGGGCCATCTCTTCGCTGTTGGTAAGGTTGACCGTGTGGCCGGCCAATGCTGCAGGAGCGCTCTCATCCCACACGAGCAAGGGCTGGTAGGTTGCGATCCTCATCGAGGTTTGCGTCGTGATGCTGTTGTTGAGCGCCAGCGCCCCGCTGACCACGACATCGTAGGTGTAGTCGTAGGTGCCAACGGACATTTCGACGGTTGCACCCTCGCAGTTGGCGAAGGAAACCACTTCGCTACCCGTGGCGTCGGTGACGGTCAGCATGGTAGCGACCATGGTTTGGGTTGACACATCGTTGATTTTCCGTTCGCTGGAGCGGAACTCACACGCAAGGTCGGTGGTCAAGGTGGTGACCTCTTCGGGGTGTCCCTCGGGGAAGAGCGTGGTGTCTTCAGTGATGGTAAACGAACCGCTCACGCTGAAGCCATCCCCACCGTTGAACGTGGTTCCAGCCGCCGCTGCGTTGATGCCGTTTTCGGCGTCTTGATGCCCGTTCGCATCGTTGAAATCCGTGATGATGTAGCGGGCTGGCTGGTAGATGTTCCAGTTCAACCATGCCGTGGTTGGAACCACGCCTGAGTCGGACCACCCGCGGTCGTCGGTGAATTCATTCACGTCGTGAACATGAACATCGGAAGGCTGCGTTCGCATGGCCTCCAATTCGCCATAGTCCTTGATGGTCAGCAAACCTTTCGCATCCCAAAACCCTTTGTCGTAGGTGTCGAAGGTGGCCACGGTAGCGGCGGACGAGAGGATAAGCGCGCCGACGATGAGTTGGCGACTCTTGGCGACCGTGAACCCTGCACCCCAGGCGCGGATGAGCAATCCTCTGCCGATGAAATAAATACATATCCACATCAGGACGCCTGTCATCACCCACGGTATCGCATTGAAGACTTCGGCTATCCACGGCTCCCGAGTTCCACAGAGGAGGTCGCCGTGGGAATCGAGTTTACAGAAATCGGACCGATTTTTCCCGTACAATTCCAGGAAGATGTTGATGGAAAACACCGAGATGAACCAGATGTGCGCAAGATAGACGGCACCGGCAGCTGCGAACCAAGGGTCCTCAACGGGTCGCTTCTCACGGCCACCAAGGAAAGGTGGCAAAGCGAGAATGCCCACGGGGATGCCGGTCAGCGCAGCGCCCCACCATGCAGCGTTCCAAGGGAACATGGGCTGGCCGACGATATCGCCGACGAAACCGGTGGGGACCACAAACTGGGGCAAGTATTCGCCCCAGCGGAGATACCCGTAGGAGAACAACACGTACCAGTCGGGGAACACGAAACCGGCCTGTGCATACGGGTCGGCTGCGCCGTGCAGTGGTGGAGGAATCAGCCAGGCATAGAAGAGGAGGATGGAGAGCATCGAGGCGAAAATGATGCTATCACGCAGCACTTCGTGCGGCCAGAAACCGTGGCCGGTTCGGGTTCGCTTACGCTTTTCCTCTGCTTTTTGCAGTTGCTCTTTCTCCTCCATATACATGGAGGCGACGCGTCCAAAATTGTCAATCAGTCCCATTTTTTCCCCTCTGTATCAATGCGGCTCCGCAATGCCTTGTACCCAAACGATGAACAGATGTATGATGATGAGCGTGGTGACGATCACCGGCAGAATGAACACGTGAATGAAATACATTCGAGTGACCGTCAGCGGTGTGAGTTCAGAGCCCGAGAAGAGCAGGGTGGCGATGTACTTCCCAACCAGCGGGCTGGAGTTGGCGAGGTTGATCCCGATGATGGCCGCACCGTAAGCAAGGCTGTCCCACGGCAAGAGATAGCCGGAGTAGCCGAAGACGATGGTCAAGGCCATGAGGGCCACACCGATGAGCCAGTTCAGTTCACGTGGGTTTCGGTAGGCACCGGTGAAGTAGACACGGCACATGTGCAAGAACACGCTGGCGACCATGAAGTGGGTCGTCCAGTGGTGGACGGCACGCAGAATGTAGCCAAAGGGCAGTTGCGTCATGATGTACTGCATGCTTGCATAAGCGGGTGATGGGTCGCCTTCGCCTCCGGGGACGTAGTAAATTCCGAGGACGGTTCCCGTGATCACGAGGATGATGAAGGAGAGGAAGGAGATACCGCCGAGACAGTACAGCGGGTACCAGTACCAGATGATGCGGAGTTTGTATTTCTCAGCGTGTGTCAACGGCATTTGTCGGTGCATGTTGTAGTAGGCACCTTTGGACATGTTCCAGTAGTCTTGGAGACGGAAGCGGGTGTCAAGCCAGGAGAAGACCCACAGGAACGACCGTTCCGCCACGCCCATCTTGCCGGACGACTCGACCGCTCGCAGGATGTCTCTGCGAGGCATTTCCTCGTTTTCCTTGCGCAGCGTGAAGGCCACCAAGAGCACGAGGAAGGCGATGAAGAACCACAGAATCCAGAACATTGTCGTCATGTCAACACCTCAATCACAATACGTGTACCAGTCCACGTAGTCAGGCAGGCCTTCGATGACGCCGCCGTTGAGCTGAATCGGAATGATGGGAAGACCCACAGGGGCAGGACCGCCCGCTCGGCGAATACCAGCATAGTTGAAGGTGGCACCGTTCGAACGGTTACGATTGGTGTTCATCTCCAAGGCCGTTGGGTCAAAGCGAGAGGAGTGGCAGATGCAGAACATCTTGGTGCCACCGTCGTCGCCGCCACCGGGCGTCCACGAGTCTTCGGTGAAGGAATTCGAGACGAGTTGCCATCCGGGGATACAACACAGGTGTGTGCAGCGACCGAAGGCCATCACGAGGTCGTCTGAAGGCATTAAACGAGGGTCGGCTTCAGCGAGGTCTTCGAAGTGACCGACGTATTTGCCAGTCTCGTCGTAGCCTTCCATGAACTGGAACCGAGCCTTACCGTTGGATTCGGGCGTGCCGGCATACTTGGAGTGAGCGACATAGTTCACAACGACGGGCACGCCGTTCCATACGCCCGCTGCACCGGCCGTGCCGGTCGAGGAGGAGGCAGCCTCGGCTTCAAAGTCCGCTTTGGTCATGGGCTGCAGGTGTTTGGCGCCGTACCATGCTTCATCTTCGCGGCCCTTGGCCCAAAATTGGACGGCCAAGTCGCCACCGCTGCCTCCGCCAGGTGGCAGAAGAATAGCAGCAAATCCGAGCATGCCAAGCGAAGCGGTGAGCACGCCCGCTGCGGTGTTGAAACCGTAGCGAAGGAACTGGCGTCGATTGATGGTGGTGGTGGAACCGCCCAGAGCATCGTCGCCGCTGGAAGGTGCAGGTTTGAGTTCGTATTCACGTGCCATGCTGCATCACCACTTGTACTCCCGCCAGTCTTTCTGGTGTTCTGGAATGAATTTGTTTTGAGCGTGCTTGACGATGATGGTGTCGGGAAGGATGAACTTCAGGTAGATGATGCCGATCATGATGAGCGTGGTCATGGTCATGGCGAGGTGGAAGGAGAGTTGTTGTTGGTCCCATCCCTTTGCAAGCCCGTAAATCATGGAGAAACTCCAGTAGCAGATCCAAAACAGGCCCCAGCCGAGGAAGAACATCGTGAGGTAGGATGCGCCGGAAGGTGCAAGCGAAGCGCTCACAATGGTGCCCGGCTCAGCGATGTTGAACACACCGTGGTCGATGGCACTCGCCATCTCGTCTTCGGTCAATTCTGTACCCTCGAGCGCCTTGCGGGCGTCGTCAACGTTGATGCTGCCGTCAGCAACACCTCGAAGCAGGGTCGTGATTGTATCGTCCATCATTGATCACCTCGGCGCATGAGTTTGTATCGCAAGCGAAGCTGGTTGCTTCGTCCCTTGTACGATGTTGAAAAGCCGTAGCGAAGCAAAAGACCGGCGAAGATGACCACGCCAATGACCGCACCGAAGCCGAGAAGCCCCAGCCAGTGCGCACGGAGTTTCGCACCCATGTGATGCAGGTCAACGCCGTGGTGAGCAGGTTCGGGCGGGCTAACGTTTCCGTCGCCCGCAAACAAGGTACGAGTGCCCATGGCGGCAGAGGCTTCATCACCTTCGTTGAGCGCAAAGTTGAGTTGATTCCACCGGTCTTCGACACCGGGGATTTGGTCGCCGTTCACGGAGTTTCCAACGATCCAGAAGTTCACGGCGCCCGCACCGGAGTCAGCGGGTGCGGTCCAGTCAAAGACCCACGAGCGATCCTCGGTGGCAGCCGATGCCTCGGTGTGCGTCAGGGTTTGTTCGTCAAGCGTTCCGTCAATTTCCCAGTTTTGGGCAACGTCGCTGGCGAGGCTGCCGAGGGAGACACGCATGGAGAATCCTGCAGTGTAGGTGCCGGTGGCTGGAGGTCCGCCGATGAGTTGGAGATGGAGGGTGTAGGTTTCGCCGGGGACGTAGGCGAAGGGGACGTCGACGAGGATGACCTGGACCGCATTGTCGGCGACTTCGTTGTGGCAAAGACAACCCGATTTTGCCACGTCGTCGATGTCGACCTGCCCCGTTGAGCCCTGGTGGGACTGAGGGCCACCGATGCCTCCGTGATAGGAGGAAGCGAGGGCGGGGAGGAGAAGCAAAACCCCAACGAGCGTAAGCAGCACGGTGCGGGACGTGAGAGAAGTTTTGTGCATGGCCTCACCCTTACGACCTAACCGACCTGTAAGGACTCCTTAAACATTGCCAGCAAAACATCACATTGAGTGCGGCGCAGTGTTGCGTTTTTTGAGATATTTTGGAGCCCCTATCTATCACCCTAAAAACCCACCGAATTTCGTGCAGAAGGGTTCATGATATCGCGCCGTCACGCCCATTTGAGCACCATGGGGAAGTACACCTTCGAAAACACCTACGACCTCTCCGAACAACAACTCCAAGAGCTGGACGAAGCAGAGGATTTGATGCTCAAAGGGGCGCTTGGGGCCGCTGAAAAAATGCTCCTCAGCATGCTCAAAGCCGACGAAGAATGCATACCTGTCCTCTCCAATCTGGGTCACCTGTATGGACGACACCTCTCCGAATTCAAAACCGCTGTGGAGTACTACGACCGAGTTCTCGCCATCGAACCGGACAACGCATGGGCGAGGGACGCAAGGCGACGGTACCTCCGCTACGTGGATTGACGGCGACACCAAAGTTCATTGAGATGCCACGCACCGTGGCCCTCATGGACCCCTCCACCATTCTGGTCGCTGGAGTGGGGGGCATCGGTTGTTCATGGGCGCAACAAGCCCACGCAAAATGCCACGGTGGAGCCCACCTGGTGCTCATCGATGCCGACGATGCCAGTTTCAAAACCGGCGAGGACATTCATGTGCTACGCCTGGGCCACGCCCTTGACAGCGTGGGATGTGCTGCCCTCCCGCCCTTGGCAGAACAGCGTATGCGAGGGTTGAGCACCCTCACGAGCCAACTGCTGCAAAACACGGAACTCGTCATTCTTCTCACCGGCCTCGGTGGCGGCGTTGGGACCGGTGCCGCTCACGAATTCGCTCGCCAAGCCCGACAATCCGGTGCGGTGGTTTTGGCGGTGGCAGGCCTACCGTTTGAGCACCAGCCCACGAGGATGGAAATCGCTTCCGAGGGATTGGAACGCCTCGAAAACATGGCGCACGTAACCGTCCGCTTGTCCCTTGACAGGCTGGCTCGGCAAGCCCGAGAGAAAGGACAGTTGTGGCAGATGGGGGCAGAGTGGATAGAGGACTTGGTTGAGGGTCTTGTGAGCACGTTGATGCGAATGGGGCTGATCAACCTCGACCTGATGGATCTGCGAGCCATTGTGAACCAGGTTGGCGAAGCGACAATGTTGGTTGGCGTGGGCCGACCTGATGACCCGAAAGGTATCCTCAAAGCAGCTCTCGGAGCGCCGTTGGCGGCCATGGACGTTGCCGGAGCCAAAGGGTGTCTGATTCAAGTGGAAGGGGGTCTGGGTATGACCATTGGTCAGGTGAGCGCCGTTGCCGACCTGTTCACCAGTGCGCTCGACGACGATGCGACCGTCATTTTCGGCGCTCGGGTGAGCGAACATCTGCACGACACCATCCGGGTGGTCACCTTGCTCTCCGGCATTCGCCCGACTTAGTCGACCACTTCGATATCATCGTCCCAAGCAACCTCGGTCGCAAGAACATCAGGTTCCTTCCAGTCCACATCTGTACCGATGTCTTCAGCGGCTACATCGGGCGCTGAAACAGGCTCGGAAGCGTCAGCATTCTCCTCGTTTTGCGAGCCGTCATCATCGGCGGGGGCGGAGACCACCGGAGGTTCTGGAGCGATGGTTGCTGCTTCAACAACCCGCTTAATGTGCTCTTGCGATTCGGTCTGACCCATCGTTTGGCGAAGGATGCGAGGTTGAATCCAGAAAAACGTCAACGCCACCACGAGGTGGCCAGCCATCATGACCGCTCGAACATCATCCAGAACAGTGGTTAACATGGCGACACTCCCTGCGTAAGCATAACCAAAAGCGAGCCCCATGGGCAAGGCGTTCTCGGTCCTGACGAGTTTCAGCGGTGAGCGGAACGAACGCGAGGTCAGACCCCAGATCGCCATCAGCACCGTGAAGGCCATCAAGAGGAATTCCTCGAGAAAGAGAACGGCTGAACCCGGGGAAATAAATTGGTGCCGCCAAACGGTGAGCAGGTGCCACGTGATCATGAACTGGCTTAGGAGAAACCAGCGCCCAGCGAAGCGGTGGAAATCGGTGCGGGCCGAAGCTTCCAGCCGTGCACCATGAGAACGCCGCCAAGCGAGTGCAAAAACAACGGAAACCATCACGAGGAAACCAATGTTTCGAAGCACAATCTCGCCCGGGGTGCTTGAGCTGTCCGCCATCATCTCGAACACATAGAGCAGAAGCGCAGTGAGCGAGAGAATGATGGCCAACGGCATCGCCATCGAACGGGTGGAGAGGCCTGGTTCACGAGCTGCTGATTCGGGGAGTTTCGATGCCGATACTGAACTGAGCCAGCGACCAAAGCCTCGACCTTGAACGATGGCCCAGAGGACAAAACAGGAAGACAGCACCCAAGGTATGAGCGAAGAGAGATCCGCAAGCGCTCCCTGCTCCCCCAGCAACAACACCAACAGCCCGAACATAACGGCGGAGAGGATCAGCGGAAAAATGCAAATGCGAAACGAGAACACCATGCGTTGGACCTTTGTTCGGTCCGACGAGGCGTCTTTGGGGAGTTGAATCCAACCCTGAACGGTTGGACGGTTTGCCAGCAATCCCGTCAAGAAATAACCGCTTGAGAGCGCCAAAAAACCGAACGCACTCATCGCCTCAAACGCATTGACGGCAGCGAGTTGCAGGAGCGATGAAAGAACGATGATGAGCACGATGTGGGGAAGCGTTGAGAAGCTCAAAAGAAGACGGAGCAAGGTCATCAGGGAAGCGTCTTCTTGTTGAAGATGCGCAAGGGTCGCTCCCCCTTCATGGGACACCGCCTCTCCATCGCCATCCATGGTGTTTCCTGACGCCGACCCATATTGAGGGTATTCCTTCTCTACGAAGTCAAACATCATGAACAGGAGACCTCACCCCCCACCATGGCCAAGCGGCTGACAAAGGCCCTGCGGGGGAAACGCCGATGGGTCGGGGTCGGCGTCCACCAGCGTTTTCAGGACCGCCCCTCAGTGGAGAAGGGCCTTGAAAAGGTCCAGAAGGCGATGGCATCCCAACCCAACCTCCGCCTGATGGACTTCAAAACCATCCAACAACGTGGTGCGTTGGCCGAGCAGCCCGAGTTGACCGACCTTCCGCAGCAAGACGGACTGGCCATTGTGCGTGTGCCGCACAACGCCATTCGGGACATACGGAAACTCCTCGAAGAAGAGGACGCCATGGACAAATGGGGATTTCAAAGTTTGACCACCAGCGGCAAGATTCGCTTGGTTCGCCAACGACTTGGTCTACCAAAACCAAAGCGGAAATAAGGCGATTTGACTCAATGAGTCCCGCTCAGGTCCATCGGTGAAAGCCGCAGAAGTCAAGAGCATCCACCCCGAGGGCAGGCCATGGGAGGAGGAGGTACGGCGCCCGCTATGAAGATGAGCGATGTCTTCATCCTGACCGGGCTTACCCTACTTCTTGGTGGCCTTTTCCTTCATGCTTGGGTCACCCCCATCGACCACAGCGGTGAAGACCCATCCTACACCAACGGCGCTTCCATGATGAAAGGCGATGAGTTCGCGTTCAGGGTGACGGTTGAAGCCGAAACCACCCTCCGCATTGTGGTGATGGACGATGAGAACACCATCCTTAGCGCCGAAAATTTCGTGCTTGCCGCCGGTGAAGAGCACAACGAACGAATCACCATGGAGACATCCGGCTACTACACGTACGAGATTGACACCAAAGGCGTCAATGCAACCATTGAAACCGATATTGTGCGGAAGTACATGATCGACATGCTCCCCTTCCCCGTGGGTGCACTCCTCCTCGGCTTTGGATTGTATCAGCGCAAAGAAGTGGATGACGAGGTGCTGGACGCCGAGTTAGACGCCTGACCACGTCACATCCTCTGGCTCGTCAAGCGCCTCGATGCCCTCGAGCCGCAATGAACCATCGACATTGACACCGAGGAGGTTGGATTCTTGACCTCTATAGAGAAGAGGTCCAAGCAGTTCTTCGCCGTGCAGAACCGCTTGTTCAACCTCGTCAGAGGAATCCAACCGTGGAAGAAGCGCCAGTCGTTCAAACAACGAAGCGACCATGGCATGAAGTTGAGGATGAAGGTCGGCTGAGCAGACTTGATGACCGAGGTCCTGAAGACTGCCATGTTCGTCACCGCTGGCGTCAAGATTCAAGCCGATGCCCAGGATCACATGATGGGTCTCGCCTTGAGATATCGCCTCAAAGAGAACGCCACCTGCTTTTTTCATGTGGCCGTCCGATGAGCGAACGAACAGGTCGTTGGGCCATTTCAAGCACACATCTCCTGCCATTGCACCGCTCATGAACCGGACCATACGGGCCATGGCCTCTCCAACCCGTAACTGGTCTGCCGTAACGTGAGACCACCCTTGACCCGAATGGACAAGCCACGAGGCCATGAACGCCCCCGGGTAGGATTGCCATGTTCGTCCTCGTCGACCTCGCCCGGTGGTTTGTTTGTCCGCACGAACGGAGGCCCCGACAGCACCTGCGAACGCCATGACATCGTCGTTCGTACTCTCGGTGTGTGAGCGATACACCACGGGAGCGTCGACGTAGGGTTTCCACACCGCAATCACCGACAAGTGCTCTTCGTCCGCAAACGAGCGGGTGGCAACACAACGAGCAGCCATGCCAGCCGCCCACGCCATTTCGCACGCCGTATCACCCACGCCTTTGGAAGAAACCGTCATGTAAGCAACACCGTGCGGCGAAAGGAGGTTCGAGGAAGCCAGCCGGTGAAGCATCCGAACGTACAGACCTGTTTGGTCGTTGTCCGTGAGTGCCGCTTCCTCAAAGGGCCCCAGTTTCGCTCCCCGCAACGCATCACCACCCAAATAAGGCGTGTTCCAAACGACCACGTCGTAGGTTTGATCGCCGCCCCATTGCGCGGACAAGCCGTCATCGGTGGGCCCTGGACCCCCCTCGAGAACGGTCGCACGGAGGCCATGCTGCTCGAAGTGGGCACGCGTGCAGGCAACAGCAAACGGATTGACATCGCACGCAGTGATAAGACAACCCAATCGCGCGGCGTAAAGGGAGAGCACACCCGAACCACAACCGATTTCCAGCCATCGCGTTTTAGGCGTCAAGCGCTGCGATGTCAGGACGGAAGCGAGGAGGTCGGTGTCCTCCCGAGGAGGATAAACTGTGGGGGGCACGGACATCGAGAAGACCTCACCGTTTGGCGCCTTCCAATCAACCAACGTTGCCGCCCGGACAAGGCGCTCAATCTCGGCCTCCGCATCAGCGGCATGGAAGGATTCATCACCACTCATGCACCGTCCAAAACGCAACCCGTGAAGAGGCTACGGGTCAACACGATTGGAAAATATAGCGATATTTGCCAAAATGAGCACATTTATCAAGTCAAGAGCTAAGGGGAGAGCAGGCCCCCATCGAAGCCGTCATGGTCACGGCCGTCCCGAAACGTATAAGAAGGGCATGCAAGTCGGATGAAAAGCCCAAGTTGCTACATTGGGCCTGTAGCTCAGTCAGGTAGAGCGTCGGACTTTTAATCCGATGGTCGCGGGTTCGAACCCCGTCGGGCCCGCCTGATTGGTCTGCCGGCGCGGTGTGGGTGGGCGATCCGGGGAGTAAAAATGGTCGTAAAGAGTGCAACAAAAAAGCGATTGATGGAACTTGGCGTCTCCGAAGAGTATGCCCACAAACTCGCTACCGACCGAAACATGACCGACATCAAAAACATGTCTCACGACGATGTCGCCACCACCCTGGGAATTTCCAAAGACGCTGAGGAATTTATCAACACCATGCGCATCATCGCCGAGCAAGGCTCTCGCCGCCGTGCCGCCAAGAAGAGCACGAAAATCACCATCCGTGCCAAAGCCGTTGACGACATGGATCGTCCGGAAATCACCTCCCGCTTCAACGCCCTCAACCACGTGCTCGTTCCCCACCAGGAACTCGTCGGCGAGGCCAACATCTCACCCGAAGAACAACTCGCCATCGAGATGGAAGAACTCGCACCTTGGAAGATGGTGCAACCCGATGCCGAGACCGGAGAAGACCGCCTCGCAAAGGAACTTCTTCCGAAGATTTTGATCACGGACCCCGTGGTTCAGGTCATCAAAGAATTCGCCGAAATTGCAGACGCTGCTGCCCATGCGGCCAACCCCGACCACACCCCGTTGGCGGCTGGATGGATTGCAGACCGTGTGCTCAAGGTTGTCCGGCCATCCCCATCCGCCGGAAAGACGGTGGCTTACCGGCTCATCGTGGAGGGGAACTGAGGAGGAGATATCATGCAGGAAATCATTCAAGCATTTTTCAAACAACGCAGCCTTGTCAACCACCAGTTGGCATCCTACAACGACTGTATCCCCGCCTCGGAGAACGCCATCTCCCGCATGGAGCGCATCATCCGAAACATCCGTGTCGGAACCGACGAAGACTTCAACGACGACGAAGGCGGCTACATCAAACTCGACGTTCACGACCAAGACATCGTGATTCGTCTCAAGAACGTCAAACTTGGGCAGCCAACGGTGAAGGAAGCTAACGGTGCCCTGAACCCATCGACACCGATGGAATGCCGACTCCGCAAGTTGACCTACATGTCCCCGGTCACCATCGACTTCACCATCAAGCGCAACGGCGTTCCCTCTCCAACCGAGACCGGCGTTGCGGTCGGAAACATGCCGATCATGGTACGCTCCGAGCGATGTAATCTTCACGCCAAGCACATTGCTGGCGACCGCGTCCTCTCGCCGACCACCTCCGCTGAGGACAAGGCCACATGGCACGAACTGCTGCGCAAGAAAGGCGAAGACCCTCTTGACCCCGGCGGCTACTTCATCATCAACGGAACCGAGCGCGTGCTCATCTCAATGGAGGACCTCGCTCCAAACCGAGTTACGGTTGAAATCAACAAGCGCTACGCAAAACAAACGGAAGTCGCGAAGATTTTCTCACAGAAAGACGGTATGCGCAAGCCGCTGACCGTCGAAAAGCGCCGAGATGGTATGCTCATGGTCAAGATCAGCACGGCCGGTACCACCGCAATCCCCGTTGTCTTGTTGATGCGGGCCCTTGGTGTTGAAAACGACCAGAACATCTTCCAAGCGATCGCCGGAAACACGGACTCCTTCAAGTACATCGTCGCCAACATCAACGAGGTGAACGACAACGAAGAATACAAGGTCGTCACCACCGAAGAAAGCCACCAGTGGCTGGAAAAGAAATTCGCAGCAGGCCAGCAAAAGGAATACCGCGAGGCTCGTGTGAGCCAACTCCTCGACCGAGAACTCCTCCCTCACTTGGGCGACCAAATCGAAGATCGCGAGAAAAAGGCCATCTACCTCGGACGCATTGTCCGCCAGGTGTTGGAAATGGCCATTGAAGGACGAGATCCGAACGACAAAGACCACTACGCCAACAAGCGAGTTCGTTTGGCTGGAGACTTGATCGAAGACCTCTTCCGCGTCTCCGCCGGTCAACTCGCTCGTGACCTCAAGTACCAGTTGGAGCGCCACCACAACCGAAAGCGCGAGCTCAAAATCACCTCGTGTCTCCGCCCTGACGTTCTCACCAGCAAAATCATGCACGCACTGGCAACAGGAAACTGGGTTGGTGGACGGTCCGGCGTCAGCCAACTCCTTGACCGCACCACCTACCTTGCCGCGCTCTCCCACATGCGCCGTGTCACTTCCCCGCTTGTTCGAAGCCAACCCCATTTCGAAGCTCGGGATTTGCACCCCACCCAATGGGGCCGCCTCTGCCCGAACGAAACACCGGAAGGACAGAACTGCGGTCTGGTGAAGAACGCTGCTCAGATGATCGATATCTCCGAGAACATCGACGAGGTTGAAATCCGTGAGCGCTTGGATGAACTCGACGTCTACCAACCCGATGACTGGACCGACGGTGACCGTGTCCACGTCAACGGCGACATCTACGGTATCCACAAGCGCGGAAAGAAACTCGTGGACCACTTCAAGTCCTCTCGCCGCCGCGGCGTGATTCCTTCCGAGGTCTCCATTCGCCACGATGTGGAGAACAAGGACATCTTCATCAACACGGACAAGGGTCGTATCCTTCGACCTTTGCTCATTCTTTACGACGGTGCACCTCGATTGACGCAAGACCACCTGACCAAACTCGCCAGCGGTGAAATCAACTTCCGCTCCCTCATCCTTGAGGGTGTCGTGGAGTGGGTGGACGCTGAAGAGGAAGAAGACCTCTATATCGCACCTCGTCCGTTCGTTCTGCCCGAAACCGTCCCCGAAGGCGACAGCGCCGGACTGGCCGGCCGTGTTGTCAAAAACGAGGACATCGAATGGTTGAATTTGGGCGAACCCCGAAGCGAAGTGGCTCACCTCAAAGCCAAGGTCTCGATGCCCAACGGCGAAATTGCGACCACGGAATTTGATGTTCCGCTTCTCTACACCCCCGAACACACCCACTGCGAAATTGACCCGCAACTGGTTCTCGGCGTCTGTGCCTCGCTCATCCCCTACCCCGAACACAACTCAACCCCTCGTGTCACAGGCGGTACGGCGATGGTCAAGCAATCCTTGGGACTCCCAAGCGCCAACTATCGCATGCGCCCCGACACCCGAGCACACATCTTGCATTACCCGCAACGATCCATCACCCGGACGCGTGCTATGGAAACCACGAACTTCGACGACCGCCCAGGTGGCCAGAACTTCATCGTGGCCATCATGTCGCTCCACGGGTACAACATGCAAGACGCTGTCATCATGAACAAGGGCTCCATTGACCGAGCCCTCGGCCGTTCGACCTTCAACCGCACCTACAACGCTGAACGCCGACGATTCCCAGGCGGACAGGTTGAGGAAATCGAAAAGCCCGGTTCGTCCAAGCAGGAGATCAAGGGCTTGAAGGCCCCCGAATCCTACGTCCACCTCGAAGCCGACGGACTCCCCGTCCCGGAAACCGCCCTTGTAGGCGGGAATGTTTTGGTCGGAAAGACCAGCCCGCCCCGCTTCCTCGAGGAATCCTCAGGTGCTTCGTTCCTGATGGCGCAAGAGCGCCGGGAATCCTCGATGCTCGTTCGACACGGTGAGAAAGGCTGGGTCGACAATGTCTACGTGACCGAATCGCTTGATTCCGGCCGCTTGGTTCGCGTGATGGTCCGAAGCCACAAAGTCCCCGAAGTTGGCGACAAGTTCGCTTCCCGACACGGACAAAAAGGTGTCATCGGCCGCTTGGTTGAACCAGAAGACATGCCGTTCACCCCCGATGGTGTTGTCCCCGATCTCATCATCAACCCCCACGCCATTCCGTCGCGAATGACCGTGGCCCACGTTTTGGAAATGATCGGCGGGAAAGTCGGTGCTATGGAAGGTCGTCGTATCGACGGCACCGCCTTCCGCGGCGAGAAAGAGTCCAGCCTGCGAGACGGCCTCGTCCGCAACGGGCTTGCCCACACCGGCCGTGAACTGATGATCAACGGAGAGACCGGTGAATCCTACCCCGCCGATATCTTCGTTGGCTGTATCTTCTACCAACGACTCCACCACCTCGTGAGTTCCAAGATTCACGCCCGTTCTCGCGGTCGTGTGCAAATCCTCACACGTCAACCGACCGAAGGTCGTGCTCGACAGGGTGGTCTGCGATTTGGTGAGATGGAACGTGATTGTCTCATTGCCCACGGTGCCTCGATGGTCATCAAAGACCGCTTGTTGGACGAGTCCGACGGCATCGACATGTACGTCTGTGCCCAATCCGGTCACATCGCCTGGTACGACCCCAAGCGTGGCACCTACGTCAGCCCCATCCACGGTGATGGCGCAGAGGTGTACAAGGTACAGACTTCTTATGCATTCAAGCTGCTCCTCGACGAGATGAAGAGTTTAGGTGTGGCCATGCGTCTTGAACTGGAGGACCGAAGATGAGCCGAAAAAACACGATGATCCCCAAGCGAATCGCACAGATTCGATTTGGTTTGATGGACCCCAACGAAATCCGAAAGATGTCTGCGGTTGAAGTCAAAACAGCTGACACCTACAAGGACGACGGCCATGCCTACAAGCAGGGTCTGATGGACCCGCACATGGGTGTTATTGAACCCGGTCTCCTCTGCCCTACGGACAACTGCCAGTACCAAGACTCACCCGGCCACTTTGGACATATCCAACTTGAACTGCCCGTGATTCACATCGGTTTCGTGAACCTGATCAAGACCGCCCTCAAGGCAACCTGCAACGACTGCAGCAACATCTTGCTTCACAGTGAACCCGGTACTTCGCCTGGCTCCAACCCAGAACAGAGCGAACAAGACTACTACCGCAACCGAATTCGAGACGTCATCACCAAGCACGGTGTTGGTTCAACCGAATTCTCGAAGATCATCAAGGAAGTCGAGAAAGTCACCTCGGGAACCAAGCGAAAGGTGTGCATGCACTGTGGTTCGTCCCAAGGAAAAATCATCCTCGACAAGCCCACGACCTTCAAGGAAAAGGACGACACCAAGGGGACCGAGCGAAAACTCAACCCCCGCGATGTGCGTGAGTGGCTCAGCAGCATCCCGCCCGAGCACCTCATCTTCATCGGTATGGACAAGCAGAACCGCCCCGAGTGGATTGTTCTCAAGGTGCTTCCTGTCCCACCCATCACCGTTCGACCTTCGATCACGCTCGACAGCGGCGACCGCTCAGAAGACGACTTGACCCACAAACTCGTGGACGTGCTTCGCATCAACCAGCGGCTCCGAGAGAACCGTGACTCCGGTGCACCGCAACTCATCGTTGAGGACCTTTGGGAACTGCTGCAATACCACATCACCACCTACTTTGACAACCAAACCTCCGGCATCCCACCTGCACGGCACCGCTCCGGCCGCACCCTGAAGACGCTCACACAGCGCCTCAAGGGGAAGGAAGGACGTTTCCGAAGCAACCTTTCGGGTAAGCGTGTCAATTTCTGTGCCCGGTCTGTGATTTCACCTGACCCTTACCTCAGCGTGAACGAAGTGGGTGTCCCCACCAAGATCGCGAAGGAACTGACGGTGCCAATCCGTGTGACCACCCGAAACCGTGAGCAAATGCGCCAAATGATCCTCCGTGGACCCGATGTTCACCCCGGTGTGAACTACATCGTCCGCGGCGACGGTCGTCGAGTCAAAATCAACCAGCGAAGCCGCCTCATCAACGCCGGTTTCCGATGCCACAACCCCGAGTGTAACGAAGAGACCACCACACGTCATGACCTTCACTCGTGCTTGCCTGCACCAAACTTCCTTCCAGGATTGGTCATTCAGAAGCAAATCTCACTGGGTGGCATGGACCAAGCAGAAGAGGTCAGCTATGTCGTCAACGACACGGCCACACTCAACAACCTGCAAGGCATTGACGAAAACGGCAAGAAATTGCCCGAAGATGACCCTCGGGCCATCCTGCACTACCGCTGGATGCACGAATTGGCACAGGCCGACAACCCCAACCCAGAGCCGTTTCCCGAGCACCTCGAAGTGGCCTGCCCGCACTGTGGCAGTCCCTTTGACGAATGGGGCGAGGAACGAACCGGAGTTGAAGACCGTCTTTCCACCCTCGACCGATACGGCAATCCCAAGCCGGGCTTGCAAGTCGAGCGCCACCTCATCGATGGCGATGTCGCCATCTTCAACCGACAACCTTCGCTCCACCGCATGTCGATGATGGTTCACGAAGTTCGTGTCATGGAAGGTCACACGTTCCGTTTCAATCTGGCCGTTTGTACCCCGTACAACGCCGACTTTGACGGCGACGAGATGAACCTCCACGTCATCCAATCTGAGGAAGCCCGTGCTGAAGCCAAGATTTTGATGCGTGTCCAGGAACACATCCTGACCCCCCGCTACGGCGGTGCGGTCATCGGCGGTATCCACGACCACATCTCCGGTGCCTATCTCCTGTCCCGACCGGGAACGATGATTCGCCAGGCTCATGGCCTCGAGATGCTCGGAAACATTGGCTACACAGGCCAACTTCCTGAACTCGTCAAGGACCAAAACGGTGAGCCTGCCTATCGAGGTCAGGACATCGTGTCGCTGATCATCCCCGACAACATCCACCTGCGCTTCCGAAGTCGCTCAAACGACATGGTGAGCGTCAAGAACGGCCAAGTCGACGGAACACTTGACAAGCGAGCCATCGGTGCTGAAGACGGTCGTCTTCTCGACGCCATCGTCCAAACCAACGGTTCCGAGCAAGGTGCTCGGTTCCTCGACGAATTCACGCGCCTTTCCATTGCCGCTTGCACATCGCTTGGTTTCACCACCGGTATTGACGACGAAGACCTCTCAGAGGAAGCCGTTTCGAACATCGAGGCCGCCAATGCTCGAGCACAAGAGGAAGTCACCCTTGCGCTTGAAAAGTTCGGCAAAGACGGAAAGAAGTACGAAAGCCGACCCGGGCGAACACCTCGTGAAACGCTCGAAGAGGACATCATGCAGATGCTTGACAAAGGAAAGCAAGAAGCCGGTGACGTCGCGAAAGACGAACTCAACAAGTCGGGTTCGACCAACGCTGCCGTCAACATGGCCATTTCCGGTGCACGTGGTTCAATGGACAACCTGACGATGATGGCCGCTTCCATCGGACAAGCGAAAGTCCGTGGTAAGCGACTTGAGCGAGGCTACGATGACCGTGTTCTTCCCCACTTCAAGCGAGGTGGTCGTGGAGCACAAGACCGTGGATTCATCGCCTCTTCGTTCAAGCGGGGCCTTGAGCCAACGGAGTTCTTTATGCTCTCCGTTTCCGGTCGTGAGTCCTTGGTTGACACCGCTGTCCGAACAGCCAAGTCCGGATACATGCAGCGACGACTCATCAACGCCATGGACGACTTGAAAGTCTACGACGACGACATGCTCTCTGTCCGCAACACGGCCAACCGCATCATCCAGTTCAGCTACGGCGAAGACGGTATTGACCCGTCCCGTGGCGTGCACGGTTCACCGTTCAACATCGACGTCATCGTTGATGCTGCCCTCGGCACCGAGGGTGGACTCGAAGTCGACCGTGAGTCGTATGAATTCAAGGCCGAAGAGGAAGACATGGGCGCTTGGGAAGAATCCGCCGAACACGATGGAGGTGAGAACTGATGGTCGTCAAGAGTGCAACCAAGAAGAAGCTCATGGATTTGGGCATTGAAGAAAACTTTGCTCACGTTCTTGCCGACGACCGCAAGTGGGACGATGTCAAGGTGATGACGCAAGCCGACATCGCCAAGATCTGTGAAACGGATTCTGAGACGGCTGGAAACATCCACGCCACCATCATTGCCGCCACCCAAAAGGGCCGAGACGGCGATGGGGAAAACACTGGACCCGTCACAAAAGTTCGCCTCTCCGGTCGACGGACAAAGCGCAGAACCCGCGCCAAGACCGTCGTTGACATGGAGACCTACGATTACGACCGCAAGATGCAATCGTTGGAGCATGAACTTTCACAAGACCCCGTCTACAAGAAGCTCGAAGAAGCCGTGGCTGCATCAGGCTCGGGTCGTTTCACGAACCGAATCCTCGCAGATCTCACCGTCGCATGCCACAGCCGTGGCAAGAAGAAGTTGACCAAGCCACAAGCCAAGAAGGTCATCGACGAAGCCATCGAGGCTCTTGAACGCGCCAGCATCGACCCCTACGAAGCTGCCGGTATCATCACGGCACAATCCATTGGTGAACCGGGCACGCAGATGACCATGCGTACGTTCCACTATGCCGGTGTTGCGACGGTCAACGTCACCCAAGGTCTTCCACGAATCATTGAGATCGTGGACGCCCGTAAAGTCCCCCAAACACCGACGATGACCATCCGCCTGAGTGACAAGCAAAAGAACGATGCAAAGGCGGCTCAGAAACTGGCAGCGGCCATCGAAGTCACCACCACCGTAAACATCGCCACGCTGGACACTGACGTTGCACAACGCCGCTTGGTGCTGAACCTCAACAAAGGCAACCTCAAGCAAAAGAACATGACCGCCAACGAGGTCAAGGATAAACTTGAACGCGCAACCCGTCTCTACGTCCAAGCTGACAATGAAAAGAACCCCTCGACGCTGACCATGATTCCAGGCGTTCATTCTGAAGAGGACCTCGCTGACCTTGCCGAAAACCCGCCCTCGTACACGATGCTCCTCCAACTTGAGGAAAAGATTCGTGACATGCGACTCAAGGGCATCCCTGGCATTGAGCGAGCGAACCCCCAGCTTGACGACAAGACCGGTGAGTACTACCTGTCAACCATTGGCAGCAACCTCACCAGAGTCAGCGAACTCGAGACCATCGACCGGTCCCGCACCTACACCAACAACATCATCGAGATTTACGACTACTTGGGCATTGAAGCCGCTCGACAAGCCATCGTTAACGAACTGCAGATGACCCTCGACGGGGCTCGTCTCGAAGTTGACGTTCGCCACTTGCTGATGGTTGCCGACGTCATGACCTCCGAAGGGGAAGTTCGAGCCATTGGACGACACGGTGTTTCGGGAACCAAGCACAGCATTCTCGCTCGTGCGGCCTTCGAAGTCACCGTCAACCACCTGCTCAAGGCGGGTATCATCGGTGAGAAAGACTACCTCACCGGTGTGGCAGAGAACATCATCGTCGGTCAGCCCATTTCCCTGGGCACCGGCAGTGTAGCCCTGTACTACATCCCGGATGAGTGAAATTCCAACCATGAGAAACACATGTGGAGAATGGAGGAAGAAAAATGGATCTAAGCCGACAACTGAAGAACGCAATCGCAACAGGAAACCTGTTGTTTGGACAACGACAAACCAAGGACGCCTGCGCAAACGGGAACGCCAAAATGGTCATTGTGGCAGCCAACTGCCCCGAAGATTACACGACGGCCCTGCGTGCTGCCCACCCAGAAGTGAGCATGCATCGCGCACGCATGGTGAACCGAGAACTGGGTATTGCCTGTGGTAAACCCTTCTCCGTTTCCACCATCACCGTCCTCGACGCTGGCGATAGCGACTTGATGGCCCTCGAGAGCAACGTTGAGTGAACCCTCATCAACGGGACAAAGGCTTGATGGCCTTTGGTGCACACGACAAACCATGCGAGTGAATCGTGTTACTCTAGCGGCGACCCTGACGGCCCTGCTCTTGTCCAGCCTTCTGCTGAGTGCAGCCGTCAACCCCGCTCAAGAACAACCGCTATTGGATGGAGAAGAACACATCGTCCACACCTCAGCACGGTCGACCTCAGCCGAAGTGTTCCTCTCGAGCGGAGGTTCAACCACACACGACGAATTTTCAGGAGCCATCGCTGCATCCGACAACGGCTACGTGGTCGCAGGTGACGTGAATTCATCAGCGTCAACCCTCACCTTTGGCCCACATTCCTACACACCAACCTCTCCATACAGCAACGGCAACGATTTCTTCGTGGCTTCGTTGAACAACAACGGGGGATGGAATTACCTCGTCGGCGCCGACCACACCCAAGGTGGCGTTTCGTTCATGTCGGATGTGACCTCGCACGCCGGGAATGCCATCGTGGCCGGTTACATGTACGGGCCGGTTGATTTTGGGCCAACGACCCTCTCTTCAGCCGTGCAGTTTGACGCCTTTGTGGCCCAGACCGATGCCGCAGGAAATTGGATGTGGGCCAAAGGGTTCCAAACCCTCCCGAACTCATCCACCGACTCGAGCATACCGCAAGCCATCACCGTTGACCAGGTAGGCGACGTGATCGTCGCAGGATATTTCTCCGGTGAAACTGACTTTGGCGGCACCACCATCAACGTCTCAAATCCCGAAGTGTTCATCGCGAAATTGGACGGAGCGAACGGCGCTCTCAAGTGGGTCGTCAGTGGAGGAGGCATCGGTACGCAGCAGGTCACGGATGTCGTGGTGGATCCAAGTGGAACGATTCATGTTTCGGGCGTAACGCAAAACAACATACGTTTTGGAACACAAAGTTACAACACCATCGGAACAACTGATTCGTTTATTGTCAGGGTTTCAAATTCGGGCGCAATCCTCGGCATCAGCGGCTATGGCATCCCCAACCAGGCTGTATCACTTACCAACATGGCCGTGGACAAGAATGCTGATCTCTACATCGGCGGCTCGTTTGAAGGTACAATGGCGAAAAACGGATGGTCCATCACCGCCAATAAAGGTGGTTCGGATTTATTTTTCATCAAGGAAGGAGCTACCCCAAACAATCAGTGGGCCGTTATCGGTGGCACCAACGCAGCCGACAGCTTGCGAGGTATGGAGGTCACATCGAAAGGCGAGCTTGTCTTCACCACGTTTTTCATCAGTTCGACCTTTACCGGCGGCACCAAAGGAGCGACGCCTACCAGCAGTAGTTGGTACAATAATCAAGCCATTGATGCTCTGATGGGTGGATTGACAAATACAGGTGGTTGGTCCTGGCTGGATGTTACGTCCAGCAACGCTCTCGAGCTTGGATGGGGATTAGCCTTGAATTCCAGCGATATTGCCACCGTCGTAGGCTCCTACGCAGGACCATCAGGTAGCGATACCATCACGAAAGGCAGCACAAGCGTCACCACGACGGGGGGTTGGGATAACTTTGTTTGGGCATTGGATCCGAGCATGAAAGCTGACAGCGACAACGACGGCGTGCCAGACGTGAACGATAACTGCCCCAGCGATGTCAACCCGCTTCAGGAAAACACCGACGGGGACGCACAGGGTGATGCATGCGATTCGGATGATGACAACGATGGCATCACGGACAATTCTCCGGACAACTGCCCCAGAGGTGGAGCGGCGAATTGGGGCTCCACACAGAACTTTAACGACCCGGCCAACTCCACCGATTGGGACCGAGATGGATGCAAGGACGATGTCGAAGACGCAGACATGGACAACGACGGCGTGGAAAACGATGTTGACCTTTGCCCACGCACGTCCTACCAACCGCCTCGCCCGACCTGGGTTTCTGATGAAATTACGGATGTTGACAGTGATGGTTGCCGAGATGCGGACGAGGATACCGATGATGACGGCGACGGATTTGAGGACGTCAGCGATGACTGCCCAACGGTGATTGGTAACTCAACCCTCGGTGAGGAAGGGTGCGTTGACAACGACGGCGATGGTTGGTCAAACAATTTCGATGACTGTCCTAACGATTTCGGCAACTCAACGCTGGGCGGCAAGAACGCCTGCCCCGACATGGACGGCGATGGTTGGGCCGACGTTGACGACGCCTTTATCGAAGACCCAACACAATGGTCGGACGCTGACGGCGACGGCTACGGCGACAATCCCGAAGGAACCACGCCGGACGATTGCCCGGCGGCGGTTGGCACCTCGGTTTTGGACCGCCTCGGCTGTTTGGACACCGACGGCGATGGGTATTCTGACCCCGATAGCATGTGGGACGCAGAATCCGGCGCTGACGCCTTTATCGAGGACACAACGCAATGGTCCGACTTCGACGGCGACGGCTACGGCGACAACTATGCGAACGATACATGGACGGACCGCAACCCGTCTTGGCCCGGCGAATATCGAGACGATGTCGTGCTCCAAGACGCCTGCCCCACGCAAGAGGGCACATCGTGGCAAAACGGCATGATCGGTTGCCCGGACCAAGACGGTGATGGATGGTACAACCTCCAAGACGCCTTCCCAAACGACGCCACACAGTGGTCTGACGGTGACGGTGACGGCTACGGCGACAACGCTTCTGGAAACGATGCCGACCAGTGTCCAGACATCGCTGGCACCTCCACCACCGACCGGTTGGGTTGTGTTGATAGCGATGATGACGGATATTCTGACCCCGACATCACATGGACACCGGCTCAAGGTGCTGACGCCTTCATGGCCGACCCTACGCAGTGGGCTGACCAGGACAACGATTTCTTCGGCGATAATCCCGCTGGCGACCGCCCCGATGACTGCCCGACCGTTCGTGGCACCTCCTTCATCGACCGCTTTGGTTGCGAGGACAGCGATGGCGATGGCCTCTCCGATGCCACCCCTGAATGGACGCTTGAACAAGGAGCAGATGCATGTCCCCTGGCTTACGGGAACTCGAGTGCTGACCGAATTGGCTGCGTGGACACCGACGGGGACAACTACTCTGACCCAACACCTGATTATCGTGCAGAAGACGGTGCTGACGCCTATCCACAAGACCCGACGCGCTGGATTCTCGAACCGGAGGAAGAAGGCGCGCTCTTCGCCTCGAGCAACGTGCTCGTCGGCGGTGGCGTTGGACTCGTGGTGCTTCTCGCCCTGATCGGATTCTTCATGCGTGGACGTCGGCCAAAGAGCGACAACGCTGCTTGGGAGATACCGCCAACCGTCGGAATGCCGGACTTCAACGCTCAACCCGCAGCCATTTCGCCGGGATACGCAGCGCCGGTCGCCATGCCCGACTTCAACGCTCAACCCGCCCAGGCCACTGTGGCTGCTCAACCCGCCTATGCACCGCCCGTGGCACAGCCTGACCCCGCTCGGGAGTACTACAACAGCCTCATTGCACAGGGGTACCCACACGATGATGCCGTGCGATATACTAAGCAATACTTCAACCAGTTCCACGGTTGATTCGGGAAGGGCAGGCGATGCGTGAGGAAGCCACCGGCTTGTTGAGCCATCCGATGGTGCGAACGCTGTTGGTATTCTCTGCTTTCCGTGCCGTTTACGGCATGGGTATCCTGCTGGTCACCTACACGTTGGCGACCAGTGAGGCGTCGCCCTGGTGGTTCTCCATCGTCTTTTTTGGGGCTTCAATGGTGTTTTCTCGCTGGCTCTTTCGCCGACTCAAGCAACGATGGCCAGGCCTGTTTGGTCGCCGCAGCGAAGGGGAGATGAACGCCGAGGTTCAAACGACGCCTTGAGCGATCATGGCTTCGGCAATCTTGAGGAAGCCAGCCACGTTGGCGCCAAAGACGTAATCGCCTTCTCGACCGTATTTCTTGGCCGTTTCGGAAGCGTTCTTGTGGATGTTCACCATGATACCCTCAAGTTTCTCATCGACCTCTTCACGGGTCCACGAGAGACGCAGCGAGTTTTGGGACATCTCAAGTCCAGAGGTCGCAACACCACCGGCGTTGCTGGCCTTTCCGGGAGCGAAGAGCACACCGGCTTCCTGGAAGACTTCCACGGCTTCAGGAGTGCACGGCATGTTGGCACCTTCGCCAACAGCGATGACCTTGTTCGCAACGAGCATCTTCGCTTCTTCCCCGTTGAGCTCGTTCTGCGTTGCACAGGGAAGAGCCACGTCAACATCAACGCCCCAAAGGCCGTTGAGGGAGGGTTCGGGTTCGCTGGGCGTGAAGGTGGCCGAAGGGTACTCCTTGGCGTATTCTGAGATACGTCCACGACGGTTATTCTTGAGGTCCTTGACCCAAGCCAACTTCTCACGGTCGATGCCGTCAGGGTCGTGGATGTAGCCGGAAGAATCGGAGAGGGTCACGGGCTTGCCGCCGAGGTCGAGGACCTTTTCACAAGCGAACTGAGCAACGTTTCCGGAGCCAGAGATGGAGACGAGAGCACCCTCGAAAGACTTCCCTTTGGTGGCCAACATTTCACGAGCGAAGTACACGAGGCCGTAGCCGGTGGCTTCAGGGCGGATGAGTGAACCACCGTACGCCAAGCCCTTACCGGTCAACACACCCGCTTGGAATTCGTTTTGCAACCGCTTGTACATGCCGAACATGTAGCCGATTTCTCGACCACCCACACCAATATCACCAGCAGGGACATCGCAATTGTGGCCGATGTGTCGCCAAAGTTCCATCATGAACGACTGGCAGAAACGCATGACTTCAGCGTCGGATTTCCCTTTGGGATCAAAATCAGAACCACCTTTGCCGCCACCCATGGGAAGACCGGTCAAGGAATTCTTGAAAATCTGCTCAAAGGCGAGGAACTTGAGGATGGAAGTGTTCACGCTGGGGTGGAATCGGAGACCACCCTTGTAAGGTCCGATGGCACCGTTGAATTGAATACGGAAGCCACGGTTGACTTGCGTTTCGCCTGCGTCGTCAACCCAAGGCACTCGGAAATGAATGAGGCGTTCGGGTTCAACGACGCGCTCCACAACGGAAATGTATTCCGGATTGGCTTCAAGAACGGGTTCAAGAGATTCAAGAACTTCTTTCACGGCCTGATGGAATTCGGGTTGGTCGGGGTCTCGGGCTACAACTTTTGCATAGATAGCATCACTGGGGCTCATTGGCATACCTTCTTACACACCGAGGTGTGTTGCCCCTCCCTAACAAAGTCCCTTTCTAATGGTTGTCCCTCATTCCTCTCCTCATCAGCCGATTACTGAGAAGAAAAGCGATGTCAAAATGAGCACACGGTGAGGTATCGCTCCAAGCGATCCACCCGACGTTGCCCGTTTTCATCGACCTCGCTCATGGCTCGAATGGATTCCTCGATCAGTGCGTGCTGGTCTTCCTGAAGTCCAATGATTCGACGAAGATGGTCGAGCATCGCCCATTCATCTTCGCTGATGACATCGTCGTCGAGCGCAGCGATGAGTGCAGACTGATAGGTGGTGGCGTCACCCATGTGATGACCACCGTATTCACTGCCCTCATCAAACGGCCAATCGACTTCACCCGCCACAACCGCTCGGCACTCCGCCGTATCTGCTGGCGCCACGCCGAGAGCTCCGGCGAGAATCCTGAGAATTTGGGCCTCATCATCCGTCACGATGGCGTCTTCAAAGGCCACTCGGAGTGTTTCAAGGTAGAGATAGAGACCCCGTGTGGGTTGCAGTGCCATGAATTCACGTGGAGCAGACTCGTCTTTCAAACTTCTCACCTTGCATCAAGGGTGCGAGGAGAAGTTTGTCATACAGGTAAATACAATTTGTCATCATTTAGAATACAATTATATACGGCTTGGTTCAGTCATGAATTACGAGGCCACCAAGATGACCCAGCCAACCAGCGCCGTTTCCCTCCGAATCACGGAGGAAGATCTCGCCCTGCTGGACGCCCGCATTGGCATGGACGGCGCACGAAGTCGTTCGGACGTGGTGCGTTTGGCCATTCAGGAATTCCTTCACAACCAACCGCTCCTGCACGACATGAAGTCCGTTCGTATCCCACTTGGTCGAAACGACCAGGTTCAACTTGGGAAATTGTACGAACTTCAAGGCACAACGCCCGAAATTGCAGCCCAAGAGGGGTTGAAATTGTACATTGACCAAGCCATTGACAAGATTGTCAACGGCATCAAACTCGATGATGCACTGGAGGCGTCCAGAGCAGCAACGATTCGACGCAACGAATACCAAGAATGAATTGGTGAGAGACTGGAGGGGATGGGATGAATTGGCAAAACTCGGGCTACAACCTTGGTGATGCCACCCTTGGAGTTGTGCAGGACCGGCCTGTCCTGCAGAGCTTTGTCTCGTTGTGTCAGCGTGCCCGTCGTGCGCGCCTTGGCCTTGGTTCCCACAACCAAACAACCCCACACACCTCCCTGGACGACGGCCAGGGAGACCCTGATTCCACTCCCGTCAGTTGACGCGGTGGTTCCCCGTGCCCAGCCCCCACACTTCTGGGCACATTGATTCCAGACAGTCAAGCCTGTAACCTCCATGCGAATCCTTTAGGAGGGTCGCCGCAGGATGCTTGATATGAACGAGCAGGAAGAACAGGTGGACGCATCCACCTATCCATTTCTTGCTCATGCCAATCCCCGACCTGGTCAACTAGAAATGATACAAGACGGCATCAAAGCGCTCCAAAACGGAGGCTACCATCTGGCAGCGGCGCCAACAGGTATCGGAAAAACCGCTGCTTCGTTGGCCGCGGCCCTCGAAGTGGCCAGTCAACAACCGCAGAAGAAAACCGTGTTTTTCCTCACCTCCCGCCAAACACAGCACCGCATCGTTGTGGATACCGTTCGCCGTATCAACCAGCGAAGAAAGGGCACGATGCCCGTTCGATTGGTCGACATGGTCGGTCAAGCCGGCATGTGCGTCCAACCCTTCGCCAAAGAATCCCCGTTGGTGTTCTCCCTCCTGTGCAGCCAAGCCAGAAAAACACGTTCGTGCAAGCCGTGGATCACATCGGCACCCGGGCTGAAGGAGCGAATATTGGCCTCGCCCCTTCATGTTGACGAACTGGTCGACATCGCCCGAACACACACGGCCAACGGCGAGCCTGCCCAAACCTGCCCGTGGAAAGCGGCTCGAGAAGCCGTGAGCGGCGCTGATGTCTTTGTTGGCGATTACAATCACCTCTTTGATGACGGTGTTCGGGAATCCAGCCTCAAAGCGATGGACCTTGACCTCAGCGACATCATCATCGTCGTTGATGAAGCACACAATCTCCCGGACCGTATCCGAATGACGCTGGAGAAACGACTGACAAGAACCATGATTCGAAATTCCCAGATGGAATTGGAGGAATACGCCGGCATGCTCGCACAAGCCATGAATGCTCCTGGAGGTGAAGCGCTCTCAATGGCGCACGGTCTTGCTTCTTGGGCGTTTGAGGTGATCAAAGCCTCACGTGTCGGATTCGATGCGCTTTTTTCCCAGTACCTACGAAACCTCTCGGGTCAAGACGAAGAGGCTGAGGTGAGCGTGGACGAGGTACTCAATGTCTTTCACCGTGCGTGCGATAGGGTGGAAGGGAAGGCTGGACAACAGCAACTCAACGCCCCGACCTCGTCCAAACATCCGGTTGTCGACGTGGCCGTACGCATCCACCAACTTCGAGATGTTTTGGCAAGCGTTGACGTGGATATGGAGGCCGGTGATGACGGCAACCCGATGGAGCCCAATGCCCACAGGGTTGCCGAGATTCTCGATTGCATGGTGAAATACGGTTCAACCCCAGCCCTGACCATGATTTACGACACCAAAGGGAAAGACGGGCGAATCACCACCCACCTCCTCGACCCCGGTTTGGTCTCAAAGCCCGTCTTCGAACAGTCAGCAGGAGCCATGCTGATGTCTGGCACACTCTATCCACCCAGCATGTACGCCAACATCTTGGCCCTCCCGAGTTCCTCTACCACGTCGGTTGCCTACCGGTCACCTTTCGCCGCCATGCGAAGACCGGTGCTCGTTGCGAAGAACGTGACGACAAAGTACACCGAGCGTGGGCCCGAAAACACCCGGGCCATTCGAGCACACATTCAATCCCTCATCGATGCTTCACCCGGCAACGTGGCCGTGTTTGCCCCCTCTTACGCGATGCTCAACGATGTCGTTCTTGAAGGGCATTTTACGGGGGCACGCATCATGGCCGAAAGCAGAGAATGGACCAAACAAGATTTGGACCAGGTGGTTGACACGTTGCTTGAGGAAAAGCGGAGCGGAAGAAAGATTCTCCTCGCTGGCGTATTTGGTGCTCGGCTCTCAGAAGGCGTGGACTACCACAGCGGAGCTCTTGACGCCGTGGCGTGTATTGGCATCCCAAACTCACCACCCTCTGTTCTCTCCAAGGCGCTGAAAACCTACGCAGAAGACCGTTTCGGACGAAATTTGGCCTGGCGATACACGGTGTCGCAGCCGGCTGTGAACGCCATCCTGCAAGCCATGGGCCGTCCCATCCGCTCCATTGGTGACCGCGCCCTGATTCTGCTGTTGGACCGCCGCGTTACCGACCGAACCTATGCCGGGTGTTTCCCGTCGGACTTACGTATGAACGATGCAAGCGACCATGACTCAACACGCCATTTCGCTCGACGCTTTTTCACAAAAGTTCACCCGGACCGCTCGCTGGAAAGCGAATGATGTCTGTCCGAAGGTTCATGTGGGCTCGTCCGTTGCAAAAGCCCATGGACAATTGGCAACCGCTGGACATCACCACTGAGGATACGCCCTCCACGCCCCTTGAACCGGCCATTGATGGCCTCGAAACCGACGCTGCAAACCTCCAAGCAGCCTTTGAAACATCGAGTTCACATCTTGATGAAGTCCGAGCCCGCCACACCGAGGTGCTCGTCACCGCCGGTATGCTTCCCGAAACGGGATTGGCCGACCGCCACCCTGAGCGAGCCTTGGCTTGGATTGTTGAAAGCATCAACGGCCGCATGAACCCGGACGGCCTCACCGTACCGCTGCTGGGAACGACCGAGGAAGCCATTCGACTTCATGTGAAGAATACCGAAGACGCCACGCTGGTGAAGTTGGACATTCACGACCCGAACGGACCGCCCTTGCTCCGTGAACTCCCGCTGCCTGTTGAAGCCAGCGAAACGCTTCAAGCCACCTTTGTTGAGGGCAGGCTCCACCTTCGTTGGTGAACCGCGCCCTTCGCATCTCACCGCTGCGGGATGGCTTGCATTTGAGCGATTTCACCGCTCATTCGCGTCAGTGCTTGGACAGCGACCTCTTGGTGTTGAGGGCCCATCTCTTCTCGACTGTACCGGGCCATCTCAAACGTGTTGTCGAGGGCGGTCAGAGCATCCTCTGACACGCCCTGCAGCGCTTGGCGGATGGCGAATTCGAATTCCCGAACGGTTTCGAAGTCACGTCGGAGGAAGCCACGCTGCTGCAGCAGACCGCAGAGGTCCTGATAGCAGGTGAAGATGGCTTCTCGTGTTGCATCCCCGGCCGCCAACAACTCGGCGGTGTAAGCGAAGACCTCGGCCGCATCCTTGAGCAGGTCGTCGGCGAGTTGCTTTCGTCGGTACATCACGACGCCACCGGCGATGAGCGCGGCGAGCGCAAGCACGAGGAGGTAGGACCACCACGGTGTTTCCGCTTGTTCTTCTGCAAATTCGTATTGCACAGCAAAGCCTTCACTTCGCAGTGATTCAAAGCCCTGAAGGCTTTGGGCTGAAAGGCGAGGATCGTTCACGATGATATCCATGGTCAACTGGCCCCAAACATCAGCATCGCCGTATGGCGGGTCAGCATCGAACACAAAGGTGGCTTTCCCGGTTTCATCGGTTTGAGCACCACGGTTGGCGAGTTGGGATTGGTTGGCATCGTAGAGATAAATGACAACATCAATCCCCGGCAAGCCCGTACCCGTATCTTCGGCGATAACGGTGAGGGAACCGCCCACGTCTTCTTGTTCGTCCTCAACCACCTCGAGGAGGTCTACGGTGATGACGGCGTCGACCTGTACAAACACCGTTTGACTGATGCTGGCAGCGTTGAGGTAAAGGGAATCGTTTCGAGCGACGTCAAGGAAGAAATACTGCGAACCGACTTCGAGCCAATACGGCGCCGTTGCGGTCAGCGAGAAGTTTCCGTTTGACCACACGACGCTGCTCTCTGTGAAGCAGCGTGCTCCTTCCCGACCACCCTCACAATCCGAACCGTTCCCAATGCTCAGCAGGAGGTTCTCAAAGACCTCACCTGAGCCTCCGATCTCCTGCACAGAACCCGAATAGAAGACGGGTTCAAACACACTATCAGAGCGGGTGACGACGTTCGTGTTTGAAGTTGGGTCGACTTGAATCAACAGGTCAGCCCATACCCGAACACTGCTTTCTACGTCGGCTGGAAGATGCGCCTGCGTCCCTCCAAAGACCACGCCGATGGTGTGTTCGCCCCGGGACAAGTCCATGGTTGCAGGCACCGTTGCGCTCCACGCACCATCAGCACCGGTGGTGGTCGTGAAGAGCGTGTTTCCGTCGAGTTGGACGAGCAATTCGAATCCGACCAAACCGTCGCGGTCAACGGTGTCGAAGTCGTACAGGCGGCCACTCAATTCCCATGTGTCGCCACGGGTGGCATCAATACCATCGTCGAACACCAAGGTGACCCATGAACGATGGGAGAGGAAGAACGAGACGTTTCCTTCCCCGGCACGGTAATATCCTTGTGGGGGTGATTCTGCGAACAAGGTTCTGTTCCCGAAGTCAAAGATGTCGGGAACGACCCAGTCATAGGTGAACGCACCGTTTTGGTCGGTGGTCAAGGTGGAGATGACGATGCCTTCCACGACCAGTTGAACTTCGTGGTTTGCAACGCCCACGAGTTGATTGTCAACCACCGAACCGGTGATGGTCACGGTTTGGTTCACCGCCACCGGCGAGGAAATATCCACCGTTACGAGGACTGGACTGAAGATTTCCCACAAACCACTGGCGTTGCTGGGGAGGTAAGCCACGGTCCCGGTGAATCGGGTTTCCAGAACCACTGGACCAAGCGGAGCGTCTGCGGGCACAGGATGGACCGCAGAAAACTCGCCAAGTTCGTCCGTCGTCGTGTTGGTCAGCCACTGACCACCCAGCCATACCTCGATGGTCAGGTTCGGTAGCGGGTTGTCAACCACATCGAGAAGACGGCCTTGGATGGTGATCGTTGTTTCTCGGTCGGCATCGCCTGTTGCGGTCAACAGGAGAATCTTCGTGGGTACGCTAACGTTGAATTCCACCATCGCAGAGCTGGGTTGGTAGTATTCGGGATTGTTGGTGTCCCCGTAGCCGACAGGGTCAACCCATTCACGACCACCACGGAACTCCACCGAGATTTGGTGGGGACCTGCAGCCGTGTCTTCTGGGAGCGCGTACGAAAGGGTGTATGCACCCGAGATGTTGTCCGTTTCAATGCTGGCAACGGGAACGCCATCGATGAGAAGGTGCACCACGGCAGTGGAAGGTACACCGTTTCGTTGCAAGACCAAGCCCAGGTCGTCCAACAGCGTGCCGTTCACGACCAACATGTCGCCAGCCACCAGCACCGTTGGTGCTTCGGTGATGGTAACCTCGGTCGCACCGAGGACGACAAAGGACGAACTGGCGTTGGTTCCAATGATGCCCGTGGTGCCGGCGATTCCGGTGTAGTCCGCATGGATGCCGGTCGGGCCGACGCTCATGTTGGCTGGGACGGTCAGGTTGCCCCAAGCAGAACCGTTGGAAGCCGTCAAGACCGTGATTTGGACGGGTGAAGCATCGTTCAGCGTCGCCGTGAGCGAGACGAGGACGCTTTGATTAGCCAGCGGGAGGCCTTGGTTGTCCCGGAGGAGAATCGAGAACTCAACGATGTCTCCCCTTTCGGTTCGGTCGTTCAACGAGGGTTGACCGATACCGTCAAGTGCGGGGAGAATGAAATTCATGACCGAGAACCCACGAGAATCGAACGAGGTGTTGTTGGTCGAGCCAACGTAATAGTTGACACTCGGGATGTAGGTGGCTTCCATCACGTGGCTACCAGCGGCGAAGGTTTCACTGAGGCGAATCGTGGCGTTCCAATACCCATCAGCACCGACGGCACCGCCTGTGGCGGTGAAGCCAGTCGGTTGGCCGTCAATGGAGAACAACACGTTGGCGTTCGCCAAGACGGAGTTGTCCCGCTCAACCAGTCCCGAGCCGTTGTCGGAGGTGATTTGCCCGCTGATGTTGAAGGAGGTTCCTGCAACGGGGTTGGCTGCGATGCTGTCAACGACCATGAAAGTCAACGAGCGCACGGTGATGCTGGTCAGGTTGGCGCTGGTTGAAAGGAGGTCGGTGGAACCGTTGAACACCATCTGAACCACGATGAGGCCCAGAGGATGGTCATAGGGCACGTTGTAGGTGAAGTTGGCAAACCCTTCTCCGTCCGTGGTTTGTGGCAGGAGCCATGTTTCGTGGAATTGCAGCGCCACCTCGTAATTCGAGAGAGGAGTAAACAAGTCTGAGGCTTCGACAAGTTGCGCTGACATGTTGATGTCGTTTCCACGGTTGATGACCACGGCATTCAACGGCTGGAGGTTCTCGAGGCGAGAGACGCCCATGACCTGGATGGGCGATTGCGCCGTGGCGGTGAGATAGAACGGCGAGGACTCGTTGACGACGGTGACCACCAGCGTGTGCGGGCCACGGGTCGTACCGTTGCCGGCCGTGTCGGTTGGCACGGTCATGTTGAAACTCCCGTTGTTGGTTGTGGCGTAGTTGCTCAAGAGCAACTCTTCGGGGTTTTCTAGCCAGAACACGTTCAGCCTGACGGCGGAAATGAGTGGACGGGTTGCGTTCTCAGCGTCTTCAACCTGCCCGACGACGTTGAACGGGACGCCTGCCGTTACCGTACTTGGCACAGAGATGAGCGAGATATCGCTGGTGACTTGCACGGTCACGTTGATCACAGTCAAATTACCGTAGCGGCGCGAGTTACCTTCACTAAGAGCTGCTGTGAGGTCGTCCTGAACAACGATGCCGACGTCGTAGAACCCGGGTGCAATGCCCGACGGTGTGAAGTCGAACGTGGAGTTTCCTTCGCCGTTTGAGACCACCGTTCCAAGGCTTTGGTTTGACTTACCGTAATCCCAGACATAGTCAACGCTTGCTCCGCTGATGTTGGAGTTGTCCGCAATGTCGGTGATCTTCGCCGTGAATGAAACCGTGTTGTTCATCTCCACGATGTAGGATGAGCGTTCGGCCTCCACCACAACCTCGGTGATGATCCCACCCAGCGTGGATATTTGTGCTGGGGGTGCAGGGGGGACGGACGTATCCACAAAGGCGTAGTATGCGCCGCCCGCAGGCGCTTGACTGACGAAGTCAAAGTCAAGAATGAATTCATAAGCGTCTGAACGGAGGTTCATCGGCATCCTGATAGGGATATCAAAGGCACCTGTGCTGTTGTTCAAGGTTGATTGCGCGATGTCGATGGGCCCTTGTTCGGTGAACAGGCTGACACTGATGAGCGTGGTGTTGTTGAGGACCGGCGTGAGATAGACCGCATCAAAAACATCGCCGACAAGTCGGGTCGAGTTGCCCATGAATGTCCAATCCTGCCCGATGGAAAGATTCCATCCGATGTTGGCCATGACACGTAGGGAACCGAGTCCAATTGAGGGTTGGTAAAACGATGAACCGTTGAAGGAGATGCCGATGGGGTAGTCGCCCGAGCGTAGGTTGGCATCGAGAGGGATCACAATTTCCAACACATCGGTTTCCGGATCCACGGTGGTGTTGAACCACGACCCATTGAAGGTGAAATCGTAATTGCCGAAGATTTCAACGCCGGCGCCCACGCCCCGATGGTCGTTGATCTGCACACTGACAAAAGCATCCTGTCCACGCACCTGTGATGACTCCTGGACCTCAAACGTCAGCAAGCCTCGGAGGAAGTACGGGGGGTCGACCGTCAAGTTAGCGTCGTCCGTTGCTGGCAGCGTTGAGGGGAAGAAACGCAATCGCGTCTCGATAGCGCCGGCTGCTACACCAACGTTGGTTGGCATGGGATACTGAACGGTGAAATTCCCGGTGACACTTTGATTGAACAACTCCACCCAAACATTTCCGGAATCCAAGGCCCGAATGGCAAACTGTAGGTTCCCTGTCAGAGCCGTTGGCGTTGGGCCGAGGGACAGGGCACTTCCGTTCACCCAAACGTCATCACCGAGGAGGAAAACGCTCCTGTTGCTGGTCAGAGGACCTTCGATGGTGGCCGTTAGATTTGGGGCCTCGGTGACGTTGAAGGTAATTGAGGTCGTGGTCGGGTTGAGATGGAAGAGAGCGGGTGTTGAACCTGGAACGGAGGCATCTTGCCAGCCTGAGAATCCAAGGGTCGCCGATAACGGACCGAGCGTCTCGGCCTCGCTCAAGTTGATCGAGATGCTCCAGGAGCCACTGATGTCGGTTTGTGCAGTGAGATTTTGCGCTCCGTCAACTGAAGAAGTGTACGACAGCCACACGGTTTGATTTGGCAGATTGGAGATTTCATCAATCGGTTCATTCGCCAGAGCCAAGCGGCCCTCGAGAACGGTTGTGGCGCCCGCGCCGACAACCGGGGTGTTGATGGCCAAGGGTGCGGTGTGGACGATGGTGGTGTTCTCGGTCAAATTGACGTAGCCTTCGAAAATAACGCCATCATGCGAAACATAACCGGATTGACGGTGTTCGATGACGATGTTGTGCATACCGGGTGCACTGGGTGCGTCGGGGAAGCCGATCATGCTGAAATTGCCGTTGGGGTCAGTGATGTTTTCCTCAAGCAGGAGTGAAAGGTCAGCGCCTGGACCAGGGACAAAGGGTGCATCACTTACGGGTGAGAGGTAAGCGAACACACGAATATTGGATGCCGGAGTGCCGTTGGCGGCATACCTCAACTGCCCTGACACCGAGATGCTCTCGGTACCGTCCCGAGCAACGGTGAACGTTGAGATGGTTTGGTTAACGACCTCGATCTCCTCAGCTGGTGGGCACGGGTCAAAGGCAATCCATCCGAGGTCGGTGTTTCCGTTGGCGCTGTTTTGCTGCAGTCGAACCTCCGACCACGTGGCGGCGTCCGAGGCGTAGACGGCATAACCTTCGCCTGTCCATGTGCCTCCGATGTAGCCCGTCACCTGACGAGCAGGAAGCCCAGCAAGACGAGCCATGGTCACGAAGGCCGTGTTAAACTCACGACACGAACCCTCTTTCACGGCTTCAACCACATTGAGGGTGACGTCCATCGGACTCATGGTTCCCGAACCGTTGAAGTTACGCTTGAACTCGGTCGTAGCATTGCCGTTGGTGAGGAAGTCTTCCAGGGCAAGCGCCGTATTGTAAGCATCCGTTGCCCCTGCTTCGGCAATGACAGCGGCCGTGACGTTATTCACGTATGAGAAGGCCGAAGAAGAGTCGGTAAACTGAGGGTCGACAAGCAGCTCGTAAGGGAAGCCTTGACCGGGGACGGTCGTTGACGCCAAGTTTGCCCAATCAAAGTAATACTCAGGTTGTTCGTACAAGACCTGCTCTACAGAACCAGCAACCAGCGAGAGCATGTGCGTATCGTTCGACCTTGAGATGTTGGCTGAGGTTTCGAAGACGAATGAGATGTTGGAATAATATGCAGGAGCAGGGATTTGCCCTGTCGTTATGGGGCGGTTGAATTGAAGGTTCCACTGGACGGTTGAGTTGGCAAGGGAAATCGGTGCGAGGTGAGTAAAGTTGCTCATGGGAACAACGACCGCCTCCGAGGGATGAACGCTGTCGAGGTGCGCGTAGGTGCTTCCGGTGTAGAAGTCATTGGTGATGGTGCGCCACCGATGGTCGCCGTTGAGATCGACGACTCCCGAGGTATTGTTTGCGAAAAAGACAACATCATCCGACATGATGTCATCGCTGGGGTCAAACACATCAAAGGGCGCGCCTATGCAATCAAAAACCCAAAATGCATCAGGACACTCATCACCGTCAAGCATCCCACCACCGTCTGTATCGGGGTTGGTCCAGTCGGTTCCGGTTTGATTCTCAACGGCATCGGGCAATCCATCACCGTCAAAGTCGGCGGGTTGAATATCATCAGAAGGATCGTTTTGCGGGTTCGTTCCGTCAAAGTATTCACTGCGGTCATCCACGCCCCCCTGGTCGGTATCGAACGCGTTGGGAGCTGTCACCCAAACATCTTGGGAGCCGTTGGTGATGCCGATGTAAATCAAATCACAGCCAGTGGTGTTCTCAAAGTAGTTGTTGAGTCCGTCGGCGTCATCGTCCAAGAGATTTGAACACGGCTGATTGGGATCGGTGTTGTCCTGAACTTCGTCAAAGTCATTCACGCCGTCAGCATCGCTGTCGGCGATGCTGGGATTGGAGAACCATCCAAAGGTCCCGAGAAGTTCTTGCCAGTCTGCCAGACCATCACCGTCGGTGTCCTCGTAATCGTCGTCGCAATACTGCTGCGTTGTGCTGATTGTTCCTGAATTCGTGGCAGCCGTGTGGCAAAATGAACCGTTGCGATTTGCTACCTGGGTCGCCACGCCCGAGGGCCCGTTGGAAACACCCTGCAGAATGTTGGCAACCACAGTCGCGTAGGCAAAACTTTCCCATGTTCCGGATACGTTGTACCAACCAACGCCCCCTGCGGGGTTGAAACCCGAGCCGTTTCCTACTTCGACCCTGCTGGCGCTGAGTTCCTGCACGAAGGTGGTCTCAAAGTTCACAAGTGAATCGCAAGGATCCGTACCGTGGCTGATGTTTCGTTCCTGCCCGTCGTTGATGCCGCCAAAGTCCGTGTCGGCCACATTCCACAGCGTACACGTCAGGTTTTCCTCCCAGTTCTGTATGCCGTCCTGGTCTTCGTCTCCTGAATCCTCACGGCGTGTGGGGTCCGTCTCACCGGCATCCAACACACCGTTGAAGTTGGTGTCTTCCTCGCCGTCATCAAAAGCATCCCCGTCGGTGTTGTTGTTGCGCGGGTCGCTGGCTTGGGCAGGGTTGCCGTAAGCACCGTTCACCTCGATACCGTCGCTGATCCCGTCGCTGTCGGTGTCCGAAGACGTTGGATCGGTCAGCAACGTAAAGGCTTCGTACGAATCGTTCAACCCGTCGCCGTCGGTGTCTGCCCTCTGCGGATCTGTCGAGGTGATACCGTCAACCTCAGCGGTAAATGTGGCACAACCACCCGGTCCAATGCCTTGGACTGGGTCGCAGGGCGAGGTGGTCTCGGTGACGATGCCATCGGGGCCGTTGCGGAAACAGGGCGAAGAGCCGCACATGGTCGTCCATGTCGGGTTGACGTACTCGAGGAGGTTGTTCAGGCCATCACCGTCGGGGTCGCCGTTTGGACCGTCAGCGTTGGAGGGCGAGGTGGCGTTCAAGCCGTTAGCGGCTTCCCAACCGTCGGGCATGCCGTCGCCGTCGGTGTCCCAACCTGCGGGGTCTTCATCGATGACGCCGTCGCCATCATCGTCATCCGATAGACAATCGGCATCGCCGTCGTTATCCGAGTCCGCCGAGTCGACAAATCCGTCTTTATCATCATCAAATCCATTGGCGCAAATATTCCCGACGGGGTCCTCGTCGCAGAGGATGATCGAGCCCGTGCCGTCGGAACCTGCCGCACCGCATGCGGGTTGGTTGAACTGCATGGCGTCTTCCTCGTTCCAGTCGTTCACGGGAACGGTGCCGTTCCACCAAACACCGTTGTCCAGGACAGAAGCGGTGTTGGTGTTGTCCCAACCGCTGGGTTGGAGGTAGAGGTATTCTTGCAAATTGGACATGCCGTCGCCATCCGGGTCAGCGACTGCGCCATCGGCACCGGTGGACGACAACGGGTCGAGGCCGTACTTCCACTCCCAGCCATCGGGCAAGCCGTCGTTGTCCGAGTCGGGGTCGTTGGGTTGGGTGTTCATGAGGTACTCAAGGCCGTACGTGAGACCATCACCGTCCTGGTCGGATGCTGCTTGAACATCAACGACCGTGTACTGAATGGAGGCGAGGGTGGAGAGGACCATCAAGAGGGTGAGTGAGAGCGACTTGAGCGCTTTTTTCCGCTCTGCGAGGGCTGGTCGAATCGCGGCCGCATTGGAATTCGAGCCTGTCAGCATGAGTCTCACGCTATCGGGTGCGTCTGATGCCTCATAAGGGAAATGGTACGATGTTCATACAACAACGATTTCGTGAGGCGATTTTTGCTCACAAATCTTCGAGTTCCTCGAGCAGCTCGAGGTCGTCGTCATCGTCGTCTGCCAGCACAGGCGCAGGTAAATCATCGTCGTCCTCAATCGGCTCAAGTTCCTTTTCAAGACCCTCGTAGTCCTCGTAGTCTCCGTAGTTAGCAAGGTCAGGACTATCATCGCTGCGGCTTCCACGACCTCGTGCGTAGAAGAGCAGGGCCAAAATTACAACGTAAAACGCAATGGTTTGCGGTTCAGGACTGACCAGTTCTCGCAGCAAACAGTTGGCGCCGCTGCATTCCGTCATGTAGTTGAAGGTGAAGGTCTGGACATAGTCTTCGGAGTACGGTGTCTCGTTGTTCATGGGCGTGACTCTGAACTCAAAGGCTGCTTGCTGGCTGTCTTTGAGATCTTCAGGAGCCTGCATGGTCACGCTGAAATCCTTTGAGGAATATGCGGGGAGGTTGATGATGAGGAAATCGCTCCCCAACTGGTTTGAGGTCGCCCGGATGGCGCCCTCCCAACCATCGGGTTGGTCAAGGCGAATCACGACGTCGAGCGGGATGTTGTTTTGGTTGCTGATGCGATATTCGAGGCTCTTTGATTCGCCCGGAGCGAAGCGAGATTTCTCGGTTTTATCCGTGAGCTCGATGCGGTTTGGAACGACTTCTTCCTGAATGACAACCTTCACCGGGAGGTCGAAGTAGCGAGCGTCGTCAATGTCAACACCCTCCTCGATGATGCGGGTGTAGACCGTGTGCTCACCCGCTTCCACCTGACCCCTCAAGGTGATGTCGAGTTTCATGTCGACGTACTCATCCGGGGCGAGGTTCACCGCCACCAAATTGGAGTTGCTGCCGTTGGAAATGACGTAGTCCCATGCAGCATACTTCGGGTTGTTTTCGGCGTTTTGTTCAACATCACGGGGATTGATGATCTTCCAGGTGGTTGAGCCAGAACCGGTGTCGCTGGAATCGGTAATTCGGAGATTGAAGTACACCGACGCATCGCCGGTGACCGGTCCAACTTGACCGAGCGGATTGTCCTCGCCCGTCCCGTCGCTGTCCGAAATCACCTCGACAAGAATGCCAAACGTCCGGTGAACGGTGAAGGCGATGTCGGTGCGAAGTTCTGAATCTTCCTTGCTGGACACCGAGATTTCAAACAAACCGATGTCGACACCGTCTCGGTCGGCTGGAGGATAGACCTCCATTCGAATCGTCAGGATTTGGGTCGAGCCGATGTCGGGCGTGAGCGAGTAGATGCCTTCCTCTGCGAGTTCAAGACCGGTATCGTTGTCGTAAAATCGGTACTGCCAGTCATCGGGTTGCTCAAGAATTCGCATTTTGAACGAGTCGGTCTGGAATCCCAAGTTGAAGACGTCGATGAAGAAATCACCGACCTCATCTGCATCCACGTAGTGCGAAAGGGTCTCATCATAGGCTTCCGGACGCGTTGAATCTGCGATTTGTTTCTGGTGCTCATCGTCTTCGTAGACAAAGAGACGTGGCGCGGCAAGGGTATCCACTTCCTCGAATTCTAGCGTGAGGGTTCGTATGGCCACCTCTTCGTTTTGGCCGAGTTCGTTCTGTGCATAGACTCGTGCTTCGATTTCCAAGGAATCGGGCGCACTGTCCAAATCGCCCTCAGGAACTTCGAGTTGGAGTTCGGGGATGACCGATGCACCGCCGCCGTTGAGCGTGTAGGTGCTGCTTGGTGCGCTCCACTGTGGGTCTGACCATGTTGAGGGGAGATTGGTTTCTAGGTCAAAGATCACGTCAATGCTGCTCGATGAGGAGCCCGTATGTTCCACGAGGAATTCGACTTGGACGACCGCACCGGGAGCGAATAAGACCACATCGGGCTGATTTGAGGGCAGGGTGAGGTAAATGTCGTTCTCAAGCATGGTGATGCCGGGGTGTTCAAACACAACGGCGTGGCCCTGTACGTCCTCCACCTCAAGGCGAACGGGGTAGTCACCCGCAGCGATGCCTGCCTCGTAAGTGTAAGTGAAGTTGCCCACCAAGCCGTTGTTGTCGAGTTTGAAATCATCATCGTCAAAGTTCTTCTCGAAAACCACGTTTGCGCCGTTGGGCGTGTCCATGATGAGGTTGACCTCCTCAATGTCATCTCGGCCAAAGGCGTCGCGAACTTCAACGGAGAACTGCATCTCTCGGAAGTCAGGACGGTGGTTGGGGGACCACTCAAATTTCTGGGCGTCGTTCCAGTTGCACCCGAAGGCTTGGTTGCAACTGTGGACGCGTACGCTCGAACCGGAGAGGGCGTTGGTCATGACCTGGAGACGGGAGTACCCTCCCGAGCTTTCCATCTTGCCAAAGGCGATGTCAACCGCACAATCGCCACCACCCACACCGCCGGTGTTGCCTTCGCAGGTGGCTTGGGCGTCAATGCGGATTTTCAGTTGCTTTCCTTTGGCCACCATGAACCCGTTGGGCCCGGCGTCAAACTCCACTTCGATGATGCTCCAATCGCAGCCGCCCCCGGTGAAGGGGTTCGGCGAGCATGCATCTTCCAGTTGTCGGTTCTCTGAGGAAATTTGGGTGTCGCCCGACTTGAGCGAAAAGGTGACATCTGCGGTGGAACCCTCGGCGCCACGGAATTGGATGTAGACAGACAGGCGAGCGGTGTTGGAGGAACCGCTTCCGTTGATGTAGAGGTCGCTGATCATCTCGGCGCTTCGGAACTCCAATCCGTCAATGGCGCTGCCTTCTTCCTGGCCGCCGTTGGGTTCAATTGTGGTAATGGAACCTTGCCCGCCGGTTTCTGAGGTCGCAGCATCGAGATAGAGTTCGTAGGTTTGCTCGGGGACAGAAACAGGAGCCACAACACGCTCGTCGTCCAGTGTTTGAATCGGCGTGAGAACAGGCGCTGCGGGCACCATCATGCCCACCAAGGAGAACACGAACAACGCAACGAGACCAAAGGCCACGGTGCGCTTGCCATTTCCTGAGTCACCAAACAGCATCAAGTCCACCGTATCGCCGTGGTGTAGGGGGTGTTAAACGGTTTTGCATGGTTTGTGCAACAAATCCATCATCTGCCCCCGGCGTCATGAACGGCGAAAATGGTGCAGGGGGTGGGATACGAACCCACGAACCCATACGGGACCGGATCTTAAGCCCGGCGCCTTTGACCACCTCAGCCACCCCTGCGTGGAGCGATGACGCTTGGGCGTAGCACTTGAATGAATCTCATCATTCGTTCAACGTCCAACCACCGTCGACGTGAAGCACGTTGCCGGTGATGGTGCCGTTGGAAAGCAAAAAGAAGACGCCGGCTGCGATGTCTGAGGCTTGACCCGACCGGCCCAAGGGGACCTTCTCAAGCACCTTGGCGAAGTGCTCAGCCTCCCAGTCGGCCGCCATGATGGCGCCCGGGGCGAGGCAGTTGACACGGATTCTCCCCGCCAACTCGCCAGCGAGGTTGAGCATCAATTGGCGCAACCCGGCTTTGCTTGAGGTGTAGTGTGCCAGTCCTTCCCAAGCACGCCCCCACGAGGTGTCGACCACGGCCACGACCGAGCCCTCGGCTCGCTCCAGCGCAGGGAGGAGCGATTGGGTAAGCAGGTACGGTGCTTCCATGTGAAGTCGGTTGAGGGAGCGGTAGGTTTCGAGCGGAATTTCCTCGAATGAACCTTGGCTATAGAACGACGCATTATGGACCAAACCGAAGAGACCATGTTTCCGTACGAGCGGATGGTCAAGCACCTCCCGATGCAGCCGTTCAAGGTCCTCATCCACCGTTAAATCAGCCACCAAAAGTGAGCCCCTCGGCTCGCCATGGTTGGCCTCAGCCTCGTCCAGCAGTTGTTGAGCCGGCTCCACTGAAGAGCGGACGTGGATGAGCACGTGCCAGCCTTCGTCCATCAGGCGTCGTGCGGTCGCTGCGCCGAGCCGTTGACCTGCGCCGGTGATGAGAACAACTCGGCCTTGCACACCCCGCACAGAGCCGCTCAACTCATGAAGGCTCGTATGTGACTGGCGCCATCATCACCCAATCGCGAGCCCCGCACACCTTTTTTGGTGACCGCTTGGTGGCATTGAGCACTGGGGGCAAAGAATGGAAGGAAAACCGCTCCCAATGGCCTCTGCAAGCGAGCCCCGCACGCCCGCTCGCCGCCTCCCGGAATGGTTCCGCACCAGCTTGCCGAGCGGTGAGCAACAGGCCACCTTCAACGCCACCAAGTCGGCGGTCAAGGACAACAAACTCCACACCGTATGCGAAGAAGCACGATGCCCCAACATCCACGAGTGTTGGGCCAGCGGCGACGCCACGTTCATGATCGCCGGCCAAGAATGCACCCGCGGCTGTCGCTTTTGCGCGGTGGGCACCATCAAGCGACCACCGCCCCTTGACCCGGAGGAACCGCAGCACCTTGCCCAAGCCGTCGGCTCGATGAATCTCCGTCATGCTGTCATCACCGTTGTGAATCGGGACGACCTTCCCGACAGCGGCGCGGACCACTACAAGCAATGCATCGACGCGGTGGCGACCACCTCGCCTGAAGTGACGCTCGAACTCTTGTGTTCTGACCTTGCTGGAGATCTCGATGCCCTGGCCCATTTGTTGGACCAGAGTCCTTTGTCGGTGTTTGCTCACAATGTGGAGTGCGTCCCCCGACTGGACGCAACCGTCCGGGATGCTCGAGCCTCGTTCGGTCAGTCCATTGCCATCCTCAAGGAAGCCAAACGCCTGCGTCCGGACATCATCACCAAATCCTCGCTGATGGTGGGTGTTGGCGAAACCGATGAAGAAATTGACGAGGCTCTCGGCCTGCTTCGAGACGCCGGCGTTGACCTCGTGACCATCGGGCAATACCTTGCACCGTCCAAAAAACACCTGCCAGTGGACCGATTCCCTGAGCCCGAACGCTACGACGAGTGGGCAGAGAAAGCCATGCAACTCGGCTTCTCGGGGGTTGCCAGCGGCCCGCTGGTTCGGTCCTCCTACAAAGCCGGCCTCTTGGTGCGGAAAACCCTAGACCCCGAGAACAGCGAAACCATGCTGGGCGCCTATGTTCGTGTTGCTCAACCCCATCCTTCCCTACCGACACCACTTAAGACGGACGAGCCCTGAGGTGAAGCAATGACGGAGCGAAGCACGGTTACGACCACGCCTTACACCATCGGTGTCGCTCCGTTCCGACCTGGAGATGAGCCATCCTTTGGCGGGGCCTTCACCCAGCAGCCCGAGGATTTGAACCGCCCCGACCCTGCGACCTGCACGGCCGAGGACACCGCAGAACACGCCAAGGGCTTGATTCGTGTGCTGAACGATGACGGCGAAGCAAAAGGCGAATGGGACCCCGGTTTGGACGCCGAAACCATGATTCAAGGCCTTGAATACATGATGCGTCTGCGTATTTTCGACGACCGCATGATCAAGATGCAACGCACCGGAAAACTCTCGTTTTACATGCGGTCATTCGGTGAAGAAGCCGTCGCCATCGCCCAGACCATGGCGCTTGAGGAACAGGACTGGTTGTTCCCATCCTACCGTCAACCCGGTGCTCAATTCGTGCGCGGTCGCGACATGGTCAGCATGATTTGCCACTGCATCGGCAACACCGAAGACAACGTCCGTGGCCGGCAGATGCCGGTGCACTACACCTGGCGTGAAGGCCGATTCATATCGATTTCGTCCCCTGTTGGCACACAATTCTCGCAAGCTGTTGGCGTTGCTATGGCGAGTGCCTACAAAGGCGACGACGAGGTGTGCATTTCTTGGCTCGGCGACGGAACCTCTGCCCAAGGCGACTACCACTACGCACTCAACTTCGCTTCGACCTTCAAACCCCCCGTTATTCTCAACGTGGTCAACAACCAGTGGGCGATCTCAACCCACGTTTCACTGGCCACCGGCGGTCGAACCTTCGCCGAGCGTGGCCTCGCCTACGACATTCCCTCCTTCCGAGTCGACGGCAACGACTTCCTGGCGCTGTACAGCGTGACCAAGTGGGCCCGTGAGCGAGCCTCAGCCGGCCTTGGTCCAACCCACATCGAGGTCTACACCTATCGAGCCGGTGCACACTCCTCTTCCGACGACCCGTCGGCGTATCGCCCGGGTAACGAATTCGAGTGCTGGCCCGGTGGCGACCCCGTCGAGCGTCTTCGCGACCACCTGATGCAAATCGGTGAGTGGGATGAAGAAAAGGACCAGGCACTGACCGAGAAAATTGACAATGATGTCATGACGGCGTACAAGGAAGCCTGCGAATTTGGCGATTTGGCCACCGGCCCCTACCCCCCTGCATCGACCATCTTTACCGAAGTCTACGAGACGGTGCCGTGGCACATTCAAGAGCAACGAGAGGAACTCGGCAAGTGAGGTGAGATGATGGCGAAAATGAACATGATTGCTGCCCTCAACTCGGCACTGGCCCACCAACTCGAGCGAGACCCGAACGTCGTCATCTTCGGAGAAGACGTCGGCTACTTTGGTGGTGTCTTCCGTGTCACCGCCGGCCTTCAAGAGAAGTATGGTCCGCATCGGGTGTTTGATTCACCGCTCGCAGAGGGTGGCATCGCTGCGATTGCCATGGGCATGGGACTGAACGGTCTTCGACCCGTTGCTGAGATTCAATTCGCCGACTATATCTTCCCTGCCTACGACCAGATCGTCAACGAAATCGCCAAACTGCGCCACCGCTCAGGAGGAGAATTCTCTACGCCGGTGACCTTCCGCACGCCTGCAGGAGGCGGCATCAAAGGCGGCCACCACCACTCACAATCCCCCGAATCACAGTTCACCCACACCCCCGGACTCAAGGTGGTCTACTGCTCCAACCCTCGCAACGCCAAGGGGTTGCTCACAAGTGCCATCGAATCCAACGATCCCGTGATTTTCTTTGAGCCAAAACGCTGCTACCGAGGTCCGTTCTACGGCGACCCACACAACGTCCCCACCTGGAACAGCCACCCCGACGGTGAAGTTCCCGAAGAGTACTACGCTATTCCACTTGAAGAAGCCAACATCGTCATGGAAGGCAGCGCTTGCACCGTGATCGCATGGGGCGCCATGGTCCACGTCTGCGAGCAAGCCATCAAAGATTCAGGCGTGGATTGTGAACTCATCGACCTGCAAACCCTCGTTCCTTGGGACCGCGACACCGTGGTGAATTCCGTGAAGAAAACCGGTCGCGTGGTCATCGTTCACGAAGCGCCAAAGACCAGTGGATTTGGAGCGGAGATGAGCGCCTCCATCCAAGAGCGTTGCTTCTACCATCTCGAATCGCCCATCGAGCGCGTCACCGGATGGGACACACCGTTCCCTCACACCACCGAATGGGATTACCTCCCCAGTCCATCTCGCATTGCTGAAGCCATACACAGAACACAGGAGGAATAAACATGGGAAAATTTGAGTTTAAACTGCCCGACATCGGCGAAGGCGTCGTTGAAGGTGAAATCGTTGAATGGATGGTCGCTGTTGGGGACGTCGTCAAGGAAGACGACCCGATTCTCTCGGTGATGACCGACAAAGCCACCGTGGAGATTCCGGCGCCATGCGACGGAACGGTGGCCAGCATCGTCGGTGAAGCCGGCGATATCCTCCCGGTCGGCGGCGTTTGCATCGTGTTCGATGTCGACGGTGATGGCAACGCCTCGGAAGCCTCTGAACCCGTCGCTGAAAAGCCGGCACCTGCTGAAGAAAAGGCTCCCGTTGAGGAAAAGGTGGCTGAAACACCGCCTGCACCTGAACTACCGCCGGTCGCTGCTGCACCTGCTGCTGCGCCGGTAACGCGTGCCCCGGGCACCAAAGCCCTCGCTTCTCCCGCTGTTCGTCAGCGTGCACGAGCTGCCAACATCGACCTTCAACTCGTGGCCGGTTCAGGCCCCGCAGGTCGCATCAGCCACGCAGACCTCGACCGACACATCGCTGGAGGCGCCGCTGCTGGCTCAGCCTCCATGCCGATGGGCGGTGTTGCCAAGGTGGCCCGAAACGGTACCGAGGACATCAAGGTCATCGGCCTTCGACGAAAGATCGCCGACGGCATGATGTCATCCTACAGCACCATCCCTCACTTCTCGTACTTCGAGGAAGTCGACGTCACCGAACTGGAAGCCTTGCGCCAACACCTCAACGCCACACGCCCCGAGGGCGCACCCAAGTTGACCTACCTTCCGTTCATCATGCAGGCCCTCGTGAAGGCGCTGGCTCAGCGCCCAGAATGCAATGCGCTTTACGATGATGATGCAGGTGTTGTCACCCGCCACGAAGCCATCAACCTCGGCATCGCTACGCAAACCGACCGTGGCCTCTACGTGCCTGTGGTCAAGCACGTCGAAGCCATGGACATCTGGCAATCGGCCACTGAAATGGTGCGTGTCACCCAGGCCACCCGGGACGGCAAGGCAGGCGTTGAGGACTTGACGGGGTCCACGTTCACCATCACCAGCCTCGGACGGCTTGGTGGTCTCGGAGCGACACCCATCATCAACAAACCAGAGGTCGGTATTCTCGGTGTTCACAACGCCAAAGACCGAGCCGTGGTGAAGGACGGGCACGTGGTTGTTCGCCGCATCATGAACCTCTCTTCATCGTGGGACCACCGTGTTGTGGACGGCCATGACGGCGCCACATTGGTTCAGTTGGTAAAATCTTACTTAGAGCACCCCGCTACCATTTTCATGTGAGGTCGATGAGATGAAGACCAAACAATGCCAAGTTCTTGTCGTCGGGGCAGGCCCCGGCGGCTATGTCGCTGCCATTCGCTCTGCACAATTGGGCCTGAAGACCATCATCGTTGAAGGCGAGCGTGCCGGTGGAACCTGTTTGATTCGAGGATGCATCCCAAGCAAAGCCCTCATTCACGCTGCCCACACGTTCCACAACCTGGCCAAGCACGCCGGAAAGGACGGCCACATGGGCATCTCCATCCCAGGTCCTGCCGAGCTCAACATGGGCCATCTGGTCGGCTGGAAGGAAGGCATCGTTGACCGCCTCAACAAAGGCGTTGAAGCGCTGTTGAAGAATGCCGGCGCCGAACTCGTCAGCGGTTGGGCCGTCTTCCAAGACGCCAAGACCGTGAAAATCGGAGAAGGCAAGGATGCGACGCTGATTCAAGCCGACCACGTCATCATGGCCCAAGGCTCGGTGCCCATCGAACTCCCGTTCATGCCGTTCAGCGACCACGTGCTCTCGTCCCGAGAGGCACTGTCACTGGAAACCCTGCCCGACCACGTCGTTGTCGTGGGTGGAGGCTACATCGGCCTCGAACTCGGCATCACCTTCCGCATGCTCGGCTCGGATGTCACCATCGTGGAAGCTATGGATTCCGTGCTCCCTCTGTTTGATAAAGAACTGCGCCGACCTCTCGAAATATTCCTCAAGAAAAACAAGATCACCGTTCATACGGGTGTCTTTGCCAAAGGCGTCGAGGACGCCAAGGGCGGGAAGGTCAAACTCAACTTCATTGACAAGAACGAGAACGACGAGAAGAAGATACAGCATGTCATCGCCGACAAGGTCCTGGTCACGGTCGGACGAAAGCCTGCATCAGCCGGCCTCGATGCGACCGGTGTCGCCATGGACGAGCGTGGTTTCGTCAAGGTGAACGAGCGCTGCGAGACGAACATGAAAGGCGTCTATGCGATTGGTGACCTCTGTGATTCCGGCGAAATGCTCGCCCACGTCGCTTCCTTCCAGGGCGAGATGGTGGCTGAACTCATCGCAGGCCACAAGCGAGCCTACGACCCTGTCGCCGTGCCCGCCATCGTCTTTACCGAACCTGAAATCGTCTCGGTTGGTCTCTCACCCGACCAGGCCAAGGAAGCCGGGCACCCCGTCATTACGGGCAAGTTCCCACTGGCCGCCAACGGTCGCTCCTTGACCCAAGAAGCCGAGAAAACCGGCGGATTCGTGCGTGTCGTCGCCCGAGAAGACGACCATCGTATCCTTGGCATCCAAGGCGTAGGGACTCACATCAGCGAACTGGTGGGCGAATGGACGCTCGCCCTTGAGATGGGCGCCGTGCTCGAAGACATTGCGCACACCATCCACGCTCACCCCACGATGACAGAAATGACCCACGAAGGTGTGCTCGACACGCTGGGGCATGCGATTCACAAGATGTGAAGCGGGGATTTACTCTTCTTCAACATCGTTGGCCATCATCACGGCCACCGGGCGAGTGCGTTCGTTCTCGTCCAAAATAAGGCGGGCGATGATGACCATCGGTGCGCCAATGATGGCGCCTGCAATCCCCCATACTTGAGAAAACAACATGACGGTCAGCAAGAGCACCAGCGGGGAGATACCGATTTTTGCACCTGAAAGGTTGGGCTCGACCAGCGAGCCAAACATCTGCTGGTTTCCGATGAGAAGGGCCAGCATCAGGAGCGCCGACACCGGCTCCAGCATGATGAAACCGATGAGCACGGGAGGGATGGTGGCGAAGAGTGCCCCCAGAATGGGGATGAAATCAAGGAGGAAACACAGCACGCCGAAGAGGAACCAGCCCGGGATATCAAACCCAATCGGGGAGATGATGATGGTCATCACAATCGCTTGTCCTCCACTGCAGGTGACCTTGGAGACGACATAGGCGCTGATGGACTCCATGGAATCGTCAACAATTTTCCGAGCCCGTCCGCTTGATTGGGGAAAGGCCGCATTGAATCGCTTGGCGATGGTGTGCTCTTCGAGAATGATGAACAACAAGAAAATCAGCACGGTGATCATGCTGCCAACAAAGGCGCCCAGCGACCCCAAAATGGCGAGCGCGAAGACCTCGATGTTGCTGGGCGAGGCCAGGACATCCACCCACGTCGAATCCGAGAAAATAATTTCCAAACCGTACAAGTCGGAATTTGCATACCTTGCTCGCTTTTCTTCAAGTTGTGCCGTGATGTCGGGAACCTCTTCAACGAATAACGAGAGCTGCTCGTAGAGGAAAATCGAGATGAAGTACATCGAGATGATGAAGGTCGCCAACACCGTTCCGTAGGACACCAACTGGTTGCCCACTTTTTTGTGGATGTAGTGTTCGATGGGCTTGATGAGGAAAAACAACAGCACGGCGATGGCGAGGGGCATCAAAATGGGTTTAAGGTAGACAAGGGCCAAGTACACGACCACACCAACGATGGCCACGCTTGCTGCCGTTGTTCGTTTGGAGTCAATGCCAATCTTTGCGTTCACGTCCATGCAGCCCACCTCGCTCAAATCTCATCTAAGGTTTCCTCCGATTCCAAAACGAAAACAGCGGTTCAATCGCAAAAAGATTAGCCGCAGTCAACACGCAGCATCACCCCGATTTACACGCTGCGATAGGTTCGGCGTCCTCTTCCGAACGTCAACGTGCGAAGGAAATACAGAAGCAGACTTCGTCCATGGTCTCGGCCCCAGTCGGAAGGCGTTTACCAAGCATAAAAAGAATTCACCGGCACAGCCCCGACCGTTGTTGGTTCCTTGGCGGTTCTTGAGCACAGCAAGGCTTCAACTGCCGCACATCAAACAGTCGTCTGGACTGTCAAGACTGCAGGCGATGGCTTCGAGGCTCTCGGTGTCATCGGCTCGCTCGGCGAGGCCGCCAACGGTTTGGTCTTCCTTGGTGGAAGCTTCAACGGTGAATTGAATGGCGTCAGCAGCGGCCTTGGTTCGCAGGTAGTACATCCCGGTCTTGAGACCCTGCTTCCATCCGTAGAAATGCATGGAAGTGACCTTTGCCGGGTTGGCATCGACCATGTGAATGTTGAGCGATTGACTCTGGTCGATGTAGGCGCCTCGGTCGGCAGCCATGTCGAGAACGTGCCGTTGTTTGATTTCCCACGTGGTCTTGTAGATGTCTCGAATGTGCTCAGGGATGCGGTGGATGCCCTGAATGGAACCCTTGTTGCGCAAGATATCGTTCTTCATCTCAAGGCTCCACATGTCCTGGGCGATCAAATCCTTGACGAGGTGCTTGTTGAGCACGACGAATTCACCCGACAGGGTCCGGCGGACGTAGAGGTTGGAGGTGAACGCCTCAAAGCACTCGTTGTTGCCGAGGATTTGAGAGGTGGAGGCCGTTGGCATGGGCGCCAAGAGGAGCGAGTTTCGCATGCCCTTCTCAACGATTTCTGCCTTCAAGCTGTCCCAGTCCCAGCGGCCGCTGTGCTCGTTCATGCCCCACAGGTCGAACTGAAGGAGGCCTTGGCTGGCCGGTGAGCCCTCAAAGGTCGAGTAGGGACCATCGGCCACGGCTGCGTCCTTGGATGCGGTGCAGGCAGCGAAGTAGATGGTCTCGAAGATTTCCTTGTTCAGCGCCCGTGCTGCAGGACTTTCGAACGGCAACTTGAGCATGGCAAAGACATCAGCCAAGCCTTGAACGCCCAAGCCGATGGGGCGGTGGCGCATGTTGGAGTTGCGTGCCTCTTCAACGGGGTAGTAGTTCACGTCGATAACACGGTTCAGGTTGCCCGTCGCGTGGTAGGTGACGTCGTAGAGCAGTTGGTGGTCAAACACACCGTCGGTCATGTTGACAAACTTGGGAAGAGCGATCGAGGCGAGGTTGCAGACAGCCACCTCGTCCTTGGCGGTGTATTCCATGATCTCGGTGCACAGGTTCGAAGAGCGAATGGTTCCCAGGTTCTTCTGGTTCGACTTCTCGTTGGCTGCGTCTTTGTAGAGCATGTAAGGTGTTCCGGTTTCGATTTGTGCTTCGACGATCTTGTCCCAGACCGTACGTGCAGGAACCGTTTCACGTGCGAGACCACGGCGTTCGTAGTCTTCGTACATGGCCTTGAATTCAGCACCGTAGACATCCTGCAGACCGGGGCACTCGTTGGGGCAGAAGAAGGACCAGTCGGCATTGTCTTCCACACGCTGCATGAACAGGTCGGGTGTCCACATGGCGTAGAACAAATCGCGTGCTCGCATCTCTTCCTTACCGTGATTCTTCTTCAAGTCAAGGAACTGAATGACATCGGGGTGCCATGGCTCGAGGTACACGGCAATGGAACCCTTTCGCTTGCCGCCGCCCTGGTCGACGTAGCGTGCGGTGTCGTTGAAGACCCGAAGCATGGGGACGATACCGTTCGAGGTGCCGTTGGTTCCCTTGATGTAAGAGCCCTTGGAGCGGACGTGGTGGATGGAGAGGCCGATGCCACCGGCTGATTTGGAGATGAGCGCACACTGCTTGAGCGTGTCGTAAATGCCGTCCAGTGAGTCGTCTTGCATGGTGAGCAGGAAACACGAGGACATCTGCGGCATGGGTGTGCCGGAGTTGAACAACGTTGGCGTGGCGTGGGTAAAGTAGCCTTGACTCATCAGGTCGTAGGTGTGGAGGGCTTTCTCGAGGTTGGCGTGGTGAATGCCGACAGCCACGCGCATGAGCATGTGTTGCGGGCGCTCAGCCACTTCGCCGTTGAGCTTGAGCAGGTAGGAGCGCTCCAGCGTCTTGAAGCCGAAGTAGTCGTAGTTGTGATCGCGGCTGTAGTCAATGTGGTTGTTGAGCATCTCGGCGTTGGCCATGATGATCTCATACACCTCTTCGGAGATCAGAGGCGCATGTTTGTTGGACTCCGGGTCGATGTACTCGCGGAGGTCGGTGATGACATCGGTGAAGGAGTCCTTCGTGGAGCGGTGAAGGTCGTCCACACAGATACGAGCCGCCAGACGGCTGTAGTCCGGGTGGTGCGAGGCCAACGACGCAGCCGTCTCAGCAGCGAGTTGGTCGAGTTCACGGGTGGTGACACCGTCGTAGAGCCCTTCGATGGTCAACTTGGTAACGTGGCCGGGGTCAACCCAGGTTTCGTCGAGACCTTCAGCCAGTTTGACGAGTTTCTCGTGAATCGCATCAAATCGTACATCTTCTCGCTCGCCTTTTCTGTTTACAACTTGCATAGCCATGATTCTTCCTCCTCGTGTGTTCATTTGAGAGCGTGGTATCTATCTTCATCCGCGTACGGTTCAAAAGTCTTCGTCCACTGAGAAACGCTGTTGGACGCTTCCGAGCGAAGCACTGTCCATCACGCCGGCTTTCTGATACTCGGCGACTCGCTTCTCGAAGAAGTTGGTCTTGCCCTGCATGGAGATCATTTCCATCCAAGGGAACGGGTTACCAACGTTGTAGATCTTTGAGCAGTTGAGTTGCACCAGGAGTCGGTCAGCAACAAACTGGATGTACTGCGTCATCAAATCGGCGTTCATACCGATGAGGTTGACGGGAAGGGCCTTGGTGACGAATTCAATCTCGATGTCAACGGCTTCGGCGATAATGCGGCGAATCACGTTCTCACCGGCACCACGCAACAATTTGTTGTGGAGCAGGCAGGCGAAGTCGCAGTGGAGGCCTTCGTCTCGGGAGATGAGCTCGTTGGAGAAGGTCAAACCGGGCATCAGGCCTCGCTTCTTGAGCCAGAAGATGGCACAGAACGAACCGGAGAAGAAGATGCCTTCAACCGCTGCGAACGCAACGAGACGCTCGGCGAAGGAGCCTCGCTTCCGAGACAACCAGCGCATGGCCCAGTCGCCCTTCTTTTGAACGGACGGCACGGTTTCGAGTGCCTTGAACAGGTGGTCCTTCTCCTTCTCGTCTTCGATGTAGGTGTCGATGAGCAGCGAGTAGGTCTCGGCGTGGATGTTCTCCATCATGATCTGAAAACCGTAGAAGGCACGGGCTTCAGGCCAGCAGACTTCGTTGGAGAAGTTCATGACGAGGTTCTCGTTGACGATGCCGTCACTGGCTGCGAAGAAGGCGAGAATGTGCTTGACGAAGTGTTGCTCGTCCTTGTTCAGGTTCTTCCAGTCCTTGAGGTCCTCGGCCAGGTCGATTTCTTCAGCGGTCCAGAACGAGGCCTGTTCTTGCTTGTACATGGCCCAGATGTCGTCGTGCTCGATAGGGAACAGAACGAAACGGTCAAGGTTCTCTTGAAGCATGGGTTCAACGTGCTCTTGCGTCAGGTCAATGTTCATGCCGTCATCCTTGCTGTGTTCAATAACCATGTTCGTACCCTCCGTGATTTACAGACGCGCTGGATTTTGTCCTCCATCGTAGGACGCCTATAATCTATCCCCCCTCGGCGAGATTAAACTGAACGGTTTTTGGGGCGTTTGAGAGCGTTCACGCATGGACGCAGTACAACGATTTAACTGAGAGAAGAGCCATGTTATTTTTTCATTCAAAATTTCAATTTTCATGCCAAAACCACCCTCTTTTCCACTGGAATACCATGTGGGCAAAATCTTACATCATCCCAACAGTCAAAAACCAATCTATGGTGAGTGGCAATATGGACCGAATTTCTCTCAACATTCCGTTTGCCCGACTCGACGAACGCGCCGTACTCCCGACACAAGGTTCAGCACAAGCGGCTGGCTGGGATTTGTACGCCATCGAGGAGACCGTGGTACCAAAGGGTTCCACCGTGCTCATCTCCACCGGCTGGGCCACGGCCATACCGGAAGGTTGGGAAGGACAAATCCGCTGCCGCTCGTCGCTTGGAAAGAAGGGCATGATCATGCCAAACGGACTGGGGACCATCGATTCGGATTATCGAGGCGAACTCAAAGTACTGGCCACCTGGATTGGAGAAGGCGATGCCTTCACGGTTGAAGCAGGTCAGCGCATCGCCCAGTTGTTATTCGCACCCGTGCCGCTTGTGACCCTTCGAGAAACCACCGTAGAGGGCCTTGACCAAACCGAGCGCGGCTCGGGTGGGTTTGGCTCATCAGGAAAGTTCTGAGGCGAGGACCGTGGTCGACATCCGTGCACTCGGCGTCGTGCCCTACGATGAAGCGCAGGCGCTCATGAAAGACCTCCAACAGCAGCGTATCGAAGGTACCATTCCCGACACGCTGCTGCTTCTTTCCCACCCCGAAGTGGTCACGGTCGGGCCTCGCGCCCGGAACGACGGCCTCCGCCCCCCGGAGGGCTACGCGACGGTTGCCGTTGACCGTGGAGGCGGCCTGACCTGGCACGGACCAGGCCAGGTGGTGGGCTATCCGATTTTCAAGTGGGGTAAGCGCGAAGGCGAAGCCTCGGTGGCCGACATCATTCACATCATCGAAGGGTGGCTCATTGACACATTGGCGACCTTTGGAATCAATGGCGAGCGAGACAACCGAATGCAGGGCGTGTGGGTCGACGGGCGCAAAGTCTGCAGCATCGGTCTCTCCTTCCTGCGCTGGGTTTCTCGCCATGGATTCTCCGTCAACCTCAACACGCCCCCGGGACGTGTGGAGGGCGTGGCCGGGTGCGGTCTCGCTGCCGACACGACGACCTCACTGAGCGCCCTCGGCTACGAGGTCGCAGCCGATTCATTCATCGAGGCGCTTGTTTCCATCGTCCACCGAACGCTCGGCGTTTGAGGACAGCGAAGGCGGTCGGCTCGACCAAATCGCCCAGGTCCCCGTCGCACTCGCCACAAGCCGCTCGCCCACCTTGACCTCGCCCGCCAAATGCGCCACGTTCTTTCCGCGTCGCACCACGCGCCCCTCCGCCACCAGACGTTCACCGGGTCGGGCGGCCGCAAGGAAACTCGTGGAGAGTTGCGCGGTCGCGCACCATTCTTCCACCTTCAGGGACGCCACGAGCGCACTGCCGAGGGCTGAATCGAGCAGCATCATGTGAATCCCGCCGTGGGCCACGCCGCCTTTGTTGAGGTGGTCTTCTTTCAGCGTGAGTTCCAATCGCGAAGCGCCGGGCGTCCACAGCGTCCGCTCCACGCCCGAATCCGCCATGTAGCCGATCATCTCGGGAGGGGAGGAGAGCGTCACTGGCTCATCACCCCGACGACCTTCACCAGAATGCGTTTGTTGCGTTGTCCGTCAAATTCGGCGTAGTGAATCTGCTCCCACGTGCCCAAATGCAAGCGCCCGTCGCGCACCGGCATCGTGACCTGCTGGCCCAACAATTGCCTCTTGAGATGTGCATCCCCGTTGTCCTCCCCCGTGCGGTGGTGGTGGTATTCCTCCCCCTGGCGACCGTCGCTGCCGTAGAAAGGTGCCAGCTTCTCGAGCCACGTCATGATGTCGTGGTGCAAACCGTACTCCAAGTCGTTGACATAACACGAGGCGGTGATGTGCATCGGGTTCACCAAGACAAGGCCGTCGGCAATGCCGCTCTGGGCGACGATGCGCTCGACGTCTCGGGTAATGCAGACGATTTCGTAGCGTTTCTCGGTGTTGATGTGCAGTTCTTCCACGTAGGTGGCGGCGGTTCCGGTTACAAGGGTCCCCATGTGTGCGCCTTCTGTGTGCGGTCAAAGAACGATTGGGCGAAATCAACCCTTCATAAGTCCACCCGGACCCACTCAACCATGCGCACCGTCACGCTCGTCCTCCTCGTGGCGGTGTTTGCTCTTCCCTTGGCCAGCGCCGAAACCTACAGGATTTCAGGTCAGGCCACCTACAACGACAACACGCCCGTGATGCTGCGCGACGTCTACGTCGAGTGCCCTCCTGGCGAAGTTGACTGCTACCAGTACCGGGGTGCCAGCGCCATCACGGACGCTAACGGCGTGTTTCTCATCGCCATCGAAGTCGAGCAGGAGGACGACGGCACCGAAATCTACCTACAGCTGCGCGGAGAGAACTTCACCCACGTGATTGACCTCGACACCTTTCGCAACACCAGCGAAGGGAAGATGACGCAGCACATTCGGCTGGCCCAGGACGGCTCGGGCTCGGGCTTCTTTGGCGGACTGGGGTGCTGCATGGTCCTCTTCGGGCTGGTCTTCATGTCCACGCTGCTTCGAACCGTATCCGGCCTTGCCACGCCCCGAGGGCGAGCGGCCTTCCAAGGCTACCGTGAGCCCGACCGGCACAACTGTCCGGTGTGTGACGAGAGCGTAGCGCAGCACAACCTGGTGAAGCACCTCATTTTCGAGCATGATTACGACCCGATGGATGCGGGTGAAGCGGCGGGGCTTGTGATGCGGAAATCCTGGTCAAAGAGCGATGAATGAATCACCCAAAGGCATCCATATGGGCAGCGTTGTGAAAGGCCCACTGCGACCCCTCGGAAACATGCAGAGTATGTGCAAAGGTGTTTAGGGTAACCCCTCCTAAACATATGCAGTTCATTTATTCACTTCACTAGATCACTATGTCTCATTGTGCAGCGTTGTTTAATCCCCCCTACAAATCCATGGATACAGCAGAGCCGTTGTTAACCTGCAATTATAAGATTCATTCTTGGGGGTTCATTTTTTTTATGCGAGAGGAGTGGTAAACTTCAATGCCAACCTGTAGGACATGCTCTTTGACTTATCCACAGTCCTCGGTTTATTGTCCAAATTGTGGTACAAACAATGTGCCACCACCTGTGCCTCCGAAAGCGAGTGCCCAAGTCGCATATCAACCACGACATCAAACAATTGTTCAGCCGCAAAGGATGCCTGCACAACAACCGCAGGTTGTTTATGTAAACCAGAAAGGCAGCAGCGGATTCAACGTACTGATGTGGCTAATAGTGTTCATCATTTTGGGAGGCATTGGTCTAGTTTGCTTCTTGCCAGGATTGCTCTATGTACTCGCTAGTTCTCTTGCCGGAAGTTAGGGCATTTGGGTTTACGGATTTCCGAAAACAACTTCCTTCACAAGGGCCCCCCTTGTAGTCCTATACGACATCGAGGGTACCGTTGTGTATACTCGCAGCCATCCGAACAGGTGTGAAAAAATCGTAGAGAGAAAGAACAAGAGGCTAAATGGGAGAGCCACCGGTTTTGGCTCATGGGCGAGGTCGTCATCGGCATTTCTGGCGCTTCAGGAGCCATCTACGGCAAGCGCCTCGCTGAGGTCCTGTCCGACATGGGCAAGACCGTTCGCCTGGTCGTCACCGACTCGGGCAAGATCACCCTCAAGCACGAGTGCGACACCACGCCCGAAGCCGTGGCTAAAGCCACGAACGCCATCCTCGAAGACGCCAAGAACGTCGGTGCGAAGTCCGCCTCTGGCTCGGCCAAAATCGATGCGGTGGTCATCTGCCCCTGTTCAGGCACCACCATCGGCAAACTCGCTGCCGGTATCTCTGACAACCTCGTGACCCGCTCGGCCATCGTCGCCCTGAAGGAGCGCCGCAAGCTCATCATCGTGCCCCGAGAGGCACCTTACGCCACCGTTCACCTCGAAAACATGGCCAAACTTTCCCAGTGGGGCACCATCGTCATTCCCGCTTCGCCTGGTTTCTACAACCACCCGAAGAACATCGACGACATGGTGGACTTCATCATCGCACGTATCCTTGACCAACTCGGGTATGAACACGACATCGGACGCCGTTGGACCGGCGATGAAGTCTGAAAAGACGCCGGACCGCCGACTTCTTGAACAATGGAGTCGAGGGGACCATGAGTGAGTCCCATGGACCTTGAAGGCAAGACCGTCGCCGACCTGAAAGACATGCTCCGAGAACAGGGGCTCCCCGTCAGCGGAAACAAGTCCCAACTCATTGAACGATTGGAGGCCAGCAACCCTACTGACGCGGTGCTCAACCTGGAGGATGACCCGAACGACAATGCGGGTCTGCTTACCGAAGAAAACCTGCCCTGGTGGCGAAGTACGGATGTGCTTACTCCTCAGGCGTTGATGGCGATCGGCGTCGTGGTCTTGATGGTCACCGCCGTCTTTGTGTTCCGACCTACATGGCTTGGATTCACACCCTCCTACGAATACGACCTCATCGAATACGATGCTGCCCAAACCCGAGCCTTTGCCGAAGACCTCGTGGCGCTTGGCCATCCCGAATGGGAAGGTCGCATGAGCGGCACCGTGGAAGAGGCCAATACCTCGGCGTACATCGCTGCGCAATTTGAAGCGATGGGCATGACCGCTACCGAGCATTCCTATCAGGTACCGATGCACAGTGTGAATTCCGAACCGAGTCTGCGCATTTGCATTCAGGGCTTTGGCGGCAACAGTCCGTGTGAGGGGCCGCTGGCCATCGGCACGCAGATCATCCAGTTCCAGCACCGCGTGGATTATGTCATCCAAGGCTTCTCTGGACGCTCGGAATACACCTTCGACCAGAACGTGGCAATGACCGATTTGGGCAACGGCAGCGACGATTCCTTGTGGGCTTCCGCCAGCGGCTCCGTGGGCTATGTCCGCAGCGGCGGCAGCGTCGGCGGCAACACCGATTTGATGTCGCTTGCCGCTGAGAACAACCTCGCAGGCCTCATCCGAGTCAACAAGGATTACAACTGCGGGAAAATCGAGAACACCGACTGCGTGCCCATCTTCAAGGGCACGGGCATCGACGCCATCACCCAAGCCAACGGTGGAAGCGTGCCCACCGAACTCCCGTTCATCGCCATGTCCCGAGACGCCGGTGAAATTCTTGAGCAGGCCATCTTCAACGCAACCGGTCCTCCCGGCGTCTTGGAGATGATCATCGACGTCACCAATGACCAAGAGCGCACCATCTACGTGCCCTGTGGCGAAATTCGAGGCAAAACTTCCGACGTCGTCATTGTCGGCGGCCACCACGACACCGTCTACCACGCCCAGGGCGGGGTGGACGACACCTCGGGAACGGCGAGTGTGATGGAGATGGGGCGGCAACTCAGCGAGATCGTCAACGAAACCGGAACCCCAGAGCGAACCTTACGCTTCTGTACCTGGGGCGGCGAAGAAGAGGGCTTGTACGGCAGTCGCGCCTATGTTGAGGCCTTCCAAAACAGCCTGAGGGACAACCTTCGCCTCTACATCAACCTCGACATGAATCACGTGGATGCCGACACGGCCAACCGAGGCAATTCCGTGACCCTCTTTGGGAACAACCAGGACGACATGGACCACATCGCCCGAATCACAGCGATGTACAAGAACGACCGCTCGGATGTGGCCGACCGCTACGACATCCGGCTCTCCACCTTGACCGGCGACAAAGGCGCCTCGGACGGGATGCCGTACAACTCCGACCACGGACCGTTCGTCTACGATTTGGGTGAAGGGAAGAACGGGCGAGCCGTCGTGTGTTATGGCAGCGGAAGTTGGGAATACCACACCTACGCCGACACCATGGAGCGCTTCAACGAGGAATCCCTCGGCGTGTCGGTGACCATCTACGGCACCTACATGCGCTTCTTGGCCTATTCGGATTTCTGAGCGTGGGGTTCAAAACACGACGACAGGTGGGCATTTCATGGTCGCACCGAGTGCATGGGCCTCCCACATCCTTGTGGATTCTAAGAGCGAAGCCCTTCAGATCAAAGAGAAGGTCGGGAAGCTGAAGGATTTCCAAAAACTGGCACGGAAGAAAAGCACGTGCCCCTCCAGCCAAAAGGGCGGCGACCTCGGATGGTTTCGCAAAGGCCAGATGGTCGCAGCCTTCCAAGAGGCGGTGTGGTCCACGCCGCTGAAGACCGTATCCTCGCCCGTGAAAACCCAGTTTGGCTACCACCTCATTTGGGTTCACGAGCGCGACGAAGACCAGTGAGGCGAGACCGTGCAGTGGCGTGTTGGTCTCGAAGCCTACGAAGTGAAGGCGGTTCACGGCTACTATGACAGAGAACATGCGGCACCGCAACCCTTCATCTTCACCGTCTGGGCCACCCTTGCGGGGAACGGTCGCATAGAAGCGCTGGAGGAGACCCTCAACTACGCTGACATTCAAATCGCCATCGACGAGGTGATGCACAACACCCCCCAACCCATTCGGCTCATGGAGGAGATGGCGCAAGCCGTCGTCGACCGACTCGCTCAACATACGGCCATCGCCAGCCTCAGCGTGCGCATCGAGAAGCCCAACGCACCGCTTCCCCACCCGGGGGGTCTGCCCGCAATTGAGGTCCTTTGGCACCGAGATTGAGCGATGCTTAAACGCCAGCAGGCCCAGCCGCCTCCATGGTCATGACCGGTCGCGTCTATGTCCCAAGCGCCGTAGAGAAAGGCGGCGCCGTGGTCGGCATGGGGTGCTTCAGCAGTCAGGAGACGGCCTTGAATGTCCTGCGTTCGTTTCTCAAAAAGTCCCATCAGGTGCCCCTTGAACGCGCCAGCGTTGCTGCATGGGAAGTGGACGTCGTCGGCGATGACGCCATGACCGTGCTCTCAGAATACGAGTGCAGAACCTGCCCGGTCTGTCATCGCACCACGTTTTGGCTTGACATTCAGCGATTCAAAGCCAAATGCTACGGTTCGGCCTGTGGAGCATGGATTGAGGAAAGCGCCGTCGAAGCCGATGTCATCGATTGTGGGTGGCCGCCAACACAATTTGCGGAACAGGTCGAATCTATAGATGAGGCCATGCGCTCGTTGCGACGCATTGCAGCCAAAGCAGAGTCAGCGGGCCTTTCAGCCATTGACGAACGATTTTCCCTGGATGATGTTTGATTCTTTATGTAGGGTTGACCGGTTGTTCTGCCATGTCAACCCGTTTGCACACCATCCCAGGCACGGAGGAAAACCTCAGCCTCGTTCACGACGCCACACCCTTCAATCCGGGGAGGGTCTCGGCTCCCCACGCCGTCCTCGTGGACGGCATTCGAGGCGTGGCCTCCATCGGCAGCCACGGTGCGTACAGCACGCGAATCGTCATCACGCTCGAGGAAGACCATCCCGAGTTGGGCAGAGAATTCGGGACCAAATATTTCCTCATCGACGAGCCGGGCGTGGTCACGTGGGGCCATGAAGGCAAGTCGTTCAACATTGAGAAAATCATTGACTAACCTCAACCAGTGAACTGGCAAACAGTCCTTCAAAACCAAAAGGACCAATCTCACCACATGCCCGAAGGCCCCGAAATACGTCGTGCGGCCGATAAGATCGGAAAAGCACTGGTCGGGAAGGTCATTGAGGACGGTGAGTGGCCCTATCCCTCCCTTTCCGGGGCAGAATCGTTCATCCTCGGCCACGAAGTCTTGAGCGTGACCAGCCGAGCCAAAGCCATGCTCATCCGATTCAGCAGCGGCTACACCATGTACAGCCACAACCAACTCTACGGGCGCTGGACGGTCCACCTCAAGACCACCGACCCGCGCTCACGCCGAAGCCTCCGTGCCGCCTTTATAACCGATAAACACGCCGTTCGCCTGTGGTCTGCCACCGACATTTCCCTGTTGCCCACGCCCGAGGAAAACGGCCATCCCTTCCTCGCCCGGCTTGGTCCTGACGTTCTGGATGAAGACATCACAGGTGACCATCTGCTTACCCATCTCAAATCAAAAAGCATTCACCGAAAAAAGGGCGCCACGCTGATGCTCGACCAGCGAAGCTTCGCGGGTCTTGGAAACTACCTGCGCTCCGAAATTCTTCACGCTGCGGGCGTGCACCCCGATGACCGCCCGTGCGACTTGGATGAAGAAACGCTGGCGAGGTGGGCAACCTGCATCAAGTCCGTCACCGTTCAAGCCTACGAGCACGGTGGCGTCACGGTTGACCTTGACGTGGCACAGGCCAGCAAGACACGTGGCGAGCCTCGCCGAATGTGGCGCCACGCCGTGTTCTGTCGCAACGACCGGCCCTGCCTCTCGTGCGGTGACCTCGTCGTTCGCCTACGCTATGGAGGCCGTCGTCTGGACTACTGCCCGACATGCCAGCCTTCGCGAAGAGGTTCATAACCACGAACGCAAATCGCCCTCAGGAGGGCGTATCTCGCTTCCTGCTTGGAGCGTCGTGCGAACGTGTGCAAACGTGCCGGCATCGATGGCTTTCTCCTCGTCTGCACGGCGCATGACGTTCTTGTTGGCGATCGCCATGCGACGGTTTCCGGTGAAGGCCTCCCGATGACGGTTCAGATAGGCCCAGTACAATCGGGTCATTGGACAGGTTTTCTTGTGGTGAAATTGGCATGATTTGCAGTGGTCGCTCATGCGGTTGATGTAGGCCGAGCCGGCCACATAGGGTTTGGTCATCATCGCCGTTCCCAGGGCAAAGGTTCCCATTCCCAGCACGTTGGGCTCCACAACCCAGTCGTACGCATCAATGAACGCAGCATGAAACCAATCGGTCAGCGCCCGCGGATTGACATCCAAAAGATTCGCCACGTTGCTCAGCACCATCAAGCGAGGGATATGGTGGGTCCACCCGTCCTCCATGACCGAAGCGACCGAGGCATCGAGGCAGCGCAATCCGCTGGTTGCACCCCAGAAGGCGGGAGGAAGGCCGTCGGTTTGTTCCAGATGGTTTGGATGAGGCTCCTCGTCTGCCTGAACGAAACCCTCCCAACCGGCACCTCGTATCGATGGCGTTCGTTGCACGTCAAGCGTGCGAAAACCGTCGGTGATGTCGTGGATGTGGTGAACGTATTCGCGCCAGATCATCTGTCGAACAAAGCCCTCTCTGCTGTTGATGGGGGCGTCGCTGGCAAGGGCAGCCTCGACCACGCGGCTGGGCATCAGTCGGTGCAGATTGACCAGCGTGGCTAAGCGTGAATGAAAGAGACCGCGACTCTTTTCGGACATGGCGTCCTCGTAGGTTCCAAAATTGGGCAGACAATCCAAAGCAAAACCAAAGGCAGCCTCAATCTGTTCTCCAGAGGTTGGCTGGTTTTTCAGGTCCACCGTTCCTGGATGTTCACCGTAGCGCGAACGAATCATGGCCTCCACCTCAAGGTCGATGGCGTCCGTGTCGTAGACCGGTGGTGCAGGGGCTGGCGGGTCACCCTTCCACGGAAACCGATTTTCTGCATCATAACTGTACTTCCCGCCAACGGGTTTTCCATTCTCCATCATCCATCCGGTTTGCTGACGCACTTTTCTATAGAACGCATCCATGCGAAATGGCGGTGTTTCCCCCACACTTTCAACAAACCACTCGGGGGGTGTCAGCCACCCCGGGTGAGCGTGTTCCACGAGCAGACCCGAAGCGACCAGCGGTTCAACTTCGAGGCGCAATTCTCGCTCGGCGTGGCGGAAACAGTGAACGGGACCGCAGGCACGAGAGACTTCGCGAAGAGGCGAGGCGTAGTCCGCATCGGTGAGAAGATACAGGACGGGGATGCCTCGGGCTTGGAGCTCGACGGCAAAATGGCGCTGATTGGCCAGCAGCACGCCCAATTTCTGCTGATGGTACGGACGGCGTTTGGCCTTGGAAGCGGATTCGATGAGCACCACACCGACATCAGCAGTCGGAAGGGCGTCGAGGAAGGCCACGTTGAGTTGGTCGTAGGCCAACCACACCCACGACGAGACGGTCTCAGGCCCAACAGGAGAGAGCGTGTCCCCCAAGGTGCCTGGACGCCCTGCAGCCATGACGGTGCCGTTTGTGAACGAAAATTCGCTCGCAGCCATGGTCAAAACAGCGAGATTGGCCGCATAAAGGGCTGCTTTTTCCCTGCTCAGTAGTGAACGGTGAGTTTGCGAGGTTCAAGAACTTCTTCGATGCTCGCACGCATGGCTGCAACCTCCATGGTGGCGCCTCGCATCGTGGTCACGAAGGGGATGTTGAGTTCCACCGCCAACCTTCGCATCATGTTCCCGTCTCGAACGGCACCGCCCGAAACGGTGGGGACATTCACGATGAAACTGACCTTGCCCTGACGCATGAGATCAAGTGCATCGGGGTGCTTGCCCTCAGCAATTCTGTAGACCGTTGTTACGGGTACATCGTGTCGACGAAGCGCATCTGCCGTTCCGCCTGTGGCGTAGAGCGTGAAGCCAATGTTGACGAGTTCCTTGGCGACGGGCACGAGGTTCTCCTTGTCTTCGTCTCGAACCGTCAGGTAGGCTCCGCCTTCGGTCGCAACCGGAACTTCCGTGGCCAGTCTCGCCTTGAGGTAGGCCAAATCGGCGCGCTCATCCGAGCCGTAGACTTCGCCCGTGGACTTCATTTCTGGCCCCGGAGCGGGGTCAAGACCTCGCAATTTGATGAACGGGAAGACCGGGGCCTTCACGCAGACCTGGCCTGAGGTGCGGCGTGGAATCTCCTGGCTGGAAAGCGGCTGGCCGATGGTGATGCGAGCCGCAATACGAGCAAGGGGCAGGCCGGAGGCTTTTGCGACAAAGGGAACGGTACGGGAGGACCTCGGATTGACTTCAAGCACGTAGAGGTCGTCGCCTTGGATGGCAAATTGGATGTTGAAACAGCCCTTGATCTTCAGCCCAATGCCGATGATTTTGGTTTGCTCTGCGATGCGCTCAAGCATGTCCTCGGGAATGTTCTGTGCGGGAATGAAACAGGTCGAATCGCCGGAGTGAATGCCGGCTTCTTCCAGATGTTCCATGATGGCTCCCACGAGAACATCCTCACCGTCAGAGGCGGCATCGACGTCAATTTCCGTAGCGTGGCCGAGGTATTCGTCGACCAGGAGCGGCTTGTCGGGAGCGAGGTACGCCTCTCGCAGGTAGCCGTCAAGTTGCTGTTGATTGGACAAAATCTCCATGCCGCGTCCACCCAAAACGTAGGAGGGACGGACCAGCACGGGGAAGCCGATTTCCTCAACCGCAGCTCGCAGATCGTCGGCCGTTGTTCCCGTCGCACCCCGTGGCATCCGCAGACCGTGGCGACTGGCAAAGGCCTCGAAGCGCTCTCGGTCGCTCGCTTCGTCGATGGCATCGCACGACGTACCCATGATGGCAAGGTCGAGGCCGCTGGCCGTCAAATCGGGCAGACGCGCCTCGAGTGGGAGCGCCAAATTGATGGCTGTTTGACCGCCGAATTGAAGCAGAATACCGTGGGCCCGCTCCCGAAGTAAAATTTCACTTACATACTCCAAGGTGAGCGGGTCAAAGTACAATCGGTCGGAGGTGTCGAAATCCGTTGACACCGTTTCCGGGTTGTTGTTGATGAGGATGGCGTCCTTGCCCGCTTCGCGAATGGCTTTGACGGCGTGAACACAGCCGTAGTCAAACTCAATGCCCTGGCCGATGCGAATGGGACCGCTTCCGATGGCGACAAGTCGCTCTTTGGTGCGTTCCTCCATGTTGGGCAGCAGGTCGATGCCCGGCAGGCCGTGCGGCTCGTAGGTGGAGTAGTAGTACGGGGTTTTGGCAGCAAATTCTGCCGCACACGAATCGACCATCCGGTAGACGGGGTGAAGGTTGAGCTGGTGGCGACGCACCATAACGGACCGCTCGTCCTGACCCGAGGCCAGTGATTTCAGGCCTTCCGGAGGGAAGCCCGCCAGTGCGTCAGCGATGTGCGCATCGCTAAAGCCGTGGCTCTTCCACAGACGGAGTTCCTCCTCGGTTAACTCAGCGGGAGAGACACCTCGCTCAACGATGCTGCGCTCCATCTGGGCCAGTCGTTCAAACCCGTAGAGGAACCAGCGGGTGATGCGGGTGATTTCGTGGACTCGCTCAATCGTCCAACCGCGCCTGAACGCTTCGAGGAGGGCGCCCATGCGACGGTCGGTCGCCACGGCCAGCCATTCGACCAGCGTGTTGTCCGGGAGCGGTTCGTGGGCCCGCTGCGACATGCCTTCACCTTCGGATTCGTCCGCACGCGTCAAGGGACGGGGGTGGGCGCATCCCTGTTCAAGCGAAGCCCAAGCCTTGAGGAAGGCTTCTTCGAAATTGCGTCCAATGGCCATCACTTCACCCGTGGATTTCATCGACGTGCCCAAGGTGCGGTCAGCGGTTCGGAATTTGTCAAAGGGCCACCGAGGAATTTTCACCACGCAGTAATCCAACGTGGGTTCAAAAGCAGCGGTCGTGCCCTCACCGGTGATCGGATTGGGCAATTCATCAAGGGTGTAGCCAACGGCGATTTTGGCCGCCATGCGTGCGATGGGGTACCCGGTGGCTTTGGAGGCAAGCGCTGAGGAGCGGGAAACCCGGGGGTTGACTTCGATGACGCGAATCTCCCCGGTGAATTGGTTGAAGGCAAACTGCACGTTGCAGCCGCCTTTGATGTTCAGCGCGCGAATCAAGGCCAAGGCTTGGTTTCGAAGACGCTGATGGTCCGCATCGCTGAAGGATTGGAGCGGGGCGACCACGGTGGATTCGCCGGTGTGGACACCCATCGGGTCGATGTTTTCCATGGTACACACGATGGTGGCGTTGTCGGCCTCGTCGCGCATCACTTCGTATTCGAGTTCCTGCCATCCCAAAATGGACTCCTCAATGAGGACCTGAGAGATGCGAGAATTGCGAAGACCGAGTTGTGAAATTTCCACCAGTTCGCCCATGTCTCGGGCCGTACCGCCGCCCAAACCACCCAGCGTGAAGGCCGGGCGAATCAGGATGGGCCAGCTTCCGATGAGTTCCGCAGCCGCGATGACCTCGTCGATGGAATTGCACGCCACCGCTTGACTGATGGGCAGGTTGATGGATTCACAGACCTTGTTGAACAGTTCACGATCCTCTGCCTTGTCGATGGCGTCCAAATCCGAACCGATGAGTTCCACACCCAGTCGCTTCAACGTGCCGTTGTGCGAGAGTTCACTGGCGATGTTGAGCGCGGTTTGACCGCCCATGCCCGCCAGCAAGGCGCACGGTCGCTCTTTTTCGAGAATCTTGGCGATGGTGTCGGGCAGGAGCGGCTCGATGTAGACGATGTCAGCCATCTCAGGGTCGTTTTGAATGGTGGCCGGGTTGGAGTTGACGAGAATGACCTTGTAGCCGTCTTCTCGCAGCGCACGGACGGCTTGGGAGCCCGAGAAGTCAAACTCCGCTGCTTGGCCGATTTTGATGGGCCCGCTGCCCAAGACCATGATCGTCTCAAGGTCGTCCCGGCGTGGCATCAAACATCGCCTCCCAAGTGAGCGTCCACCATGCCACGGAACCGAAGGAAGAGCGGTGCAGCGTCGTGAGGCCCCGGGCAAGCCTCGGGGTGGAACTGGACCGTGAAGCAGGGTTTACCGATGACATCGAGCCCCTCAACCGTACCGTCGTTGGCGTTCACGTAGCGCACCTCAACCTCAGAGCCGTGCTGATTGGAGACGGCAGGCGAAGTGGCACCAGTGGGGTGGGCTGCCAGCATACCGTCGCTGGGATGGGCCACGGCAAACCCGTGGTTCTGGCTGGTGATGGACACCGTTTGATCCTGTAGATCAACCACCGGTTGGTTTGCGCCTCGGTGGCCGTAGCGCATCTTGTAGGTTTGCAAACCGGATGCAAGACCCATGAGTTGGTGGCCAAGACAAATGCCCATGACGGGCAGACCGTCCCGTACTGCACGGGCAAGCGTGTTGCGTGCAGCGGTGGCTTTTCCTGGATGCGCAGGGTCGCCTGGACCGTTGCTGCAAAACAAGGCATCGATAGCGTATTCGCTCATCAGCCGGTCGTAGTCCATGTCCGGAGGACACCAAACGACATCGAACACCATGCAGAGATGGCGAAGGATGTTGTGCTTCACACCGCAATCAAGAACGCCGAGCCGAGGCTTACGTGCCCCGAGTTCATCGGTTGAGCCAGGATTCAACTCAAGGGGTTCATCGATGGAAACCTCGTCCACCAAGTCTTCCAGTTCCGGCGAGGTCAAACCTGCGAGTTGTGTTTTCATCTCCTCCTCCCGCTCCGCCGGGCCGAACACGCAGAGAACCGTCCCCAATTCTCGCACTCGCCGGGTGATGGCTCGGGTGTCGATGTTGTGAATTCCAGGCACACCATGCAGGCGGAGGAATTCGTCCACCGTTCCCACTGCGTGTCGATGGTCGGGCTGGTGCATGGCGTGGCGCACGACGACGCCTTTGGGCCAAACCTTGCCGGACTCGGAGGCGCCTGCATGGACACCGTAGTTGCCGATGAGCGGGTAGGTGAACGTGAGGACCTGTCCGGCAAAGGAGGGGTCGGTCAACGATTCTTGATAGCCCATCATGCCGGTGGTGAACACCAATTCGCCCGACCCGATCGTACGGGCTCCAAACAATTCCCCCAAGTAGCGTCCACCGTCTGCGGTCAACAGCACACCAGCACCTGAGGCCCCTTCGGGCAACTCCGCACCGTTGGCCAACCCATCGGCTGCATCAGGAATGTCGAGGGAGGATGGATGGTACAGGCGATGGGTCGCCGGTAGGGAGCGTGTATTTGCGATGCCGCCCCCTAACATTGATTTTTGTCGGAAAAGGCCCCTCATAATGATTGGGTGCGTAGTTCCATGAAACCAAGTTTGGGGAAAACCCGAACAGTGTGTGAAAAAGAGGGAGCAGAGAACCAAGTAAGAAGAAATTAACTTTCTTTTTTCTTCTCGTGGTCAATGACCGACTTGCCACGGGCGGAGGGCTCGATGACCAGACGAGCCCCGGGGAAGTGGCGCTCGGTGCCGCCTTGTCCAAACCAGCCCTCCATGAACAGGGCCAAGGCTGCCACTTCCGAATGCGGTTGATTGCCCACGGCTACGTTGTATTGGGAATATTCGAAGACATCGCTTGGCACTTTTGCACCGCCGACGACGACCACGACCGGCCGGTCCCTGCGAATGCGAGGAATGACCTCTCGGTAGGGCTCACCGTACATGGTCAAGTGAACGGCAACCCCTGGTTCTCCATCACCGGCATCGTGCTGCGTGAATCGGCGTAACCATCCCATGGCTCCCCCGATGTGCTCGCATTCCATGGTGCCCCCAAAGCGGTCGTTCACAGAGGCGACGTTTTCGAAGAGCTCTTTGTCCTCATCGCCAGCGAGCATGAACTTCGTGGCACCGAGAGCACGAGAAACCAACGCCAGGTGGGTGGTGATGCGAGGGTCCCGTCCCTTGCGGTAGCCCAACCTCAAGACGTTGAACGGCGAGGTGCTCATGCCACGGGGAATCCCCTCGCCCTCATGAGGATAGCGTTCAATCTTCGGAGACGCCCTTGCCGACACCGGAACCCGGCGTTTGCTCGTTCCGCTCCGAGAAATCGAAGTCGTTTACGTCCATGAAACGGATGAGCCACTTGAGAAGAAGTGCATTGACGATCAAATTCGAACCGTATGTGGTGCCGCCCCAAAGAAGGCCCAATCGGACCGAACGCCAGACGCCGAGCTGAACATCAAGGTCGTAGTTGGCGATAAAGAGGGCCGAAACCAAGGGTTCGGCGACATAGAGGCCCGCCAAGATGATCATGCCACCAGCAGCGGTTGAAGGCAGAATCTTGCCCATGTCTCGACTGAATTCCGTGAGCAGGGCCGAAAACAACGAGAGCACCATGACGGCGAGCGCCGCTTGCTCGAAATTGAGGGAAAAGAACACCGAGATACCGTCGGCTAGGTCGTCGTTGTTGCCGCCGATAAATAACCACCAAATAACGACCATGAGGGTGATGAGCATCCCGCCGTTTTTGGAATCCCTCGCCGCCATGTCGTAGACGTGTTGCGGGGTGCGAGGATTCAGGCGCTTCAAAATGCGTTCAGCAAATTCCCAATCTTGGGGCAACTGGCCACCGGCTCCACCGACGTGGGCACCCAAGGAGGCTTCGCCTTCCAGCAATGCATCCACCTCGGACATGCCTACCCGTTCCTCGTAACAACTTATCAAACCTGCCGAACTGGGCAGGGCCATGACCTCGGACTTTGGACACGCACCAAACCGCCGAGCACGGATTGCAGAAGCCCTGAAGTTCAATCACGCACCACGAATCATGGGCATCGTCAACGCAACCGAGGACTCATTCTTTGCGGGCAGTCGGGCTACTGGCCATGATGCCATCCAGCGTGGCGTTGCCATGTGGGACGCCGGTGCCACCTGGATTGATGTCGGTGGTGAATCCACACGACCCGGAGCCGGACCCGTCAGCATCATCGCAGAAAAGAAGCGTGTGGTCCCCGTTATCGAAGGCCTGCGGGCCGCCCGTCCGGAGGGTTTGATCTCCGTTGATACGCGCCACGCAGAAGTGGCCAGGGCGGCCCTCCAAGCAGGTGCTGACATGGTCAATGACGTCTCGGGTTTGCGCGACCCTGCCATGGTTGAACTCGTGGTGGAGACGGGCTGTGCTGTATGCATCATGCACATGCAGGGCGAGCCCGGTTCCATGCAAGACAACCCTTCCTACGCAGATGTGGTCAGCGAGGTGGGTCAGATGCTTGAGGACGTGAAGGCCGAACTCGTGGGACGGGGACATCCAGAAGCGCTGATTTGCATCGACCCGGGCATTGGATTTGGAAAAACGCAAGACCACAACATTGCCCTCCTCCAAGCCGGTCGCAGCGTGTTGAAATCCAATGGCGCCATCCTTTGGGGCGTTTCGAGAAAAAGTGTCGTGGGACATCTCACCGGGCACGCCAACCCGGAGGACCGCCTTGCTGGAACCTTGGGTTTGGCGGCCGTGGCCCACCGCATGAACATCGACATCCTTCGGGTACACGATGTGCAGGAGCACGCGGACCTGTTGGCAGCGTTGGCCATCCACTCAGCCTAATCCAAGACCGCCCAAGAGAATCAAGGGAGCCGCCCAAGCACCCAGCATTGAGCCAAGGTTGGTCAGGGCCGTCACGAGCAGGACCTTTCCCGCGGGGTTTGACCAAAACGAGGACAAGTCATCGAGTTTGAGGAAGTGTTGGAGGTCTTCAGCGGTCGGCTCAGCGAGTCGGAGTTGGACATACCCGGCAAACCAACCGGCGGCAAGGGCTGGATTCAGTGAGGTGATCGGAGAGGCGAGGGCTGCGGTGAGCACCGCCAGTGGATGCCCGCGAGCAAGAAGGCAAGCCAACGCGGCAAACACGGCGTTGGCTGCCGTCCAGACGGTGAAGAAGGTCAACCAGTCAATGTCCTGGCTTGTGGAGAGCACCGCGGCCAAAACCCCGATCATCACGAGGGGAAACGCCCAAGGAAGAAACCTCCGAACGGTCGATGGCGAAGGGAGTTCTTCAAGGGCTTCGGAATCTATAGAATCTGGTTCATCGCTCAATTTTTCAGCAACACCGTTGAGGTGACCTGCACCGAGCACCGCCAAGATTCGTTTCTCACCATCGAGCGCATTCAGTTTTGCTGCGATGTATCCGTCTCGCTCGTCGATGAGGACCTCACCAGCACCGGGCGAGAACCCCTTCAGTTCCTCCATCATGGAGGACAAGAGGTCGCTGTCTTGGAGTAACTCGTTGACGTCGAGCTCATCCTCGTCCTCTTCCTCTGCCAGCAGGGAGGTCAGGAGACGCCATTTTTCTCGCAGTCGCATGCGTTTCCATGCCCGGCGCAGCGTGGTCTGAATGTCCCGGTCAACCAAGGCGACTTCACAACCCACTTCGTTGGCAACCTCCACAGCAGCCAAGAGTTCGGCGCCAGGTTGTTGCCCTTCGTTGATACCAAGTTTCCGCTGCTCTGCAGAGAGCATGGACTGCAACAGCACCATCGGCGCTTTACCTTCTTTGATCACTTTGAGCAGGCCTTCCTTGTCCAAACGGCGGTCGCTTACCAAGGTATCATGGCGGCTTTGGCACAACTCCACCGCCACAATATCGGGCTGGTATTCGGCGATCTGTTGACGCACCGCTTCAACCGATGAAGTGGCGATATGCGCTGTCCCGAGCAGTCGGAGGTTTGGTGCGATATCAATCAATGGAGCGGTCGTCATGGAGGAACCTCATGCAGGTAGCTTGAGGAGCCGAACGGTTTCAGAACGAAATTTGAACGTTCTCACGAGCGATGCCCTCAACGGACCAGAGTTCTCGGCGAACGGAGCCCTTGATGCCTGCAACGATGTTGGAGGGGATCATCTGAATGGCCTTGTTGTAGTTGGTCGAAGCTGCGTTGTAGAATTCTCGGCGGTCGGCCAGTTGGTTTTCCAACGAAACGAGTTGGTTTTGCAGGTTCAAGAAGTTGGCGTTGGCCTTGAGGTCGGGGTATTGCTCAGCGACCATGTTGATTCGAGGAAGCATGCCAGCAAGCATGCCTTCTGCAGCAGCAACGCCTGCGACATCGCCTTGAGCGAGGGCGCCCGCAGCGGTTTGGCGAGCTTGGGCGAATTGGTCAAAAATCCCAGCTTCGTGCTCAGCATATCCCTTGACGATGTTCACCATGTTGGGGATCATGTCGTATCGCTGGTTGAGAATAACGTCGATGTTATTCCACGCGTTTTGGGCATTTTCATCGAGGTTGATGAGGCGGTTCCAGGTTGAGAAGAACCAGACGATGAGAATCAGCACGAAGACGCCGCCCACGGCGAGGGCAACAATGGTTGTAGTATCCATAATGGCCTGCAGCCGGAGTACCCTAATGAAACCTTCTCCAGAGAACATCCGGTGTGGGACAACATCATGAACGGACCACACACAGGCCGAAATTACACCCGCACTTGGGCGGAGGCCTCGTGATGATGGAAACACTCGTGCTGATGGCGGGGGTTGTTTTTGTGGCCTTTGTGTTCGCCCCCGTTGGCCTTGGGGGCGGTATGCTCTTTGTTCCACTTCTGCACTATGTTGGCGATTGGCCAATCGATGGCACCCTTCTGGCGGTCTCCCTTGTTTTGACCTGGGCGGTGAGCATCGGTAGCGGGCTCAAGCACCGAAAAGAAGGATTCGTCCACGCTGCAGCGGCCAACTCCGCCCGGTACGGTGCCGTCATGGGGGCTTTGATTGGGGTTGGCATCGTTGTGGCCCTCGGCGACCGGCTGGACGGCGTGTTCAAAATGCTCTCCATCGTCATGCTGGTTTGGGCTTTGAACAGAACCTGGAAAAAACGGAAGCGAGGAGGCCCTCTCGAGGAACACGAAGGCCAAACTGGCGACATTCGCCATCTGCAACTCCGCGTCGGCAGCAGCATTGGCGGCGCCCTCTCAGCGGTCTTGGGGATCGGAGCGGGCGTTATTTACGTCCCCGTGCTGCAACAACAGGTGGGCCTGGGGCCCCGAACCGCCATTGGTTCAAGCCTGTCCGTCATGATGGTGGTGGTTCCCGTTGCGATCGCCACCCTCCTCATCACGGCACCCGAAGGTTTGGTCGAGGAACTGAGGTCGCAACCGTGGTGGCTCTATCTGTTGCCGTTGTTGGCTGTTGGAGGCGCAGCAGCAGGTGCAAAATTCGGCATAGAGCGCATCAGCAAGGAGAACATCATGAACATCTTCATGACGCTGATCGCCATCGTGCTGATTCGCTATGTCGTGGATGTCGCTACGCTCTTCACTTGAGCGTCTCGATAACCATAGCGATGCCTTGCCCGCCACCGATACAGGCAGTCGCCACACCGTAGCGGCCGCCTGAGCGGTGAAGTTCGTGAGCAAGGGTCAGCACCAATCGTGTGCCGGTCGCGGCGAGCGGATGGCCCAAGCCAACCGCTCCTCCGTTCACGTTGACCTTCTCGACATCAAGGCCGAGGTCGTTGATGCAGGCAACGGCTTGTCCGGCAAAGGCTTCGTTGATTTCCCAGCGGTCAATATCCTCAACGGTCAATCCAGCTCGTTCAAGGGCTTGGCGTGAAGAGGGGACGGGCCCGTAGGCCATGATGGCCGGCTCGAGCCCAACGATGCCCCACGAAACGATTCGGGCCAGGGGCTTGTCGCCGTCGGCTTCGGCTTGGCTGGCGGATTTAATGACCACAGCCGCTGCACCGTCAACAACCCCCGAGGCGTTTCCTGCCGTGACGAAGGATTCGGGCCCGAAGGCGGTTGGAAGCCCTGAGAGGGATTCTTGGGTTGTGCCTCGAACGACGTGGTCTTCGTCGCTGTGGTTCAGCACCGTTTCACCACGGCGTGATTTGATGGTGACCGGCACGATTTCCGCCTCAAACACACCGTTGTCGATGGAGGAGGTGGTTCGTGCGTGGGAGAGCGCCGCAAAGGTATCGATTTCTTCTCGCGTCACGCCCTTTCGTCGGCACAGCTCATCGGAGGTTTGGGCCATGAACAAACCGCAGGTCATGTCTTGAAGGTTGGTCATCATGTAGTCTTCGACCTTGGGTGAGCGACCAAGTTTCCAGCCGTCCCGTGCTCCTCGAAGAATGTGCGGGGCTTGCGAAAGGTTCTCCATGCCGCCTGAAACCACGGTTTTGGCTTCACCGAGCATGATCATTTGGGCCCCAGAGACGATGGACTGGATGCCCGAGCCGCAGATTCTGGAGAGGGTGAGCATGGGCACTTCTTGAGGAATCCCGGCCTTCAGGCCAGCATGGCGAGCACCGTAGATGGACTGCGAACAGGTCTGCAGGGCATAGCCCATGACCACATGGTCCACGGATTCCGCAGCCGTTCCGGTCTTTTCGAGTGCGCCCTGAATGGCGATGGCACCAAGTTCTTGGGCGCTCACGGTCTTCAGGGCACCGCCCGCTTTTCCGTCGCCGCGCTTTCCACCAACCCATTCACAAAACGGTGTTCGAGCACCGCCAACAATGACCACGTCTTCGCTCATGATTCGCTGGACCCCAAAGCGGGGTATGAACATCACGCCTCTTGGCGTTTGGAGGAATCGTGGGTCAACCGAACAATTTGCTGTCGTCCAGACCGTTGTTGGACACCATCAACGGGATCGCCACAATCAAGCCACAGATGGCGTTGCAGAACAACACCATGACCATGCCAACACCTTGAACGATGCCGCCCACATCTTGGAGGGCGTCGTACTCTTCCTGCGTGATGTCTTGGTCTTCCAACATTTGGTCGTAGATCTCGTCGACCATGGTAAGTTGTCCCATGCCCACACCAGCGCTCAGAATGATCGCAAGGAGAAGCACCATCACGCCGCGTCGCTGATAATTCATCAACATCACACCACCGACAACAGTGGCGACACCAAGACCGATGTTGGCCACGTCAAAGCTGATGAGAGCGGCGTTGTCCATGGATAATGAGCCTAGGAGATTGAAGACGTTGCCGAGCACGCCAGCGAGTACCCCGTAAATGATGACGAGGATACCGATGACCTTCGCTGCGCCAGACGGCGGTTGAAGATAGATGAGTTGCCCGGTGGGCATTTGGGTGGTCCCCGTGAGCATCGTGCCCTGGTTCATCGGTGAATAGCCATCCGAGATGGAGACCGGTTGGGGGGCGGTGGACATGGCGTCGTCTGGTTTGGGTTGGGCTTTTTCAGGGACATCGTCCCACGGTGAATCACCTTGCATGGCGAATGCTAGGCTTGGTGCCCTTTGATAGTTTCTCGTATTCTACGGAAGGGTCGTGTTCTTGAAGCAGGAACGCTTGGTTTGAGACAGGGGGCGTGGAAATGAACATCCTGGTGGTTTTCAAGAAAAACTTCGAGGGCGTCCACGATGAGGGGCTGATGTCGCTCAAAGAAATCCTGAACCGGGTGGCATCGACGACCCACCATATCGACTACAAGCCTCGGGAACATGTTCGGAGAGCCGATTTTATCGCCCGTGATTTGGTGATCGTGTTCGGCGGCGATGGCACCCTCACCTCGCTGTCCCACAACATCGATGCTGCCACGCCGGTCATGGGCGTGAATTCCCATCCCCGAACCGAAGACCCCGAGGGAAGTTATGGATTCTACATGGACTCCTCCACCTCAACATTCGAGGAGGATTTCGCCAGCGTGGTCGCCGGAAGCGCCATCATCAACGAACTGCCCCGTCTTCAAGCCATCATCGACACGACCTCGGGCAACCGATTCACCAGCGACCCTGCCATGAACGATTTGCTCATCGCCAACACGCACCAATACGCTCCGAGCAAGTACCACCTGCGACGTGGCGACCAGCAAGGCCACCAGCAGAGCAGCGGGTTGTTGTTCTCAACATGGTACGGACAGGGCGCCTGGCTTCGAAACGCCATGGGCGACGCCGAATTTTCCGCCCTAAAGCAACGGGCTGGAAACAACCGCTCACCGCACCACTACTTCGTCCTCGCAAGGGACCTCTCACCCGAACAGCGGCAATTGATGCCGTGGGCGTGGGCCGATTGGACCGACGAAGAAACGACCATCACATCGGACATGCATCGTGGCTACGTGGTCCCCGACGGTTGGGACGAGGTGCACTTCAACCGGGGCGCCACCATCACGGTCAATGCCGAGGCCCCAACGCTGACGCTCTTGACGTTCAGGACGACCATCGAGGCGAAACTGAGCGCCGCCTTCAACTGAAACCGATTGGCGCGTTCGCCAAATCGGTGTAAAAAGTAAACTTGGTGATCGATAAAAAAAGGGTTGGAGACTGGGGTCGCAAGCGACCCCAGCCTCCGGTTTCTTAGGAGGTGATCCATCTGCAGGTTCCCCTACAGATACCTTGTTACGACTTAACCCTCCTTGTCGAAGACAGACTCGAATACGCCATTAAAACGCAGCCTCATCCATCCCCAACTAAGATGGTTTGACGGGCGGTGTGTGCAAGGAGCAGGGGCATATTCACCGTGCTATATTGAAACACGATTACTACGGAATCCAGCTTCATGAGGGCGAGTTACAGCCCTCAATCCGAACTATGAACGGGTTTCGGGTTAGCGTGGCCTCTCGGCCTAGCTTCCCATTGTCCCGCCCTTTGTAGCGCGCGTGTAGCCCAGGACATTCGGGGCATACTGACCTGTCGTTGCCCTCGCCTTCCTCTGGTTTCACACCAGCGGTCTCTCTATAGTGCGCCGCCTCCGGAGAGACAGGTTGCAAATAGAGATGAGGGTCTCGTTCGTTATCTGACTTAACAGAACGCTTTACAGTACGAACTGACGACGGCCATGCACCACCTCTCTGATAATCCGATAAGTTCGTTACACTGATCTTCATCTAACAGTCGGCCCTGGTGAGTTTTCCGGCGTTGAATCCAATTAAACCGCACGCTCCTCCCGTTGCAGTGCTCCCCCGCCAATTCCTTTAAGTTTCAGCCTTGCGACCGTACTCCCCAGGCAGTGAACTTAACATCTTCACTCCGGCACCGGGGACCCCTTGCGGACCCCCGACACCAAGTTCACAGCGTTTACACCTAGGACTACCCGGGTATCTAATCCGGTTCGTGCCCCTAGGCTTCGTCCCTGACCGTCGGATCCGTTCCAGTGTGGCGCCTTCGCAACTGGTGGTCCTCTAAGGATGACAGGATTTTACCCCTACCCCTAGAGTACCCCACACCTCTCCCGGTCCCTAGTCTGGCAGTCTCTGCAGAATTCAACCAGTTAAGCTGGTTGATTTACCCACAGATTTACCAAACAGGCTACGGACGTTTTAGGCCCAATAAAAGCGACGACCACTTGAGCTGCCGGTATTACCGCGGCGGCTGGCACCGGTCTTTCCCAGCCCTTATTCCTGAACCGATTAAAAGTTCATAAAAGTGTACACATAGTGCACACACTTGGAGTTCCCTCATCACAGTTTCCTGCAGTGTGAAGTTTTCGCGCCTGCTGCACCCCGTAGGGTCTGGATTCGTGTCTCAGAATCCATCTCCGGGCTATGTCTCCCAACACCCGTACGCGTCGAAGGCTAGGGGGTCCTTTACACCCCCTACAACCTGATACGCCGCAGACCCATCCTACCTTGATTCACAAACCGTTCCAGGCATTGTGAACTATCCGGCCTTATTCTCAGTTTCCCGAGGTTATTCCAGACGATAGGGCAGGTTATCCACGTGTTACTGAGCAGTATGCCGAGTCCCTAAGACTCACGACTCGCATGGCTTAATCGAACTCCCAAAGCGGTCGCCTCTGGCAGGATCAACCAGATTTCTCTTGTTTCGATCCTTTGGCTACCTGTCGCATTGAATTTGATTTGCTGACCTAAAATTGATTGGCGAGAGAATAATGCACTTGAGCTCTTTGCACAAATACGTCATAATCTCGATCACCTACCTGACCCCAAAGCCCGAGTAGGCCTGCTTGGGATCGCAATCGCTTCGGCTTTGCATCAGGGAGGATGGAGACGGTCATTGTCCGAAGACTCTGCCCCCAACGCCGTTCCCATACGACGCAAGCAACCAAGCCACATACAACCTGTATATGAACATAACCGCCGCCAAAGCGCCTCAAAAATGAGGCACTGCGAGCCAAACCGAGTCAAATCAAGGGTTCTCAGCGTCATCGAAGGTCCAGAACGAGGCTGCGGGTGCATCGGCCGATTCCACCTCATCCGCCTTCTCGATACCTGCTGGCTCACCTTTCTGGGTCAACCCGTAGCCCCACACACCGCCCTTATTCTCGCTCATCGGTGCCTCCGAGGGAGAACCAGCGGGTTCATCATCGGGCACCTCGGTTCGGTCCTCGCCCGTGCTGGCGACCCTCTCCGGCTGGACGAACTCCCCGGGGTATCGCTGGACCAACACATGGTGCAAGAGTCGCTGGGCATCCTCGGTGGAACGCACGGTGGTCAAGCCAGCCCCTTCGTAGAGCGGACGCCTGTACATCTCCTTGAACGGACGGTCGCCGTATGGCTCCAGCATGAATTCAGGGTCATGCCCGGCTCGCCTTCCACCATGAATGATGAACCGTTCTCCTCCAAATGAAGGATTACTCGGCACCGAAGAACTGGCGTATCATCGGGTGCATTTCCATGGCCTGTTCCTTCTGGATTTGCTCGTAGGTACGTAGAATGATACCGACGGCCAAAAGCAGTCCTGTACCCGTCGCGTTACCTACCGTACCCAGCAGGTCTGCACCTGCTGCGAGTAGACCCACAAACGCACCGGAGAAGTAGGTCACCGGCGGAATGTAGTTCTCAAGGATCTTCTCCAGAACCTTGGGGTTCTTTCGGAACCCGGGAATCTGCATGCCCGTGCGTTCGATTTGCTTGGCGACGTCCTTGGTACCCATGTTGGTGGTGTCAATCCAGAACTTCGCGAAGACCATCGAACCGACCGTCATCAACGCCACATAGAACACCACGTGGACCATGATTTGCGTTAAGGAGTGACCAAAGACGTCACCCTGCTGGTTGAGCAGCGGAATCAGCCAGTCGTTCACGCCGTTCACCATGCTGGCGTACCAGGCAAACCCGCCTGAAGCCGTGGTCTGGCCCGGTTCATACGTACCGATGAAGGCTGACGCCGACATCCAACCGTTCTGACCGAGAATCGGTGTTTGACTGAGCGTCGGATGGCTCCAGAACAAGAGCGTGAACATGTTGATGTTGGCAAGGAGGGCCGCCATCAAAATGACCGGAATGTTCGATGCGTAGACCAAACGAATCGGGTACTTACCACGATGGCCACGAACCTTGCCGTGGGTAAGTGGCAATTCGAGCTTGCTGGATTCTGCGTAAGCCACGACGAGGAACACAATGATCGACGAGACCAAAGCCGCAACGGGATTGACGTGCGTCAGTAGCATCACTTCGAACCCGTTTGATTGAATCATTTCGTAGTTGGTTGACTCCCTGAACATGTAGAAAATCATCGGTAGTGTCCCGGAAGGTGGGTTCTGAATGGAGTAGGGTGCACCGGTGGTGGTGGCGAGTGGCGAGAGCGTTCCCACAAACGTGGATTGTGCCACACCGGCGGCGATAAACAGCGAGATACCGGACCCAATACCCCACTTGCTGACGAGTTCGTCAAGCAGGAACACGAGGTAGGAACCGGCGAAGAGTTGCGCCACGATCACGAAGTTGGCCCAACCGAGACCGTAAGCGTCAATGAGCCACTCGCTGGGGTCGAGGAACCCGTAGGTTTGTGGAATCGATTCGATGGGAATCATGATGAGAACGAGGAGTTTCTGCACACCTTGGTACATGGCCTTGTCTTCTGAGTTGCTGAGGTCAAGACGGATGATCTTGGCACCGGCGAACAACTGCATGATAATGGAGCCCGTAACGATGGGACCGATACCCAAGTGCATGATGGTACCTGAAGCACCGGCCATGATGGAGCGGAACCCACTGAACAAGTCAAGGGCTTGACCAGAGAGACCGAACAACATGACGTTGGTCATGGCGAAGTAGATGATGAGCACAAAGGTGGTGGTCCACATCTTCTCGTTGAAGCGAACGTGTCGCTCAGGCTTGGTGATGGTCGGGTAAACGTCCACGAAGCGGCTGAGAGCATAGAGACGGCTGCTTTGGTCGCCGCTCCACATGAAACATGTCAAAATGGCAGCAGCAGCAAAGCCGAGCAAAATGATGCCCACGAGGAAAAAGCCCACGCCTTCATCATAACCGCCCCAGGCATCGGGACGGACGTACCACACGGCAATGGAGAGGAAGGCGAGCCAACCCGTCAGTTTACCGTAGCGGCCAACAAAGGGCATGTCCTTGAGTCCGGGTGGAAGGTCGCGCTGGAAACACAGCATGCAGTAGCCCAGGTAGAACACGGAGAACACCAAGCCGAACACAGCGGCGTCTCGCGCTTGCCCGGTCCCTGACAGTTCGTCTGACTGCCAGTAGATCAACAGGGCGTAGTACAGGACACCGGTCAGTGCGATGGCCCATGGAATTGGCTTATGCTTCATTGAGAATCACCCAGGAATTCACTCTTCTTCCCATTCGTCATCCCAGTCGTCGTCTCCACCGGATTGGACGGTGCCGCCTGCGGCGGCAACCTTCTCAGCGGCTCGAGCGCTGACTTCGTCAACAATAACGGTCAGGGCGGTGCGGATTTGACCGCTGCCGAGCAACTTGTCAATGCCTTTTTCGGTCAAGTTCACGGTATCAGCACCGTCGGCCATCTCTTCGAGTTGACTGACATTGGCCGTGACATAGACCGTACGAAGCGTGGGGTGACGGTTGAAACCGTGCATGCCCCAGTGCTTTGGCATGTACTTGATTCGGGTCATGACGCGGTGTTTGTTCATACCGGCGTTTCCTCGGCCACCACGCTTTCCAGCGCCACGACCGGCTTTCTTTCCTCGACCGTGGTAGCGGTTGCGTCCACGGTGCTTGTTTGCTTTTGTTCCCATCTCATTCACCTCAAATCATTCGGTCGACAAGGTCGCCGATGGCATCTCCACGGGAGCCGAGGGCTCCACCGACGACGAAGCTGCGCTTGATGCCGCCCCAGCCCTTCGTTCCTCGAGGGGGGTGGAGGCGGAAAACACGCTTCAGTCCTGGAATGTCTTTCACCTGAGCCTCACCAGCGGTGATGGCCTTAGCAAAGTCGCTGATGTTCTTGTAGTCGGTGTGCTCAGCGACGATGTCATCGGTCAGCGGAGCGTTGCCGGCCATTCGGCCTCGCTCGGCGAGCATGCGCTCGACCAAGGCTTCGTCGGCTTGGCCCCACGTGATGTAGTCTTTGGCCTTCTGAAGCATGCCACGGTATTGCGGGTTGTCAGGAATGATGACGGCGTGATTGACACGGGTCAGGTTCATGTGACCCATGGTCTCGCGAATCGATCGCTCAACCTTGACATCGCTTCGTGCTCGTACAACAATAAACGTCATGCATTCTTCCTCCCGGTGTGGATGTAGAGATTTTCACGCTGGGCGTTGGTGACGCGGGTCGTGTTGATGTTCTTCAACGCATTGAACGTAGCAGCGGCGTAGTTGATGGTTGTGCGGGTCTGTCCCTTGGTTCGGGAGAGCACGTCCTCGATACCAGCGAGTTGCAGAACGCTCTTGCCGGTTTGGCCGATGACCAAGCCCTTGCCCTTTGCAGCGGGCATGAGGGTGACACGGGTTGAGGCAGCTCGTCCGTTGACCTTGAACGGCACGGTGTTGCCGGGGCCGGGTGTGGATTCCCACGAGCCGTTGCCACGCTGGACAGCGATGAGATTCAACTTGGCGGCGGTGATGGCCTTGCGGATGGCGGTAGCGACTTCCTTGGCCTTGGCCATCCCAAGTCCGACGTAGCCGTCTCGGTTGCCGACGCAGGCCATGACGTTGAAGCGGACACGTCGACCGCTGTCGGTCATGCGCTGAACCATGTTGACGTCAATGACTTCGTCTTCGAGGTCGGGGATGAGTGCATCCACGATTTCGACCTCGCGAATAGGGAGACCGGAAGCAAGCGCTGCCTCGTAGCTGATGATTTTCCCAGCCATCACCGCAGCACCGAGGCGCGTGCGGGGTTCCCACTTGAGCAGGTTCGCAATCGGGTCGTCCTGATTGCGACGGCGGCGACGTGGGTCAGGTGCGTCTTCAACTTCTTCGGGGTTGTAGGCCCTGTGGAGACCAGGGGCCATGGTGGTTGTTTCTTCTTCACTCATCAGTAAGCCCCCTCAATGGTTTTCTTGGTGGTTTCAATATCGCCAGCAACGCTGTCGTCGATGTGGGAACCGTTCAGGCGCTCCTCATCGGGGTAGACATCCTCGCTGTGTGGAAGGTCAAGACCTGCATCACTCATGCCCTTGAGGGCGGCGTACACACGGCCACCTCGGGTGCTGGCAGCCAAGCCGATGTCGAGCACGGCTTCGCTGGCACCAGAGGCAACGGCGGCTTTGCCCATGGCAAAACCGACGAGGTAGGATGCGGGAACGGATTTGAGCGAGCGGTTGCTTGGCCACCCGTATTTCTTGACCAGATCAGAGCCCGTAACGGACACCGATACGAGGTCACCATCAGCAGCCCAGTTGACCAACTGACACGTGGTGCGGGTGTTCGACACACGGACAACGGCACGAGGCATTTGTCCACGCAGCAACTTGAGACGGCGACGGTAGTCGGTGAGGCCGGACTTTCGTCGGCGGAAGATGGAGCGTCGGTTGTTGCCTGCCATCACTCATCCCCTCCTTTGAGTTCAACACCCTCGAGCGCCATCTGAGAGCGCATGTGGGCGATGGAACGGTAGGAACCGCCCTTGGCCTTCAGGTAGTAGCGGCGATATTGCGACGGTTCGATAGTGCTGTCCTCTCGAAGTTCTTTCAACACACGGCGCTGGCTGCGAATGGTCCGCATCCAGCGGTTCTTTCGTGGGTTGCGAGCGTTGGACGAACCGGCACGGGTACCTTGTCCCTTGCGGCGTCCTTTTTTCTTCTGAGCCAGTCGAGCACGAGCACGCACACGGGATGTCCCCTTGACGGGCTTGGCACGAATCCATCCTTCGTCGATGAACTCGCGGATATCGTCGGTTTGCACGGCCGAAGCCACCTGGTCGACGTAGAGCGGGTTGATCCACACTCGGTTCTCGCCGCACTTGAGCAGACGAGCTGCGATTCGCTTTTGATTGGTGATTTGCATCAAACATCCCTCCGTCGGTTCAACACACGAACACCGAGTTCATCGGCTCGTGCGTAAATCTGTTCTCGCTTGCGCCCGCCGACCGATGCGCCAACACGGGCGGCTTCGGTCTCGGGGTCAACGGCTTCGAGGTCGGCGGTGTTGTGCACCATCACTTCACGGAAGCCGGACGGGTGAAGGAATCGGGCAGCGGCGACTTTGCCGTGTCCAATTCGCACGAGTGAACCTCGGTACTTGTAGTTGCGACGTTGCTTGTTGTCCATACCGTGAGGAGCACGCCATCCGGAGCGTGAGAGACGCTTGTAGCGGAACCATTCGGTTCGTCGGAAGGATGGTGTCTTCTTTTTCTGCGCAGCTCGCAAGGCGAGGACGGCCTTCATCTCATCGTCAAGAACAGGCTTCTGCTTGACCATGTAGACATCGTCACCTTCGTCGTCCCAGTCCTCGTCGTCCCATGCATCGTCATCGTCTGCGCCCTCTACTGGAGCGTCCTCTTCAACGATGTCATCGGATTGACCGCCTGCTTCCTGCAGACGTTCGATGAGGTCGGATTTCTTTCCGGACACAGGGAGACCCTGTTCCTTTAGCAACTCTTTGAGTTGGGCAACGGTCATTGATTCGTAATCTTCAGCCATATCAATCACTCCTTGTTCAGCAGGTAAATACCATCCTGGAAGACACGGCGGTCTCGGTTCTTCACGGTCGTGCAGCGCTCAATGTTCGCTGCGGTTTGACCAACAGCTTCCTTGTCAATGCCGGAAACGGTGACTTCGGTTTTGTTGGAAACCTTGACGTCAACGTTGTCGAGAATGTGAGCCGTTCGAGGAACTCGCTCCCCAAAGTAGTTGTTCACTTGGAAGGTGTTGCCGTTCACGGCCAACGTCATCGGGAAGTGAGAGTAGAACGCCTTCAGGTTGTAGGTGAAGCCGTCGGTCACGCCCTTGACCATGTTGTTGAGATGAGCGTTCCATGTGCCGGCGAGCGCTCGCTGCTTGCGGCGTGGGAGATCCACACGAACGATGAGCCCAGCACCGTCTTGGTGGAGTTGGACGACATCGCTTTGGAAGGTGCGGTTCAATGTCCCCCTGGGGCCGGTAATGGTCACGACGCCATCTTCGCTGATGTTGGCAGTAACGCCTTCAGGGATGGTTACGGTGTGTTCGATTCTGTCGAGTTTTACCATATTTGTTCACCTCAGTACACATAGGCCAGCAGTTTGCCGCCAATTCGAGCGTCTTTTGCATCGTTGTGATGCATCACGCCGGAGTTGGTCGTCAGGATAAGAAGACCGAAATCTCGGGCAGGGAGGTATCGTGACTCCCACTTCTCGTATTCTTGACGACGAACGCTGTGTCGGGGTTTGACCGTACCACAGCGATTGATCGTTCCTCGCAGTTCGACGACATAGGCGTCACCACGGCCGTTTTCGACACGTTCGATGTCGCCAACATAGCCAGAGGTCTGCATGATGTTCAGCACGTTGCCGAGGAGCTTGGAGGCAGGGGTCAACTCAACGTTGAATTTCCCGGCCTGCTCGGCATTGTAAATTTTGACAAGAGCGTCATTCAATGGATCCAATTGCATACTTTCTCCTCCTCAACTCATTTTCTTGAAACCGATTTTCGGTGCAACATCGCGGAAGCATTGTCGGCACAGTCGCAGCCCGTGGCGGCGAATCATGCCTCGCTTGCGGCCGCATCGACGACATCCGATGGTTCGTCCAATTCTTTCTCCGTGATCTCGTGCCATGTTCATTCCTCCAGGATATTGATGTTGAAGTTCTCAACGAACCATGCTCGGGATTCTTCTGCCGAGACACGGTGGTTCGTGCCGACCTTGCTCTTTGCACGTCGGCGGCGACTGACACGGTGGCCGGGGCGTTCGATCACGGCCGTGATGTCCATACCAAAGATACCGATTTCCGGGTCGTACTTCTGACCGGGGAAGTCCGTGTAATCACGGACACCAAAGGAGAGGTTGCCCTCGCGGTCAAAGTTCCAAGCGGGGATGGTGTTCTCTCGGCAATCAAAGGCGCTGGTCAAGAAGGCCTTGATGTCGTCTTGATTTCGCATGGTGGCCTTGCAGCCGATAGGAGCACCCACGCGCACCTTCAGGTCTCGGTTCTGGATGCGACCGAGGGTTCGCTGTGGCTTGACGCCGGTGACCATCTCGAGAACGCTTTCGGCGTTCACCAAGCGTTCGCCGCCTTCACCGACACCGATGTTGACGCACACCTTGGTGATGCGCAGTTGGGTCATGGGGTTGACGGTGGTGCTCATTCAGCCACCTCCGTGAGTGGCATGCTGGCGTCGCCAATGGCGAAGACATTGCGAGCAACCGTGTCGAAGCCGTCAAATTGGACTTCGTTGGGCATGCTGGAGCGCTTCACGACGTATTCCTTGACGTCGGCGGTTGAGCCGACGTGGGCGCCGCCGATGAGGTAGCATCGAGTACCTTCTCCAAAGCGGATGTGCTCAACGATGTTCTGGTCGGGCAAGCCCAGTTTGAGGGAGTCGCCCGTGTTGTATTCGGAAGGGTCGTCAACCAGAATGTTGCGACCGTCGTGAAGGTTGAGTTGGGTTCGTCCGCCCTTGATGGTGGTCTTGCCTTCGATGCGGCAAACCTTCCATGCAGCTTCTTCGGCGCTGATGGGGCGGTATTGGAGACGGCCGTTGTGATCGAGGACACAGCGGTAGTTGTCCTCACCGAGGGTGAGCACGTCCATCAAGCCAACACCGCGTCGGGTATCTTTGACAACGCGGCCGTCGATTTTGGCCAGTTCGTTGTGCAGGATAAATCGAACCTCACGAGCGGTTTTGGCGAGACGAAGCACGTCTCGGACCACGAGGGTGATGGGCATGCAGTGCTCAAGCGTATGGGCACCAGGAGCAGGGCGAGTGACCCAAATGGAGGTCTTTCGTGGCAAGGGCCAGCTTCGTGGCATGGCCAAGCGCTTCAAGTGATTGCTGCTCATCTTCTTCAACTCCTGTCACCAGTCAATTTTGCGATGCGGAGGCGGTCCGACTCGTCGAGTTGGGTTACCACCACATTCGAGACGTGCACTGGAACCGCCTCTTCCTTGTTGTCGGCCTTGCTGGCCTTGACACCTTCAATGTACAATCGACCCTTCTCAGCGTCGATACGCAACACAGCACCGGTGAGGGGCTCGTTGTTTCGCTTGCCACCGTGGCGCTTGCCGCCGTGGGCTTGGTCGCCTCGGGTGACCTGAACCATATCGCCCACACGGACGGTCACGGTTCGCACACCGGCGAAGCGAGCATCGGGCTTAGCGAGCTGCAGACGGGCTGCGACGCGCTTGCGCTTCTGGTGCATGGGCGCATTGAAGTGCGCCTTGCGTTGTTTGCCTGGTTTCATACTCTTGACCATTTCAATCCCTCACACAATTTGCTTTGCATTGGCAGCAATTCGAGGCCAGCGTTCAGCAGCCTCACGGGCAACTGGTCCCTTGATGTCGGAACCGGTGACGTCGCCCTTCTCATTGACGATGACACACGCGTTGTCTTCGAATTGGACCCACGTACCGTCAACACGACGGAAGGGGCGGCGCTGGCGGATGATGACAGCGTTGAACATTTGTCGGCGGGTGTCTGGCGTTCCCTTCTTGACGGAAACCTTGGCCATATCGCCCACACCGGCGGCGGGGTATCGACGCATGGTACCGCCGAGCTTCAGCACGTTGAGAATCTGAACGACCTTAGCGCCCGTGTTGTCGGCAACGTGCAGACGGGCTGCAGTGGGCAAACCGCGGGTTTGCTTACCGGCGATGCCCTTCATCAAGCAACACCTCCTGAGTTCTCAATGACACAGAACGAAACGGTCTTGGAAAGCGGTCGGCATTCCATGACCTTCACGTTGTCACCGATGCTGACCTCGCCGATGCACGAAGGAAGATGAGCGGAGACAACGCTGGTTCGCTTCTCGAATCGCTCGTACTTCTTCATGTAGCGAACGTTGTGTCGCTCAATGGTGATCGTCTTCTGCATGCCGACACTGGAGACGGTTCCCTCGAGGACTTGTCCTCGGAGGCGCAAACTGCCGTAAAACGGACAGTTCACATCACCATCCCACTCGCCGGTGGGGTTCTTCACGTCAACGCCAATGTCTCGCATCGTATCATGCCTTCCTGTATCTTCGGTGGATCCTGTCTTCGGGGCGCTGACCCACCATGGCCCCTTGGATGACGACATCGCTGTCGTCAACGGTGAATGTGATGCTGGCCTTGTTGAGGACCAGTTGGTGGTCGCCTTCGAGGAGGGCGACGGTGTTTCGGGTTTCGTCCACGACGATACCCTGGCGACCGACGAGCGTCGGGTCGGTGGAGGAGGTAACGGTCATGGAGCGACCGATCCAGGATTCGTTGTACATATCCATATCATCGCACCTCCACATTGAATCCGTTATTCTTGAGCACTTCTGCAGCTTTTTTCTTATGGTCTCCTTGAAGTTCAATCAATCGTCCTTTGACCGTTCCGCCTGCTGCGCATTTGTTCTTCAGGAGTTTGGCAAGTTGATTGATGTCAATTGCTGCGTCGTCAATGCCCTCCACTTTTGTTACGATTTTTCCATAGCGTCTTCGGTCGGTTGAGAGAATGGCTTTTTGTTGCTCCTTTGCAATTTCTTGGCAGATGCACAGTTCATCGGGTAGTCCGCAAACATTGCAAATAGCCGCCATTGTTCTCCATCACCTCGTGTGTTCACTGTTCGTTGTTCATGTGCGTCTTCAGACGCGCAATGCTTCGGCGAGTTGCCTTGTAAGCACCCATGTTTGAGGGGGTACCACCAAGGGCTTTCTCGGCGCGAAGTTGAAGCAATTCTTCCTGCAACTCAAGCAGACGGGCTTCTCGAGCCTCGGCGCTCATGGAAGCGATTTCTCGGTTGGAGACGTAGCTCACTTGGAACCCTCCTCATCGGCGGCCTCTTGGGCGGCTTGGATTTTCAGTTCCTCTTCAGAGAAGATGCTGATTTCGTGTGGCAGACGGGTGCCAGGTCGCATGATTTCAACCGTAACACCGATCGTTCCCAACTTCTTGACTGCGACGGAGTAGCCCTTGTCCATGTGCTGGAGAGCGGTCTCACCGCAATACTTGACGTAGCCTCGAATGTACTTCTCGGTACGGTTTCGGGAACCGGTCAACTTTCCTGCCACAGTGACGATGACGCCACGTGCACCTGCATCCATGATGTTCTGTGCTGCGCTGTGACACGAGCGGCGGTGGTACCATCCTCGCTCAAGCGAAGAGGCGATTTTCTCAGCCATCACTTGGGCGTTCAGGGTTGGGTTCTTGACTTCTTCAACCTTGAGTTTGGGGTTGGTCAGTTTGAATTCTTGGTCGAGACGGTTCTGAAGGTCGTTGATGATCTTCCCCTTTCGTCCGATGACCATACCGGGTCGCTCGGCGTGGACCGTGACTTCGGTACCGCCTGGTGTTCGGCGGATGTCGAGGCCACCAAATCCGGACTTGGAGGTGTTCTTCATGAGGAACTCGCGGACGAGCAGACGCTCGACGTTGCGGTCAACGATGGTTCGTAGAATGCTTTGCTTACTCATGATGTTCACCTCAGAAGTCGTCCTCCAACTCGTCGTCGATCGCGTTCATGTCTTCCAAGAAGACTTCCAAGTTCACGCGGTAGTGATTGCTTGGCGTTGCACGGCCACGGGCACGAGGAATCCATCCCTTGCGGATGGGGCCTCGGTGGGCGGCGATGTGCGTGATGACCATTTCTTCAGCATCGATGTCTTCGTACTGGAAGCGGGCATTCTCCATCGCACTCTCGATGAGTTTGATGATGGCGCGAGAGGCCTTGACGGGGTAGCGTCCAGGACCAACACCGCCTTTTCGGTGTCCAACCATGGAGGGGCCGGATCGTCGCTTGCGCTTGTTGCCGCTGCCGAGACGGAAAGGAACAGCAGCAGCCTTGCGGCGGACATCTGCTCGGTCCGAATCAACACGCAGAACCTCGTTGAGGTAAGCGACGGCTTCCCCTGCGGTCTTGTTCTTGACGGCACGGCACACTTCGAAGCAGTGTTTTACGTGCATGTCAACATTGGTCGCACGCGCGGTTGCGAGGCGGTTGCCCTGCAAGAGCTGGGTGTAACCGCGTTGTGGGAGTTGATGTCGACGACTTCGTCGATCCATTTGATTTCGCTTTGCCATCTGTTTCACCTCACTTCAACGGAACGTGCTTGGACGAACGGGTAGCACCTACACCCGGACCGCTGTGGGTCACGCCTCGTCGGGTCACGGCAAATTCACCGAGATAGTGGCCGATCATCTCTGGTTTGATCTCGACCTCAACGAAATGTTGACCGTTGTGAATGGCGATGCGTCGACCGACGAACTGGGGCAGAATGGGCATGTCTCGACGGTGGGTTCGAATGGTTCGGGTGTTCGAACGAGCCACACGGTCAATGAAGTGCTCATTTTCGACGGACAGCCCACGGCCGAGGGTTCGACGGGCTCTGGAAGGGAGAAGACCAACGACGTATTCCTGGTCTTCGTTCTCAGGCCACATGGGCATCTCGTTCAACTGTTCCATGGTGTAGCCACGGTACGTGAATTCCTTCTTCACGCGAGCCGAGGTCGTCGAAAGGCGCTTACGTGCCTTACGTCGGCTGGCTTTGGGGGTCATAAAGGACTTCTTTTTCTTCGCCATGCATCATCACCTCAAATCTTCTTACCTCGTCCACGACCGGTTCGTCGTGGTGCAATCAAACCAACCTTGGCGCCCGGTGGGGTACCACGAGCAACGGAGTTGGGTCCGTGAACGGCTTGGTGGTTTCCACCACCGTGTGGGTGGTCAACAGGGTTCATGGCCACACCTGAAACATGCGGGTAGAGTTTACCGCGGGCCTTGGCCTTGTAGTAAGCAGCACCGGCTGTTCGCATTGGCATCTCGTCTCGGCCGTGGCCGGCGAGCACACCGATGGTGGCTCGGCAGTTTGCGGGGAGTTCCTTCACAGACCCGGAGGGCATGCGAACACGAACCATGTCGCCGATGCGAGACTCGACCTGGCAGGAGTTACCCGCAGAGCGTGCAACCTTGCCGCCGTCGCCGGGGCGGAGTTCGAGATTGTTGATGGCGGTTCCTTCAGGGATGTTGCCCAGTTCGGTGATGTTGCCGGGTCGAAGGGCCACGTTGTCGCCGATGGCGACCTTGCTTCCGATGGAGATGCCTTCGGTAGCAGCGACCAACGTCGTGTCGCCGTCAGGCGTCTTGATGCGAGCGAGCGGGGCGCTGTGAACGGGGCTGTGAAGCAGTTCGGTGACCTCGCAAACCACATCTTTCTCGCGTGGCATGCGGTTCTTTCCGGGGAAGCGGTGGCTGGCCACACGATAGCGTGGCGACGAACCTTTGCGTTGTGCACGAATTCTCTTACCCATGATAAATCACCTCAGAATGCTCCCAGACGCATAGCAGCGTCTTCTGCGTCGTAGCCTTCAGCAAGCTTCACGGAGGCGTGCTTGCCGTGCTTGGAGTTTCGAACGTTGACCTTGGCCACTTCGACGTCGAAGATGGTCTCGACGGCTCGAGCGATTTGGGCCTTCGTAGCGCTTCGGCGGACCAAGAATTCCAATCGCTGCTCGGTGGTACGAGCCTCCATGGATTTCTCAGTGAGCCAGGGTTGAATGATGATGTCGTATGCGTTCATGATCTCACCTCAGTTCATGGCCTCCAACGCCGCCTTCGTAAAGACGGTCAGGCGACCAACGTCGCCACCGGGAGCAAGGTCTTCTGCAGACAAGTCCTTGGCGGCGACAACGTCGACACCAGGGAGATTGCGGGCAGCTTGGGCCAGTCCGGCCTTTTCCTTGACCACCAAGAGGATGGACTTGGGCGTCTTGTGGACGCGTCCACGCATGGTGGCCTTACCGGCTCGAATCTTGCGGCCGTTGCGGGCTCGGTCCAGGTCGGGGCCGAGACCAAGGCTGGCAAAGATGGCAGCGGCTTTGCGGGTGGCAGAGCCGTGGTTGAAGGTTTCAATGTCGTACTCGGTGGACTTGCCGTCAACCACTTCGGTGTACGAACCGAGGACGATGGGCAGGTGCTCGACGGAGTCGTCAAAGCGGTGTCCACGAGCGGCGACGGTTTCCATTGAGACAGTAGCAGCGAGTGCAGCGTTGCGGGCAGCATGGCGTTGCTTTGCGTTGAGTTTGCGGGACCAGTCCTTCTCGACCTTTGGACCGTGTGCTCGGCGACCACCAAGGGTGTGGGGGTTCTGGGCACCACGGCGTGAACCGGTTCGTCGAAGGATGCGGGAAACACCACGACCCTTACCCCACCACTCAACGGAGTGCTTCATACCCGCCATGGGGCGTCGCTTTCCGACGTGTGCACGGGAACCGTAGGCTTGGCGGCGGTTGGCTCTGCTTGAAGCCACGGCCAACTTGACAAGATCTTCACGAACTTCAGATTCAAAGGCTGCGGGGAGGCTGACTTTGGAGCCGTCCGAGACGTCCACATCAAAGCGAGCGGACAGCTTGCCGGCGTCCATTTCGGTCTGGGTGACCTTGTTGACGATGTCCTTGGTTGCGACCTTCATCTTCAGGCCCCCTGCTTGGATGCGGTACTCACGTACGTGATCTCATAGTCGTGGAGTGTCTTGTCCGAAGCACGGGTGGCATCGCGGAAGCGAATCAATCGCTTGGCGGGGCCGGGAACACTTCCCTTGACCAAAATGTAGTCGGATTTGATTTCGCCATAGTGGAGGAAGCCACCAGCTGGCGTGATGGAGTGGTCCTCTGGGTTGGCGACACGCAGGATGCGCTTGTTGTACTCCGTGCGCTGATGGTAGCCGGTTTGTCCGCCTTGTCGGATGGTTTTACGGACGTATCCATCACCGAATGCACCCATGTTTCCGTGCTGTCGGCGCTTCTTGGAGTTCTTGTGCGATTGGAGTTTACCACCAAATCGCTTGATGACACCCTGCCAGCCGTATCCCTTGGTGATGGCGACGATGTCGGTCATCGTGCCCTCCTCAAAGGCGTCGGCGAAGGAGTATTCCTCGCCAAGGCGTTCGTTGGCCCAGTTGAGTTGGTCATCCATGCTGCCCCCGGTCAAGCCCATCTCCATCACGTCAGGAACCTTGGTTGGGACGCTCGAGAGTGTGTGGGGTTGGGTGGCAACGATGAGACGAACTTCGCATAGGTCAGCCTTCTGGAGGTTTTCCATGTGCTTCGAAGCGTCGTGTTCCTTGCGTTCTGGGACACGGTTGAAGAGTTCCTTGAAGGCTTCTCGAATGGTTTTGGCATCTGCCCATACTTCACCACGGGCTTGCATGCCGTAAGGTGTCATTTCGTAGCCACGCACGCCAAGAATTCGCATCTTCGGGCATTCGACGACGGTGACAGGAACTCGAATTTCCTGACCGGCCGAGGTGCTACGGGGGTTCAAATCACGGGCCAAAATGTGGGTCATGCCGGCTTTCCAGCCTGCAAAACCTTGCACTCGGACTTCGCTCGCATCGGTTGTGGGCCACGACTTGACGTGACCAAACGGGCGGTTCGCTCGCTTGCGCGGGCTGAACGCCATTGATCCACGACGTGGGTGGTTTCGCTTTGCCATCTTGGATTCCTCCAGGGTATTCTACAACGCAGTGGCCCCACCGTTGGGGGGCGTACGAGGGCCCATACAGCGTCGAAGCCGTGACACGGAGCCACATTCCCACGAGCGGGGAATGTGCCAGTTGGGGTCCTCGGGGGATGGCCCAGTGTGTCTGGCTACTCACCTTTGAGCAACCCTCCGACTTACATCCCGTATATATGCGGTTCGGTGTAGCCCGACACGGTGTTGCGTGCAACGCCATGGAGATTGAGGGCCTTCAAACATTTCTCCGATTCTTCGAATGTTTTGTTTAACCTCGCCGTCGACCCTCCGCATCATCCTTTTGAACCCTAGCCGTGAAGTCGCTTTCATGCCTCACATGGTTCATCCTCTTCTGAGCGATGACGTGGAAGCCAGGGGCTACCAACTGCGTTCCCTCGAACGCATTCTTTCCTTTTCGAGCCTCATGGTCATGCCTACAGGGTTCGGCAAAACAGCCGTCGAATGGATGGCGATGGCTGAGTTTCTGAGGAAAGGGGCGACAAAAATCGTCCTTATCGCCCCCACCACAGGATTGGTGGACCAACAACGCACCATGGCCGTTGAACGCCTTGCGTTGGACGAAGGCCAGATCGTGGCCTATACCGGCGATACCGGACCCGATAAACGCGGCGCCCTGTGGGAGCGGGCCACGGTGGTGATGGCGACACCCCAGGTCATCCGAAACGATGCGATGAACGGCATCATTGACCTGACCGAGGTTGACCTGCTCATCATGGACGAAGCCCATCACGCCACGGGGAATCACGCCTACGCACAGGTGGGGCAGTTGTACCTGCGCACCAATCCCAGCGGTCGCGTACTCGCCGCCACGGCAAGCCCGGGCTCGACCCTTCGCAACATCAACGAAGTGCGCACCAACCTCAACGCCCACAATCTCGATTTGTGCAAACGAGACGAACCGCTCCTGAAAGCCTACGACGTGGACATGAATATTCACACCCACACCGTGGACCTGCCCCGTGCTTTGGAGGTGCTGATCGCCCCCCTTCGCACGCATTTCAAAGATGAGGTGACCCATCTTCAGCGGCTCGGATTTATGCCAACCAAAGAATACATTGGCACCAATGATATTGAGCGAGCCCAGCAAAGTGCGAGTCGAGCCATCCAACAACGGGATGTACGGGGATACGATGCAGCTCGCCGTGTTGCTGATTTACGGCGAATTCATATTCTCATCAACCTGCTTCAAACCCAGGGGACAAACGTGGCAAGAGCTTTTCTCAACCGGGCCGAAGAGGAGGGGCGCAACGGTCGAAAGACGAATCGCATGTTGGCCTTGCCGGTCGTCCATCAACTTCGACTTGCCCTCAACGACATGGACGAACTGCATCCAAAATCCTCCATCGTCGAGACACTCGTAAGACAGGAGATTGCGACCAAGCCAGACGGGAAGGTATTGATTTTTACAGAGTACAGGGATTCCGTTGAACAGATCGTTGAACTCCTCAAGAAACACGAGAACCTGAAGCCGGATGCCTTCATTGGCCAATCCTCTCGAGGCTCTCAGAAAGGAATGACACAGAAACAACAACTCGCCCAACTCAAACGCTTTCGCAGTGGTGAAATCAACATCCTCGTCGCCACATCCGTCGGAGAGGAAGGCCTGGACGTTCCTGCAGCAGACCTTGTCGTGCTCTACGAACCCGTGCCCAGTGCGGTACGAGCCATTCAACGTCGAGGGCGCACCGCGCGACAGCGTGCGGGTTCAGTCCATGTCCTGATTGCGAAAAACACCCGAGACGCCTATGTTCACCGCGCATCCGAACGCCAAGAGGAAAACATGCATCGTCTGATGACGCGTCTTGTTCGCCAAAAACAGCTCAACGAAACCTACGTGGTGAGCGATGATGCCCTCGAAGCGTTCCGTGTCAAAACCGAGACAAAAACCGTGCCAGCCAAGGTGTTCCTCGAAGAGGAACTGAAGCGCCTTGCACCTCAGGAGACGCCCGAACGAAAATCTATAGAAAAAACACCAGCGGCTTCGAGACGGAACGATAATGTTGCCCCTCGCCTCCGACCCGACCAAATCCGACCGCAATCGCAAGCCAGTCTCTTTCACTATGACCAGCAGACCCCAACACCGGTTGAATCGAGCGCCATCCGGGAGGGTATGGAGGTTGTGCTCAACGCCGCAGAAGAGGAAATCAAGTCCCTCAGCGATGTTCGAGGAGACGGCGAAGTGGTGCTCATCGATCATCGTGAATCACGGTCAACGCTGCCTGGATACCTCAACGGTCTCGGTTTCAAGACCACGTTTACCCAACTTCCGTGCGGCGACCTGCGGCTTTCCGAGCGGGTGCTCATCGAACGTAAATCCGCCCGAGATTTGCTCGAATCCGTCAAGTCCGGTCGCCTGCTCAGCCAGTGCCGCAGCCTTGCGGCCAGCGCCCAACGTCCGCTCCTTCTCGTGGAAACTGGAGGGGAAGCACAGTACAGTGTCCATCCAAACGCCGTCCTCGGGGCGCTGGCGCACATCACGCTCGAACTGGGTCTCCCCGTGGTCATGGTCAAAGGGCCGCTGGAGGCAGCCCATTTTGTTGCGGTCGCCGTCCGCCAAGAACACGAAGCACTGGAGCGACTGCATCAATTCGCTGCATCTTCAAGTGAGGACCATCCCGGTGTCCGACAGGCCATCGCCCGGGCACGGAGCGAACTTGACCTTCTTGAGGAGAGCCCCGACGATGAGCATCCTTGGTTCGATGATCGCATTCAGCACCTTGAGCGATGTTTTGAGCACACGATGAGCCCGCTGCTGAACAAGGCACCTCACCTTTCCAACATCGTCATGAAGTTCTCACCGGACATTGGCCGCTTGTTCTCGACGACTGCAGAGAACATCGCCAAAGAAACGGGGTGTCGGGAGGAGGAAGCCAACGAGGTCCTGTCCTTGCTGCACGGAACGCTCACGAACCGATAAGGCGGACACGGGTTCGCAATTGAGCGAGACGGTCGGGATAGAAACCCAAAGCGAAAGCGACGATTTCTGAGAGGTGGCACACAGGGACGGTGGTGTTCTTTCCGCTGACACGACCTGCTTTTGACTGATAGGAGTCGAGGTTGATGTGCGACATGGTGCAAGCACTGACCACGAGTTCAGCACCGGACTGAATAGCATCGGAGAGCACCGCCGCAGTCATAGCGAGGGAGGAATCTTCCAGGGTGAGCATGGACGTTGAGCCGACGCTCTGGCATTTGGAGTCGTAGTCAACGGGGGTGCCGCCAAGCGCCTCGATGAGCTGCTCCATGTACGTGGGCAGGAAGGGGTCGTCGCCGGCACAGGCGCCCTCGCGCTGCATGTCGGGGCCGTAATAGGCGGCGATGTTCATCTTCAACGGATTCTTGACCGCATCTCGGACCTTATCGAGTCCTACTTCCTCAACGAGGTAGTGAAGCAGGTGCCACGATTGCGTTTCTCCCGTGTATTCGACCTTCGAGGAGCGAGCCACAAGGTTGTTCACCGTGCTGGCATAAACAGGGTCTCGGGCCATGTCCTGAGCCGTGTTACACATGATGGCGTGGCTGGTTGCACAGGTGGTCATCACGTCAAGGCCCTTGGCTTCGGCCAGTGCGAGATTGCGTGCGACCAGAGCGTCCTGGAGTTTGGGAGTGGCCTGCTTAATGACGTTGCCACCGTCGCTGCTGGCCCGTGGGATTTCAACGAGTTGAATGTTCAAGGCCTTGCAAAGCGGTTGGATGGTGTCCTCAATTTCCGCAGCACCTGCACGGGCCACGTTGCCGGGGTAGTATGCGATTTTTGCCATCCAATCACCTCAGAACCTTTGGTCGATTTCGTTGAACAGGCTCACGACTTCGTGGTAGTTTTGCACGCGGCCATTAAACATCTTGGGAATTCGACCCAAGCCGGCAGGCGGAACGAGCAAGGCCTGCAAGCCTCGAATTGGTGGGCCACCGTTGCGAGTAAACGCCAGCGCCATTCGTGCTGAGACGCCACTGAACACGTTGCTCACCAGTCCGAGCGGACCGAGAACTTGGCGGTAGAGGGTGGTCTCGTTGACGTTGCCCGACCACTTCACGCTGCGGCCATACCACTTGACGAGTCGACCGGATTTTCCGGCGTAGCGGTTCTGGTTCAGCAGAGCGCCGCGTGCTTCGTTAAGGGCACGTGCCGCTAAGCGACCGTCTTCACCGTAGCGAATCAAGCTGGCGTGGTCGGCTTCGGACCAGACACCGTCCTTTTGCTGAAGGGAGGTCATGATGGAACGGCGTTGCTTCTCGGAGGTTCGTGGGTCAAGGGCTCGGAGCCATTGTTGGAAGTGCACACCTGGACCCTCGTAGTGCGGGTCGTGAGGAAGGGTGTCGGACATGGCTTGGATGAGTTGGAACGAAAGAACATCTCCGGCTTGATGCAGGGCTGTGGCTGAGGCCGAGTCCATGGTGCCCATCGGCATGCCGGAGGGAAGGGTTTCGCCTTCTCGAGGGTCAGTACGCATCCAAGGTTCTGCACGGCTGCGGTGGCTCTCATAGCGAGAGGTGTCGACGATCAGGTCTCGGATCACGGGATGACCGGGAAGGGGTTCAATACGAACCCGTCCACCGTCCTGGGCCACCGTTCCAATTTGGGTGCAGTCGGACAACACAATGCGCCCGTTCACACGAACACCGGTCGTCGGCGTGCCAGCAGCACCGCCTCGGCGGAACGCAAGGCTTCCATCGACCTCTCGTTGCATGGTGATGAGGAGGTCTTGGACCGTGGCGTGGCCGGGAACGGCACAGGTCAAGGTGTCCCATCCCGATTCGGCAGCCTGTGGGCAATAACGGAAAATCTCCAGCGTGATGGTCAATTCGTCCTTCTCGATGATGCCCGGTGCAAAGTCGCCCTCGATAACATCGTCATCATCGCCAGCACCGTAGGCCTTCATCTCTTCAAGGAGCTCAACTTGGAGCGTGCCAGATTCGTCAACGCAGGCAAGGAGCGGCAGCGCCTCTTCAACCCAAATCTTCCAGGGAGGTTCAAAGTCAACGTCGCATTCCTGGATTGGGAAGGCTTCGGTACCGCCCAAGGCAGCGAGTTTGTTGTTCCAGTCATGACCTGCCTTGCAGTATTCATCGTACGAGGTGTCGCCGATGGCGCAGACGGAGTAGTGCACACCGCCCAAAGCAGGGCCGTTGGCGTTGATGGCGTTCCACATGGCGTCGGCGTTGTCGGGCATCTCGCCTTCACCCCAGGTGGAGGTGATGATCATCACGCGCTTCATGGTGGCCAGACGAGCGGGGTCAAAGCCGTCCATGTCGACGATGTTGGGTTCCAAGCCGTAGTTGGCGGCCATTTTCGCCGTCTTTTCTGCAAGTCCGGCAGCGTTGCCTGTTTGGGAGCCGAACAGAATGTTCAGCGAGCGATCACCGGCAAAGACGGCGTTGAGGGCATCGGAGACACCGGCTGCGGGGGCCACAGCGGCCGCAGGTGCAGCGGCTTCAACGGCTGCAGGTGCAGCCTCAACCACCTCTTCAGCGGCACCGTCGCCAACCAATTCAAACTTGATGACTTCCACAGGGCAGGCTTCCGCTGCCTCGATGATGATGTCGCCGAGTTCCGTTCCCAGGTCGCCAACCAACGGCGCCCCTCCGACGTTCCGGTCGAAGTTTCCGTCCGTACGGACGGCCGCCAGAATCATCGACGAATCGTCGGTGACCTCGAAGACTTCGGGACAGATATCCTGACAGGCGTCACAGGTGATACAATCTTCGTCAATCCACACTTTTGCAACGACTGCCATGAGATGACCTCTTGCTCACGCTCTGTGAGTATTCTTTGCCAGCCTTCAGTGGCCTTTGAAGGTTATTATCAAACCACAGGGAAAAAGGCTCCCCGTGGTTCGTTTTTCCTTCCAAAATTTAGCAATGATGAACCGACATCACATGTGGAAATCGCCCATGTCGCCCATGCCTTCGTCCATGGGCACACCCTTCGAGGAGATGACGTCGTCGATGCGGAGGATCATGATGGCGGTTTCCGTAGCGGATTGTATGGCTTGTTCGACCACGCGCAGCGGTTCGACGACGTTGGCGTCCTTCATGTCCACCACACCGCCTTCGTAGACGTTGATACCAGCGTGAGACTGCCCGTCTGCGTGGGCCTTGCGCAGTTCAATCAGCGTGGTCACCGGGTCGAGGCCAGCGTTTTCTGCGAGGGTGCGAGGGATGATTTCAAGGGCTGAGGCAAAGGCTTCAATCGCCATTTGTTCACGTCCGCCAACCGTCTCGGCATAGGTTCGCAAATCACGAGACAAGGCGGCGAGTACGCTTCCTCCGCCGGTAAGAACAGCACCGTCTTCCCATGCGACCGAGACCACACCGACAGCGTCGTCAAAGGCTCGGCGAATTTCGTCAACGACATGCTCGGTTCCACCGCGCAGCAAGACAGAGACCGACTTGGCTTCAGGGCACCCGGTGATGAACGTCATGTCCGAATCGCCGATTTTCTTTTCTTCAACGCGAGAGGCTACGCCAAGGTCAGCGCCGCTCATGTCCTCGAGGTTGGTGATGATGGTCCCGCCCGTGGCCTTTGCCAGCGCCTCCATGTCGGATTTCTTAGCTCGCCGGATGGCGAAGATGCCCTTCTTGGAGAGGTAATGTTGAGCCAGTTCATCGATGCCCTTCTGGCAGACCAACACATTGGCCCCTGCGTTTTCAATGGTGTTGACGAGGTTGCGGATGTAATTCTCTTCTTCCTCAAGGAACAACGCCAGTTGGTTTGGGTCGGTGATCTGAATCTTCGCATCAACTTCGGTTTTCTTCACTTCGATAGCAGAGTTGACCAGGGCGATTTTTGCCTTGCTGACACTTCGTGGCATGCCAGCATGCACCCGTTCCTTGTCGAGGAGAATCCCGTCGATGAGCGTGGAATCCTTGATCGAACCGCCTTGTCGCTTCTCAACCTTGATGTCGGAGAGGTCCACGAGGCGCTCGCCGTCCTCAACGACGCCCACTGCGTTCACGGCGCGAACACAAATATCGGCCATGAAGGATTTGACCGCTCCGGCAGATTTTCCGGTCAAAGCGGTTTTCGCAACCTCTTGGAGCACGCTGTCTTCGTTTTCCGTGGAGATGCCGTGACCTTCCATCAACCCGATGGCGCGCTCAGCAGCCAGTCGGAAGCCTTCGCAAATCACCGTTGGGTGGACGTTTTGCTCGATCAGGTCTTCACTACGCTTGAGCAGTTCACCGGACAAAATGACGGCGGATGTGGTGCCGTCAAAGCAGTGCTGCTCTTGGGTTTTCGCCACTTCGATGATCATCTTGGCAGCCGGGTGTTCAATGTCCATTTCCTTCAGAATGGTCGCACCGTCATTGGTGATGACGACGTCCCCCATGGAATCAACGAGCATCTTGTCCATGCCCTTTGGGCCAAGGGTGGAGCGAACAGCATCCGCCACGGCTTTGGCTGCGGCGATGTTGTTGGATTGGGCCGTGCGGCCTCGGGTTCGTTGTGTACCGTCTTTGAGAATGAAGATGGGTGCTTGTCCGTTTCCATACATGTGCTTGCCCTCCGGCATTCATGGCGAGGTTGCCTGCGACTTGAACCCTACGCTTCCACCGTGTGGTGAATTTTGCGCGCTCACTGTTGGTTTTGGTCCAACCATTGCTGACCGTAGTGCTTCCATTGCTCCATCGTCCAGCCCGCGGGAAGGCCACCGTCTGGAAGGGGTGGCGTCGAGTCTTGAGTGACCGGAGCGGCTGGAGCTGGTGCTGCGGCTGGAGCGGGGGTCGGCATGGAGGCAGGAATGGAAGGGGCGGCAGCTACAGCACCGTATGTGGCCGAAAGACTGTCTTCGTAGCCTTCCTCTCCCCAGTTGGCGTATTCATCCTCTTCCTCTTCCGTACGGAGAATGGAAAGGAGCACGACAACGCCACCGACGATGATGAGAAGGAAGACGCCCCACATGGCAACGGCTTCAACCGGGAAGCCGGCGTCAGCATCTTCGCCACCGTTGGCGCTGGCTGTATCCATGCGCACCAAGGTGACCTCCAGCATGGCGTTAGCTGCGTCGCTGACCGTTTCAGAGCGAGCCCACACCGTTACGTTGACCGTCAACGTGTCATCGTTGAGGTTCTTGAGGGTCGTTTCGGAGACGTCGACGGTGAGGGTGATTTCTTTGGTTTCTCCCGTGGCCAAGGTGAAGTCCTTGTCCAAACGAGCGATGGAGGTCTGGAACCATGCGTTGGACTCGCTGGCGTCGAGGTCCATGACCACTCGCTGTCCGGTGGTGTATTGGTTGACGATACGGACGTTCACATCGTAATCGCCTTCTTCAGAGATTTCCAGCGGTTGGATGGCAAAGATTCGCAACCAATCTTGTGAGCCGACGAGGTACGTGGCCTGACCCGTTGCACTGATGCTGCTGTCGGCCAGACTGGTAGCGATGACCTTCAAATTGAGGCTGCCTTCTGTACCCTCGATGAACGAAAATTCAACCGAAACGTTGTAGCTCGCACCGGTTTCAATTTCGGGCGTGTTTCCATCGATGAGGTTGGTGAACGCGGCGTTCATGCCCAGCGGAATGTTGAGCGCCATTGAGAAACTGTCCGGGTTGTTCCCGTCGTTGCGAACTTCAAAGGACATGGTTTGGGGCAGGTCGCCGGGGATGTAGGATTGACCGGTCTCCTCATCAGACACGAACACGGCTGCCGTCTCCTGAATCTCGATGATCAGTTCCACCGAGTCGAACACAGAAGCGTCGTCGACGCTGGTTGCGGTGATGGTGACCGAGTAGTAGCCCGGGCTCAAGCCGATGGGCATGGCCAGTTGGACAACAACGGTTGATTCTCCATCCCAGGCGTCGAGGACCGGCGATTGGTCGGCCGCCAACGAGGCTTGCAAACGCCAGTTGCTCTGGCCGAGGTTGAGGTTGTACTGTTCGTCATCGTTGCCGAGATTGTACAGGTTGAGGTACATGGATTTCGAGATACCGTTGGCGGCGCCGCTGAAGGTGTTCTCTTCAGCCACCAAGTCTACTTCGCGAAGCACAGGAACCTCAACGTTTCGAACCAGTACGTCGGTTCCAAACAAGGCGGTGCTGCAGGAGGGACATGTGGCACGAAGGTTCCAACTGACGTATGGGTTTGCCTCGGTTCCCAACGCTGGCGAGGCGTCGTCGGGGGCGGTGATGTTCAGAACAAGGTCAACACGCTCGCCTTTGAGGAGTGTGATTGGGTTTTGTTTGATCGTACCGACTTCGTCTTCCACAAGCGCACTCCAGCCAGTGTTTTCTGAAAACGACGTGGCGAGGTTAAATGCTGCATCCTTGTTTCCTGTGTTTTGCAAGCGGAAATTGACCTGACCAGATTCGCTAGGCGTGATCGAAGCGGAAATCAATGGCACGGTTGATGTCAAGGCGACGCTAAATTGCTCGCTGACAGCGAGGTCCATGCCGAGCCTCGCCTTCTCACCGAGTTGAGCGCTGCTTGCGTCGGTGAGCCAAAGGTTCCAATTCTGCTGCTGAACATCAGCGCCAGCTGGAACCGTCAAATTGGCCCAGAACTCGATGGTCTTACCAGCACCCAGCGGCGGGATGATGACGTTCGTGCCGTGGTTGTTGCTGCCTTCAATGTCCATTCGGATGACGGGGAAGGGCGCCATCCAGGAATCGTTGGTGACGTTCGTTTGAAGACGAATGGTCGCAGGGGCATAGCCGTTGTTGGTCAAAGTACAGTAGAGCGTCACGAGTTGGTTTGGGGCCGCAGTATAACCGTTCAGCGGGTTATCGCATGCCATGTCAACGGTATAGTCGGTGACTCGACTGACGCCAAAGTGCACGAAGTCATCCACATGGAATCCTTCGCTGGCGACACTGCTGTCTGAGGTGAAGAGTATGCTGAAGGTGTATGAACTGCCGCCGAGGAAAACATCAGGGTTTGCGAGATCCGGTATTTGTTCCCAGGTGTCTTGTGGATCCCATGAGAGGTTGGTCCACTGGCCCGGTGCGGCACTCGGGTTGCCTTGGGAAATATCCCACGAGATGGATTCAAACGCATCGTTGAGGTTTCCCGAGCCGCGCCAGAGTTCCATTGAAACGGAGTCGCCAGCAGCCATGCTGCCCCATGCCTGAAGGTGGAACTGGCTGGAGACAAACTCGTTGGAGTAAAAGAGCATGCGGCAAATGTACACGCCGTAGACGTTCTGCGTCAAACCGGTGTCGGGTGCGTCGGTGCCGCAAGAGTTGCCGGTCATTTGCCGACCGTAAACCAAGCGAGTTGCTTCTGCATTCGACGGGTAATTGCTGCCAGGAGCGGAATGACGCCAGTGGACGTTACCCGCTGCACTCGAGGTCGAATCGGTTTCCCAAGAACCGGCAGTGGTGGCGTCACCGCCATCAGCGGGGTACTTTCCGGTGAAGAATTGAGGACTTGCTCCCGCAACGGTGGCTTCCATGGCGTTGGCCGCAACAGCGACGGGGACGACCTTCTCAAGCTCATCATTTCCGTTGCGATCGTCATCTGCAAAATTCACCGTAGCCCGGACGATGAGGCCGCCTGAGAGGTCGTTGGTCGACGTGCTAAGGATGGAGTGTGCCGCAGTTGGCGTCCACTGTATGATTTGGTTGTAGGATTGACCACCCGTGAGCGGGGTCGTTGTAAAATCAAAGGATTCCATGACAAACCCGATCGGGTGGACGATGTCGACCGAAACAGGTGTCTCATCGCCAATTCCAGATGCGCCGAATCGCTGAACTGTAATTGTGACATCGATGGCTTGATCCATGAAGATGTAATCGATAACGCTGCCATCGGACTGAACCCACTGATCAGCAGGGACGGTGGCGTTGCCCAAAACGACGGTCTTGACCGCAAAGTCGTCGTTGGTTCCGCCCCGTCCTGAGGCGGCTTGCGCAGGAACGACGAAGTTCATGGCGAGGGTTTGCATCAAGAGCAGCACAACAATGGTGAAGGGCATCATTCGGCGCATGGACATCAGCACTCTCGCCCAACACGATGGAGCATAAGAAGGTCGCCTTTTGATGGGCTACCAAAACCGAACAGTGGTCAGCCCTCATCGTCGTTGTCGAGGTCAAATCCGCGAATGACCGGTTGATCGTATGAGGGTGCGGGAGGCTGTTGCGGTTTGCTATCGCTTGCCAGTCGCCTCGCAACAGCATCAAAGTCCAGGTCATCAACATCGGACGCATCCGGAGCGGGAGATCGGTCGGGCTGCGGCAGAGACGCCACAGGGACGACCACCTGCTGGACGACAGCGGGCGTGTAGGTGGTCGGCGAAGACTGCAAGGTGGACTGGTTCACATCCGCTGCAAGTTGGTCGAGGCCTGCTGAGAGCATGTCAAGTTGTTCTTGGGTATCGTCGGCCGAGGTGTGGCGGCCCGGAAACATCCATGATGGGGGCGCCCCGGCGCCGCCACCGAGAACGGCCAGCGTGGTAAACGCCGCCATCGGCATGACGGCCAGCGCCGTGAGAAGGTTGAGAAACGATGTCTCGGGCGAAGAACCCGCCGAAATGAGGGATTCAAACACCTGCTTCTCTACGGCGATGTTGAGGGCGATGTCCTCTCCCAGCACCCGCTGAACAATGTAGGACGACAATTGGCCCATGGACCACAACAAAAAGACGGGAAAGGCCCATGAGATACGCAACGTGTTCCCGAGAAATTTCCTTCCCAACGAGGCCAGCATGATGTAGCGGCGAGCAAAAGCAGGGAACATGCGGATCGACAGATAGAGGCACATGCCGTACAACAACAGGGCCAGTTCTAGCTGGCGGTTTTGATGCACGACCCCTTTGGGAAACATCAACACCAACGAGAGGGGAATCGTGGCCAACATCACCTGAAACGGAATGGCAAGGAGGACCAAGGAGCCCCGAATGGTCCACAGGGCATGACCTGCCTCAAACCGTTCATGAACCAAGAGCGAAAGGCGTCCATGTGCAGAAGCAGCATACTTCTGTCTGGCAGCAAAGCGATGAGGGGAACTGCCTTGATGGCGTGTTAGCCCGAGGGCCAACCGCCACCCACCGGATTCAATCACCCGAAGCGGGGTAAACCCGCCCATGCCAAGCGCCAACAACAAGGCCAGCATCCCGTAAAACAGCGAGGCCAAGCCAATCCACGGAATCATTTCAATCTCGATGCTGAGGCGAAAATCACCACCCTCGGCCGTGAACACCAGCAAGTAGGTCAGCGCAAAGGCCGCCATGGGTGTGAGGAAAATTTGGCCCAGCAACTGCCCGGTCAAACCGACACGGGCAATCAACGAACCTACCGCTTGGCGGGTTTCCATAACGTGGAGCCATCACGGCCTTTTCTCAAAGGTTGCCCCTGTCAAGGAGCGAACAGCGCTATTCTTCCTCTCTTGCAACCTCGCGGAGCGGTGAAGCGATGGGATAGCCGTCGGTGATGAGGAGACGAAGCATGCCGCCAATTCGACCGTCTGAACGTGGTCGACCAAGATCGGGTCGTGCGGTTCGAGAAAGCACAGCCCCACAGGTAGAGCAAGCGATGCATTGCACCTCCCATGCGGGCGTGGGCGTGGAACAGCAGCGTTGCAAGCGGCTTTGGTTCATGACGGTCTGCAATTCAACCGCAAGCGCCTGCGACCAAGGTGCGGGACGTCCAGCCAGCCTTGCCTGGAGGCGTGAAAGCATCATCCATGAGGAGGCGACCCACAAACCGAAACCAAACGGTGCAGAACCCCACTTCAAACTCGCAGCACCAAAGGCCAACACCAAAGCGCCGAGAACAAAACTGAGCCAGTAGAACACTCGCATGTGAAGCACACGTTGCGTCAGATAGGGAGAGAGCGGAACCGGATGAGGATGGGAGGGGAAGCGCGTGTTGAACCCCTTCGCTCGCGTCATCCATAGCGTGGGAAGTCGCGGCCCTGCATGGCCGATGCTCGCCCCGAGGAGGAACAACCCAAGGGTGCCTGCGACCGTCACAACCATCGCCTCAGGAGTGCTGCAGTCGATTCAAGGTGGCCTCGACCTTGTCCATGCCTCGGGAAATATCCTCTTGACTGATGGTGTAGGCGAAGCGCAGATGCCCTTCGCCTGACGGACCGAAGGCACTTCCCGGTGAGCACAGCACACCGTCTTTGAGGAGTTCCAACGCCACCTCTTCTGAGGACATACCGGGAACGTCAACCTTGGGGAAGACGTAAATGGCCCCTTTTGGCCTGTGACACTGGACGCCGGGCATGGCGTTGAGCCGGTCGACGATGAGGTTGCATCGTTGCTGGAATTCAGCGGCCATCACCGACGGGTAGTCATTGGCCTGTTCCATGGCTTCAAGCACGGCATATTGCATGGCATCGTTCGAGCAGGCGGCAATGTAATACTGGATTTTGATCACCTGTTTCATCGCCTCAAGATTGGTTGAGATGATGTAGCCGATACGCCACCCGGTCATGGCGAAGGTCTTGGAAAACGAGTTGACCACCATCACCTTGTCGTAACCTGTCCCCATGAAGGAGACGTGGTCGTCGTCGAACACGATGCGGTCGTAGACTTCGTCGGAGATCAGCCACAGGTCGTGCTTCTGGGCAAAGGCGAGCAGTTCGTCCCGTTGTCGTTCGTCCAGCGTGCCCCCGGTGGGGTTGCTGGGGAAGTTGTAGAGAATGGCCACCGTGTTTTCATCAACCAGGGCTTCCAAATCGGCGACCTGCGGAATAAATTCGTTCTCGAACAGGCAGGGATAGTACTTGGCTTCCCCGCCCACGAGGGTGGCATCCGGCCCGTACAGCGGGAAGTAGGGCTCCGGCAGCAGGATGTTTTGACCGGGATTGATGAAGGTCATGAAGAGGTTGAGAAGAGCGTTGGTTCCTGACATCGTCATGCAGACGTTCTGCTCGTCCATGCCCGTTTGGTAGGCGGACCACGACTCGGCAATTTTCTTGCGTAGGGCGGGAAGGCCTGCGGTGGTTGTGTACTTGTTGCGCCCGTCAAGCATGGCCTGATGAAACGCCTCGATGGCGACCGCGGGAGGCTGAAAGTCGGGCTCGCCCAAGCCAAAGGAAATGACATCGTCGCCAGCCAGGTCAAACATCTTGCGAACGCCGGTCGGCTGAATCGCAAGGGCTCGGTCGCTGAAGTGGCCCATGAAGACCCGACGCCCGTCCTCCATTTGAAGGCAATCACGATTTCTTGTTTTTCTTCTCGCCCTTGGCTTCGGTTTCCGGTTGGCTCGTTTCGTCAAGCAGAACCGCATCTTCAACCGAGACTAAGGCACGGGCATCGAGGGTGCTGGGTTCATCGATACGGAGACCTTGCACAAGAAGACCGAGCAGAATCAAAAGAATGAGAACGCCGCTCAGTGTGACGAGGTCGACGCCCAAACCGGCACCGCTGTCATCACCAATCCCCGACCCCATGACGGTGGTGAACACCGGCAAGGAGGGAGCGCCTTGGTCGTTCAGGCCTCGAATCTCAACGCTTTGGTTTCCTGCCTCAAGTTGTGCCGGGTCAAGCGCCACAACCCATTCGAATCGCTCCAGGGCAGCAAGGCCACCCTCCACGGTTTCGTAGGTGGCTTCCATCCATGCTCCGCCGTTGATGCGGAATTCAACACTCGCCACCGCTCCCGACTGGCCCCATGCAAGGCCACGGATTTCGTGAAGGCCAGTGGATTCGTTCATCGATGCATTGCTGATGTGAACTTGGGTGTTCACGTCAACGCTCCCGGTCAAATTTTGCTCTGCGAGATACACGGAGAGTTTGACCGCTTCATACGCATCGACCATACCCCAACCGAAATCTCGGTTCCAGAACGGGTCGACCTCAGGAGCAGAGGCCTCGCCGCGGCGTTCTGCCGTGAGTTTGAGAATCTCCTTCATCTCCGCTGTGGTCAAGTCAGGATTGGCTTCAATCATCATGGCCAGAATACCAGAGACGGCTGGCGTAGCGTAGGACGTACCCGAGCCCCGCCCGGTGTAGCCGTTGTCTTCTGCAGAGCCACCGGCGAGGTTGACACACCCTCCTGAGGTCACGCAGCCTTCGGCCTGAACGATGTTGGTGCCGGGTGCAGAAACTTCGGGCTTCAATTCGTTGAGTGGATTGCCGTCGCCGTTGTCCCTGCGCTCACCACGGGATGAGTAAGACGCCACCGTGTCGTCGCCGCGGTCGATGGTGTTCTTGTCGTCGGTTGCACCGACGGTGATGGAGAGACTTGAGGAGCCCATGCCGGACAAGCCGTCGTTATCGGGCCCGTCATTTCCGGCTGCAGCGCTGACCACCACGCCGGCTTCCATCGCTTCGTTGAGAATACGGCTGTGCATGTCCTCGCCGTCCGACCCTCCACCCTCGTGTGAGGTGATGCCCCATGACAAGGAGATGATGTCAATACCGTAGCTCTCTTCATCCGCACCCTGCCAGGCCGTGTCCTTGTTGTCGATAATCCACTGGAGGCCATTCATGGCCGACTCGTAGAATTCTTGTTCAATCACGTAATTTTCAAACGGACCAGCGCCTAAATCCGTGCCGATACGAACGTCGACGAGGTCGGCATCGGGAGCAGAACCGTAGAAATCGGTCTGAGCGCCGCTGGCATCAACACCGGTCGCAGCCGCCATGCCCATGCAGGCGGTGCCGTGCTGGTTACCGTCGTCCGGGTCGTAGGTGCCGTCGGTTTCTCGGGCCCCACCAGCGGTGCACAGCGGGTCGGTGTGAACATAGCACACGGCATCGTAGCCCGCGATGAACTTCTCATTCAGTCCAGGGTGTTCGTTATCCACGCCCGTATCCACCATCGCGATGTTGACGTTGGCACCGGTGAAACCGAGGTCCCATGCACCCATGGGGTAGAAACTGGAGTTTCGTGCTTTAACTGCAGGCGTTTGAATGTCGCCATAGAACACGATGTTACCGTAGCGCTCGACCATGACCACATCGTCAAGGGCTGCGAGTTGGAAGGCCAGCGAGGCATCAAGTTGGCCAAGCAGGACCGCATCCACGGATTCAATGACATCCACGACGGTCAGGTTCAGGCCTTCAAGTTCAGCAAGGTGAACATCGCTGACCTCAACACCGTAGGACAATCCGATACCGGTTGTGCCCTCAAAGGTCTCCAAACTGTCGTGGATGCTGTTTCGGTTTTGGTCAAGCGCCGTGCGTTCCCACCAAGGGGTGTTATCGTTCAACCACGCTGCTTCGGCCTGTTGCGGCACTTCAAGACTGTAGCCAGCGGGCATCCACTGCACGCCTTGTGCGTCCACAGCCTGCCAACCGAGCGGCTCGGATTTGACCACCAAGGAACCGGTGACCGGCCCCATCAACAACGCAAGCACCAGCACCGCAAGCATTCGACGCATGTTCTTCCCCATGCAAGGCGAACCTCGTGTTTGGCATCAACCTAACGCTGGGATGTGTTGTCTCATCGCTCGTCATCCACGAGGGAGGACGCTTGCATCATGACGCCCAGAGCGTTCACTGGTTTAGTGATGAAATGCAACGCAACCCAACAGACTGCAAACATGCCGACCCAGTTTCCTGCATCCTCCAAGGGCCCCTCCGTTGTTTCAAGACCCAAAGTCAACGAGACCGTCATCAAGATGAGAACCACGAGGATGCCGAGGCTTCGACTCAAGGGACTCTCCCGGAGATTAACGCCCCAAATCGGGATGAAAAACAAGCCAATGCCCAAGCCACAACAGAAGCTGAACCAGCCATGTTAAGCAAAACCCGAGGAAGGGCCATCGCCCGATATCGTGGTCAGTATACCCCAGACTGAGCCGACAACAATGGCAAAGATCACCCACCGGGCCACAAGCCAGTGCTCAATAACCCAATCGAGGAAGGTCATGGTAGAGACTGTCCGTGGTGCCAATTCAAGATTTTGGCAACGGTCGCCCTGTGCAGTCAAGAATTGGTGGGAGCAGAGGGATTTGAACCCCCCCCAGCGGATTTCTTCTGAAACTGCGCATCAAATGGGCAGTCTGCAGGATTGCAACGGGTCGGCGCTCCAGTTGGTCATCAACTTCAGCAAACCCACTCGTCGTCATTCCCGTGCAACTGGAGCCCGCGATACTACCAAGCTATACTATACTCCCGTGTTGTTACCCTTCGCATCAGTTCTTGGCCTGTCGGCGTGCACGCTTTCGGCGTCGCAACTTCTTCTTGCGCCACTTCCAACGTTGGTTGCCGGTTTTCTTCCAAGCACGTGAACCTCGCTTCATGGTGAACAGGCATCCCACTTGCCTTCCCTATATGAGAGCATCGTCTGCAGAATACACCACGTGGAAACCAAGATTATACACCCGTCCATCAACCCCTACGCATGGACCTCCCATCCCTGCTCGCAGAGAACATCACCCAAGGTGTCATCATCGGTTTTCTCGTCGGCATGGCCGTACAGGTCGCTTCCAAAACCGTGCGCAACATGTTGATTCTCCAGTTCATCCTGTTGAAATTTCTTGAATCCCGAAACATCCTGATCGTCGATTGGCATCGCCTCACGGGCGGCCTGTTGGGCTCGCAAGAAGTGGTGGTTGGTCGCGCCCAGGAACTCATTGACACCGTGGTGGAAATGGGTGTTTTTGGTGGAGCGTTGGCCGCAGGTTTCTTGCTCGCTCGACGGGTGTTCAATTGAGGACACAGGTGGGGCTGTGGCCCTTGGTCTGCGAGCCAGTTACAACGTAGCGCCTAAATGACGTCGATTCGAACCGGTGCAACCGTTTCGGGTGTTTCGTTGATCTTCTTCTGGGCGTTGAAAAGCAACACGCAGAAGACGGCGCACACGAGCGGTGGTAACAGAAGCGGCAGGAAGACGGCAAGGGATTGCTGAATAAAGATGGCAACCACTCCGAATATTCCAAACACGAATCCGAGACCGTTGGCGAGTGGCACAGCGGCGGCGTTGTCCATTTTATCTTGCGACATGGTTCAACATAACATTGCGGGGTTTATATCGCTGTGTTTTTTTTGCCGCGCGCCAACCGTTCTTGGTCAACCAAGAACCCCACGTGGGTTGATGTATCGTCACGGGAGGCTAAACTGAGACATAAAGTCCCAGAGGATGGCAGATGACGGGGTGTTGGTGGGATTACCGGAGAGGTATGGATTATGGCCAGAAGAAAACAAACTCATCAGCCTCACCTCGGCGTTCGCTGAACAATCTGAGTAGCCTCGGATATCGTAGTCAGCGGTGACCGTGATGACTTCAGGAAAGTCGCCACTGCAACCGTTGATATCGGACCAATACTCGAGATTCTGCATCGCACCTTTGTTGAATCCAACCGTGTTTTGGAACCAATACATGGTCATCCACGTGTTGTCGGCATAACTCACCGTTGTGTCCAGCACACCGTGGACCTCCATGAACGGGACGGGAGCGATGTATGAGGACGGGGCATCTGTCATCAAGTATCCCGCCATGCAGCCAATGGAAGCCACAACACCTTGTGTCTCAACGGCAAAACGCTGTGTCATTTTGCATCCGTTGGACCAACCCGTCATGTGAATCCTTGCTTCATCAACGGGATAGGCATTGGAGACCGATTCAATCACGGCTGTCAAAAACCCGACATCGTCGAGGTCATTTTCAATGCCATCAAATCCCAATCCCCAAAATGAATCATAACCTTGGGGGTAGGCCACAAGAAAGCGTTCTTCAACCGCCAAGGCGGCAAACGAAGAGATGTTCATTTGCGAAGCGCTGGTGTGCCCGTACCCGTGGAGGTCAAGGAGCAAAGGCACGGGTTCCTCGGGAGAGAGCCCTGCGGGCACCAAAAGCATCCAACAGCGCTCCACGCCTCGAAACTCGATGCATTCCGTGGAAAGGTTGCTGGCCTCGGAAGGTGGAGGCTCTTGCTCATTGACCTCAGTTGCAGGAACGGCTGCCTCCGGAAAGATGCAACCCGATACCGGGCAAAGCATCAACAGAAGCACGGACATCAACGCCGCTCGTCCCCGGGAATCACTCATGACCAGCACCTCAATCATCTCCTTGTAAAATGCGCTCATTTGGAGGTCGCTTCAACCGATACATCAAAGAACACAGCATCCCACGAGACCTCCACTTGCTCATCCGTATCAGAAACAGTGGGGATTCCCGAGGTAGCGGGTTCGTTGACGATGACCTCAATGTCCAACTCAAACGTCCCTTGCCCGTACGAATCATCAGACCATTCATCGCTCCAGTGAGACGCATCCATTCCGGTGACGTTTTTTGATTGACCATCGTACCCTGGATAGACATAGAGGGTGAGGAGAATGGTTTCGCAATCCGATGAGACTCCGCTCAGTTCGTTGTTGCCGTTACTCCAATCTGCGGGGACGTCGGTGAGTGTGAGGTCGGCAGAAACGGTATCACACGGGTCAGCGAATTCTCCCGAGGTCTCTGCATAGGAGATGGCGATGATGAGGCGCCCGAACCCGCTGTTGGCGTTGAAGAGTTCATCGGGTGCCGTGAAGGTCAACGTTTCCTTTTCACCGTCCTCAATCGTCCTTGCATCCGAAAAAGATTCGGAGGATTCCTCGAACACAATGGTGTAGCTCATTTCATCATCCTTCGCTTGAATCTCCTCGCCCATGATGAACCAAAACACACTCGCATGGTAGAGCAAACCCACGGCCAGGACGGTGAGGTAGACGGTGAGGTTTCTCCGTGAACCATCATGTGAGAAGAGATCGGACAGGACGTTCTCACTCTGCGTCATGTTAGCCACCTCGCGTAAGTTGCAGTCCGATGATGACATCGAATTCCCATACATAATACGAGATGAGCAAGCTCACCAAGCTGTAAAGCAAACAGGCAATTTCGATTCTGCCGATGCTTCGTCGAGGAATATCAAGTTCCGGGAACCATCTGTTATCGACATTTTCTCGAAGTTGTGCCGTATTTGAAACGACGCTTTGGAACGATTTTTCTTCCCACCCCAACCCCAGAGCAATGATGATGCCGAGAAGCGCTGCCGTGATCATCTGATTGATGGGAATGATGGATTGAACCAACTCAAGAATGGCGGATGTTGCGACCACAATCAAAATAATTGACATCGTTTTTGCCTGCGGTTTTGTTTCATCGTTGATTTCAATCAGCCCAAATCTGAGCAGGACGTACATGGCAATCAACGGTCGAATGATGGTAAAATGCATGCTCGTCGTGAAGGTCGCCCACAACTGGACGGCTCCATCTGTTTCATTTTGCACGCCGAAGCCTGATGCGGTCCCTTGAGAATAGATCAAAAATCCAACGATACCCAACACGAAATAAGGCGCAATGATGTACAACAGCGTGTTCATGTTGCCTTTCATGGCCTGGTAGATTTCCACGACGAGGATGGCGAGACCTGCTGCAATTCCAACAGCGTATCCTGCAACCCAGATGTAATTGGTAACATTGGAACTCAACATACCAAACGGGTCAAGGAAGTAAAAGTATTCTGATTGGAGAAGAAAACCAGGCCACCACATCCAAACATGTCCAAGAACGAGGGTCGTGAACAAGCCAGCAACCAGCGCAATGTTTTGTGTGGAAGGGTTCGAGTCCTCAAGAGGAATCAATCGAAATTTGACGTAAACCGAACCCCATACGAGTGCGACAAAGTAGTAAAACACGCCAGGGAGTCCGATGATGGTGAAATTCAAACCAATGACATCGAGAACAAGTCGGAACAAGGCAAGACCCGCAACGAGCCCCAAACCGATTTTCATTTGCTTTATGTTCCTTAACAACGGAACCGGATAGAGCAAAGCGATGGCCATGATGCTTGATTCAAAGATGTAATCCATGGAGGCGGCGATTTGGAACCAGAACTGCCACACATCCCCGATTGAATCTGAGTTCACATAACCGAATGCAGCGTTTTGAACGCCCTTGGTCACGAACATGAGGCAAAGGATGTGGGCAGCCATGGCCTCGTTCCAAGGAAGGTTGACGTTCTTTCGAACGAGGCGGAGTGAGAGACCCCCCAAAGCAATGCTGAGGATTGCCCCAATAAACAGGAGGTTTTCCTCGTCCACGATTGATACACATCACGAATAAAAAAGAAGTTTTTGTTGAATCACTCCGTTATCGAATCAACGAATCCCCAGACAGATGACGAGGAAACGGACGTACCAGTCTCCGCTCCCCAAACCCAAGTGGCTCAACTTGAAGCAACCATTCGGTCAGCTCACGCCTTGCTTCTAACAGGACTCATAGACGAGGCAACCAGCCTCCTCGCAGCCTTTTCAACCGGAGTTCAACCGAAGATTGACCGAGCGTTGACCGAAGTTCGGTCGAAGGTTGACCAAACATTGCCCAATGCAGAGAGGTGGTGATGTTTTGGTCAAGTTCGCATCGCTTCAAATCACCACGAACGCCAGCAAAGTGACGGTCAAATCGGGGAAATTTCGCCGTAGTATGCACGTTGCGGAATGGTCCGCCATGGTCAGTCAATCCATGGCCACCATGGTCCCACTAAATCCAAAGCCGAAACGCCCTTCTTCGCAGATTTACCTCGTTCGTGGACTCGGATTTCGACTGAAGGCTTGGGAAGGAATGCCGGATTGTTTGTTGCTGATTCAGCAACCACAACCACTTCCTGCACCAGTCGTTCCGGCAACCCTACCACCTCCTCCAATGTCGCTGAATTTAGGGAATGTACGGTTTGACCAGGTGTTGCATGCCGTCGAACAAAGCGTTCTCAGGGATGAGGGTGACGAAGTAAGTATCATCGCCAAAGCAGGTGAAGAGGCTTACTTGACGGCGATGCGATTCGTCCAGCGCAACATCCTCCACCAAGAGATTTCGAGGCACATTCCACAGGATGTGAAGATTGCCGTAGCCTTGCGAGATCGGGGGCGCTGCACCCACATCGACAACTTCAGGCAACGATGCACGGCAACGACGAGGTTGCAGTACGACCACCGTTTCATTCCCTTCTCTTTGGGTGGGCCGCAACGCATTTGGAACCTCACGCTGTATTGCGAAACCCACAATCAGGCGAAAAGCGACCAAGTGGATTTCGCCAAAGCACTGGTTGAATTCTTTGGAGGCTTGCTACCATGAGCAGAAACGCAAACGACGAACTTCCCGATGATTTGCTTGACAAGCTGAGGCTCCTTAACGAGCAACCCGATGACTATGATGCTGATACACGTCCACTGGTCTCGTTGAACGAGGACGACATCGGCACATTCCGCCCACCTGAACCAGCATTGAGAGTTGGCGTTCGAGATTCTTCATACCTCAACTATCGTGCCTGGGGATACATCAGCGAAGATGAGCGTATTTTGCTTTCAGATGAAGGCGAGGTCTACCTCAAAATGGATGAAGAAACATTCGGATCGAATGATGCATTGAGGATGATGTTTGAATTTGCATCAGATAGTGGAACTAGTGCGGCAAAAAAAATGATAAACATCAAGATTGGATTAAGGAAACTCATCTCTCGCCCCATACACAAAAGTGTCATAGAAAGAGTTTCAATCTGGCTGAAGAATGGGAGATTCGGCAAATGATGCTCATCGGCATTGAGGAAAATCATCGTGCGAAGGGGGTTCAAACACTTCCTCCCAATAACCTACTATATACCACGTCCATCGTTTAGGTCATGCTTGGAGAAACCCCCGCATACAAAACAAGCCTGCTCAGTTGGGCAATCGCAGCGCTCCTGGTGGTCGTGGCCGCCAGTGGAACTGCGCTTGTTCTGAACAACACCAATGGAATGCTTTCCGCTTCCGGAAATGATTCCGGCACCGATCCCGTTGAATCGGACAGCACCCTCTCACAAGATTCCGTCGAAGATGAAACCACACCCACTACTGGTGAGGAAGAAGAGGCATCCACTTCACTCACTGTTTCGGACGTGTCATTCGCGTTCGAATCCCTCAACTTTAGCGGTTCAGAGGATTTCTCATTTACCCTTGAAGACGAAGAGGGGACGGTTTACGAAATCGCAGGTGACCAAGCAACCCAAGAGGTCACCGTCACCGCAACGTCTGATGACGGCACCGTTGAAACCGAGCGCATGGGCATGGAAGAATTCATGATCATGATGGAAGAGGAAGAAGACCCGTGTGCTGAAGAAGATGAAGATGATTGGTCTGATGAAGACGAAGACGACTGGTCCGATGAGGACGAGGACGAAGGCTCTGACGAAGACGACTGGTCCGATGAGGACGAAGACGAAGGTGCTGACGAAGACGAGGAGGACTGGTCCGATGAGGACGAGGACGAAGGTGCTGATGAAGATGAGGAAGTCCTCAGCATCACCATGAACTTCGAGACCGAAGAGGTCACCATCACCTACGTTGATGAGAACGGAGATGAGCAAACCGAAACGATGGGCCTGGAAGAATTCATGGCCGAGATGGAAGATGAAGATGATCCGTGTGCTGACGAGGACGAAGAAAACTGGTTCGACGAGGACGAGGACGAAGGCTCGGACGAAGATGAAGACGACTGGTCCGATGAGGACGAGGATGAAGGCTCGGGCCAAGACGAGGAAGTTCTCAGCATCACGATGAATTTTGAAACCGAAGAGGTCACCATCACCTACGTTGATGAGAACGGAGACGAGCAGACAGAAACCGTTGACGCAGACGATTTCCATTCAATCCTTGAAGAGTGGTTCGAAGAGGACGAAGAATCTGAAGACAAGGAAGATGAAGCTGCTCGGGACAACGAGTCAGCGGACTCCGAGGATGAACGCTGAGAGAAACCATTGAAGTGAAGCAATGAGCGACCAGCGAATTGGGATTGGCATGAAAACGACACGGTACGGCACCCTTGCGATTCTCATCGCCGTGTTGTTGATTCCGTGCCTGAGCGCTGTCACCGCATCATCCAATTCAGATCATCCTTCAATGGAGGATGAAACGGTGTTCTTGACCGATTGTGAGGTTGATGGGGCAGCGAAGTACAGCTTGCTTCACAATGTACCGCCAGAGTGGGTCAACATCCCTGAAGATTCCCTTTGGGATGAACATGAAGAGCTCATCTTCGCCTTTTCACCAACCAACGTCAATCTCATTGATGTCGAATGGTACGATGATGAAACTCGAATGTCGGAACAATGGACGGTCGAGTGGCAACACCCACTGGCACCGGATGGAATCGAAAACGCCACCGTCTTTTGCGAACCCGTGTACAGGACCAACGAAAGTCAGTTTGAAATCGTCGATGATGAACCGTTGTTGATCTTGAACAACTCCAACAGCCGCAACCGTTTGCTCGCTGCATACCTCATGGCCGAAGACGAGGATGTCTTCTTCATGCAAGCAGAGGACGATGAATTCCAAGAATGGAAAGGGCAGAATGCAGACTTGTATTGGCTTGATGATGAGGAGTATGTGTTGGTGGAGGAGGGGGATTTTGCCCAAATTGAAGCTCTCGTACTCACCCCAACCGCCGATGAATTCCAAGTCGTTGACACCAATGATGGTCTCAACGTGACCACTTGGTTGAACACGACGAGCACCCATGCCTTGGTCTACGTGCTGAACGTCTACGACAACGAGGATGGGGAGTTCTTTACCGTTCTCGGCTTAACGCCACAATATCAGCCCGTGAACAAGACGGACGAGCCGTTGGAAAACACAACCGATCGCAGCAGCGAGGACGAAGTTCAGCCAGAATCAACGTTTCAACCGGTTGAATCGGAAAGAACTGGAAGTGCTGGAGAATGGGTCGCCACCTATGGGCCAGCAGTGGCCGCGACGACCTCCGTATCCCTGGTAGCATTGACGTTTGCAAGTTCGGAATCGCTCCGCTATCCAATCTCTCGACGCTGGTGGGCGTTGCTTGGGCTTGTGCTGGCCACGAAACGGAAAACGCAAGACGGTGATTACCAGCGTGGAAAGATCGTTGGTGTCCTCTCGGTGAACCAAGGCATCCATTACTCGGCATTGGTTCAACTGCTTGGCATGGGCAACAATCAAGCGGCCCACCATTTGAGAATCCTTGAGAGTGAAGGGCTCATTTGGCAACGTTCGGATGGTCGCTTCGTTCGATTCTACACCGCCGACATTCCTCATCACTTGGCTCCCGAAGAGCTTCCTACGCCTGAAATCTCACTGGTCGAGGATTCCATCCCCCATCGCATTCTCATGCGACTGGCAGAGATGAGCGAACAACCGAGCAAGACGGTATCCGGACGATGGCTGTCGAAATCGCTGCGAATCTCGCAGCAATTGGTGTCCTACCACGTCAGGGTTCTGGTTAAGCATGAACTGGTGACCAAGCAACGTCAGGGCCTTGGCAATCATCTCGCTATTACAGCAAAGGGGCTTGGCATGTTGGCGGGCAACGATTTCCATTCCGAGAGTTCAACAGAACCGATGCTGGCTCAATTTGCCGACCAGACGGCATCGTCTTCGGATTTCTGAGAAACAACAGAGGATGAGTTGAAATGAAACTGAAACCGTGGATGGTCTCTGTACTTTGCCTCATCATCGCCTTACCGTTGGTGGCCAACAGCGCCTTCTCGGCACCCATTACCACCGCTGATCTCGGATTCTCACCTTCTTTCAGAAGGGCATGGGAAAACGCACATACCCGTTCCAAAATGAAAACAACTGAAGGGACGGCGCAACCAGAGTGGCTGGACCGGTTCAGAAAGGTTCGGACTCCAAATCAACGAAGGGACGGCCTACACGCTTCGCGGGGTACGGACTTCAAATGGGGAGCGGACGTACCAGGATTCGAACCCGGGTTTTCGGCTTAGAAGGCCGAAGTGATATCCAGACTACACTATACGTCCAGTCTTCGGGCTGAGCCGACCATACTTGAAGGGTGTGCCATCTTTACCAGGGGCGTGCGCACTTCAAACAGCGTGTCGGGCGGCGAACCGTCGTCCGTTTCCACGAGAATCCACACACCTTGCACGTCCACTGTTGCACTTTCAGATTATCCAAGACGGCCGAGCGCATCTTCTGAAGCAGCGGTGAATCCTTCATCGCTGGCGAGGGTGCTACTTCGTTGGTCAATCGGTCGTGAAGGTCGGTGTGGAGCATAAGCCCCGCAGCATGGAAAAGTTCGTGCGCAAACGTGTGGCGGTACAGCGCATCATCTTCGAGCAAGGCAGGATGCAAGCCGATGGTGACTTCTCCGGGGTCGAGGCGAAGGCGACGACGACGGATAAGTTCGTTGCTGCCCTCTTCAAACCGAGTCATGCCCAAGCGGTCATCGTTCACGTCCAACCATTCAACAACAAAGCGGTCGGCAATCCACGGCAAGAACACGGCTTCAACATGACCGGAAAGGGCCGCAAGCACAGCATCCACCACGTCTTCGGGGACGCTGGGTGAATCGGTGGGTACCGGCGTGTCGGCGAGTGGCCCACGCTTTTCCTCGCCCATGCTTAGGCCACGAAGCACCCCCTTCAAGAGGCTTGACGCTCACCTCCTCTGCGTTCTATGCCATTGGGTCAGCGGGATGAAAGTCGGGAATCCTTATCATGGCGGGGCCGGTCGGCGGGTTGCGAAAGCACCCACATGGGCGTGTAGATCAGTTGGAAGATCGCTACCTTGGCATGGTAGAGGCCCCGAGTTCAAATCTCGGCACGTCCACTTCTTCTTTTGTTGATTTATATCAACGAAGTGGACCGTGCTGCCAAAACCGATTCACTGCTCACCACCTCGGTTTTTGGCTCGGCACGTCCGCCACTCTATAGAATCACTCAGCCTTCTTTTTTCGGCACGACCAACACATGGCCCGATCTGATCCATTCGGAGTACGGAGGCCATAGGACGAGCGATTACAGATTTCACAGCGACGACTGCGCTGGGTAGAGTTACAACGGTGGCATCGACTTCCCATCAATGGCATTCTGCATCGGTCGCACGTTCGCATGCTCTAAAGCGCCTCTGAGGCCTCATAAACATTGGATGTGGAGTGGTTTAATTCCGCCGTTGTCTAAGGAAAAGCAAGCCCAAAACCAGCATCCACATCATGGCCACCGGCGAGAATACAGGGGCAGAGACAAGCGAAACTTCGGAAACTTGTCCGCCTTGGCCACCGCCGCCGCCGCCCTCACAACCGGGAGGAGGTGGCCCTATTCCTGGACCCCATGTTTCTCCAAATCCAGAGCAGTCCACGCCGCTTCCTCCTTCATCGAGGAAGGTCTCGCCGTGGTAGCACAGCAGGAAGTACGGGAAGCCCATGTCGCCCTCCCCGTTCATCATGGTGGAATGGTAGTGGTAGATGCCATCAGGGAATTCAGGGGTTGGCCCGAAATGCCCGTTGCACACATCAAGATGGCCGAGTCCTTGAACGTAGACATAATCGTCAATCCCGTTGTAGCCCGTTTCGCCCTCCTTGAGTTTGTACGAGCTTTTCATCTCAACGACATTCATCTGGTCGTCATAGCCCCAAAGTCCGTAGATGGGGTAGCCGTCCATTGCAACACCAATCACTGCTGAATGTGTTCCATTAGCGGTATTCTGTGCTACGGCAGCAGGGGTGCTGATATCGTAGTCGAACATGTCCTCACCTTCTTCAGGGTGCCAGTGAAGGCAATTGGCGTCAGCATGGTAATGGAAGGTACCTCCTTGGCCGTTGTGAGCATGGCACACGCCGAGTTCAATCGGCTGTCGGTCTTCCTCGTAGGCGCCATGCTGACTTGCTACGGCATCACCACCAGGCCCGTCTTCGGGGCCGTAGAACGGAACACCGTTGATGGCAATCGCCACTTCGCCGAGAGCCGCGGCGCACTCGTAATCGCCATTCGCTTCCGGACAATTCGTGGCATCGTGACCTGCCGTCGTGTCGTTGACCGGCGAGCGTGGAATGGTCCATTCGTAGTTCTGCGCACGGGTGCAATCGTTGCCCTGAGAGCACGCCAATGTCGATTCAAAATCGTGGTCGGGCAAACCGTTGGCTGCAATGGTGATGTGGGTCGAGTTCATCGTGATGCTGACCGAACACTCGTGCGTTTCCACTGCTGTGGTCGTTAAATCATCAACCTGTGTGATGTTCTGACCAGATTGACAGCGGAACACATCAAGCCAAAACTGGCCCATATCGGTAGGATCATAGGTGGGTTGAGTGGGTCCCGGCGGGTCATCGGTGCCGTTGTCCGTTTCGTTTCCAGTGCTATTTCCGGTGCTGTTTCCGTTGTTTTCATTCGTCCCGTTGTTGGTGTTGTTGCCCGTTTCGTTTCCGCTGTTGTTATCGGTCCCGTCATCGGTCCCGCTGTCATTTTCGTCGGCTTGATTGGTTTCGTTTTCGGAAGTTGTTCGGTTGATTTCGATGAACGTGGTGTTTGAGATTGTCTCCTCCAAATCGTGGGTGGCCGTGATGTTGAGGTAAATCTGTTCGGCACTGCTTTGCACAAAAAGAGACCAGGCGCCGTCCATGTTGGGTTGTGTGGAGATGGAAACATCCTCCTCTACGCTCAATGTGACATTGATTTCATCGGGATGGAGGTGGTCGACATCGCCAAGGATGGCGATGGTGGAACCGTTGTCAATCACATTGCTGACCGACAACACGGGGGCAGGATGCGTGTGAAACATGGCATGCGGGTCCAGAGGTACACAATCAAAACCGTTCGCCGCTGAGGCATTGAGCACTTTTTGTGTGCCCACCAAACACGTGCTTTCTTCGACGGTTTCTTCCTCGGTCTCGTCTTCAGGCACCATCGTCACCAGCAGGCTGGCACCGAGAATCATGACCAAGACCAGCCAAATGGCATCGCGACCCATGAGCGACATGAAGGCAGGGACGCTTAAGGTGGTTTTGAACGATTGACTGCGGAAGCTCAAAGCCTGAATCAAACCTTCAAAAGCCATGTCGTGTTGCTCCCACCATGGAACGCATGATCGTTGGCGGAGGTTGCTTCTGGTGCGTGGAAGGCGCTTACAAACAAATCCATGGCGTTGATTCTGCGCTCCCCGCTTACGCCGGCGGTCACGAC